>JAAEYW010000020.1:0-59537 GCA_018223185.1 Oceanospirillales bacterium | reverse complement strand
GGCGATAGATTTACCTAGTGCTTGCTGATGGTTTTATCGCGGCAAGATGCCGCTCCTACAGTACATCCGTACCGAGGAGACCGGGGCGATAAGGCTAAAAAGCCGAGGTCTGTTGTCGAGCGCTGCACTTGTCCGGGTCAGGAAGAGCAAGCTTTGTGGGAGGCGCGCCCTCGCGGCACATTACCCCCTGTAGATACTCTGTTAATGCTCAAGGCTTTTTTCATCAAAGTTGAACAATTTATCAGAGTTAAACGCATGGCATTGACAGTAAACGACCCACAAGCCTGTCAGATACTTACGCATAATCGCGACATTTGCCTGCATCTTGGTTTTTCCTTTTGAGATTAACCGCTCTCTAAATTTACGTGCGTTATCATCGTGGCGAGACGCTGATAACGCAGGCATATAAAGTGCAGTTCTTAAGTATGCATTTCCCGCCTTACTGATACGAGAGCCGCCTCGCACACTGCTTCCCGATTGGCAGACTCGTATATCTAATCCACTGTATCGGGTCACCTGCTTTGCTTTCATATCCTTAGGCAGGACAACAAATTCGGCAAGAATAGCGAGAGCACTGCTCTGTCCAATGCCCTTAGCCTCCATCATGCACTCAAATATTAGCGCCAGTTCCTTATCCTCCTGGATGAGCTTTAGTGCCGCTGTAGATAGACGATCTATACGACGTTCATAAAGGGTAATGCTCTCTTCCAGGTCTTCAATCAGAATAGCGGGACTCGTTTTAGATTGGAGGGCATGTAGCCGATTCTTAGCTTTTACTTTATCTTTTGTCAGACGATTAATCTGGCGCCCAATATCTTTGAGTGCCATATACTCGGGCTTTGGGGGCGTCCAAGGCGCAGGCTTCATAACCTCGGCATACTCTGCTAATAAAGTGGCATCAGCTGCATCGGTTTTGATTTGTGATAACTTCAGCTGAGCAAATCGCTTACTGCTCAGCGGATTAATCACAGCAACCGCAATACCTGCATTTGTAAGATAAACTGCTAAATCCAAGTGATAAATACCAGTTGCTTCCATCACAACAAGTATTACGTTCTTCTTGTTTAATATTTTGGCAGCTCGCTCAAAATCATCAGGCTGCTGCTTAAATGTTTGTGCTTTACCGATAACGTTTTCATTTTTAATAACAAGATCAAAGGATCTTGCACTGATATCAATGCCGGAAAAAGTACCCACAAGCAGACTCCGTAACGTGAAATTGATAAAATGGTCTCTGGTTCCCCAACCTCGAACTTTATGCTGGCTCAACCTTGTGATGCGAAGTCTGGTACTAGCTTCATGATACTCTTCGAACTAAGCAATGAGGTGGGGAGCCCCTCTACAAACGAAGTCAGTATAAACCTGCTTCAAGGAGCGAGCGGCTTCCCCAGAAACGACTATTAAAGATAAATAATCGTTAAGGTTAAATATACAAGGAGCCCCGTCCCGGGGCGATAAGGCTGAAAAGCCCAGGTCTGTAGCCCGAGCGCGGCGCTTGTCCGGGTCAGGAAGAGCAGGTCTTGTGGGAGGCACGCCCCGGGGCGATAGATTTACCTAGTGCTTGCTGATGGTTTTATCGCGGCAAGATGCCGCTCCCACAATACATTCAGCCTTGTGGGGGCCCCGTTAGCATGCCCTCTGGGTACCCGGGGTGATAAGGTTGCAAAGCTGAAGTCTGTAGTCCGAGCGCTGCGCTTGT
Source organism: Oceanospirillales bacterium (assembly GCA_018223185.1). GTDB lineage: Bacteria > Pseudomonadota > Gammaproteobacteria > Pseudomonadales > Balneatricaceae > Amphritea. Next base: position 57,838 of record JAAEYW010000020.1, on the reverse strand, counting down.
TCGAGGTCAGGAAGAGACTGGATTCGAAAAGCGGAAAAGCGCCGAAGGCTGCGTTCGGACATCTGCATTTAAAACATGGAGGTTGTTATGGGGTTTGAAAATCTTGACGTATGGAAACGTTCTTGTCGCTTGAGTTGTGAAGTCTATAAATCAATGGCTGATTGTCGTGACTATGGTTTCAAGGATCAGATTACACGGAGTAGTTTGTCTATTCCCAGTAATATAGCTGAGGGATTTGAGCGGGGTTCGATTAGGGATAAGAGGAAGTTTTATCTCTACGCCCGGGGCTCTGCTGGAGAACTTAAAACCCAGGTCTATATCGGTCAGCGAATAGGTTATGTTTCTTCTGAAGCGGGTAATCACTGGTGCGATGAGCTCGTCGATATCCAGAAAATGCTTACAGGATTGATTAAAAGCCAGGATTCGAAGTTGGAGTGTTAAAAGCCGGTGTCTGTAGTGCTTGTCCGGGTCAGGACGAGCCGGCCTTGTGGGTGCCCCGTTAGCATGCCCTCTGGGTACCCGGGGCGATAAGCCTGAAAAGCCGAAGTCCGTTGTCTGATGCTGCGCTTGTCCGTTTTTCGGACTTCGGACAAACGCAGTGATCGGACGAGTGAAACGATCGTACCCCGGCTCTCAGCCCTATATCATCCCTTTGCTTTTAAGCAGTTCAATAACCTTGTCAGCCGCTTCTTCCGCTGTCATCTCTACCGTTTTCAGGTCGAGTTCCGGGGCTTCGGGGGCTTCGTAAGGTGAGTCGATGCCGGTGAAGTTTTTCAGCTCGCCACGGCGTGCTTTTTTATACAGGCCTTTTACATCGCGGTCTTCGGCAACGTCGAGCGGGGTGTTGACGAAAATCTCGATGAATTCGCCCTCTTCAACCATGTCCCGTGCCATCTGCCGTTCTGCTTTAAAAGGTGAGATGAACGAGGTGATAACGATCAGGCCTGCATCTACCATCAGTTTGGATACTTCGGCGATACGGCGGATGTTTTCCACCCGGTCCTGGTCGGTGAAGCCGAGGTCTTTATTCAGACCGTGACGGACGTTGTCGCCATCCAGCAGGTAGGTGTGGTGTCCGGATGCCAGCAGTTTCTGTTCGACCAGGTCGGCGATAGTTGATTTACCCGAACCCGACAAGCCGGTTAGCCAGATAATACAAGGCTTCTGGGTCTTCAGCGATGAGCGCACCGCTTTGTTCACTTCGGTGTGCTGCACGGTGATGTTGGTGCTTCTGCGAAGAGCAAAGTTTATCAGGCCTGCGCCCACCGTGTTGTTGGTCATCCGGTCGATGAGGATGAAACTGCCGGTATCACGGTTGGTTTTATAAGGATCGAAGGCAATATCCTGATCAAGGCTGATATTGCATTCGCCGATACCGTTTAGTTCCAGTTTTTTAGCGGCCAGGTGTTCCATCGTATTGACGTTCACCTGGTGCTTGATATCGGTGATCGATGCGGTGACGGTTTTGCTGCCGATCTGCATCAGATAGGTGCGACCCGGCATCAGCGGTTCTTCATGCATCCAGATAATAGTCGTTTCAAACTGTTTACCGATGGATGCGGGCTCTGCCGCAGAGGTGAGCATGTCACCGCGGGAGATATCAATCTCGTCATTCAGTGTCAGCGTGACGGACTGACCCGCAACGGCCTGTGGAAGGTTGCCATCATAGGTTGAGATGGTGGCAATGGTGCTCTCTTTGCCTGAAGGAAGTGCCCGGATGCGGTCGCCCGGCCGGATAACACCGCTGGCCAGTTGCCCCGAGAAACCACGGAAATCCAGGTTGGGCCGGTTGACCCATTGAACGGCCATACGGAACGGCTGTTTCTGCATCAGTTCATCATCGACCTGCACCGTTTCCAGATAGCCCATCAGAGTGGTGCCGTGATACCAGGGCATGTTGTTGCTGGGTTCGGTGATGTTGTCGCCGGCCAGTGCAGACATCGGGATAAAGGTGATCTGCTCAATACCGATCTGCCGGGCAAATTCGATATAGTCCTCTTTAATCCGGGTGTAGGTTTTCTCGGCGTAGTCCACCAGGTCCATCTTATTGATTGCGACGACGATATGCGGAATGCCGATCAGGGATGTCAGGTAGCTGTGACGGCGGGTCTGGGTCAGGATGCCGCGGCGGGCATCCACCATCAGAATTGCTACGTCAGCCGTAGATGCCCCGGTGACCATATTGCGGGTGTATTGTTCATGCCCGGGAGTGTCGGCAACGATAAACTTACGTTTATCGGTGGAGAAAAAACGGTAGGCAACATCAATGGTGATGCCCTGTTCCCGCTCAGCCGCCAGGCCATCAACCAGCAGGGCAAAGTCGATATTATCGCCCTGGGTGCCGAATTTTTTCGACTCGGCTTCAACCGCCGCAAGCTGGTCTTCGAACAGCAGTTTTGATTCGTACAGCAGACGTCCGATGAGGGTACTTTTACCATCATCGACACTGCCGCAGGTGATAAAACGCAGCAGGCTTTTTTGTTCGTGGTCTTTCAGATATTGCACGATATCTTCAGATATCATCTCGGATGAATGTGCCATTAGAAATAGCCCTCCTGCTTTTTCTTCTCCATTGATGCGGCGGAATCATGGTCGATCATCCGGCCCTGACGTTCTGATGTTTTGGTCAGCAGCATCTCCTGAATGATGGCTGGCAGCGTGTCTGCTTCAGATTCAACGGCACCGGTCAGCGGGTAACATCCGAGTGTTCTGAAACGCACTTTCTTCATCATGGGGACTTCACCCGGCTTCAGCGGCATACGCTCATCATCAACCATGATCAGCGTGCCATCGCGCTCTACAACCGGGCGTTCGGCAGAGAGATAGAGCGGTACAATCGGAATCTGTTCAAGATAGATATACTGCCAGATATCCAGTTCGGTCCAGTTTGACAACGGGAACACCCGGATCGACTCGCCCGGGCGTTTGTTGGCATTGTAGTTTTTCCACAGCTCAGGCCGCTGATTTTTGGGGTCCCAACGATGGTCGGCAGTACGGAACGAAAAAATACGTTCTTTGGCGCGGGACTTTTCTTCGTCGCGACGCGCACCACCAAAGGCAACATCGAATTTAAACTTATTCAGGGCCTGCTTGAGACCCTCGGTTTTCATGATGTCGGTATGCAGGGCAGAGCCATGCGTGAACGGGTTGATATCCTTCTCAAGCCCTTCCGGATTCATGTAGGTGATCAGTTCGACACCGAGCTTTTTCACCAGCTCGTCGCGGAAGCTATACATATCACGGAATTTCCAGCCGGTATCAACATGTAACAGAGGAAATGGCGGCTTTGACGGGTGAAATGCTTTCATCGCCAGATGCAGCATAACGGCGCTGTCTTTGCCGATGGAATATAGCATGACCGGGTTATCGGCTTTGGAAACGACTTCGCGCATTATTTGAATGCTTTCTGCTTCCAGTCTCTGTAGGTGTGTTAATGCCATCGTGGTCCTCACATATGACTGAGTTAATTCTTTTTCACCGTGTGCCGGAGTGATAACGGGCCGGGTGCTCTGTATTGATGCTGAATACGTTAACAGGGTTAATTGTGACTGGCGGGCCAGCCATTGCTGAATATCGGTGTATCGTTCCAGCGGTACACAATGGAAGGACAGTATCATTTCCGATTTAAACTGGTGACTGAGCAGTGCCAGAAAACGAATAATGAGCTTGCTGTCGGGCTTTTCGGCGGTTGCAAGCCAGTAGAGTTTGCCTCTGAAGTCCTGTGCATAGATGAAATGGCCACGGACTCTCGGGTCTGTCTGCCCGGCGGGCGTGGTAAAGGAGGCGATGCCGCCTTTAAGTACCTTCCTTGCAGGCATGTCATCGGTGGACAATCCGTTGAGAGCGCCACCCTGTACGCTATTCAGCCCGGGGTGATGCTGCATCAGCCACTCTTTGGGAGTGGCTGTGCTGTGCGATTCAGGGGCGGTAATTCCCCAGCTTTTCAGATAGCGGTTGATCGTTTTGAGTGACAGATCATGGTGGTGTGTACTGAACCAGTCCCGAACCTTCTGGCTGCTCCAGAGTGTGTTTTCTGCGGGCAGGTCTGTCAGCATATGCTCAAGGCAGTCGTGTTGAGAATCGGGGCCTGACAGGGCGGTTTTCGGTCGCCCTCTTTTACCGGTGTTTATTGCTTCCCAGCCACCCGCTATAAAACGTTTATGGGATGAAATAATAGTCGGATTGGACAGGCCGGTTTTTTCTCTGATGGCGGCAAGAGTCTCTCCACTGAGGCGAAGCTGTACCGCTTCTTTCCTAAGCTTATTCAGCTCTGTTGACGAAAGTTTCTTACCGCTCATTCTGAATGTCCTGTATAAGAATTGTGATCATACAAAGTTGGCGGTATGCTGACAAATGTTTACTGTTAAACATATAGTGTCTTAAATAGAATCTTAAATAGAATCTTAAATAGAACAGTATCTTAAATAGAACAGCGTCTTGAATTTTGTCCTGTGTGAAGATCTCTTCTCATCAGGCGGAATCTCAGGGCCTCAGAAAGTCGGAATATGGAATTTTTAGCGGGACTTACTTTCTTTACGCTTATTTCAGTATTGCTGTTGCTGGTTTTTAGCCATATCGCGGCAGATATGGTGTTAATGGCAGCCATGGGCGTGTTAATTATCTTCAACGTATTGACACCGTCAGAGGCGCTGGTGGGCTTTTCAAACCCGGGGGTGATTACCATTGCGGCTTTTTATGTTGTCGCTGCAGGGTTGAAAGAGACCGGTGCCGTGCGCTGGATAGGGCAGCTGTTGCTTGGTCTGCCGGAAAGTGAAAAGCGCTCACTGCTGCGGGTGGTTATACCAACCTCGCTGCTCAGTGCTTTTATGAACAATACCGCTGTCGTCGCAATGTTTATTCCGGCTGTTCAGGACTGGGCGCGCAGGATCAGAATCCCCGTTTCAAAACTTCTTTTGCCCCTGAGCTATGCCGCGATTCTGGGCGGCACCTGCACCCTTATTGGTACGAGCACCAATCTGGTGGTTGACGGTCTGCTGCAGGCTGAGACCGGCGTCGCCCTGGGAATGTTCGATCTGGCATGGGTTGGCGTTCCTGTTTTGATAATAGCGGGAGGGCTGATTGTTTTATTAGCCCCCGTTTTGCTGCCTGACCGGAAAGGCGTTGTTGAGCAGTTTGAATCGGCCCGGGAATATGTTGTTGAACTTGTTGTTAACCCGGCGGGCCCTATTGTCGGAAAAACCGTTGCTCAGGCGGGTTTACGGCATCTGACGTATGGGTATCTCGTTGATATCAGAAGGCGGGGGCAGTTAATTACGGCGGTATCTCCTGATGTTGAACTTGAGGCGGATGATGTGCTGGTGTTTATCGGTGCGCCTGAAAGTGCCCATGAGCTTCGGGGGATCTGGGGGCTTGTGCCCTCGCATGATGGTCTTGAAAACCTGGGTATAGCGTTGCAGGAGCGCTGCCTTGTTGAGGCGGTGATCGGTCCTGAATTTTTTGGGCTGGGTCAGACCGTGCGTGAGTCCCGCTTTCGCAGTCGCTTCCGGGCGGCAATCTTATCTGTGTGTCGGCAGGGTCAGCGTCTGGACGGCAAGATTGGTGATATCCAGCTGCAGATGGGCGATACGCTATTACTGGAAGCCAGTGATGATTTTGTCAGTCAGTATCGCTCCCGAAGAGACTTTCTGTTGGTGAGTGCGCTGAATGAATCGACCCCTCCCGATTTTGCCCGGGCTCCGGTGGCTATCGGGACGCTGCTGTTGATGGTGCTGGTCAGTGCAACGGGCTTGTTATCAATTCTTGAAGCCTCCTTTATGGCTGCGGGGATTATGCTGGCGAGCCGGTGTGTATCCGTATCCAAAGCCCGTCGGAACGTCGATTTATCTGTGCTGATGGTGATCGCGTCCTCTTTTGCACTCGGCGCGGCGGGCGTGGTAAAGGAGGCGATGCCGCCTTTAAGTACCTTTCTTTCAGGCATGCCATCGGTGGACAATTCATTGAGAGCGCCACCCTGCGAGCTATTCAGCCCGGGGTGATGCTGCATCAGCCACTCTTTTGGGGTGGCTGTGCTGTGCGACTCAGGAGGGGCGGTAATTCCCCAGCTTTTCAGATAACGGTTGATCGTTTTGAGTGACAGATCATGGTGGTGTGTACTGAACCAGTCCCGAACCTTCTGGCTGCTCCAGAGTGTGTTTTCTGCGGGCAGGTCTGTCAGCATATGCTCAAGGCAGTCGTGTTGAGAATCGGGGCCTGACAGGGCGGTTTTCGGTCGCCCTCTTTTACCGGTGTTTATTGCTTCCCAGCCACCCGCTATAAAACGTTTATGGGATGAAATAATAGTCGGATTGGACAGGCCGGTTTTTTCTCTGATGGCGGCAAGAGTCTCTCCACTGAGGCGAAGCTGTACCGCTTCTTTCCTAAGCTTATTCAGCTCTGTTGACGAAAGTTTCTTACCGCTCATTCTGAATGTCCTGTATAAGAATTGTGATCATACAAAGTTAGCGGTATGCTGACAAATCTTTACTGTTAAACATATAGTGTCTTAAATAGAATCTTAAATAGAACAGTGTCTTAAATAGAATAGTGTCTTGAATTTTGTCTTTTGTGAAAGTCTCTTCTCATCAGGCGGAATCTCAGGGCCTCAGAAAGTCGGAATATGGAATTTTTAGCGGGACTTACTTTCTTTACGCTTATTTCAGTATTGCTGTTGCTGGTTTTTAGCCATATCGCGGCAGATATGGTGTTAATGGCAGCCATGGGCGTGTTAATTATCTTCAACGTATTGACACCGTCAGAGGCGCTGGTGGGCTTTTCAAACCCGGGGGTGATTACCATTGCGGCTTTTTATGTTGTCGCTGCAGGGTTGAAAGAGACCGGTGCCGTGCGCTGGATAGGGCAGCTGTTGCTTGGTCTGCCGGAAAGTGAAAAGCGCTCACTGCTGCGGGTGGTTATACCAACCTCGCTGCTCAGTGCTTTTATGAACAATACCGCTGTCGTCGCAATGTTTATTCCGGCTGTTCAGGACTGGGCGCGCAGGATCAGAATCCCCGTTTCAAAACTTCTTTTGCCCCTGAGCTATGCCGCGATTCTGGGCGGCACCTGCACCCTTATTGGTACGAGCACCAATCTGGTGGTTGACGGTCTGCTGCAGGCTGAGACCGGCGTCGCCCTGGGAATGTTCGATCTGGCATGGGTTGGCGTTCCTGTTTTGATAATAGCGGGAGGGCTGATTGTTTTATTAGCCCCCGTTTTGCTGCCTGACCGGAAAGGCGTTGTTGAGCAGTTTGAATCGGCCCGGGAATATGTTGTTGAACTTGTTGTTAACCCGGCGGGCCCTATTGTCGGAAAAACCGTTGCTCAGGCGGGTTTACGGCATCTGACGTATGGGTATCTCGTTGATATCAGAAGGCGGGGGCAGTTAATTACGGCGGTATCTCCTGATGTTGAACTTGAGGCGGATGATGTGCTGGTGTTTATCGGTGCGCCTGAAAGTGCCCATGAGCTGCGGGGGATCTGGGGGCTTGTGCCCTCGCATGATGGCCTTGAAAACCTGGGTATAGCGTTGCAGGAGCGCTGCCTGGTTGAGGCGGTGATCGGTCCTGAATTTTTTGGGCTGGGTCAGACCGTGCGCGAGTCACGGTTTCGCAGCCGTTTTCGGGCGGCCATTTTATCTGTTTGTCGACAGGGGCAGCGTTTGGACGGCAAGATTGGTGATATTCAGCTGCAGATGGGGGACACGCTGTTACTGGAAGCCAGTGACGATTTTGTCAGTCAGTATCGTTCCCGAAGAGACTTTCTGTTGGTGAGTGCGCTGAATGAATCGACACCGCCGGATTTTGCCCGGGCACCTGTGGCTATCGGGACGCTGATGTTGATGGTGCTGGCCAGTGCAACGGGCTTGTTATCAATTCTTGAAGCCTCTTTTATGGCTGCGGGTGCTATGCTGGCAAGTGGCTGTGTGTCTGTGTCTAAAGCCCGTCGAAACGTAGATCTGTCTGTGCTCATGGTGATCGCGTCCTCTTTTGCATTGGGGGCGGCAATGGTGAAAACGGGCAATGTCCGCATTATTGCAGACGGGTTGCTGTTTTATGAGGGGATAACCCCCTGGCAGGCACTGATTCTGATCTATCTGATAACGGTTTTATTTACTGAACTGATCACCAATAATGCCGCCGCAGTGCTGATGTTTCCGGTCGCTATGGCGGTAGCAGATCAGTTGGGTGTCAGCTATATGCCGTTTATTATCGCCATTATGTTTGCGGCTTCGGCGAGCTTTATCACCCCCCTGGGCTATCAGACTAATTTGATGGTTTATGGCCCGGGGGGGTATCGTTTTACCGATTATGCCCGTTTAGGCATACCGCTGAGTATAACGGTAGCTGTGGTGTCTCTGTTTCTGATTCCGCAGATCTGGCATTTTTAAGTTTTAACTTTTGCAAAGTGAGAGGGGCATCATGTTCAATAATCAGGATATTATCGATCTGGCTAAGCGCGCGGGCGCTGCCATTATAGCGATCTATCAGCAGGATTTTGCTGTGTATGAAAAGCAGGATGAAAGTCCGCTGACTGAAGCGGATTTAGCCTCTCATCATTGTATTGTTAACGGGCTTAAACAACTGACTCCTCAGATACCGGTTTTATCGGAGGAATCGGGTGCCGATGAGCATCTCGATCGCATGTCATGGCAGAGATACTGGCTGATTGACCCGCTTGACGGGACAAAAGAGTTTATTAAGAAGAACGACGAGTTTACCGTCAATATTGCGCTGATCGATCAGGGTAAAGCGGTATTTGGCGTGGTTTATGCCCCCGCACTTGATGTGACCTATTGGGGCGATGCCGATGGGGCGTTTAAAGAGTCCGGCGGCAAAGTTGAGTCGATCAGGGTGTCGGAGATTCCCGCTGAAGGTGCTGTCTGGCGTGTCGTGGGAAGCCGTTCACATCAGACTGATGAGTTCAAAGCGTTTGTTAAGGGGCTGCCTGATACCGAAGTAGTTTCGATGGGCAGTTCTCTAAAGCTTTGTCTTGTGGCAGAGGGCGTGGCAGATCTTTATCCGCGTCTGGGATTAACCAGTGAATGGGACACTGCTGCGGCGCATGCAGTGGTAACTGCTGCGGGAGGTCAGGTTCTGCAATATCCTGAACTGACACCGCTGTTATACAATGCCCGTCCGGACACCCTGTTGAATCCATTCTTTATTGTCTGTGCGGATAAGTCGGATAAGTGGGTTTAAGCGCCGGGGTTCGCTGTACGAGCGCTACGCTTGTCCGGGTCCGAAAAATAAGCCGCTGTAGGAGGTGCTCCTCGCGGCTATAAAGCCATCGCCCCGGGACGGGGCTCCTACGGGGTTTAATGTATTGTAGGAGCCCCTTCCAGGGGCGACGAGCCTGAGAATCGGCGGGGACTTTTAACATATTCATCAATTAAGGACTGATTTTATATGGCAATTCTGGTTACCGGCGGGGCTGGGTATATTGGGTCTCATACCGTGGTTATGTTACTTGAGGCGGGCTATGAGGTTGTTGTGCTTGATAACCTTTGTAACAGTCATCCTGAGGTCTTCAACCGGGTAGAGCAGATTGCCGGTAAGCGTCCTGTCTTTGTGGAAGGGGATATCCGTGACCGGACATGTCTGAATAGATTGTTTTCAGAGCATGCTATTGAATCGGTTATCCACTTTGCGGGTTTGAAAGCGGTTGGGGAGTCTGTTGCAAAGCCCCTGCTCTATTATCAGAACAATGTTGAAGGCTCGCTGACCCTTTTTGATGTGATGGCTGAGAATGGTTGTAAGCGTATTGTGTTTAGCTCATCCGCGACTGTTTATGGAGACCCTGCTTCGGTGCCCATCCGTGAAGATTTCCCTTTGTCAGCCACTAACCCTTATGGTCAGTCGAAGCTGATGATTGAAAATATTCTCAGAGATCTGGCGGTTTCTGACAATGAATGGCAGATATCTTTGCTGCGTTACTTCAATCCGGTGGGGGCTCATGAGAGTGGTCTGATTGGTGAAGACCCCGCTGGAATTCCCAATAACCTGATGCCCTTTGTCGCGCAGGTGGCGGTAGGTAAACGCGAAAAACTAAGTGTGTTCGGCGGGGACTATCCAACCGCAGATGGCACCGGTGTACGTGACTATATCCATGTCGAAGATCTTGCTGCCGGACACCTGTGCGCATTAAGTGCGCTGACTCCGGAGCATGGCTGCAGAGAGTATAATTTAGGCACTGGCAATGGCTATTCAGTCCTGGAGGTTGTTAAGGCGTTTGCCTGTGCATCAGGGCGGGAGATTCCGTATCAGATTGTCGAGCGGCGCCCGGGCGATATTGCTGAATGCTATGCCGACCCGTCGTTCAGCCAGGAGGCATTAGGTTGGGCTGCGAAGTGTGATCTGCAAAGGATGGTTGAAGATCACTGGCGCTGGCAGATTAACAATCCAGAGGGGTATAGGTAAGCGCCGGCGTTAGATTGGACTCGGTAGGAGCGGCGTCCCGCCGCGAAGGTTTTATCGCCCCTGGAAGGGGCTCCTACGGTGTAGATGTATTGTAGGAGCGGCGTCCCGCCGCGATGGTTTTATCGCCCCTGGAAGGGGCTCCTACGGTGAACGTTGTTTCTGTAAAAGGTGTGTTTTTATACTGATAATTTTATAAAAGGAATCAAAGATGAAAGGGAGTTCATCTGCTTTGCGAAAAGGCCGTTTTTCTGAATCCGGTCGGATCTATCTGGTTACGTTTGTAACCTGTCAGCGTAAGCCTGTTTTCACAGACCTGTATTGTGGCCGGGTTGTTATACGTTCAATGATGTTTATGACTGATAATGTCGAGACGCTTGCGTATGTGATCATGCCTGATCATGTTCATTGGCTGGTTAAGCTACGCAATGGCTCACTTGGCCATTTAATCCATTCGCTCAAATCATTTTCAGCTAAAGAGATAAATAAAAGGCTGGGGTGGTCGGGGCATATCTGGCAAAAGGGTTTTCATGATCATGCTCTCAGGGATGAGGAGGATTTAACGGATATAGCACGTTATATTGTTATGAATCCGATTCGGGCCGGGTTAGTGAAAAATTGCAGAGAGTATTCATTATGGGATGCGGTATGGGTTTAGCGGTTGTTTGATTGCCCAGAGGGTGCCCGCCGCGATGGTTTATCGCCCCTGGAAGGGGCTCCTACGGTGTTGATATGTTGTGTAGGAGCGGCATTAGCATGCCCTATGGGTACTTGCCGCGATGGTTTTATCGCCCCGGGACGGGGCTCCTACGGGGTGTAATGTGTTGTGTAGGAGCGGCGTTAGCATGCCCTATGGGTACTTGCCGCGATGGTTTTATCGCCCCGGGACGGGGCTCCTACGGGGTGTAATGTGTTGTGTAGGAGCGGCGTTAGCATGCCCTATGGGTACTTGCCGCGATGGTTTTATCGCCCCGGGACGGGGCTCCTACGGGGTGTAATGTGTTGTGTAGGAGCGGCGTTAGCATGCCCTATGGGTACTTGCCGCGATGGTTTTATCGCCCCGGGACGGGGCTCCTACGGGGTGTAATGTGTTGTGTAGGAGCGGCGTTAGCATGCCCTATGGGTACTTGCCGCGATGGTTTTATCGCCCCGGGACGGGGCTCCTACGGTGTTGATATGTTGTGTAGGAGCGGCGTTAGCTTACCCTCTGGGTACTCGCCGCGATGGCTTATCGCCCGAACGACACTATCTGATTAACTTCGCAGCAGTGTCAGCAGTTCATCGGTTTTGGCTTTCATCAGGGTTTCATCTCCCCGGGTTTCAACGTTTAGCCGAACGACTGGTTCTGTATTGGATGAGCGCAGGTTGAAGCGCCATTCGCCCATATCCAGGCTGATGCCGTCGGTGTAGTCGATCGCTTTTGCTGCCTCCTTGTATGTACTGAGGACTCGCTCGATTGCGGCTTTCGGGTCTTCCAGCTTGCTGTTGATCTCACCGGGGGAAGGGTACTTGGTAATCCGGTCGTCAACCAGTTGCGACAGGGTCTGGCCCTTGTTGCTGATCAGTTCGGCGACCAGCAGCCATGGCACCATGCCGCTATCGCAATAGAAGAAGTCTCTGAAGTAGTGGTGGGCGCTCATTTCGCCGCCGTATACCGCGTCTTCTTCGCGCATTCTTTCTTTGATAAAGGCATGTCCGGTTTTGCTTTGAATCGCTTTGCCGCCACTGGCTTCAACGATATCCAGGGTGTTCCACGTGAGGCGCGGGTCGTGGATGATCGCGGCCCCCGGATTTTTTGCCAGGAAGGCTTCGGCCAGCAGTCCTACGATATAGTAACCCTCGATAAAACGGCCATTCTCATCAAACAGGAAGCAGCGGTCGAAGTCGCCATCCCAGGCGATGCCCATATCGGCTTTATGTTCCAGCACGGCTGCGATGGTGTCGGCACGATTCTCTTCCAGAATGGGGTTGGGTATGCCATTAGGGAAGGTGCCGTCGGGCTGGTGGTGAATTTTTATAAATTCGACCGGTATGGATGCCGCTTTAAACTGTGTTTCCAGGGCATCTATAACATGTCCGGCAACGCCGTTACCGGCGTTGACAACCAGTTTCATCGGTTTAAGGGCCTGCAGGTCGATATAGCCCTCCAGATGTCCAATGTAGGCAGCCAGGGTGTCGGCTTTTTCGTAGCTGCCGCGATTCGCTTCATCAACTGCAGCAAAGTTATTCTCACGTGCCAGCTGTTCAATATCATTCAGTCCGGTATCGCCGCTGATAGGGCGGGAGCCGTGTTTAACCAGCTTCATACCGTTGTAATCTTCCGGGTTGTGACTGGCGGTCACAACGATGCCGCCATCTGTGTGCAGGTGAGCGGTGGCGAAGTAGATCTCTTCGGTACCGCAGAGCCCGATATCCAGAACGTTGACACCCGAATCCCTGAGGCCATTTGCCAGAGCCTGTTTCAGTGACTCGGTGGACAGACGCATATCTCCGCCAACTACAACGGTTTCAGGTTTCAGAAACTCTGCATAGGCGCGGCCAATGCGATAGGTCAGGTCTTCATCCAGCTGAGTACCCAGCTGGCCGCGGATATCGTAGGCTTTGAAACAGGCTAGTTTGCTCATTGATGCTTCTCTGAAGGTTGTAAATTGATAGTGTCGGCTTTTGAGCTGGTGGCTGAAAGAAAATGTCGACCGGCCCGCCAGACAGCCCATGAAATAAGGATTAATGCGATACCAGAAAGGTTGGCATACATATCTTTAATCGAGAAATGCCGATGGGGTAACAGCCATTCCTGTATATATTCCGCACTACAGGCCAGTATTAATATGCCTGCTATAAACAGCGGGAAATATTTGCGGGAAAGCGTCCAGATAGCGATGAATGTCATCGCTGCAAACCCTAGTAGATGACCAAATTTGTCAGACTGATTGAACAGTCTGGGTGGCGGAGTCTCTCTGAAAAGTCCGTAGAACAGCGCTGCAGCACAGAGGCTGAACAGGATAGAACGCAGCATCATCGACCCACACCCATATAGGTGAAGCCATACAGTTCCAGCGCTTCCCGGTCAAAGATGTTACGCCCGTCAATAATCAGAGGCGTATGCATATCTTCGAGTAGCTTAAGGTAATCCGGTGACCAGTATTCCGGCCATTCGGTCACCAGCAGAAGGGCATCGGTATCTTGTACTGCGTCGTAAGGGTTATCACAGAAGCTGAGCAGGGGCGCGTCTCTATAATGCTTTTTCAGATTTCCCAGTGCTTCCGGGTCATGAACCCGGACCTCAACACCCTGAGCCAGTAACGCATCGATCAGTTTCAGGCTGGGTGCATTATCTATGCTGGCCGTGCCTGGCTTGAATGATGCTCCCCAGATGGCGATCGCTTTGCCGGTCAGATTGCAGCGGTAGTGTTGCCATAGTTTTTTGAACAGCAACTCTTTTTGAATCTCATTTTCAGAGATAACGGTTTTAAGCAGAGAGTCTTTACCCTTATTTTCAAAGATCTCTGAGAATCGGGCTATGTATTGGTTGAAATTCTGCCCGCCAAAACCGCAACCTGGCGCAAGATAGTGGCGGCCAATACGGGGGTCGGCCCCCATGCCTTCGCGGATGGTATCAATATCAACATCCATCTGGTCGGCAAGGTTTGCAAGTTCGTTGATATAACCCAGCCGGATCGCCAGCATTCCGGTGATGGCAAACTTGGTAAACTCAGCTTCTCTGCTGGTCATCAGTTGCAGGTGTTCGATGTTTTGTATAAACGGGCGAAACAGCGACCGGGTCATCGTGATCGCCCAGTTGCTATCGCTGCCGATAATAATCCGTTTAGCCTGACTGAAGCCTTCCAGGGCTTTGCCTTCCTGAAGGTTGTTGGGGATATATACAATAATCTGATTGGTGTCCTGATTCAGCTCGTCCTGCAGCTGATCTGTTGCACCGACGCCAAAGTTACACTGGTTCACTATCAGCAGATTGTCGGGGTTCGCTTTGCCCAGAGCGCGAATAATTTTCCGGGCCGACTCAAACTCGTTATGTTCCAGTGCCAGCCAGTGAACTTCGGCATAAGCCTCCTTGTCTCTGGTTCGCTGGAGTCTGCCTGCTCTGAGCTGGAGTTCTATCTGATCCAGCAGTCCGGGCTCATCTCTCAGCGCAGAGATCTCTTCAAGAGGCTTCTCCAGCTGACTGTCCGGGCCTTCAATCAAGACATCGTTTCCGGCTCTGGCCAGACAGGCAGCAGCGACCCAGGCGGTCAGGCCAACGCCGTAGACTTTAATCTTCATGGCTGATTCTCCCGGCGCAGCTGTTGAACATAACGGATCAGTCCCTCTGTTGAGCTGTCTGTCGCTGATGAGGCCTGTTGGGTAAACTGGTCCAGCAGTGAGGTAGCTACCTGCTTGCCCAGCTCAACGCCCCACTGATCAAAGGGATTGATCTCCCAGATGACTGACTGAACATAAACTTTATGCTCGTACATGGCGATGAGAGCGCCAAAACTTGCAGGGCTGAGAGAGTCGAACATGATGGTAGTGCTGGGCTGGTTTCCCCGGTAGCGTTTATGTGCAGGTGCATTGTCTGCATCGTCCAGTACACTGTCACCGAGTGCCAGTAAGCGCGACTGAGCAAGACAGTTAGCCAGAGCCAGCTGGTGCTGAGCCTGCAGGTCTTCTCCCTGGTCCTGATAACGCAGGGCCGGCGCGATGAAATCACACATCACCGATTCGGTGCCCTGATGCAGCAGCTGGTAAAATGCGTGCTGTGCATTAGGGCCGACCTCGCCCCACAAGATAGGGCAGGTCGCGTAGTTGAGTTTTTCCCCTTTTAAGGTGACGCTCTTGCCATTACTCTCCATCTCAAGCTGTTCCAGGTAGGCGGGAACATGTTCGAGACGGCCGTCGTAAGGGAGTACCGCATGGGCATGTATATCAAGAAAATTAATGTTCCAGATACCTATCATCGCCATCAGCACCGGCAGGTTCTCGTGCAGTGGCGCCGAACGGAAGTGAGTATCCATCTGATGAGCACCAGACAGCAGTTGTCGGAAGTTTTTATTGCCGATTTGCAACGCGATAGCCATGCCGATGACCGACCACATTGAATAGCGTCCACCGGTCCAGTCCCAGAAGTGCAGCTGATTTTTTTCAGGAATACCCCAGTCTGCTGCTTTCTCCGGACTGGCGGTGATTGCTATAAAGTGATGCTGACTGATCAGTTCAACCGGGAGACCGCTGATCTCTACCAGCCACTCTCTGGCGGTGTTGGCGTTCGCCAGTGTGTCGATGGTGGTGAACGATTTAGACGAGACAATAAACAGGGTAGAGGCCGGGTCAATGTGTGTCAGAAGTCCTGACAGGTGGCTGCCATCCATGGAGGATACAAAGTGAATGTCGATATCCCGGATGTGTTCCGGGGCGAACATGCTTAACGCTCTGCATGTCATCAACGGCCCGAGATCAGAACCGCCAACGCCGATATTGACGACGCTTTTAATGGGGCTGCCATCATAGCCACGCCACTGCCCGTTATGGATCTGGTCAACCAGTGTTTCCATTTTTTCCAGAGAGGCGTGAATCTCTTGTGAAATATCAATACCCTCAACCAGAAGCGGCTGATCTGCCGGCTGGCGCAACGCTGTATGCAGGGCGGGACGGCTTTCTGACAGGTTAACCTTTTCACCGGTGAAGAGTGCTTCGATCCGCTGAGACAGTTTTTGCTGCTCAGCCAGATCGATGAGTAGTTGCAGAGTGGTTGCGGTAATGCGCTGTTTAGAAAAATCAGTCAGACAGTGGGCCGCCCTGAAACTGAATTTTTCATAGCGCGCGGGGTCATCTGCAAACATCTCAGTCAGATGTTTCTCACGCACCTTGTTAGCATGGGTATTGAGTGCTAGCCAGGCTGGCGAGTTATCAACCGTCATAATCTCAGTCCAGCTTGGTCAGGAACTGCTTAAATGCTTCAGCGGTTTCCGGGTGCTGAAGGCCATAGGCGACATTGGCCTGCAGGAAGCCCAGTTTGTTGCCGCAATCGTATGTTTTACCCGTCATACGATAGGCTTCAACCTTTTGTTCTTTTAACAGTTCATCAAGTGCATCTGTCAGCTGGATCTCATTACCGGCGCCGGGTCTGGTATCGGCAAGCAGCTCCATAACTCTGGCTGGCAGAACGTAACGGCCTACAACGGCAAGGTCGGATGGTGCGTCTTCCTGTTTGGGCTTCTCGACCATAGCGCAGATCGAAACGGACTCGCCTGCAGCCGGTTTCACTCCGTTACAGTCGGCGACACCATAGAGATGAATCTGGTCCTGGGGAACTGACTCGACCATGATCTGGGCAGCATTATGTTCTTCGAATGCACGTACCATCTGTTGCAGATCATTTCTATCCTGTTGATAGTTGTTGACCAGAACATCCGGCAGAATGACGACAAAGGGTTCGTTGTTGATAATTCTAGCAGCGCAGTGAACGGCATGGCCGAGCCCCCGTGCTTCCGGCTGACGAACCGATAAGATGGTCACATCACTGGGGATTATCTTGCTGACTGAGTCGAGAATCTGGGTTTTATTTTTCAGATCCAGCTGGTGCTCCAACTCATAGTGACTATCAAAATGGTCTTCAATCGCGCATTTGCCACTACGGGTTACCAGAATGATCTCTTTGATTCCGGCTTTTATGGCTTCTTCGACAACATGCTGGATAACAGGCTTATCCACAACCGGCATCATCTCTTTCGGGATCGCCTTACTTGCCGGTAGAACCCGTGTTCCCAGACCCGCAACGGGGATTACTGCTTTACGTACGGTTGTCATATATGCTCCAGACCTTTATATCGTCAGACCTTTATATCGTCCTGATATCGTCTTAATAAATTCTAACTTCAGCCTTTGGTGTAATGATCAAAAGCCACAGAGTCTTTTTCGTTCGTTGCTGGCTTTGAGGTAAATACAGGCCATTCCCAGTTTATTAATGGCGTTCAGGCTCTTTTTTAACGCCGGTGTGTTGCGTTTTAAGCCTCTCTCAATATTTTCGATTACGGCATTCTGAGTTGAGGGGGCCAGTGATGTCCATCCCAAAAGGCCTGCTTCAGCAACACTGATGTTAACCGAATTTTCCCAGGGGCCGAGCTTCACCGCCTTAATAATCGCATCTTCAAACTCGGTATCAAACTGTCTGACTGAGGCTTTCATCAGTGCCAGACTTGCCCAGCTGTAGGGCCAGTTTGGGCGCTCCTGAGTCGCTTTTCGATAGCCTTCTATTGCTTCAAGCGTTGTTTCGCGGAAGTCAGCAGGACTGCCAGTCTGATAGTGATGCAGTGCCTGATAATATAATAGTAGCGCTTCAATGTCCCTGTATTCAGCTCTGTTTCTCTGCCACTCAATAGCGGTTCTTATACTCGCAAGTTCCGCTGCCAGTTTGTCCTGAGGTGGGGTTTTGGCTGATTTTTGCCAGTATTCCAGGTGCTGGCGCGGAGAGTATGCGTAGAGGTCAGCTATACCGTTGCGGGTGGCGATGGTTGCAGCCAAAACAAGGACAATGAGTAGAGCGAAGACAAAAACTTTGCGGGCTGGATCAGATTTCAGCATGGTTGGAGATTATATATTCGGGTATTGAGGTTACCAGTGCCCGGGCTGCATCTTCACCAATTATCTCAATAGCAGCCTGAACCCCTTCCGTCAGGACGGGGGGGCGGTGGCGGCTGTTATGGGCATCTGTGGCGAGTATGGTTACCCAGTCCCGTTGAAGCAGTATTTCGGAGATCTGTCTGGCAGCATCGCCAAAGCGCCCGGCAACGGACATGGCGGTTACCTGCAGTAAGCAGCCCTGGGCAACCAGAGGACTTACTTTCTCGATATTGTCGATGATCTCTTTGTTGCGCTCCGGGTGCGCAATCATCGGTTGAATGTTCTGGCTTAAAAGCCAGTTGATCAGCTTATCAGTGCCCGGCGGAATATGGCTGTGAGGCAGTTCCAGCAGTAATACTTTCTTATCCTGCCAGCTTCCCAGAAAGGGTATTTTCCCGGAAGGAATCATGCTGATCATTTCGGCCGAGATGCGCAGTTCCGCGCCCATGCTCAGCGTGAGAGGAATATCGGCATCTGCTATAGCCTGTTGCAGGGTCTGCAAGACTGGCTGGATGGTATTTATCTGATTTTCATAGCGCCCGGGGTGGATATGGGGCGTTACAACAATATGACGAATACCATCATCTACGGCTATCTTAGCCAGCTCCAGCGACTCAGAAAGTGTCGCCGGGCCATCATCGATTCCTGGCAGTATATGGTTATGCAGATCAATCATCAGGCGGTCTTTTCGTCTGCTGTGTAGCCGTATGTATCATAGTAGCCACTGTAATCACCGCCATACTTAGCGGCCTTTTTGATATCCACCTGATTCAGCACCACGCCGATAAGCGGGGCTTTAACTTCATTCAGGCGCTTGAGGCCATTCTTAGCCAGCTGGTAGTTTGTCGCGTCAGCTTTGACCACGTAGATCATTGCGCCCACATGCGATGACAGCACCAGAGCATCACTGACCGCCTGTGTTGGCGCCGTGTCGATAATGATCCGGTCGTATTTGGTTTCCAGAACAGCCAGCACCTTAGCAAAACGGTGAGATGACAGCAGTTCCAGCGGGTTGGGGGGGATAATCCCCGATGGCAGTACATCGATACCGGATTTTTCATCTTTGTGAATAGTGTCTTCCAGTCGTGCAGTGCCGGCAACCAGATTCGATAATCCTGGTGTTTTTCCAGACAGGCCAAAGTTTTTGGCGATTGACGGACGGCGCATATCGGCATCGATCAGTAGCACCTTTTCCATCTGTCCTATTGAGAAGGCGAGGCTGAGCGTCAGCGACGTTTTACCTTCACCGGGAACAGACGAGGTGACACATAAAATTTTATGGGGGTTATCCAGCGCTGAGAGGACAATACCGGTACGAATAGTCCTTACCGATTCAGCAAAGGCCGATTGCTGGTCGTTCAGGTATGCGGTGTAACTGATGTTTTCTGTGCCACTTTTTTTAGCTAGTTTTGGCAGCAGCCCGAGCATCGTGGCGCCCAGTTTATTTTCAACATCCTGAGCACTTTTTACCGTATTGTTCAGTGCTTCCAGCAGGAACGACAGCATTGTTCCAAACATGATGCCAACAATGAAGGTCAGGGCAATAATAAGGCCTTTCTTAGGCTTTTCCGGAGCTTGTGGAGGCTGTGCCGGATCGGAAACGCGGGCGTTAGCTGACTGCAGATCTCCGGTTGCATTGGTTTCGCTCAGACGTGTGAAGAAGGTGTCATACAACTGACGATTGGCATCCACCTCTTTCTCAAGTTCTTTCAAACGGTAATCTTTTCGGTTAATCGACTGCAGTTCCTGCTTGGTGTTATCCACCGCGCTTTTCAGCGAACGTTCGGCGGAGAGGGCCAGCCGGTATTCGTTTTCAATACCGTTGACGACAGACAGAATCTGCTTGTAAAGACTGCGCTGCGCGTTTTCAAGCTCTGACTGAGCGGCCTGCATCTTCGGGTGTTTCGCACCGTAGCGCTTAGATAGTTCAGATCTTTTGAGTTCGACCTGGAGTACGGAGCCTTTCAGGCTTTGTACTAAGGGGTGCTGGAGAACCGCAGGAATCAGCTCGAAGTTCTCCGGATGGCGCTTGTCGACTTTCTTTATCTGATTGTTCAGGCTTTCGAGCGCCAGACGTTCACGGCGTGCGTCAACCAGCTTGCTGGCGACCAGATCCAGTTCGCTGTTGGCAATATCAAAGCCACCGTCATTACCGACAATTTGTTCCTTTTCCCGATATTCCTGTAAGCGTTCCTCAGACTGTTTAAGTTTATCCCTGAGGCCACTCAGCCTTTCCATCAGCCATTCAGAGGCTTTATAGGTGAGTTGCAGACGTGCTTCCAGGTTGTTTTCAATATACGCATCGCCAACAGCGTTAGCGATTCGGGCAGACAGCATTGAATCGTATGAGTCGTAACTGATCTTGACCAGCTGAGTTTTACGGATAGGCGACACTGTCAGGTTGGCAAGGAACTGATTAGTCACCTGCTGCAATTTGATACGGGCACGCTCCTGTTCTGATAGCTCTGGTTCAACGCCCAGAGGCAGCAGGTTTTTTACTGAAGCGATGGTTGTGTCGATAAAACCGGGCTTCTGGTTGAATTCGGGGTTGTCGACCAGGTTTAATTTCTCAATCACCCGTTCGGCCAGTTGTCTGGACTTGAGGATTTCAAACTGAGTCAGGTAATACTCACTGTTGCCTGCATCGAGACCATAGACCTCTTCAATCGAAACCACATTGGCATTTTTTGATTCAATCAACAGAGTCGCTTCAGCGCGATAGACCGGCTTCATTGAGAAGACGACTAATGTGGCCAGCATGGTTATGACGATGGCGAATCCGAATATTCCCCACTTGTGCCGGTTGATGGTATTCCAGTATTGGCGCAGGTCGATTACATCGTCGCTCATCAGGCGGGTCATGCTTTCCTGGGATCTATTCGTATCCATACTTTCTGGTCTGTCTCTGTAATATGTATGCGGAACGGTTTAGTGGAGCTCAGCTTCAGCAGCAAGTTAGAAGAAGCTTTGTTCGATAGTAATAATATCGCCGGGTTTGATCAGGGTGTTTAGCTGAACCAGGCGGGGATCGGATGTTTCACCATCGTGGGAGACAAAGAGCTTACTTTTTGATGCACGCTCAGTAAATCCGCCGGCCAGGGCGACCGCTTTTTGTAATGTCAGCCCAGGCTGGTATGGATAGCCGCCGGGCTCCTGAACTTCACCATTGATAAAGAACTGCCGGTATTCTACTACGGTAATACTGACATGTGGGTCGAGCAGATAACCGTCGCCCAGGCCCTGTTCTATCATTTTGCCAAGGTTGCCTATGGTCATATTCAGCACTCTGAGCTCACCTAAAAAGGGATAAGCTATAGTGCCAGCGTCACTGAGCCGTATCTCCATGCTCAGATCTTCTTCGCCGAATACCTGGATGCTGAGAAGATCACCTGAACCCAGGCGATAATCAGAGAGTGTGGACGACTCAGCCGAAACGGCTGAGCAGAAAAGAAGCAGAGTAGCCATAAAGGCTACCCTGATAATGTTGGAACCGAATAACATAGAAATATCTCGATTTTTACAGCTTATAGTGATGCATTTATTGTCAGCATAACCAGGTTTTTACTGTAATCGGTATTGGCCAGGTTTGAATCGATATCACTGTATGTGTAATTCAGGCCAAATGTCAGCCAGCGACGCATATCGTAATTCAGGCCCATATTAACCGATGTGGTGTCATCTTCGCGGCCATCAGCTGCCCCTTCATAGGTTTCGTTGGTAAGTCCGAGACCCAGGTCAGTGTTGATAATATCGCTCCAGGCGTGGTTCCAGTTGACATTGTAGCTTTTCGTGTCAATGAAGTTTCCGTTGCCGGTGCTTTCAGCCGCGCTCCGGCTGGTGCTGATGTCGACGACAGAGTAGGTGCGTGGCGCCCAGCTAACTGAAGCTTCCCAGCTGCTGCTGGTGAAGTCTTTACGGCTTGCTGAATCGAAATCTTTTTCGCTGACACCGACTTTAACGGTACCCGTTGTTTTTGCAGTGCCTTCCCAGGTCGCACCGACAAAATATTTACGGGTTTCGCTGTCAAGGGAGTTGGCTGGATCAAGATCGTAATCGATATCTTTATTGCGTGCTTCAAACAGCAGAGATGTTTTCGGCATGATCTGATAGTAGAAAACTGCGCCCAGAGTCACTTCAGTGTCATCACGGCCTTCGGTCACGGAACGGAAGTTCTGGTATTCGCGGTCAAGGTGCTCACCGTAAACCTGAATCCGTCCAGTTGCCTCGGGAGCGCCATAGAAGTAGCTGAAGCCTACGGTTTGGGTGTCGTATTCCAGAGGTGCATCAATACTGTTTGCGAGGCCGCCACTTGCGCTAAGTCCAGTACCGCGTGCTTCGTGCCCTTTGGTATAGGCTGCGTTCAGATCCAGCACGCTGCGCTGACTGAATTCGAGATGCGCATCCGCTGACAGGTTGTGGTCTGTGTAGTTATCAGCAGAATGATCCTGATGCATGCCCTGACTGATCTGGTAGGTCAATCTGTATGCGTTCAGACCATCTTCAGCGATCAGTTGAACAGAAGGAGACAGAACGGTAATGGTGTCGTCCTCTTCGTTAGCCGAGGTGCTGAAGAAGTTATCGTCATAACCCACCTGTGCGCTGATCATTGGCACAACTTTCACCGGGCCTGCGTCAATGGCTGCAGGTTCGATAGCCGCTGCAGCTGGCAGCGAGAAGATAAATGCAGCAGGGGTAATTAAACTTGCTAAAGTCCGGTATTTCATCGGCATATGTCCTTATGTGGCACTTTAAAATGTAATATTTTGTTTATTCTCTGCGCAATTAGAGAGCATGAAATAAACCATAGAATTTCAATATTCGCTAATAGTAACATGCGCTTTTTTATAGCGGTACTCACAGATATACCTAAGTGAGTATGTTTGATGGCTCAATTACTTGAAAACTCAGGTTCTGTGTGTGTTTGGGGGTGTCTTTCTATAATTGTCCTGTAAAGAGGCTTGGACACCCGGTCTTATTTTATTTATCGTTTTGTATTCATGTTCTGTTTAAGTGGCATGACCCCTTTTTATGAGGATTTTATGAGTCATACAAAAGCAAATGTACCTTTTCAGCCGCTGCAGATCGCTGTGCTGACCGTTTCTGATACCCGTATACCGGAAAATGATACCTCAGGTGATGCGTTGGTGGATGGTTTGACAGAAGCGGGGCACTGCCTGGCTGAGCGGGTGATCTGCAAAGATGATGTGTATCAGCTGCGGGCGGTGGTGTCTGCATGGATCGCGGATGAAGCGGTGCAGGCTGTTCTGGTGACCGGGGGGACGGGCTTTACCTTGCGGGATACCACCCCTGAAGCGTTGATGCCGCTGTTTGATAAGGCGATAGAGGGGTATGGGGAATTATTCCGTCAGCTTTCCTATGAAGAGATCGGCACGTCGACTGTTCAGTCCCGGGCGTTTGCGGGTGTTGCTAACCGAACGGTTATTTTCTGTATGCCGGGCTCAACCGGTGCCTGCAGGACTGCCTGGAACGGTATTATCCGGGAGCAGCTTGATGCGCGTCACCGGCCCTGTAATTTTGTTGAGATGGTGATGACAGCGAGGCCTGTCGAGACCGCTTGTGGGCCGCGCGGATGACGGCTGGTCATAGCGGTTGTGACGCACCTGCGTCTCAGTTGATGCCGGTTGACGAAGCTCTGGAAAGGTTATTGGCAGAAGCGACGTTGCCTGTTGCGACTGAAGAGGTGGATATAAGCGATGCTCTGGGGCGGGTGCTGGCAGAAGATCAGACGTCTGTCGTCGATGTTCCTCCTCGGGATAACAGTGCTATGGATGGTTATGCGCTAAGGATTGCAGACCTTGCCGGAAGCCGACGCCTTAACGTATCGCAGCGCATCCCTGCCGGAACAATGCCTCAGCCACTTGAGCCTGGAACTGCAGCGCGTATCTTTACCGGTTCTGAGATTCCATTGGGTGCTGACGCGGTTGTGATGCAGGAAAATACGATTACCGGTGAGGCCGGTGGTCAGCCATGGGTCGAAATTGCTGAAGCTCCCCCGGTTGGTAACAATATACGCCTGCAGGGGCAGGATATCCGTACGGGGCAGGTTGTTATTCCAGCTGGTATGCGGCTTCAGGCGCAGCATCTCGGTGTGCTAGCCTCGGTGGGTGTTGCCAGGGTCAGAGTTTGCAGACGTTTAAAAGTTGCAGTGCTGGCTACCGGTGATGAGCTGGTGATGCCGGGAACTCCGCTTCAGCCGGGGCAGATCTATAACTCTAACCTTTTTACTATACGGGGGTTGTTGCAGGCACTGGGTTGCGAGGTTGTTGAAGCGGCGATTGTTGAGGATACCCTTGAGGGTACTAAAGTCGCTCTCAGGCAAGCATCTGAGCAGGCTGACTGTATTATCACCAGTGGCGGTGTTTCTGTCGGCGAGGAGGATCATGTTAAGGCGGCTGTTGAGACGCAGGGGGAGTTGAGGCTTTGGAAGCTGGCCATAAAGCCGGGTAAGCCGATGGCTTTCGGTTATGTGAATGGTAAGCCGTTGCTCGGGTTGCCAGGTAATCCTGCTGCTGTTTTAGTGACGTTTAATATACTTGCACGGCCTTTTCTGCTGCGGTCTATGGGGGCTGATAATGTTGTACCCAACAGCTTTTCTGTAGAGGTTGGTTTTAGCCGGTCGAGAGCGATTGGTCGTCAGGAGTATCTCAGGGTTCAGCTGAAAGATGGGCGGGCGGTCTCTGGCTCCAGTCAGAGCTCAGGTGTGTTAAGTTCATCAGTGATGGCTGCGGGGTATCTCGTGGTGCCGCCAGGCAGGGTGTTCAGGGAGGGTGACTTGCTGAGGTTTATTCCGTTTAGCGAAGTGATGAATTAAGCCCGGGCTGACGGCTTTTGAAAGAATAGACTGTTAAATAAATAGGTTGTTGTGATGGTAAATGTGCTTTTTTTTGCTTCCCTGCGAGAAACTCTGGGTGTTGGGCAGGTGAGTTATCAACTGGATCGGTCTGTGAGTGCTGCGGGACTTCTGGAACAATTGAAGACGCAGGATGATAAGTGGCAAAACGCATTAAGCGGGCAGCTGCTCTGTTCTGTAAACCAGGATATAGTGCCATTAGATACGGTTGTATCGGATGGTGATGAGGTGGCGTTTTTTCCTCCTGTGACCGGTGGCTGAACCCTTGGATGTTATTGTCCTCGCAGGCGGTGAAGGCCGTCGCATGGGGGGGAGTGACAAAGGTCTGGTGCCGTTTCAGTCGCAGCCTATGGTGGCTTTTGCTGTTGAGCTGGTCCGGCCTTTTGTTGATAAGGTTGTGATCAGTTGTAACCGGCATCTGCCGGATTATGCTGTTCTTGCTGACCAGGTCGTGGAGGATTTGCTGGAGGGGTTTCAGGGGCCTTTGGCGGGAATTCTGGCCGGGCTTAGGGTGTGCCGGTCTGATCAGGTGTTGGTTTTGCCTTGTGATACGCCATTGCTTGAGCCGCTCCTGATTGAGCGATTACTGGGCGCTGCCAGTCATGCGCCCCATAGTATTACGGTGTTGTCGGAAGGTGATAAGTTGCATCCGCTGCATGCAGTGATTCCCCGGTTGCTTGCTGATGATCTTGAGCGCTGGCTGGAAGGAGGTCAGCGGGCAGTGCAGCGCTGGATGCGTACCCATCCGATGCAGCTTGTTGATATTTCCGATCTGTCTGAACAGTTGTGCAATCTTAATACTTTCCAGGAACTTCAGTCTTTGGAAGCGTTAAAGTCTGATAGCTGAGTATGTGGCTGTTTCATGGGGCCTTTCATAAGAGCTTTTTATAAGAGCTTTGTCAGGGCTTTGCATAAGAGCTCTGCATAAAGGCTTTGTATAAGAGCTTTTCCTAAGAGCTTTTTATTAGAACTCTGTATAATCGCGGAAATTTTATTTCTGAAAGGGTTGGGTTTGATGGATCAGCTGGCGAGTGTGGTTGGCGCATTTTTATTGGTGTTTCTGGCGGAGTTTGGTGATAAAAGTCAGTTGGTATGTATGACTCTGGCTGCACGGTATCGGGTTTTTCCTGTCTTGATGGGCGCAATCGTTGCGTTTGCGGTTTTAAATCTGCTGGCTGTGATGGTTGGCTCGGTTGCGGCAACCTGGTTACCCCGTCCCGTGGTTTTGGGTGTGGTTGCGATTTTGTTTCTCTGGTTTGGTGTTCAGTCTTTCAGAACTGGAGAGGATGAGGACGATGACCGTGTTGCGCTCTCAGTTAAAAGTGTTTTTATATCGGCGCTGCTGATGCTGTTTTTTGCAGAGCTTGGTGATAAGACGCAGTTGGCGGTGATGGGGCTGGCAAGCACCGAGTCTGGTCTGGCTGTCTGGATTGGGTCAACGCTGGCGCTGGTGTCAACTTCGGCGTTAGGTATTTTAGCCGGCAGGGCGTTGCTGCGTTATATCTCAGTCATCTGGCTGCATCGGGCGTCAGGGGTGTTGTTTATTGCTTTCGCGCTTTATGCTTTTTATGCCGGAACAGAAGCTGTATTGTTGATGGTTTGATGACGCAGGCCTGGCCGCTCAGGGTGTGAGATGTTGATTGGTTTTTTGATTTTGCTGGTGTTTCAGTTTGCCGGGGAGTTGGTTGTTACCCTCACTGGTATGCCAGTGCCCGGGCCTGTTGTTGGTATGGTGTTTCTGCTGGCGGCTCTGGTTGTCAATGGCAGTGTTCCGCACTATCTGCGTGTCCCGGGTGAGGCTTTGTTAAAACATCTGGCCCTGCTGTTTGTGCCCGCAGGTGTGGGGCTGATGACTCACTTCGGATTGTTGAAGCAGGACTGGCTGGCGATTCTGGTTGCTCTTATTGTGAGTACGGCTGTGACGATTATTGTGACTGCGCTGATTCTCAATCCTTCAGCAAAAAAGCTACATAAGGTTGCTGAGGATGTATCAGGTGGGGAGGGTCGCTGATGGAGTTCTGGACCTTCTTTGCTGCAAAGCCTCTGATGTGGCTGATCGTCACTATCACCACTTTTATTGCTGCTTCCTGGTTTAACCGTCGTCTGGGAGGTACGCCGTTATTGCATCCGGTTCTGGTATCGCTGTTCCTGATCATTGTATTTCTGTTGCTGACCGGGACCTCATATGAAACTTATTTTGAGGGGGCGCAGTTTATCCATTTTTTGCTGGGACCCGCAACAGTGGCGCTTGCTATACCGCTGTTTGATCATTTTGAGCGGGTAAAAAAGTTGCTTCTCCCGCTGATGCTGGCCTGTATGACCGGGGCGGTGACTGCAGCGGCTTCTGCTCTGCTGGTTGCTCAGGCATTTGATGCTTCTTTGGGGACGTTGCTGTCCATCGCGCCCAAGTCGGTCACCTCTGCGATCGCTATCGGTGTTGCGGAAAAGCTGGGGGGGTATCCCTCACTGGCTTCAGGTCTGGTGCTGATAACCGGGGCGCTGGGTTGTATGCTGGCGCCGCCGATTTATCGCATCCTTAATGTTACGGATGAGGCGGTAAAGGGTTTTACTCTGGGTGTTTCTGCGCACGGTATGGGGACTGCCTTTGCTTTTGAATATGGATTGATGGCCGGTGCGTTTGGCGGGCTGGCAATGGGGATGACCGGAGCATTTACTGCATTTATGTTGCCGCTGCTGGTGCCATTGCTGGGGATAGGTTAAAGGCGCTCGGACAACGGGCGCCTGCTTTACAGGCTTATCGCCCCGGGACGAGGCTCCTACGAGGCGGAATGTATGGTAGGAGCGGCATCTTGCCGCGATTGGTATATCGCCCCTGGTACCCAAAGGGCATGCTAAAGGGGTTCCTACGAGGCGGAATCTATTGTAGGAGCCCCGTCCCGGGGCGATGGTTCTATCATCCCTCTGGGTGCCCGCCGCGATGAAAATACCAACAGGCACGGGGAAAACCAATCATCATGACAGGTGTTGCCTTTGCTCTTCTCCATGCCCTCTGTGGTGATGTTTTTTTAAACAATGGCTTTACCGCAAAGGGCACAGAGAGTACCGGGAAAAACAATAAAATCGCCTCTGAATGAGACACCTACAACGGCTGCTCTTCCTGACCTCGGACAAGCGAAGCGTTCGGAAAACGGACTTCTGCTTTACAGGCTTATCGCCCCTGATAACCAAAGGGCATGCTAAAGGGGTTCCTACGAGGCGGAATCTATTGTAGGAGCCCCGTCCCGGGGCGATGGTTCTATCATCCCTCTGGGTGCCCGCCGCGATGGTTCTACCCAGAGGTATTCTAAAGGGGGCTCAGAAGGAGGGGGTATTGAGGGGCGGCATTGCTATGTCCTTTGGGTACTTGCCGCGATAAAACCATCAGCAGGCACCGGGTAAATCGATCGCCGCGAGGGTGCGCCTCCTACAACGGCTGCTTTTTCGGGCGTCGAACAAGCGAAGCAATCGGACTTCGGGCAACAGCTCTTATCCCTTTGTTGCGTTGCAAAATCCAGAGGCTGGGAGTAAAGTGCCCAACCTTCATTTCTCTCTTTATTATCTGAACTAGCTTGAATGGTACGGTTTCGGCATGACTCCTATTGATCGTTATAAAAAAGATCTTCAACGCGACGACTTTTCCTATGATGCGGCACAGGAAGAGGCTGTTAAGCATCTGCAGCGCCTTTATGATGATCTGGTTGCCAGACATAATCAGCCGAAGCCCCGGGGGTTTATGGGGCGCTTGTCGACTAAGTTGAAAAAATCACAGGCTGAGCCGGTTAAGGGGCTGTATTTCTGGGGTGGTGTCGGCCGGGGTAAAACCTATCTGATGGACACTTTCTACGATAGCCTGCCATTTGATAATAAAGAGCGTACTCACTTTCACCGCTTTATGCAGCGTGTGCATAAAGAGTTGAAGTTGCTGGACGGTACGCCTAATCCGCTGGTCGCTATCGGTAAGAAGTATGCCAGTGAGTTTCAGATTATCTGTTTCGATGAGTTTTTTGTTACCGATATTACCGATGCTATGATTCTTGGTGGTCTGCTGGAAGAGTTGTTCAAAAACGGCGTCTCGTTGGTGGCTACATCAAATATTGTTCCGGACGGGTTGTATGAAAATGGCTTGCAGCGTGCTCGTTTTTTGCCTGCCATAGATATGCTTAACAGGTTTACAGACGTTGTGAATGTGGACAGTGGTGTTGATTATCGCTTACGGACGCTTGAGCAGGCGGAGTTGTATCACTATCCCCTGGATAGTGCCGCCGATGTCAGTCTTAATAATAGTTTTGAAAGTCTGGCGCCTGACCTTGATGAGGTAGTCGACGGTGGTGTGCTGGAGATTAATGGTCGTGATATCAAAGCGCGTCGCTGTTGTGAGGATGTGGTCTGGTTTGAGTTTTCGGAGCTGTGTGAAGGGCCCCGCAGTCAGAATGACTATATCGAGCTGGGTAAAATTTTCCATGCGGTGCTGATCAGTAATGTGCCTCAGTTAGGGCGAAGTAATGATGACGCTGCTCGTCGTTTCGTCAATCTGGTCGATGAGTTTTATGATAGCGGGGTGAAGCTGATTCTCTCTGCAGAAACATCCATTCATGAGATTTACAGTGAAGGGCGACTGGAATTTGAGATACAGCGTACCCAGAGTCGTCTGTTAGAGATGCAGTCTCACGAGTATCTGGCGAAAGAGCATCGGGCATAATAGCAGTTGTCAGAGGCGGCTTCGCCGTTTGCTAGTGGTTAGACGTCGCTTCGCGACTAGCTAGAAGAGAGCAGAAAAGAAAAGTTACCGCTGGCAGTTTATTTGGGTTGTTCTTTTTCTATTTAGCAAACGAAGCGAAGCTTTGTGTCTGGCGAGCGGCGAAGTCGCGTTCTAACCACTAGTCGTTTTTTTTATTGGCATCTTCCTTGAATTGCAGTAGAATTCGCGCTCCTTCGGATAGGTCCGGGGATTTATGACGTTGTGAACCTGGTTTGCAACCAATAATTATAAGGTCGTCGATTGTTGCTAACGTATTGAATTGGCAGTAATCAGGCTGATGTATAGGTAAATTTATCATGACTACATTTAGCGCAAAACCTGCAGAGGTTAAACGCGACTGGTATGTTATCGACGCTGAGGGCAAAACTCTGGGTCGTATGGCTACTGAAATCGCTCGTCGTCTGCGCGGCAAGCATAAAGCAGAATTCACTCCTCACGTTGATACTGGTGATTACATCATCGTTATCAATGCAGAGAAAGTAAACGTAACCGGTAATAAGCGTAAGGACAAAATGTACTATCGCCATACTGGTTACCCGGGTGGTCTGCGTGAAACTTCTTTCGAGAAGATGGTTGAGACTCATCCAACACGCACCATCGAACTGGCCGTTAAAGGTATGCTGCCTAAAGGTCCCCTGGGTCGTGCTATGTACACTAAGATGAAAGTGTACGCTGGTGCAGAACATCCGCATGCGGCTCAACAGCCACAAGAACTGAACGTCTAAGGGGCAGGTCAATATGTCTACAACTCAGTATTACGGCACAGGCCGTCGTAAGTCCTCTACTGCGCGCGTATTCCTGCGTCCGGGTACAGGTAAAATCACTGTTAACCAGCGTGAACTTGATGTTTACTTCGGTCGCGAAACTGCTCGCATGATCGTTCGTCAGCCTCTGGATCTGACTGGTAACACAGAAAAGTTTGATGTTTACATTACCGTTAAAGGCGGTGGTGGTTTCGGTCAGGCTGGTGCGATCCGTCACGGTATCACACGTGCTCTGATGGAGTATGATGAGACTCTGCGTCCAGAACTGCGTGCTGCTGGTTTCGTAACTCGCGATGCTCGTGAAGTTGAGCGTAAGAAAGTGGGTCTGCGTAAAGCACGTAAGAAGCCACAGTTCTCCAAGCGTTAATTCGCTTCGATACAGTTACTGTATCGCAGAAAGAAACGCCCGGATCAGAAATGGTCCGGGCGTTTTTTTTGTTTGATTTGTGCTGTTGCGGGATGAGATCAGGAGTCGGTCGACTATAGGCGTAAAAAGGCGGTTTTGGCCCGAATTGGCCTTGTAAGAAGGGGGGAATTTCATTACTATTTGTGCCATTTTAAAAATCCGTTAATTCGGTATTCATTACTGAGCAACCGGAAAATTGCTGCACTGCAATAGCGCAGGGATTGAGGGTTGAGTGAGGGGAGATAATCTTAATGAGTAATGACGGCGTGAATAAGGGGCGGCGACGTCTCCTGATCGGTGCCACCTCTGCTGTTGGGGCAGTGGGTGCCGTAGGGGCTGCTGTTCCGTTCGTGGCTTCATGGAATCCGAGTGCTAAGGCTAAAACAGCCGGCGCCCCGGTTAAAGCTGATATCAGCAAGCTGGAAATTGGTCAGCAGATGATTGTCAAATGGCGCGGCAAGCCTGTATGGATTGTTCGTCGCGGACCAGAAGCACTGGCGAATCTGGTAAAACTGGATGGCGATCTGGCTGACCCTAAGTCCGAGGCTCCGCAGCAGCCTTCTTACATACCGCATACTCCTGCACGGGCACTTCGTGAAGATATCGCGGTAATGGTTGGTATCTGTACCCACCTGGGCTGTTCTCCAACTTACCGTCCTGAACTCGCCCCGGAAGATCTGGGTGAGGACTGGGTTGGTGGCTTCTACTGCCCATGTCACGGTTCCCGTTTTGACCTGTCTGGTCGAGTATTGAAGGGTGTTCCGGCACCTACTAACCTGGTGATTCCGCCTCATTTTTATGAGAGCGATAATGTGATCATCGTTGGTGTGGATCAGGAGACTGCATAATGGCTGGCGCACGTAATAAAGGAAATCCGGGCTTTATAGGCTGGATCGATGATCGTTTCCCACTGACAGCGATGTGGGATGATCATTTAGCAAAATACTACGCTCCAAAGAACTTTAACTTCTGGTATTTCTTTGGTTCTCTGGCGCTGTTGGTTCTGGTTAACCAGCTGCTGACGGGTATCTGGCTGACTATGAGCTATAACCCGACTGCAGAGGGCGCGTTCGCTTCTGTTGAATACATCATGCGTGATGTGGATTATGGCTGGCTGCTGCGTTATATGCACTCTACCGGTGCGTCTGCTTTCTTTGCAGTTGTTTACCTGCATATGTTCCGTGGTCTGTTGTACGGTTCTTACCGTAAGCCTCGTGAGCTGGTGTGGATCTTCGGTATGACGATCTACCTGGCGCTGATGGCTGAAGCATTCATGGGTTACCTGCTGCCATGGGGACAGATGTCTTACTGGGGTGCTCAGGTAATTGTATCTCTGTTCTCTGCTGTACCAGTGATTGGTCCGGATCTGGCTGAGTGGATTCGTGGTGATTACCTGATCTCTGGTATTACCCTGAACCGTTTCTTCTCGCTGCACGTTGTTGCATTGCCAATCGTCCTGCTGGGGCTGGTTGTGATGCACATCATTGCACTGCACGAAGTGGGTTCAAACAACCCTGACGGCGTTGAGATTAAAGAGAAAAAGGATGAGAACGGTATTCCGCTGGACGGCATTCCATTCCACCCTTACTACACCGTTAAAGATATTGTTGGTGTTGTGGTATTCCTGTTCGTATTCTGCCTGATCATCTTCTTCTTCCCTGAGATGGGTGGCTACTTTATTGAACAGCCTAACTTTGAACCTGCTAACCCGCTGAAGACGCCTCCGCACATCGCGCCGGTATGGTACTTCACGCCTTTCTACGCCATGTTGCGTGCGATTCCGCCTATAGCGGCATCTCAGTTCCCTGGTGTTGTGGTGATGGGTGGTGCGATTGCTATCCTGTTTGTTCTGCCATGGCTGGATCGCAGCCCGGTTAAGTCTATGCGCTACAAGGGTGTGTGGAGCAAAATCTGGCTGGTTATCTTTGCGATCAGCTTCGTTATTCTGGGTTATCTGGGCGTTGTTGCATCTTCTCCTGGTCGTACTCTGGTGGCGCAGATCTGTACTGCACTGTATTTCGCATACTTCTTCCTGATGCCGTTCTACACCAGAATGGAAAGCACTAAACCGGTACCGGAAAGGGTGACAGGCTAATGAAAAAGTTTTTTATCGCAATCATGTTAGTGCTGGCACCCCTGGCTGCCAGTGCGAGTACTGGTGGGGTTCAGCTGGATTCTATGTCTCCGGACCATGCCAATAAGGAATCACTGCAGCGTGGTATGAAGACCTTTGTAAACTATTGCATGGGTTGCCACTCTGCTAACTATCAGCGTTATGAGCGCGCTGCAACTGACCTGGGTATTCCAAATGAACTGGTTCAGGAGAACCTGATCTTTGGTGATTCCAAGGTGGGTGAGCAGATGACTATTGCTATGCCTCAGGCTGATGCTGCTGCATGGTTTGGTACGCCTCCACCTGACCTGACGCTGGAAACGCGTCTGCGTGGTGAGAGCTGGGTGTATACTTACCTGCGTAGCTTCTACAAAGATCCTGCGCGCCCATGGGGTGTGAATAACGTTGTTTTCCCGGATGTTGGTATGCCAAACGTTCTGGAAGGTCTTCAGGGACTTCAGGTAAATCACTGCACTAAGGAGGAGATGGCTCATCATGAGAAGACTATCGATCCTCTGACAGGGCTGCAAATGGGTGGTTGTCTGAGCGTTGCTGAGAAAGGTTCTCTTTCTGTTGAAGAGTTCGACAAAACTATCTATGACCTGGTGAACTTCATGTCTTACATGGGTAACCCTGTTAAGCTGGAGTCTCAGGCAATTGGTTATAAAGTACTGATCTTCCTGTTCATCTTCTTCTTCTTTGCTTACGCGTTGAAGAAAGAGTACTGGAAAGACGTTCACTAAACGTCTGCCGGTCAGTAATGCCGATACGCGGTCCAATTTAGTTGGTCCGCGTATGTTTTTTTTATGGAACATGTGAAACGGGGTGATTTAATGGGTGTAGTGGCCAAGCGTTCTTCTATGACTTTTTACTCCGATGGTAATGATCATTACAGCCATCGGGTACGTATCGTACTGGCAGAAAAAGGTGTTGCAGTTGAGATAAATGATTGTGATCCGAATAATTTGCCTGAGGATCTGGCTTCACTGAATCCGTACAACAGCTTGCCGACCCTTCTGGATCGTGAGCTTGTTCTGTATGAGCCAAATGTGATGATGGAGTATCTGGATGAGCGTTTTCCTCATCCGCCGCTGCTGCCTGTCTATCCTGTTGCACGTGCCGAAAGTCGTCTGTATATGTACCGTATTCAGCGTGACTGGTGTTCTCTGGCAGATATTATTCTGACCTCTGAAGATGCTGATGAGGCTGATGAAGCCCGCAAAGCGTTACGTGACAGTCTGGTAGCAGTTTCGCCTATCTTTGGCGAAAAAGATTATTTCATGAGTGAAGAATTTACGCTGGTGGACTGCTGTATCGCTCCGCTGCTGTGGCGTCTGGAAATTCTCGGTGTTGAGTTGCCGGAAGCGCAGTGTAAAGATCTGATTAAGTACATGAATCGCCTGTTTGAGCGTGAAGCATTTCAGATGAGTCTGTCTGAAGAAGAGCGTGAAATGCGTGACTGATATAGTCTGTGGCTAATAATATATAAAGGATGGGTTTTTACTCATCCTTTTTTTTGGAGTGTGTAATGCAATCAAGTCGTGGATATCTTCTCCGTGCGTTGAATGAGTGGATTCTGGATAGTGGCTGGACGCCTCATCTGGTTATCGATGCTGAGATTCAGGGCGTGATGGTGCCGCAGCAGTTCATCAGTGACGGTCAGATCGTCCTGAATATTGCCCCGGGTGCGGTGCAGGGGTTATTGATCGAGAACGATGCTGTCAGCTTCAATGCGCGTTTTGGTGGCGTACCTATGAATGTGTTCGCGCCCATGGTCGCTGTTATGGCGATCTATGCCCGAGAGAATGGCCAGGGCATGGGTTTTGGCGCTGAGCCGGGTGTTGAGGCTCTTTATGATGATGAGCCTGAGAATGATCCTACGCCGCCGGAAGCGCCTAAGTCTGCTAAAAGACCTTCATTGAAGGTGGTTAAGTAAAGCTGTAGACCTGCAGTCCGTAGTCTGATCGCTGCGCTGGTCTTGGGTCAGGAATAGCTGAGGTTTGCAGGAGTTGAGCCCCCGCGGCGATCTGCTGATGGTTTATCGCCCCTGGAAGGGGCTCCTGCGCGCAATAGTGGCTGCATCGCCGCGTCTGTAGGACGGGATGTTTTTGTAGGAGCGGCATTAGCAGGTCCTCTGGGTACTTGCCGCGATTGATATTATCGCCCCGGAAAGGGCGCCTGTAATGAATCCGATGATGAATTCACTTTGGGCTATGGTGGGAGCCCCTTCGAGGCGCGATAAATCTAATTCTGACTGATGTTCACAAAGCTTAGGTAGTGCCATCTTTTGTGGGAGGCCGCCCTCGTGGCGATCTGCCGGTTGCTTATCGCCCCTGGAAGGGGCTCCTACAATGAATTCGATGTTGAATTCACTTTGGGCTATAGTGGGAGCGCCTTCGAGGCGCGATAAATCTGATTCTGGCTGATGTTCACAAAGCTTGGGTGGTGCATCTTTTGTGGGAGGAGCGCCCTCGCGGCGATAAGTTATTGTCTTGGTTTGCTGGTTATTCGTCGCTGCAGGTGCCCTGCGGAAAAGCAGTGAGGCTGCGCTCGGACAAGCGCAGCGATTGGATCACGCAGATCTGCTCTTAATCGATATACTCAAAGATTTTAACGATTTTCTGAATGCCGTTAACGCTGCGTACAACCTGGATTGCTTTGTCTGCCTGAGCGCGGGTTACCAGACCCATCAGATAAACTACACCGTTTTCAGTCACGACCTTAATCTGTGTGGCGTCTACCTGCTTGTCGCCAATCATATTGGCTTTAATCTTGGCGGTGATCCAGGTATCGCTGGCACGGGTCAGGGTTGAGGTTGGGCTGGTGACGGTGAGTTCATTATGGATGCGGCGAATTTTGCGCACCTGGCTGACAATCTGTTCGGCTTCCATGCGGGTCTCTGCAGTTGCAACCTGCCCGGTGAGGAGGACGATGCCGTTAAAGCTGGTAACGTTGACATGGCTGCTGCTGAGCTCTACAGAGCCTTTGCTGATATTAACATTGGATTTGATTTCAATGAGCTCGTCATCGACAAAACTGCCGGTGGTGCGGTCAGTGGGGTCCTCTTTTATTGGTTCCTCTTTGAAGCTGCTGACAACAGTTGAGCAGCCGCTGCTTAAGAGGCCTGCAAGAATCAGAATAGCGATCCGTTTCATTAATTATTCTCCGCCAAAAAGTTGGTAGTCTACCAGGTCGCACAGGGCATGCAGAATCAGTGTCTGGGCGCCAAAAATAAGCGCCGGGTCATCTGCCGGGATACAAAATTCGACCTCGTCCGGGAGTAATAGAGAGTGAATGTTGTCATTAGTTCCCCCGGTGAGTGCGATTACCAGCATATCGCGGTCATGCGCCGCCTGGATCGCCTGAACAAGGTTTGCAGCGCGTCCGTCATTCGAGAGTATCAGTAGCAGATCGCCGGGCTGACCGATTGCGCGGATCTGTTTCGAGAACACCTCATTAAACTGGCCATCATGTGCGATGCCGGTGAGCGCTGAGCCGTCGGCGCTGAGAGATATGGCTGGCAGTCCCGGACGCTCATGGCGAAACTGATTCATCAGTAAGCTGCTAAAGTGCTGTGATAGTGCCGCGCTGCCGCCATTGCCGCAGCAAAGGATCTTGTTTTCAGACATCAGACAGCTAAGCAGCAGCTCTCCGGCATGAGAGATCAGTGGTGTGTATTCTTCGATGGTTTGGGCATTAACCTCCATGCTGTTATGGAACAGGTTAATAACTCGGTCTTGAAGTACCATCGGTGCTCCTGTCAGAAAGTGGCTTCAGGTCTGAAGGCGTCTTTATACCATATAGGGCAGGAATCTCCACTCCCGTTATCCTTATTGGCTTCAAATGCTATTACATCAAACCGGCATACAGGCAGGTTACTGCTTTTCTGCTGGCTGAGAAAGTAACTGGCTGTTTTTATTAATTTCTTCTGTTTGCGGAAATCGACAGAGAGTCCTGCGCCGCCCCAGTGGCTGTGTCGCCGGCTACGTACCTCGATGAAGACCAGTTGTTCCTTGTCCTGCATAATCAGATCGATTTCACCAAAGCGGCAGTGGTAATTTCTGTTGATTAGCTTAAGGCCCTTTTGTATCAGGTAGTTCAGCGCTCTCTGTTCGGCGTCCCTGCCGATCTGTTGTCTGTCCATGCGTAAAGTAGCTCAGTTTAGTTGCTTCCGTTTATCGGTTGGGTAATACCCTGTTTGAAGGTAACCCAGTTAAGGGTTCGTACAATCCGATTATTTATGCCTATTGAGAGTGATCCGGTCTCGCCTTCTATTCTGGCCGACGGAGTGGCAGAGAGTTGGGCAAGGTAGGGAAACAGGTTAAACGCGTCTATGCCCAGTGCGTACAAGCGACCAAAGCGGCTGTCAGTGTTGTCCCGTAACTGTGCCAGTTGCAGGTGGGCTGGGGACGGCGGGCTGCTTAACCAGGGCGTTGCAACAAAGCGAATGCCGTTCAGGTCCTGGTCTTCAATGGCTGACTCATAGCCTGAATATATCTGAGATGTGGCATAAACCGGAATGTTGCCTGCGTAGTGAAACGCCAGTGTGGGTTTGATCTGACGAGCGGTCTGTGGCAGTGCTGACAGGAAAATAGCATCCACATCCTGGCGTCTGCGGCTTTCGAATTCAGGCCGTTCTCCGATGATCCGTGTAAGCTGGGTATCGCGTTCGTTGCTCTTTTCTGTGCCCAGCAGGGTTGCAATTTCTTCCGAGTAGTTGGCATTGCTGCCGTAAGTATAACTATCGAGAATGGTACCCCCGAGAGCAGTAAAGTGCTGCCGGAAGGCCGTGGCAGAGCGTTCTCCCCAGTCGGTGTCAGGGGTGTAGATCAGAACCTGCTTTTTCTGGTCCTGCCAGGTTTGTTCGGCTGCCTGAATCGCTTCATCTTCAATGGCAAGGCCAAACTGGTAAATATTAGTTTGCTGGCTGCCTGGGGCGATATTGAGTGTCAGTGTTGGAATGGGGGCTGGTCCGAAGTTAAGCAGGCTTTCCACCATCTCCTTCTCCAGCGGGCCAATGATCAGGTCAATCCCTTTTTCCTCTGCCAGTTGGTAAAGCTGCTCCGCAGAGGTGATTCTGGTGGAGTCGAGCAGGGTGACTCTGGCGCTGGTAGTGCCTGCTCTCACGGCATTGTAGTAAGCCGTCATAAACCCTGTTGAGATCGCTTCTGCAGGTTTTTCCAGATTTCCGCTCATTGGCAGGTAGAGGGCTATATGTTCGGCGCTGAGGGTGTCGGTAGCGGCAACTGCCTCAAGGACTTCCGGTGGAATCTGTTGTGCAGGGTGTGATTGCCAGAGAATCTCCCATTGCTGCATCTGTTTGTTTTGCTGGCTCAGATCCTGTGCGTCGGTAGCGCTCAGAGCAAGTTCATACCAGCCCTGTTCATAGTAGCTATTATCAGGCCGAAGGCTGAGTTGCTTCAGCTGATTCTTTGGTATCTGGGTAAGCAGTGTCCAGATCCGGTTGTGGAGCATCTGGGTTTTGTCTGGCGGGCTGTAGCTGCTTAGCTGAATCAGTTGTTGTAATTCGCTGAGCGGCTCCTGCTGATAGTGGTAAGCATCAGCCTGCATTTCACCTATCTGATATTGCTGCTCACGCGGCAGGTTTTTCGTCGTTTCAGGTGATAACTGCTGCAGGTAGCGCAGGGCGCTTTGTCCGTCCTGTTGTTCCAGCGCTGTACGCGCTTTTAATTCAGATATTTCGAACTGCAGGGCGGGTGTCAGAAGTTGCATATCGATCTCATCCAGCAGGCGTGAGGCTTCCTCTTGTCGCTGCTGCATAATCAGAATGCGGGCCGCTTCTGCTTTCAGCTGAGCGCTTTTAACCGGTGCGGCGGTTTCTGCTCGCTGGATCAGTTCAGCCACCTGCTGCATGGGGTTGTCAGGGGTCTGTGTTGCGATGTTGCTCTGTTGTGAGCTGCAACCGTTCAGAAAAAGTACCACGCTGGCGGTCAGCACCAGAGACAGGCGGCTTGGAAACGTCATATACTTTCACATCCTGAATTTATAAATGGCTCGAATACCGATGTCCGAAGCAGTTTTGTATGTAGTCGCAACGCCGATTGGCAATTTAGAAGATATGACGCCGCGCGCGCTCCGTATACTGGAGTCAGTTGCATTAATCGCGGCTGAAGATACCCGCCATAGTGGCCGTTTGCTGTCACATTTTAATATCAAAACGCCGATGATAGCAGTTCATGACCATAATGAACGCCAGCAACAGCAAAAAATTATTGAAAAGTTGCAGCAGGGAAATGATATCGCCCTTATTTCTGATGCCGGGACGCCGCTGATATCTGATCCGGGGTTTGTTCTGGTGCGGGAGGTAAGGTCTGCCGGGTTCAGGGTTGTGCCGCTTCCCGGGTGTTGTGCGCTGATTGCGGCCCTGTGTGCTGCCGGCGTACCTTCTGACCGGTTTGCTTTTGAAGGCTTTCCGCCGGCAAAGTCTCAGCAGCGGGTTAATTTTTATACTGCACTGGCAGCTGAAAACAGAACTCTGATGTTTTATGAGTCCCCTCACCGCATTATTGATAGTTTAAAAGATATCGTCACGGCGTTTGGTGCTGAGCGTCCTGTTGCCATTGCCCGGGAGCTGACTAAGACCTTTGAGACTTTTATCAATGGCACGGCTGAGGAGGTTTTGGCCCAGGTCGAGGCTGATCCTAATCAGCGTAAGGGGGAGTTTGTCCTGATGATTGAGGGCGCGCCTCAGCAGGATGATAGTCTGCTTGATCCCCGCAGCAGTGAGGTGCTGGATATCCTGTTGGAAGAGCTTTCCGTTAAGCAGGCGAGCGCGCTGGCGGCTAAAATCACCGGAATCAAAAAGAAGGTAATGTATCAGGCTGCTCTGGATCGTAAATAATTCATGGGTTGTGGCATAGTTCTGCTTGCTTATGACTGTCTTGCTGGTATCCTTTGCGCCGTAGAGTTCGCCAGACAATCGCTGCTCCTGTAAAGGAGGGGAGGAAAGTCCGGGCTCCATAGGGCAGGGTGCCAGGTAATGCCTGGGGGGCGCAAGCCTACGGCAAGTGCAGCAGAGAGAAGACCGCCTACGTTTCCTGTTTACAGGAAGCCGGTAAGGGTGAAAGGGTGCGGTAAGAGCGCACCGCGTGCGTGGTAACACGTCACGGCAAGGTAAACCCCACCTGGAGCAAGACCAAATAGGAATCCATGAGGCATGGCCCATGTTGGATTCGGGTAGGTCGCTTGAGACCTGTGGCGACGCAGGTCCTAGATGAATGATTGTCCTCGACAAAACCCGGCTTATCGGCGAGCTCTACACTTTTTTATTTAACGTTTTCAATGAGTTGCATGCGGCTCATTAAGACGTTAAAGCATGTTACATAAACTGGTACAGAAGCACCATCCCTTCGTTGTCCTGCGTGGCAATACGTATTACTTCCGCTACGCGCTGCCTCTTCATTTAAGAAAACTTGGTCCCACACTGCCTGCTGAAGTTAAGCGTAGCCTCAGCACAGACTCGTTCACTGAAGCTGTCTCGATGGTCGGCGCGAAGTTTCCTCTGATCAAACTGTTAAGACGCTGTCAGGATGCCTCTGTTATCCAATCGTTACTGGGGCGACTGGTTGATTTCAGTGCGCAGCTTAAGGACTGGGTCGATGAGTAGCTGGAGCGTCTTTCTGAGCCTCAGAGAGGGGCTGTGTCTGAGGTGGTAGGCAAGGGTAGCCCAGAGCGAAAAACGTCATCTGCTCTCAAATTATCCCGAGTATGGATGGATTTTGTTAAGTGGAAGTCATGGGCTGACAGAAGGGCAAAGCAGAATCAGAGAACCTTCGATAACCTCCTGTTCTTCCTTGGGAATGTTCCTGTAGACCAGATCACCAAATCGGGCATGAAGTCAGCGTTAGGCTGTATCGCTGGATTGCCGGTGCAGCGTTGATTTTTTTGCTGCGTACATTGCTTTATCCGAATCGGCTAGTAGATCGTCGATAACACTTTCTCCATCTCCAATGCTAAGACCGATAGAAGCGTCAACCTTATGGGTATATCCAAGGTAGGGTATTGGTTCAATGATTGATTTTCTACATTCTGAAGCAATCTCTTCAGCATATTTTCTGGCTAAAGAGGAGAGGGGGTCAAGGTCGGTTATTACCAGGATAAATTCGTCCCCCCCCATTCTCGCAATTACATCACAACTTCTTAAAGATGCACGGAGTCTGGTGGCAACTGTCTTAAGGATGTAATCACCGGTCAGGTGGCCAAATGTATCGTTTATAGTCTTGAAATCATTTAAATCTAAAAACAAAATTGCGTATGCCGTTCCATGACGTTGAGCCTGTTTGGCGATCTGATCTAACTTAACGAATAAAGAATAGCGATTATCAAGTCCAGTGAGAGAGTCCTTATAAGCGAGAGTTCTCAATTGCTCTTTGCTTTTGAGCGTTTCCGCCATCATCGCGTTGAATGCCTTTGTAAGATCTCCAACCTCATCATTGCTCAACACCGGTAATGGCGTCATACCAAGCTTTCCAGACGCGATGTCCCTTGCGTGCTTTGCTGTTTTTACGAGTGGGCGAATGATAATACTTGTCGTGATAGCCACAATGACCGCGACAAGCGTCGTAGCAAAAGGAAGCGAGGTTGAGATTATGCCTTTCAGCGTATCAACAACCTCTAAAGCTTCTGCGGTCGGAACCCGAGAGACGGTGAACCAGTGAGTATTGGGTATTGGGGCAAACGCTGAAAATTCATCCTGTCCCTGAGCATTGGTTGTAACCCCGCTTCCGCTCATTCCAGTCATAGCGACGTCATGCAGTGGATTTACTCCAGGAGGTGCTGCGGGCTTCATGATTAACTCACTTTTAGATGAAGCCAGGATAATATTTTTATCTCGATCGATAAGAAGATAGCCTCCATTGGCTGCAATTCGGCCGTTATTGA
Organism: Oceanospirillales bacterium; assembly: GCA_018223185.1. GTDB lineage: Bacteria > Pseudomonadota > Gammaproteobacteria > Pseudomonadales > Balneatricaceae > Amphritea. The sequence continues at coordinate 15,998 of JAAEYW010000020.1, read as the reverse complement.
TGCTACTAAATATTCCGTTGTTGGATGATTCTATGATTCCAACTAATGCAGCCTTCTCTTCCTGTTCCCGGTGTAAGGGAATGGCCAGGCAGAGAGCTGTTTGCTTAGTCTGAGTCGACGCACCTAATGCTATAGCGAAATCTTGAGTAGACAGAATTGATAACAGAGCTTGATTGTCGCAAATGTATTCATTCCCACCGATCGGTTTATGAATCATTTTTGAGGCAGTGGCGTTGTTATTTAGTAAATAAATGCCATGGCGAAAAGTGAGTCGCTGATATGGACTTAGAAGTCGATTAACGGCTTCTTGCTCGATTTGCCCGTCATCTGAAAAGAGACCCGCAATAATTCTGAGTTGATCTGTGCGCTGTGTTAGTAAAGCTTCGATGTGTTCGATCAGAAGTTGGTTGGTGGCTTCGAGCTGCGTTACAACCGTCTTAGATACTCTGTCAGTGAATAGAAGCTCAACGGTGACCCATCGTATAGCACCAGCAATTAGGACGATAACAATAGCAAGAGCTGTTAGTTTGGTTGCAATGCCTCTGAGGTGTATCCCCGCCATTTGATCTATCCATCTGAAGATAAGTACGCAAAAATAAAATATAACTCAACAGTTCTTAAAAGTACGCATAACTTAAAAAATCTTAAAAACTTCAGCGACTCTTTTTAAACTACGACGACGGTTCAATCGCCCCATCTCCTTTGTCTGTTTTCTGGTTCCCGCTGGAACAGTGTGGGCCGGAAGGAGGATTAGCGCGTCTCTTGGTACCATCAGAAGAAATCTGGCCGTGTCACTGGAAGGCGCGTTTCTATTGGTACATAAACTGGTACAATGCGCTTGAATTTGGTCTGCTGTATGTTGTGTCATGTCAGCGTTGATGGAAGTATAGAGTTCGGTAATAGGAATCCTTAAGGCACGGCCCGTGTTCGATTCGGGTAGGTCGCTTGAGACCTGCGGCGACGCAGGTCCTGGATGAATGATTGTCCTCGACAAAACCCGGCTTATCGGCGAACTCTGCACTTTTTTTGTTTATGATGGTTGTCCAGGACGGCTCATCAGGCAGTTCCTCAGGCAGTGAGAGAGCTGAGCGGAGATCTTTGTAGTGTGTTTGAGTTGATCCGTTATTCGGTGTTGCCGGCAGCTGTCTGAACTTTGGTTTTGGGTCAGTCGCTTTCTCTGATTGCTGTTTTTGTTCTTATGATCTGCCGCATACTTTATTTATTTCTTTTTTTCATTTTACTCCCGGTCGTTTTCTGTAACGGTGGGTGTTCGTTTTTTAACTCTCTGTAATTCCAATGGTTTTTATTCGGCCTTTCGGCTTCCTGGTTTTTTGTATCTGGCTTACTAATAATCCTTCTGTTTATAACCCCGTCACGGGGCGTTTCCTCCTTGCAAAGCCGAAGGTTAATTTCTATAGTGTGCACTAGTGGGGAATTGTGGGTAAATGTGGGTTAATTTGGTTTTTTGGAGAACTTTTTCGTGTTTCGAGGGGTCAATCCTATCAATCTGGATGCCAAAGGCCGTATGGCCATCCCGGCGCGCTACCGTGACACGATCACGGAGTACTGCTGTGGCCAGTTGGTAGCAACGATTGATACAGAGGAGCGCTGTTTGCTGCTCTACCCGCTTGCGGAATGGGAAGAGATTCAGGCGAAGATTCAGGCCCTGTCAAGTTTTAACCCAGCGGTACGGCGTATTCAGAGGTTGTTGATTGGTCATGCGACCGATCTGGATATGGATGGAAATGGCCGGCTACTGTTGCCTGCTCCGTTGCGTGAATATGCTGAACTGAGTAAGAAGATTGTTTTGCTGGGGCAGGGAAATAAGTTTGAGATCTGGAGCGAAGATCGCTGGCTGGCGACCCGTGAAGAGTATCTGGCAGAAGCTGACGGTGGTGCGGAACTACCGGAAGAATTAAAGAATTTATCACTTTAAACCGACAGGGGTTAGCACATGAGTGCAGAGTATAAACATATCACGGTTCTGCTGAATGAGGCTGTGGATACCCTGGTCGAAGATCCGGACGGTTTTTATATTGACGGCACCTTTGGTCGAGGTGGCCATTCTGAACTGGTGTTAAGCCGGTTATCAGAGCAGGGACGGTTGATGGGGATTGATAAGGACCCTGAAGCAATCGCCTGTGCGGCAGAGCGCTTTGGTGATGATCCGCGTTTCAGTATCGAACGGGGCTCATTTGCGCAGCTGGAAGAGTTTGTTCGCCGGCGAGAGCTTGCGGGACAGGTTGATGGCGTGCTGCTGGATCTGGGGGTTTCATCTCCTCAGCTGGATGATCCGAATCGTGGGTTCAGCTTTATGTCGGATGGTCCGCTGGATATGCGGATGAATCCGGATGTCGGTGAGAGCGCTGCAGAGTGGCTCGCCCATGCAGCAGAGAAAGAGATTGCAGACGTGCTCTATACCTATGGTGAAGAGCGTCACTCAAGGCGAATGGCTCGGGCAATTGTGAATGAACGAGAGCAGGAACCCATTGTAACAACCGGGCGGCTGGCGAAAATTATTACCGAAGCCAATCCTGCGTGGGAAAAAGGTAAAAACCCTGCGACCCGTGCCTTCCAGGGCATCAGGATCTTTATTAACCGGGAGCTGGAAGATCTGGAGGATTGTCTCGATCAGGCGCTTGAAATGTTAAAGCCCGGCGGCCGTCTTGTGGTAATCAGCTTTCATTCGCTGGAAGACCGGATAGTTAAGCGCTTTATCCGCAAGTATGTGAAGGGCGATGAACACCTGCCGCCAGGTATTCCGGTGACGGATGATATGTTGAATATACGCCTGAAAGCAGTGGGCAAAGCGGTAAAAGCGGGTCGGGATGAGGTGTCTGGTAATCCCCGTTCACGCAGTGCGGTCATGCGGGTAGCGAAAAAAGTACGATGAAACTGAGTGTGCCACTGCCGGGATGGCTGAAGGCTCAGGAAGAGTCGCCGATTGACGGGGTGATAGAGCCTGTTGAGATGGTTAAGCCCGCACTGGCGCTGTTCTGTATGGTGTGTCTGGTGGTGGTGTCATCGTTGTTGGTTATTTGGTCTGCGCATCAGTACCGGATTCTGTTTAACCAGCAGCAAGAGTTGGTACAGCAGTGGGATGAGTTGCAGGTTGAATGGGGGCAGCTACTACTGGAACAGGGGACTCTGGCCGCCAATAACAGGGTTGAGTCGGTGGCAATTAAACGCCTGGGAATGCGAATTCCTGAGCAGGTCGAGGTGATCAGAGATGAGCGATGAGCAGGACTTTCAAGCTCGTGCTGCAAGGGGCTGGCGATTATGGCTGGTGTTTTTGCTGCTGTTTCTGATTGCAGCGGCTGTTGCCGGAAAGATGCTTTCGCTGAATGTTCAGGAGCAGGCGTTTCTGAAACGTCAGGGGGATGCCCGGGTTCTGCGAACCGCCGTGATTCCCGCTCATCGCGGTATGATCAGCGATCGTAACGGTCTGCCTTTGTCTGTCAGTGCACCGGTATCAACGGTGTGGATGAACCCGAAAGAGTTTGATCTGCAGAATGTTTCAATAAACAGGTTGGCGTCACTGGTCGACACTAATAAGACAGCGCTGCTGAAACGGGTAGCGCAGTTCCGCGATAAGCAGTTTATCTATCTGAAACGACAGATGACGCCGAATCAGGCGGAGCAGGTTGAAAATCTTCATATACCCGGCGTCTATGTTGATCGAGAGTATAAGCGTTTCTATCCTGCGGCAGAGGTTGCCACCCATCTGGTCGGTTTTACCAGCGTTGATGGTGTTGGGCAGGAAGGGGTTGAGCTGGCGTTTGAGGACTGGTTGCAGGGCGTACCAGGTAAAAAGCTGGTGATGCGCGATCTGCTTGGACGGACTGTGAAGCATATCCGTGAGCTGGAACCGATGGTTCAGGGTAAAGATCTGCAGCTGAGTATCGATCTGCGGCTTCAGTATCTGGCGTATCGTGAGCTTAAAGCGGCAGTGCAGGCGCATAAGGCTGATTCCGCCGCGATGGTGGTGCTTGATGTGCATACGGGGGAAGTGCTGGCGATGGTTAATCAGCCCTCTTACAACCCAAATGACCGGAGTAATCTGGGCAGCGATATGAAGTCATTGCGCAACCGGGCAGTGACTGACACGTTTGAACCGGGTTCCACAATGAAACCGCTAACGATCGCTGCGGCGCTGATGAGTGGAAAGTATACCTCGGGTAGCGTGATCGATACTGCGCCGGGCTATATCCGGGTAAAGGGCAATACGATCCGGGATCATCGCAACTACGGTGAACTCGATCTGGGCCGGATTATTACCAAATCCAGTAATGTTGGTATTACCAAGCTGGCGCTGAGTATGCATGGGGATGCTGTGCGTAATATTTTTCAGAATGTCGGCCTGGGGCAGGTACCAGGTACAGGATTTCCCGGAGAACAGCCGGGCGTATTGCCATATTTGTCAGAAAGACAGCTTGTCGAGCGTGCCACCATGGCATATGGCTATGGTATCTCAGTAACACCGTTGCAGCTGGCACAGGCGTACCTGCCGTTCGCAACCGGTGGTCTGGTGCGACATGTATCGCTGCTCAAGCTTGACCGGCCGGAGCCGGGTACCCGCGTTATGCCGGAAAACGTGGCCCGCGAGGTTCTGGAAATGATGGAAACGGTTACCCAGAGTGGCGGCACCGGGCGTCGTGCAGCAATTGAGGGTTATCGGGTTGCCGGTAAGACTGGTACGGTGCATAAAGTCGGAACCGGGGGATATGCGGACGATCAGTATGTGTCAATTTTTGCTGGTGTCGCGCCGGTTGATAACCCAGAGATCGTGGCTGTGGTGATGGTTGATAATCCCAAGGGCCAGGAATATTACGGTGGCGAAGTTGCCGCGCCGCTGTTTTCTCGGGTGGTTGGTGGCGCACTGAGAATGTTAAATGTGGCGCCGGATAACTGGCAGCCCGTGAGTTCTCAGATGGTGATGAAATGAGGCGGTCCTGCTTTCCTCTGGCTGAGCTGATGCCGCAGCTGGCTGGCAGTGATCTGGCGCAGCTGAAGATCAGCGGTATCTGTCAGGATAGTCGTAAAGTAAAACCGGGTGATCTGTTTTTTGCCCGTGATGGTGTGAGCCATAAAGGGATAGATTTTGTTTGCTCCGCTGCAGCAGAAGGGGCAGTTGCTGCGATTGTTGATGACGCAGAACTGGCTGCAGCGGACCTTATTGATGTGACCATCCCGCTGATTGGTGTGACAGATGTTGCCGCACTGATTGGCGAGGTGGCTTCACGTTTCTTTGGGGAACCCTCTCTTCATATGCGGGTGGTAGGTGTTACCGGCACCAATGGTAAAACTTCCTGCGCCCACTATATAGCTCAGTTGCTGGAAGGGTGCGGAGAGGTCTGTGGCCTGATTGGCACAGTGGGTAATGGTTTGCTGGGTCAGCTTAGCGAAGCGAGTCATACGACGCCGGATGCCATCGGTGTACATCGTCTGCTGGCTGAGCTGCGCAGTGCAGGGGCAACCTCCGTGGTAATGGAGGTGTCCAGTCACGCACTGGATCAGCAGCGGGTCAGTGGTGTTCATTTCAGTGCCGCGGGGTTTACTAACCTGTCGCGGGATCACCTGGATTATCACGGTGATATGGAGAGCTACGGTGCGGCTAAAGCACGCCTGTTTTTTGACATGGATATTGATCATCAGGTGGTTAATGCCGATGACGCCTATGGGGCAACCATACTGGCGCGTAAAGATGGTCAGGAAAGGGTTGGATTTGGTGAATCTGACAGGGCCTCGGTACGGGCTAGCGGGGTCAGGCTGTCGGCAACCGGAATTCGTGCACATATTGAGACGCCGCAGGGAACCTTTGAGCTGGATACCGGTCTTATCGGCCGCTTCAACCTGAGTAATCTGTTGCTGGCCATCGCCATCACCGAAAAAATGGGCTATTCACTGACTCAGATAGAACATGCTCTGCACCAGTTGACGCCGGTTGCGGGGCGCATGCAGTTAGTGTCCCGCCAGCAGCCACTGGTCGTAGTGGATTATGCCCACACACCGGATGCGCTGGAAAAAGCCCTTGAGGCATTGCGCAACCATTGTGGGGGACTGCTCTGGTGTGTATTTGGGTGTGGCGGTGACCGGGATACAGGTAAAAGAGCTCAGATGGCCGAAGTGGCTGAACGGCTGGCTGATCGAATCGTTGTGACCAGCGATAACCCCCGGACAGAAGCTCCGCAGCAGATTATCGACATGATTATGACGGGCTTTGAGAACACCGAAAATGTGACCTGTGAAGCTGACCGAAAGCGTGCTATTGAGCAGGCTGTTGTGGCTCTTCAGCCGCAGGATATTTTATTGATCGCCGGAAAAGGGCATGAGAACTATCAGGATATACAAGGTGTGAAAATGCCATTCGATGATCTGGCGGTTGCCAGAAACGCTTTAGGTATGCCGGATAAACAGGCTGAAAAGCAGGAGCGTTCGCAATGAACGGTCCTTTTAGACTGAGTGAGCTGGCGCCAGCGCTGTCAGCCCGGCTGATTGGTGGCAGCTGTGATGTGCTGGGGGTGAGCACTGATACACGAAATATCTGTACGGGTGATCTTTTTATTGCTTTACGGGGCGAGCATTTTGATGCCCATGATTTTATAACGCAGGCGGTCGCTGATGGTGCGGTTGCTGTTGTGGTTGAACATGAGGTCGATATCAATGTCCCTCAGCTGGTGGTCAGTAATACCCGGATGGCTCTGGGCAATATAGCGGCCTATAACCGTGAGCGGTTTAGCGGTTCGATGTTCGCGGTAACCGGTAGCAGTGGAAAAACCACCGTCAAAGAGATGCTGGCGTCGATCAACCGGCTGCGCGGACCGACTCTGGCAACTCAGGGAAACCTGAACAACGATATCGGCGTGCCGCTGACGCTGTTAAGGCTGTCTGCCGGTGATCGCTACGGAGTAATTGAGATGGGTGCCAGTGGTGCTCATGAGATATCTTACAGTACTCATCTGACAAAGCCGGATGTGGCGATTCTGAACAATGCCTTTGGTGCCCATCTGGAAGGGTTTGGCTCTCTCAGAGGAGTGGTGCAGGCTAAGGCAGAAATTTTTGAAGGGCTGTCGGAAAACGGCACTGCGGTGGTGAATCTGGATGATCCACATGCGGATATCTGGCTGGGCATGTTGCAGCAACAGCCTGTAATGACCTTTTCGACAATCAATAGTGACGCTACGGTTTTTGCCTCCGATATCTGTTTACAGCCCAACGGCTGTTATGCCTTCTGCCTTAACTACCAGGGTCAGCAATATCCGCTGAGCCTTGCGGTGATGGGACGGCACAATGTTGGCAACGCACTTGCCGCGGCGGCTGCCGTATTTGCCGATGGCTGTCAGCCTGAAGTGGTGGTGCAGGGGCTGAGTCAGTTTCAGGGGGTTGCTGGGCGGATGCGTCCGATACAGCTGGATAAATCCACGCTGATTATCGATGACAGTTATAACGCTAATCCTGATGCTGTAAAGGCGGCAGTTGATGCCTTGTCTGAGCTGGAGGGTGACAAAGTGCTGGTGCTGGGAGATATGGGTGAACTGGGCGCCGGGGCAGAGGAAAAACACCGGGAGGTGGGTGAGTTTGCCGCAACCCGGCCGATCGACCTGTTATTAAGCTGTGGCACGCTCAGTGAGGCCACCTATGATGGGTTTATTGCCGCAGGAGGCAAACAAGCCCGGCACTTTAATGATAAAGCTGAGCTGTTGAACTATCTGCAACAGCTGCCAAAGCGAAAACGTTGTTTGCTGGTGAAAGGATCCCGCAGTGCGGGAATGGATCAAATTGTAACAGGCCTGACTAAGACAGGCTCTACCGATGGGGGTAGTCACTGATGTTATTGCTTCTGGCCAACTGGCTGGCTGAATATAACAGTTTTTTCACTGTATTCAGCTATCTGACGTTGCGCGGAATACTCGGCGTACTCACTGCACTGGCGATCTCGCTGATGCTGGGGCCTGCACTGATTCGCAAACTTAAGAGTAAACAGATTAAGCAGACGGTACGCAGTGACGGGCCTGAATCCCATTTCAGTAAAGCGGGTACGCCGACGATGGGCGGTGCGCTGATTATTTTGGCGATTATGATCAGTAGTCTGCTCTGGTCTGACCTGAGTAACCGCTATACCTGGATTGTGTTGGGTGTGACCTTTATTTTTGGTGCGGTTGGCTGGGTCGACGATTATCGGATGGTGATTGAGAAGAGCTCCCGTGGCCTGCCGGCACGGTGGAAATACTTCTGGCAATCGGTAGGTGGCCTGGGGGCCGCCATCGTCCTTTACATGACAGCGCATGGGCCGGCAGAGACGCAGCTGATTATCCCGATCTTCAAGGATGTCGCTATCGAGATGGGACTGTTCTTTATCGTCTTCACCTATTTCGTGATTGTGGGGACCTCCAATGCGGTTAACCTGACCGATGGTCTGGATGGTCTGGCGATTCTTCCGACTGTGCTGGTTGCCGGTGCGCTGGGCTTTTTTGCCTATCTAGGCGGGAACGTCAACTTTGCCAGTTATCTGCATATCCCGTATATCGCCGGCTCCGGTGAGCTGATTATTATCTGCGGCTCGATTGTGGGTGCCGGACTGGGTTTTCTCTGGTTTAACACCTATCCCGCTCAGGTGTTCATGGGCGATGTGGGGGCGCTGGCGCTGGGTGCTGCGCTGGGTGTTATTGCCGTTATTGTTCGCCAGGAACTGGTGTTGATGATTATGGGCGGCGTGTTTGTGATTGAAACGGTCTCTGTGATTCTTCAGGTGGCGTCATTCAAACTGACCGGAAGACGGATCTTCAGAATGGCTCCGCTGCATCACCATTTTGAACTGAAAGGCTGGCCGGAACCCCGTGTTATTGTGCGGTTCTGGATTATTACCGTAGTGCTGGTTCTGATCGGACTGGCTACCCTGAAAATACGTTAACGGAGCGCTTGTGAGCCTGATAGCAACAGATCAACTGCGGATTATTATCGGTCTGGGACAGACCGGGCTTTCCTGCGCCCGTTATCTGGCACGCAAAGGTGTTCCGTTTATTCTGGTTGATACCCGTGAGACGCCTCCTGATCTGGAACTGATTCGTGCTGAGTTTCCTGAGACAGAACTGCACTGCGGTGAACTGGATCAGGCCCTGCTGTGCCGCGCCACTGAAATTCTGCTGAGTCCCGGTGTGGCCAAAGATCACCCGGCAATTCAGGCAGCGGTTGCTTCCGGAGTGAAGCTGAGCGGTGATATTGATCTGTTTTGTCAGGCGGTCACTGCGCCTATTGTTGCGATCACCGGTTCCAATGCAAAGAGTACTGTGACAACGCTGGTTGGCCAGATGGCGCTGGATGCAGGGATCGATACCGGCATCGGCGGAAATCTGGGTACTCCGGTGCTGGATATGCTCAGTGGTGGCGAACAGCAGCTCTATGTTCTGGAACTATCCAGCTTTCAGCTGGAGACCGTCAATGATCTGCGGGCCGCCGCGGCAACAGTCCTGAATGTCAGCCCTGATCATCTGGATCGCTATAACAACAGCCTGCAACTTTACTATCAGGCTAAGCATCGCATATTCAGGGGTGCCGCTAACGTTATTGTAAATCGTGATGATCCACTGACATCACCGCTGGTCAGCACGGGTGTGAAGGTCTCGGGTTTTGGTCTGGGGCGTCCGGATCTGAATCAGTTTGGTTTATCAGACCAGAAGGGTGAACTGTATCTGTCCCGGGGACTTAAACCATTGCTGGCGGTCAGTGAACTGAAAATACAGGGTCAGCACAACATTGCAAATGCACTGGCCGCTTTGGCGCTGGGTGAAGCGGTGAATATTCCGCTGGCATCGATGCTGCAAACCCTGAAAAGTTTTACCGGACTGAAGCATCGTTGCCAATGGGTCGGTGATAAAGGGGGCGTTGCTTTCTTTAATGACAGTAAAGGCACCAACGTAGGCGCTACGGTTGCCGCGATCAATGGTCTGGCTGCAACCCTGGCACCGGGTAACAAAATTGTGCTGATTGCCGGTGGTGTTGGCAAAGGGGCTGATTTCAGCGATCTGAACGTGCCGTTGGAAAAAGCCGGGCGAGCGCTGGTTCTGATTGGTAAGGATGGCGGACTGATTGATCAGGCGGTCAGCTGTCTGGAAGGGCAGTATGCCGCCACTATGCAGGAGGCTGTTTCCATGGCGGCCGGACAGGCTATCCCTGGCGATATCGTATTACTTTCCCCTGCCTGTGCCAGTTTTGATATGTTCAGCGGCTTTCCGGCACGGGGTGATGCATTTATCGAATCGGTGGAGGCGCTATGACTATTGCTGTTACCGCGCCAACGGCTGCGGGCAACCGTGTTTTGCCATTCGATCCGTTGTTTCTGGCCGCTGTAATCTGTCTGATTCTGATCGGTTTTGTGATGATAAGTTCGGCCTCTATTGAGGTGGCAGCGGTGCGTAACAGCAACCCGTTCTTTTATATGATTCGTCATGGGGTCTTTATTCTGCTGGGTCTTGCGGCGGCGATTGTAGTGCTGAGAATTCCAGTCAGCTTCTGGCAGCGCAGTGGTCCGTGGTTGCTGCTGGTGGGTTTTTTGTTGCTGGTTCTGGTGTTGGCTGTAGGTCGGGAGATAAATGGTTCGGTTCGCTGGATCTCTCTCGGACCGGTAAACCTTCAGGCATCGGAGGTGGCAAAGTTTGCCATGGTTATCTATCTGGCGGGCTATCTAGTGCGTCGGCTGACCGAGGTGAGGAGTAGTTGGAAAGGGATTGCCAAGCCTGCACTGCCGCTGGCTTTTTTTGTATTTCTGATGATTCTGGAACCGGACTTCGGCGCCGCTGTGGTGTTGATGGGCAGCGTTATGGGGATGATTTTTCTCGGCGGCATGAAGTTCAGCCAGTTTGCCCTGATTGTGATCGGCTGTGCCGTGGTGATTCCCTCACTGGCAATGCTTCAGCCTTACCGGGTTGTGCGCTTAAAAACCTTCCTTGACCCCTGGGCGGACCCGTTTGGCTCCGGTTATCAGCTGGCGCAGGCGCAGATCGCTTTCGGTCGCGGAGACTGGTTTGGTGAAGGCCTGGGCAACAGTGTTCAGAAACTGTTCTATCTGCCAGAGGCACATACCGACTTTGTGTTTTCAGTTCTGGCTGAGGAGATGGGGCTGGTTTTTGCACTGCTGGTGGTCGGCCTTTATGGTCTTATAGCCGTAAGAATGTTCCGTATTGGCCGCAGAGCGGAAAAACTACAGCAGTTTTTTATGGCTTATATCGCTTATGGTTTCGCCATCATGCTGACCGGTCAGGCGCTGATCAATATCGGTGTAAATGTTGGTGCGTTACCCACCAAAGGGCTGACGTTGCCGCTGGTAAGCTATGGCGGTAGTAGTCTGGTGGTCAGCTGCGTCATGATAGCCATTGTGATGCGTGTCGATTATGAGCTTAAACGGTTGCAGGCGGACGCTTCAGTAAAACAGAAAAAACCGAACGCGGGCAGTGCTGATGAAAAATAACCGCAAAGTACTGATCATGGCCGGGGGCACCGGAGGGCATGTGTTTCCAGCTCTGGCAACCGCAGACTGCTTGCGACAGCAGGGTGTTGCAGTTGAGTGGCTTGGAACGGCTGCCGGTATAGAAGCAGATGTGGTTCCCGCTGCCGGCATTCGATTGCACTGTATTGATGTAAAAGGTCTGCGCGGTAAGGGGAAGTTAAGCTTACTTCTGGCACCCTTGCGGTTGCTGCACGCTTTATATCAGGCGTTTGGCGTATTGCGTCAGGTTAAGCCTGATGTGGTTCTGGGGATGGGTGGGTTTGCATCCGGACCGGGAGGCCTGGCGGCATGGCTGACCGGCGTTCCGGTTGTGGTGCATGAACAGAATGCGTATGCCGGAATGACCAATAAAATTCTGGCACGCATGGCTCGTCGGGTACTTGAAGCATTTGGTGGTGCGTTCCGGGGCAAGGCTGAAACCACTGTGGTTGGCAATCCTGTTCGGGGGGGTATTCTTAATCTGCCTGATCCTCAGCAACGTTTTGCCGGACGGCAGGGGCCGGTTCGTCTTCTGGTGGTAGGGGGCAGCCTGGGGGCTACCGCCATTAATGAGTTGCTTCCTGCGGTGTTAAGTCATCTGCCTGATGATGCAGAACTGGACGTTTTACACCAGGTGGGCAAACGCAATCTGGCTCAGACTCAGGCGCTTTATAAAGAAGCCGGGCTTGATAACCGGGAGTCGATCCGGGTTGTACCCTTTATCGAGCGGATGGATGAAGCCTATGGCTGGGCTGATCTTGTCGTTTGCCGCTCAGGAGCGCTGACGGTCAGTGAGCTGAGCATCGCGGGGGTTGCGTCTGTACTGGTGCCTTTTCCGTTTGCAGTGGATGATCATCAGACGGAAAATGCCCGGTTTCTGGCTGAAGCGGGCGCTGCGATTCTGATTCAGCAGAAAGATCTGGACCGGGACCGGCTGATCAATATTCTGACTGAGCAACTGAGTGATCGGCAGGTGCTATTAGATATGGCACAGAAAGCGCGCCGGCTGGGCCAGCCTGACGCGAGTCAAACGGTAGCTGATATCTGTCTGGAGGTAATGAAAAAGTGACTGAGAATACGACTGAAATTTATGAAGTACCTGAGATGCGGCGTATTCGCAGGATCCACTTTGTTGGTATTGGTGGTGTGGGGATGTGTGGTATCGCAGAAGTTTTGTTGAATCAGGGATATCAGATCTCAGGTTCAGATATCAAAACCTCGGCAACTACTGACCGCCTGCAAAAAATGGGTGCGGAGATTTTTATCGGGCATCTGGCAGAAAATATTACCGCCGCTAATGTGGTGGTTACCTCGACTGCGGTTCGGGATGACAACCCTGAAGTGAGCGCAGCCCGGGAACGCCGTATTCCTATTGTGCGCCGGGCAGAGATGCTGGCGGAGCTGATGCGCTATCGTCACGGTATCGCTGTGGCAGGTACTCACGGCAAAACAACCACCACCAGTCTGCTGGCATCGGTTATGGCTGAAGCAGATTTTGACCCGACGTTTGTCATTGGCGGGCGACTTAATAGCGCCGGAACTAATGCCAAGCTGGGCGGTAGCCGTTACCTGGTGGCAGAAGCGGATGAGAGTGACGCATCATTCCTCCATCTGCAACCGATGGTGGCAATTGTCACCAATATCGATGCTGATCATATGGACACCTATGGCGGCGACTTTGGCAAGCTGAAACAAACCTTTGTTGATTTTCTGCATAATCTGCCGTTTTACGGACTGGCAGTGTTGTGTACCGATGACCCGGTTGTCAGCGAGATCATTTCTGAGGTCGGGCGACCAATCGTGACGTACGGTGTTAATCATGATGCGGATTATCGAGCTGAAAATATTGTTCAGAACGGTCTGAAAACCAGTTTTACGGCTAAACGCCCGGATGGGCGTTCCGATCTGCAGGTTACTTTGAATATGCCAGGCAGGCATAACGTTCTCAATGCCCTGGCGACTATCGCTGTGGCAACTGATGAAGGGATTGATGATCAGTCTATCTGTATTGCGCTACAGAAGTTTGAAGGCGTTGGACGACGTTTTCAGGTGCTCGGTGAGATTCCGGTTAAAGGCGGAACGGCGATGCTGGTGGATGACTATGGTCATCATCCCCGTGAGGTTCAGGCGACTATTCGTGCGGTAAAAGAGGGCTGGCCGGATAAGCGACTGGTGATGATTAATCAGCCACACCGTTATACCCGTACCCGGGATCTTTATGAAGATTTCGTGCAGGTACTCTCTGAGGCGGATGTGCTGTTGTTGATGGAGGTATACGCTGCCGGTGAAGAGCCGATAGCGGGGGCGGACAGTCGCAGCCTCTGTCGGAGTATTCGTCAGCGGGGGAGTGTTGACCCGGTTTTTGTAGAGTCAGTGGCTGCGGTGCCCGGATTGTTACAGAACCTTCTGCAGCCGGGAGATATTCTGTTAACTCAGGGAGCCGGGAATATTACCGCCCTGGCACATGAGCTGTCTGAACTTGATCTGACTGTGGTGACGGAGGCCGGTTGATGACGACTTTTATGATTAGTGATCAGGAGCGTGCACAGTTTGGCCGGGTAGCGGTGCTGTACGGAGGCTCTTCGGCAGAGCGAAGTATCTCCCTGAAAAGTGGCGCAGAAGTGCTCAAAGGGCTGCAGCGGGCCAATGTTGATGCCTTTGGTATAGACCTCTGTGCCGATGGCGCCGATCCTTTGCAGCAGTTGCAAGACGCCGCGTTTGACCGTGCGTTTCTGATCCTGCATGGACGTGGTGGTGAAGACGGTACTATGCAGGGTGTGCTGGAGATTATGGGTAAGCCCTATACCGGCAGCGGTGTTATGGCCTCTGCGCTGGGGATGGACAAGGTTAAGTGTAAGCAGATCTGGAGTGCTGCTGGTTTGCCAACCCCGATGTATGCGGTACCTGATGAAAAAACTGATCTGCAGCAGATGGCAGATCAGCTTGGTTTCCCGATGATCGTTAAGCCAGCCCATGAGGGCTCCAGTATCGGTATGAGTAAGGTGGACAGTGCCGGAGCTCTGGAGCAGGCAATCGGAGCGGCACAGCAGTTTGACCGGGCGGTTCTGGTTGAAAGCTGGATCGGCGGGCCTGAGTTTACCATTGCGGTATTAAACGGGCGGGCGCTGCCGGTTATCCGGCTGGAAACGCCCCATGAATTTTATGATTTTGATGCTAAATATCAGGCGAATGATACCCAGTATCATTTTGATAACGACCTCACGGAAGACCAGGAAACTGCATTGAAACATCTGGCAGAACAGGCGTTTGAGATGGTCGGCTGCAGTGGCTGGGGCCGCGTTGATGTGATGCTGGATCAGCAGCGGGGATTCCAGCTGCTTGAAGTGAATACCCTTCCGGGGATGACCGATCATAGTCTGGTGCCGATGGCCGCTCGTGAAGCGGGCATCAGTTTTGAAGAGTTGGTGGTGACTATTCTGCGGGGGAGTCTCTGAGCCATGCTGAAAAAACTGTTTTCTGCCGCTGAACAGCAACAGGAGCTTCCCAAAAGGGGGGCTTCAGCGGCTGTTTACAGGAAAACAGAACCCAGTGGCGAAAAAAAACGCTTCTGGAGATCGGAGCGATCAGCATCTGCAGCTGAGAGTCCGGTACAGAAAGTCAGGGAGACGCGTTCTGCTAGCGCTTCAAGTGAAGCGGTTGCAACAGCAGCCGAAATACAACGCTGGCAGGGTATTGATGGCGACTGGTGGATTAAGCCAGCAACAATTATGACTGCACTGGCGGTGTTTGTTGCGCTGGCTAATTACTGTTTTGGTTCACTCTATCACTGGCTGGATCAGCCGGTTTCCAGGGTTACCTTTGAGGGGAGCGCCCAGCATCTGGACCGGAAGCAGTTGGCGGCCAGCTCTGTAGCTCTGATGAATGGAGGTCTTCTAAGTGCAGATCTGGAGGCGGTAAAGGCGGGCATACAGGAGAACCCCTGGGTGTATCAGGTAGAAGTGACCCGGCGTTGGCCCGCATCGCTCTATTTGAAAATAACAGAGGAAGTTCCGGTGGCTCGCTGGGGGAGTGATGGTCTTTTGAATCATGAAGGCGATATTTTCTGGCCAGATCAGGCTGCCAGATATAACTCCCTTCCTCTTTTGAAAGGTCCCTCTGGTAATACAACGATGATGATGTCGGAGTATTACGATCTGAATCAGATGCTTCGCAATGCAGGATTGCAGCTGGTTGAGCTAAAGCTGGAAGCACGGGGAGCCTGGACTCTTATTCTGAATAACGGCATTAAAGTTGTCGTTGGGCGGGATCAGATTGTGGCCCGGCTGGAACGCTTTCTGACGGTCTATCAGCAGCGCTTGCAGGCAGAAGCTGACGCCGGACGGATAGAGCAGATTGATATCCGATATAACAACGGCATTGCCGTTAAGTGGCGCCCTGAGGCAGCCACAGATGAACAACAAAAAGGTTAATACTGTGAATATGGCGATGAAGCCTGGAAATAATATGATCGTGGCACTGGATATCGGCACCTCGAAAGTGGTGTGTCTGGTGGGCG
>JAAEYW010000019.1 GCA_018223185.1 Oceanospirillales bacterium | reverse complement strand
GGGTGACATCTCTGGCCTCGCTGCGGTCGGTGACGGCGGTCGGGGTGATGAGCACTACCAGTTCGGTACGTTTTTTAAACTTCCGGTCACTACTGAACAGCCAGCCAAATACTGGAATATGCCGTGCGCCCGGTACGCCTTCATCACTGTTCTCTTTGTTTTCCTTAATCAGCCCGCCCAGCACCAGGGTTTCACCGCTTTGCACGGCGACACTGGTATCGATTTTTCGCTGTGTAATGGTGGGTGAATCAATTAATGAGGTCTTCGTATCTGAGACATCATTAACTTCCTGAGAGATATCCAGCACCACCATGCCGCCGGCATTGACTCTCGGCGTGACCTCAAGCAGGACGCCGGTATCCTTGAACTGGATGGTGCTGGTGATATTTGACTCGCTGCTGGTATTGGTGGTTTCAGAGGTGCGGACCGGCACCTGATCACCCACCCGGATCGACGCAGTATGGTTATCCAGAACCATCAGGGAGGGGGAGGAGATCACATTAACCTTGGAATCTTTTGCCAGAGCCGTGAGCAGAAGCCGGGTACTGACGGCATCGAAGACTTCATAAGATGCGCTGGGGGTGAAGGGCGCAACAATGCCATCGCCGCTGTTCAGGGAGGCTCCCAGAGCGCCCCGTCCGGTGTTGTTACCGATTTTGTTTCTAAAGAACCACTGCAGGCCAAAGCGCAGCTCATCTTCCAGCGTAACCTCGATAATGGTGGCTTCCACCAACACTTGTAGCGGCAGTACATCCAGCTTATTCAGCGCTGTCAGTACTTTTTCATAGTCTCCGGTCGATGCGAGAATCAGCAGCGCATTATTTTCTTCATCGGCAATAATACTGACTTCGCCGACATTGAGATCCGCCGGTGAGCCGGGCAGCTCTGCCGCGGGTTCTGCATCGCTATTTTCGGTGTTTGCGCTGGTGGCTGGCGGGGTAGTGGTCTGAGGTCGGCTTCCCTGCGCCCGTCGCTGTCCGGCAAACAGCTCAGACAGCATGTTTGCCAGATTCTCTGCTTTACCGTTCTGGACATAGTACACATACATACCCAGGCCGCTGGCCGTTTCAGACCGGTCCAGACGCTCTATCCAGACTCGGGCGTCCTTGAGATATTTGCGTTGTGAGGTCATCACCAGCAGGGCGTTCAGACGCTCTATGGGCATATAGCGGATGACGCCTGCCAGCGGGCCTTCCGCTTTATCTCCGAAGATCGCTTCCAGTTCATCGACCAGAACATCAGGCTTGACCGATTTAAGCCGGAACAGGCCGACCGACATGCCCATCAACTGATCGATATCAAATACCCGGATAGTCTGATTAAGGTTGATCAGTTCCTCCTGTGTCCCCGCCAGTATTAACAGATTGCGCCTTTCATCTGCTTCTATCAGGCCTTGCCGGGGTTTGATCGGCTCCAGTATTTTAAGCATCTCTTTGGCGGAGATATATTTCAGTGGCACCACCAGAACCTGATAGCCTTTACCGGCGGTCAGCTGACTGCTGATACTCAGTTTGCTGGCAGGAACAGCGTCGGCAGGTACAATCTCATAAAAGCCGTTGATCTCGATCAGGGCTGCGCCATTGATCTGCAATACATGTTCGAGAATCGGTATCAGAGACTTGCGCGGGATCGGTTCACTTGTCTGGATGTAGGCGCTGCCGCGAACCTTATCGTCAATGGAGTAGTTTTGTTGCAGGATATCGCCAAGAATGGTTTTCACCACTTCGCTGAGTTCAGTATCCTGAAAATTCAGGGTCACATCGCCTTCCTCAGACTCTGTCGCCTCTCGCTGTTTTACCGGTTCCAGATTCATAAAACGGCCATCTCCCTGATACAGCTCATAGGAGGGCAGAGGCGGGGCTGAGGTGCCCGGGCCTTCCTGTGCAAAGCGGCCGGGTTCTTCCTGGGTGCTCTGCGGGGCGGCATCTTGTTTTTCTGAGGTTGGGAAGGTGACCTGTGCTGCCCATTCCTTTGGCTGGTTCCATGGATTATCCATGCTTGCCCGGTTCTCTTTGTAAGAGCTGCAGGCGGCTAATACAACACAGCTGAGTAGCAGCAAGGACTGTATCCTGGGGTTAATTTTTATCATGATCATTCACCTTTGATCCGATTACTCGGTTTGCTTCTGCCTGCTTCTATCCTGAGGTATCACCGTAGCCGGTCCTTGCGCAGTATTGGACTGAGCGGGTTCGCTGGTGGTTGTCGTTCGCTGGCTGGTTGTTTGTCGGGCAGTGGCTGGATTTCGTTCACGGGGTTGTCTCAGAACAAAGCTGACCTCCTGGTCCCCGGCAAAGAGGCTGACATTGTTGGGTGTTATTTCATCCACTTGCCATCGGCCATCCAGCAGCATCCCGACTTCGAGACGCAGATGTTTACTGCCTTTAAGTTCTTTAAAAATCGCTAACGAGCGCTCCGGGGTGATTGATATCCCAGTCAGTTTCCAGCTGGCGAGTAAAACCTGTGCATCGCCACCAAAGGTTTCTGAGGGTTCAATGCCCGGTTCCCGGCCGTTAATAAACAGGGGTCTGCTGATAATCACATCGAAGTCTGAAAGTGGCGGAAAATCCGGCAGCGTTGCCGCTGTTACATTCGCCGCCGGCTGGCCGTTGTCAGCGGTTGCGGCCCACAGGATCTGAGTCCCGGGAATGCAGAGCACGATCAGACAGCAGGCCAGGCATCGCAGTAACCACAGAGCATGATTGCGGCAGTCGTTCATGACGATACCTCCCGGATGGCATACCCTATCAGCCTGAATCTGACATCAATCTGGCCCTCAGACGGAGCTTGCTGCGCAGCTCTGCGCGGGTTGTTTTGGGTGATCGTCTGCTGGCGGGACTGTCTCAGGTCTGCGGTAATTGAAAAACTTTCAATAAGCAGCAACGGCATGCCGGATTCAAGTCTGTGTAACAGGGGCACCAGCTCACTGATTTCCAGTTTCAGGTGTAACTGAATGCCGACTTTGAGCAGCGGTGAGTCGTCGTCCAGATTAATAATGTTGGTGCTGACCACCTGTCCGCCACTTTGCCGGATAACACTGCTCAGAAGCTGCTGTAATGATGCTGCGGCGAGTGCGGGTTTGGATTCCGGCAGGTAATATTCGACGGTAGACCGATCACGTTGCAGAGCTCTGAGTTCCTGCTCGGCCTGCTCAGCCCCCTGGGTGAGGCGTTCATAGATTTCGTATTGTTGTTCAAGTGAACTGATCCGGTCACCGTATTCCCGGTAACTGTTGATGTAGGGATGCAACAGCAGCAGGTATACCAGTAACAACAGGATACATAAAAGGGCCAGAGCCAGTCCCTGACGCTGACGGAGATTCAGCTGGGAGATCATGGCTGTACCTCCTGTGGCTGAGGTTCATTCTGTGCCAGAGAGGCCGTAATTGAAAAGCGTTCTTTCTGAGTTCTCGGGTTGATGGTGACCGGAGATGAAAACTGAACATTCCTGAATGCCGGAGAATCCTCTATCAGGCTGATCAGAGCTGACGCATCACCGGATTCCCCCTGAAGGGTGACCAGACCCTCATTGATCGTCAGACGGACTAACCAGGTATTATCAGGGATAATCTCAGTTAACGTTTTCAACAGCACCAGCATGGAAGGAGCACTGATCTTGCTGTTGATCAGGAAGGCGCGGCTGGCTTTTAATGTCGCTAATTCATCACGGATGCTCTTTGCCTGCATCGCTTCGGCCCGTGGGGCTTCAATATCACCGGACAGTTGTTCGGCACGCTGGTATCGCTGATAAAGCGCTATAAATGCGATGAACAGTATAACGATCACCAGTCCCCATACACTCAGTAATCGCCTCGTCTGTGCCCCGGAACGTTTATCCGCCGTGTCTGGCTGTGGCAGCAGGTTTCGTTCCGGATTACCGATCTCAGATTCTTTCAGGTCGCCAGGTACCACCCTGCTGATATCGACACCCAGTGCGGCTATTTTCTGCGTCAGCTCATCCAGTATTTTGCGGGTTACAATGGTCAGTTCGACCTGAATCTTGTGCTGTTTGATATCGCGGGATGTAATACGAAATGTGAAGTAAACATCGTCGGCTTTGAAGGGCGTGTTCCGATCCATTTCAAAGGCCAGTACATTTTTCAGACGGCTGGCTGTTGCTGCGGGCAGGGTGATGGTTTTGTAAAGAATCAGGTCAGTCGGCAGTAGTAATACGGTATGTTCAGCGAATCCGGACAATGATCGTCTTGTCCCCACCTCTTCAGCGCTGGTGGGACTGTCCAGGCTGAACTCTGTTAAAATATTTTCACCTTGCGCTGTGCTGGTGGTTAATGTGCAGTGGTTGTCTGAGAGTCTGACCAGCAACATTCTGCTGGGTATTTCAAATGTGTGTCGAATAGACGCCGGTGTTAAACCGATTAATTCACCTGTCCACCACTGCCAGAATTCGCTTAGCTTTCCCCTTATCTGTTCTAAGCCTGAAAGAGCTCTGACAGCAAGATTATGATCGCTCATCGGGGTAACCCCTCGCTTTCAATCAGCATGTTGTCGCTGAATACTTCCGTGTTAAGGGAATAGGTATCCAGTATGTTAAAAACTTCCTTCCCTTTACCTCCACGACGCTGAATTACGACAGATATTCCTGATCTGGTGTTAGTTTTTAATACAGCCTGAGTAAGAACAGTGTAGTTGAGTCCTCGTAAACTGGTAGAAAAAAAAGGCGATGTTAAGGCGTTTGTTGCGAAGGCAATACCCTCTTCATGAGCGGCTCTCCGGTCGTTTATAAACTCCAGAGTCTGATATTCTTCCCAGCCGGTAAAGGCCATCAGAACCAGTTTGGGCGCCACCAGAGGATTCACATAGGGTTTGTTCGAGTAGACAGTGATGCTTCCTGCCACCGTGTTAAAAAGCTGGTCGTCCATGCCCATAACCCGTTTCAGTTCGATAATTGAATCAAACGGAGCATCTTTTGCTCCATAGCTGAAACCTGCTTGCTGGTAGTCGTTATCTTCCGCCCCGTTTAAACGTTTCAGGTCATCGGCATCCCGCCAGTCCATAATGGCATCAGAAAGACTTTCAGCTTCCAGATCGTCAAGACCCGCCGTCACAAACAGGGCCTTGAGCATTTCACCGCTCGCCGCATTAAGATCAACTTTACCGTTCTCATCGGTGACTGCGACATGGATTATCGTGTCGTCAAGGTTCATGCTGTGCACCGTTCCATCGGCTAGCCAGGGACGTTCTGCTTCGGGCAGAAGCAGGCCCCAGAAGGCCCATTGAACGCCTGCATCAAATGCATACTGTGCATGTGTCGCATTGGCAAAGTTGAGCGTTAGCCGGGCATTGGTACGGCCGGTAAATGAAACGGTTACGGCGATCAGCGACAGCAACACGGTGAGCCAGAGAACGCTTATCAGCGCTACCCCCCGCACCGCAGAAGACGATCGTTTATCTGATACGTTTAAATTCATAATTATTCTCATCGGGAAGCACCAGCAGGTCTGGCCAGTTATTGCTCTCCTCTTTTATCGGTTCAAAGTGAATGCGGATTGCATCCGGCAACTTCGTCAGGAATAACCATTCGGATTTCCAGTCCTGGTCGCCGTTGGCAGAGATTTTCAGAAAACTAAACTCGACTCTGCTTATATCGCCTTTGGTCAGTACACTGTGTCTGGACAGGGAAGGGTTCCTTAATGTTTCTAAAAGGCTATTAAAATCAATAGCTTCAAGTTCATTGTAAGGAGTGGTCGCAATCAGCAATCCGGCGTGCTCATTGGCACTCAGATATAGCCACTGACGGGCTTCATCCGGGGTGAGCGTTGTGGATGCCAGAAAAATAAGTTCGTTGTCCATACCGAAAAATGGCACTGATGCGTTTTCATCATAGATATTGATTAACTCATTACTGAGTTCGGTACGTAAGATTCGCCGCAGGAACCGCTGGGTCAGGTAGAGATCGGTCTGGGCTGCGCTTCGCGTCTCAATTTGTTCCCAGCCACTGATGGTGACGCGCAGTCCGCCATACGCTAATACGCTTATCAGTGTGGTCAGCACCATCGCTATCAGCAGCTCCAGCAGGGTAAATCCCTGATTTCGATTGGCCGTAAAAGGGTGAGTTTCTATATTCATAGGTCTCTCACCAGACGAATAGTGGTTAGCCTGAAGAGGGTCTGTCCGCTCTCTTCCCGGCTGACGATGACCGATATCTTATAGGGGATCAGCGTTGATTCACTGAATGTGTCAGTCTCATCCGGGAAACGGAATTCGCTGATCTCTGTTTCCCAGAGCAGGCCCCGTGCGCTGCTGTAACGCTTACTTTGCTCGTGACCTTGTTCGAGTACAGGTTCGGTCAGAATTTCAGCCATTTTGTTTTCGGCGAGCAACATAGCCTGTTGCTGAAGATCTGCGCGGTAGGTGGTTGTAGCGGACACGGAAAGAATCTGCAGGATGATACCCAGCGTCATCGACAGGATGGCAAAGGCGACCAGTACTTCGAGCAGAGAGAAGCCCTGTTGACGTTTGCAGCTAATCATCGATGCTTACCCTGCTGTTGAGCCAGTTGATATGCACCCGGTAACTGCCCTGTGCCGAGCTGACTCTGATGGTTGCTCCGTTGGAACTGCCATCGGCATAAAACTGTACAGACTCCCGGGTGTCAGGGTTGTGAAAAGGGGACTGGGTCAGCCCCTCTACTGAGGACGATAATGCGATCTCTGCCGGCAGCACGAGTACTTCACCTTTATCGCTGGCAATAATGGCAGACGCTTGTTGATCATAGGTGACAGAAATCGTTTCACCCTGGGCAATCGCGCGACTACCTGCCTGTCGCAACACGGCGGTATAGCGCTGGGCAAAGCTTTTCAGTTCTACACCCGGCATCAGATTGACCAGTCTTGGGCCAACGATGCCTATCATGAATGTTGCGATCAGCAGCACCAGAATCATTTCCAGCAGGGTAAATCCCTGAGAGATAACGTTAGTGCCAGTTACCCACGTCCTGATTTTCACCATCGCCACCCTGCTGGTTATCAGCCCCCAGGCTGTACAGATCAAAATCTCCATGTTCGCCCGGGTGCCTGTAATGATAGTCATAACCCCATGGGTCCTGGCGAATTATCTTCTTTTTAAGATAGGGGCCATTCCAGTTGGGTGCGTTATCCGGATTCTCGATCAATGCTGTCAGTCCGGCTTCGTTGCTGGGATAACGTCCGATTTCCAGACGGTAAAGATCGAGTGCCGCACTGTACTCTTCTATTTGCAGGGCTGCGGATTTGGTTTTGGAACTGCCCAGCTGCTTCAGAACCTGAGGGCCGACCAGGCTGGCAAGCAGACCGAGAATGACCAGAACAACCAGAAGCTCAAGCAGGGTGAAGCCTGCCGAGTGAGTGTGTTTACTGTAAAGAGTGGGTTTAATCATAATGACCTCCAGCCGTTCAGACCGGTAGTTGATTGAGCGACAGAATCGCCACCAGAATTGACATGATAATACCGGCGATCATCACACCCAGGCCGACGATCAGCGCCGGTTCAAGAGTTGTCAGCATGCGTTGAATCGCTGTATCCACCTGTCGGTCATAGACCTCAGCAATACGCAGTAACATGCGGTCCAGCTGGCCGGTTTCTTCGCCTACCTGAACCATTTGCAGCATCAGGGGCGGAAACAGTTTGCTGCGGGTGAGAGGTTCTGCCAGCGTGCTGCCCTCTTTAACGCTGTCAGCCGCGAGTTTAATCTCTTCGGTCAGTGCCTGATTGAGCAGGGTGTCCCTGGCAATGTTCAGGGCGTTCAGAAGAGGTACGCCGGCTTTTACCAGCGTGCCCAGGCTGCGGCTGAAACGCGCGATCTCCAGCCTTTGATTGAGACCTCCCCAGAGCGGTAATGTCAGACTGCGCCGATCCCATCTGAGGCGAATAGCGGGTGTTTTCAGCAGATGGCGGATATAGACAATCAGCGCAAGTAATATGAGCAGTAACCAGATACCGTAATCGGTCAGCCCTCTGGCCGTGTTGATCACTATGCGGGTTGCCAGAGGCAGGGCCTGCCCCATATCACTGAATAGCTGCTCAAACTGAGGCACGACATAAACCAGAATAATCGTCAGTGAAGCCGCTGCGACGAATAACAGAATCATGGGGTAGATCAGGGCCGACAGAGTGCGTTCCCGCAGCGCCTGACTGCGTTCAAGATAGGCTGCCAGATCCTCTAAGCCCGCGCTCAGATTACCCGCCGCTTCCGCCGCCTGAACCATGTTCAGGTAAAAGGGGGAGAATGCGTCCGGGCAGCTTGCCAGAGCAACGGAGAGGGCCTGACCTTTGCGGACACCCTCCTGAACCTTGCTGATCAATTGCTGGCTCTGCTCATCACGGGTGACCGATACCATAATGGCCAGTGCCCGGTCGAGGGCGATGCCGGCTTCCAGAAGCGTGGCCAGATCCTGAGTAAACTGCATGGTGTGGCGCTGCCCGGAGCGACCGAAACGAATCTGCATCTGCAGGAAGCTCCGGGCGGGGCTTCCCCGGAACGGCTCAACCGACATCGGAATCAGTCCTTGTCGCTGCAGTTGCTCCACCGCTGCGGTAGGGTCGGGTGCCTCAATCAGCCCGCTTTTGAGCTCTCCTTCACCGGTCACTGCCTGATAATTAAAGGTAATCATAGTCAGTTCTCCCGGGTGACCCGAAGCACTTCTTCGATACTGGTAATGCCTCGCTGAGCTTTGTCGCGACCATCTTCAAGCATGGTCATCATGCCACCCTGTCGCGCGGCTTCTTTAATATCTGAGACATCCGCATGACGCATAACCAGTCGGCGAATATCGTCATTCATCATCAGCAGTTCCTGTATCGCGATCCGGCCATAGTAGCCGGACTGGTTACAGTGGCTGCAGCCTTTGGCGCGGTACAGCTCTGTACGTCCACTGTGCGAATCGGGTTTCAGCCCCAGTTCGCTGATGACTTCCGGCAATGGGGTATAAGCTTCACGACAATGGTGGCACAGACTGCGAACCAGGCGCTGGCCGATGACGGCATTGAGTGTCGACGTCAGCAGGTAGTCTTCCACGCCCATCTCCAGCAGACGGGTGATACTGCTGGGCGCATTATTGGTATGCAGGGTGGACAGCACCATATGTCCAGTCAGGGCTGACTGAACACAGATACGCGCTGTTTCAAGGTCACGCATCTCGCCAACCATGATGACATCGGGGTCCTGTCGGACGATGGATCGCAGAGCGTTAGCGAAACTGAGACCGATGGCGGGCTGAACCTGAATCTGGTTAACGCCCTCCAACTGATACTCAACCGGGTCTTCTACCGTAATCAGCTTTCGGGTCGGGGTGTTGAGAATATTCAGCGCGGTATACAGGGTGGTGGTTTTACCGCTGCCGGTGGGGCCCGTTACCATCAGCATCCCGCTGGCTGAGTCGAGCACTTTTTTCATCCGTTCACGGCTCAGATCGCTGAAGCCCAGCGCTTCCAGATCGAGGATGACGCTTTCCCTGTTTAACAGGCGTAACACAACACTCTCACCGTGCATGGTGGGGATCGTTGATACCCGGATATCCAGATCGTTGCCCTGAACTTTCTGTTCGATTCGGCCGTCCTGCGGTAGCCGTCGTTCAGCAATGTTGAGCCGGGCCATGATTTTCAGTCTTGATATTACCGCGGCCGTCAGATGAACCGGGGGCGCCTCGCTCTCCTGCAGAACACCATCGACACGGTAACGAACTTTAAGACGGTTTTCGAATGGCTCTATATGAATATCAGAGGCGCGAGCTTCAACGGCACGCTGAATGATCAGATTGACAAGCCGGATTACCGGGGCTTCGCTGGCCATATCTTTGAGGTGTTCAATACTCTGATCCTGATCTTTTTTATCGGGTTCCACGGTGGACAGAATATCGCCCATCTCACTCTGACCCGAGCCATAAAGCGCTTCGATAGCCGTATCGATAACGGATATTTCTGCAACACTTCGTGCCACGTGTAAACCGCAGGCCAGGGCAATGGCATTCGCAGCATAATCGTCCAGAGGGTTGGCCATTGCCAGCGTGACCGTGCTGTCAGAGATACTGACAGGCAACAGATGGAACTCCCGCAGGAAACGATATGAAAGTTTATCGGGTATCAGGGGTTGTTCAGGAAAGCTGCTGCGCTCCAGCAGAGACAGCTGTTTTTTCTGGGAAAGCGTCCGGGCAATATTTTTTTCAGATACCAGGCCGAGTCGTGCCAGCAACAGCACCAGAGGTTCATTTCCACCCTGTTCCTGATGTACCTGAAGTACCTGTGAGTATTGAGCCTGAGTGAGCAGTCCCTGGGTTATAAATAAATTTCCCAGCTCTTCTTCGCTGCCAGCCCGGTCATCGACAGAGTCAGTCATCTGTTCCTCCAAGAGTTCCGCTGACGACTATGTAGAGTTCACTATAGACCGGATCTGGACATTACCCCGGATATTACGGGGAATCACAGAGTGATCGATTACTGCTCGCCGGGTTTTATTGTCAGTCTGCCCCGGAGGGTGTCAGCAGTAGGCAAACGCCCTGTCGATAGGTTCTATATAGGGTTTGCCGGAATAACTGGTTTGATTTTCATGCCCTGAAAATTATCAATATTAAGTTCATCATTATGGCGCGCGGGTACAGAGAAAGCGGATGCCAGCAGATAAGGGTTTAATAACATCAGACAAGGCTTCAGATACATTGATCTCAGAGCAGGCATTCAAAGTTCCTTACATTTCATCAGCGTTATGTGCTTCTAAGGAGTCAGTATAGGTGGGAGGCTGTAAAGTTACCGTATGAAAAAATAGCAAGCAAAAATGAAGTGCCTTGGCAGGACTTATGCTTACAACTGCAAAAGGATGTCAGTATGGTTTCGCTGGAAGGTGTTCCTTCTGACCAGCGTTATATCTTCAGGGCGCTGAAACAGGTGTGAGATCAGAAGGTCAGAATTGACAGCGTGAGTGACAGAGGCCTGGACCTTGTCGACTCCCCGGATTAACGCGGGTCCGGTATTGCGGGGAGGCAGAAACCGCCCTCCCCAAGCCGGTTATTTTAAGTGATCAGCCGTCGATAATGCCGTTACAGTCGTTATCAACACCATCCCGTCCCCAGCGGCCTTTAGAGTCGTTGTGTCCGGGATAAACCTGGTTATCGTTGTCGTTACAGTCGTTTACCCCTAGCTCTACCCCGGCACAGAAGCCATCGGCATCATTATCAGTACAGGTCTGAGTTGCGGAAACACTAAGGATTTTTTTAGTGGCTGATGATAAGCCGTCATTGTCTTCGACTGTCAGTATCACCTCATAAGAACCATCGGTTGCGTAGCTATTGCTGATGATCTTTCCCGTGTCGCTGGAGCCGTCACCGAAGCTCCACAGATAGCTTACGATGGTGCCGTCATCGGAGGAGGCACTGGCATCGAATGAACAGGTCAGACCATCGCAGTTGTCTGCAAAGGCCGCTATCGGTGGCTGGTTTACAGTCACAGAGTTGACCGCAACGAGCGAATCATACGCCTGAATTAATCCCCATCCGGAGGTGCTGTCGTAGCCGTTCTCATATATATCTTTGGTGTTGTCCTGCAACAGACTGCGAATATTGCCGGGTGCGGCGCCATGTGAAAGCAACAGTGCGGCTGTTGCTGAGACATGGGGTGATGCCATCGACGTTCCCTGGAAGAAATAGTAGTTCCAGCCACTGCCGATATCGGTTTCCTGTAAGACCCCATCCGGGTAATTTTGTGGGTCGCCATCATCATCACGACTGGTATCACCACCCGGGGCAACCACGTCGAGGCCAGCCCCCCGGTTTGAGTAGCGAGCAACCTGATCTCTGGCATCGGTAGCACCCACGGCGATGACCGTTGGATAGATAGCCGGATAGGAAACATTTTTACGATGACCGTCGTTACCGGCTGCAGCGACGACTACGACACCCTCTTCTGCGGCGTATTGCAGAGCAGGGTCCATTACCGGGTCGTTCGTAATGCCATAGCGCGCACTGATACCCAGGCTCATATTGATCACATCAGCGCCGTGATTTACGGCGTGATAGATCCCCTCCGCTATATCCGCAAAACTACCTGAACCATTGTCATCGAGCACTTTGACGGGAAGAATGCAGGCATTATAGGCCAGGCCGGAAACACCAATGCCATTGTTGGTGGCCTGCGCAATAGTGCCGCTGACATGGGTGCCATGACCATCGCCGTCAACAGGACTGAGATCGTCGTTAACGATATCCTTCCCTTCAGAACAAACTTTTATACCGTCAGGCCCTCCACTCGCCAGCCCGGTATCCAGTACCGCAACCTGAACGCCATCACCGGTCGCCAGATCCCAGGCCGCGTCTGCCTGTATGCGGTCAAAGTGCCACTGATAAATACGGAAGGGGTCATTGGCTGTTGCCGTTTTAGTGGCGATAAGATTCAAGGCCGCCCAGTGTCCACGGCTTCTTAGTCTCATTATTGCGCCACGCTCATTGCCGGGGCCAACGTCGAGCACTGTCAATCCGGATTCCCGGTGATGCTTCACTTTACTGTATTCCTGAAACTCCCAGGGATCTCCTTTTACGACCACTTGCCCGATAACAAACGGCGCAGCGTGAAGGTTCAGGGAAAGGGTTAAAAGTGCACTGATAAACAGCAGATAGCGCATAATTATCTCCGGATGGAAAATCATTACATAGCAGTATAAGTCGATAGGTTATTTTGCAAGATGAATAAAACTAATAATCTTTTATTTTGCCAGTCAGTAACCCTTACCAGTCAGTAATTCTTGTCAGGACTGATATCGGTTGGCTGAAGGTAACGCCTGAGTCAGCGTGACGCTCAAGATGAGAATCCGGGAGCGTTACAGATAGCTATGATTGTTATCAGGGCGTCTGATCAGGATCCTTTCTGTGCTCTTCCCATCCGTTCAGAAGGATCTGTTTTGGACCGCCAGAGTGATCAAAATAGCGGTTGCTGAGAAGTTTTGCCGCCTCATATAGCTGAGCTTTGAGGTGCGACAGGAGGTGATCAAGGCACGTTCGGGTCAGACCTTCGTCATCCGACTTTATCAGTTCATCAATATCTGAGAGTTGCAGTGCCGTGCGGGCTGCAAGCAACTGTTTCTCTTCGGCACTGAGACCCGGGCCATCGGTTGACTGGTTAAGTTCTTTCATTTGATTGCTGATCTGTTCCAGCAGGAAGAGTAGAGAGCGGGGATTGTTCTTATCCAGCATCATAAGATGTAAACCGTCGGCCAGATTGAGTTCAGCCAGGTATCGCCGTCGGTATGAAATGAGCGCTTCCATACTTAACAGTGTGGTTTCAAGCGCCAGCTCCTGAGTTCTTTCCCCTACACAGTCAACCAGCATTGCCCGCATCAATTCGGCACTGAGGGTGGCTTTTTCGAGTCTGCGGCCGATCTCCAGAAAACTCCAGCCTGTGCCGCGGAACATACTTTCATGGGCCTGGCCGGAGAGTGCCAGCAGGTTGGTAACAATGGAGTCGAACGCCTCTTCCGGGACAGAACCCAGTCCCCGGGAAAGAGTCAGTTCGAGTCGGCTCAGTTCATCTCTGATAGCGTTAATGATGCGCTGAACATCGGTAGAAAGCTGCTCCTTAACCTCTTCAGCACAGTTAAGCATCGCCAGCAGGGTGTGCCGCAGGCTGCCATATCTGTTTTTATCAAGAATCACCGACAATAGTTCATTATCGGGTTGTGTAAGAGAGGTATCTCCCTGAGGTTCAACAAAGCCTGGCAAAGTGCCGGTTACACGGGTAATTGCTTTGAGCAGAAGTTCCCGGGACTCGGCCGGTAGCTGAAGGTTGCTGTTAAGTTGCAACAGTGTCGCCCGCAACAGTCTGGCAGACGCTTCGGCCCGCTCGGCATAGCGTCCCAGCCAGAAGAGGTTTTCGACCACCCGGCTGGGCAGGTTGATCTGGCCGGAAAAGGGCAGGACTGAACGACTGGATGGCATTTTCAGGGTCAGTTGTTTTTCGGGTTCGGACGCCAGCACCCAGGTGTCCTTTGTCAGTGATCCCTGCACCTGAGATACCCTGAAATCGTTCTGGCTGGGGGCAATGCGTGCGAGGCCGCCGGGTAAAATTTTATATGACTGCCCTGAGGCAACAGCGAAGCTGCGCATCAGAATTCGGCGGGGCTGCAGGGCTCCCCCGATAAGGGTTGGACATGAAGAGGGTTGCAGATAATCTTGTGCTACATAGCGTTTAGGGTGACGTAAGATCTCATCTTTCCACTGCTGCTGGTGCGCCGCTGAGAGTTCACGGAGCAGTATACTGCCGCCTTTAAGGGGGTTAACTCCTTTCAAGACCAGCTGAGAAAAATTATTAAGTATATATTTGAGGTCTGCTGTATCACCGCCCCAATAACTGTTTACGGAGGCTAACTGAAGTGGCCGTCCGAGGAAAAATTCGCTGATAGCCGGCAGATATTTCATCAGCGCCGGATTTTCAAGCAGGCCGGTACCAATCGGGTTAACAATGCTGACGCTTCCATTGCGTGCCGCTTCAAGCAGTCCGGCAACCCCAAGCTGAGAGTCGCCCCTAAGCTCGACAGGATCACAGAACGGATCATCAACAAAGCGGAAAATGACGTCCACCGGATGCAGTCCGCCGACAGACTTCATCCACACCCGGCCTCCGCGCACGGTGAGGTCTTTGCCCTGTACCAGTGGATAACCCAGATAGTTGGCCAAAAAAGTATGTTCA
The DNA here is from genome assembly GCA_018223185.1 of Oceanospirillales bacterium. GTDB lineage: Bacteria > Pseudomonadota > Gammaproteobacteria > Pseudomonadales > Balneatricaceae > Amphritea. The sequence goes on along the minus strand of JAAEYW010000019.1, from coordinate 75,638 downwards.
AAGTATGACGGGCTGTACGTGCCGGGTGTCAGCACCACAATAGCGGGGTTGCTTTTATCCGCAGGTGCAGGGGCCAGGGCATGGAGTTTCTGGCGCAGGGATTGATAAAAAACGGCCAGCCGGTGGACCTGGCTGTCCCGGAAAAGACTGGGAAATACCCGTGATATCACCGTGCGGTTTTCCAGAGAATAACCGATTCCCCGGGGCGCTTGTGTTCTGTCAGTAAGGATACAGATTCTCTGATCGGCTGTTCTGATCAGATCCGCAGAGTGAAATATCAGCTGTTGGTCACCCGGTAAGCGGACATTATGACTGGCACGAATAAAGCCTGTGTGAGCAAACAGCATCTCCGGTGGCAGAATGCCATGCCGGATCAGCTGTCGTTCACCGTAAAGATCCTGTTGAATAAGGTTGAGCAGTTCAGCTCTTTCGATCAGACCGGTTTCGATCTGACTCCATTCATCGCTTTGCAGCATCAGGGGAACCGGATCCAGTTCCCATATTTTACTCTGATCAGGCTGATCTGCTGAGCTATAGACCGCGCCATCATCCCGCAGAATCCGCTGGGCTTTCATCTGACGCTGGCCCATCTCATCTGTACCCAGCTGGCCGAGACTGTCGAGAAGATAACGCCAGTGAGGACGCACCTCTCCAGTGCCCGAAAGCGCCTCATCATGGCCGGTATCACTGACGTAATGCCGAGGGGCCTGATGTTCAGGTGGCAGAGGGCTTTTCATAGAATCGCTTTAACCCCTGAAGCTATCAGTGTTACAGAGACATAACGTATCAGACCAGCGCAAACCAGCACTGGCCAAACTGCATATGCAGGTTTGCAAAGCTTAGCTGCAGGTCATTCAGGTAGTCGCTGAAGGTTTCATCAAGGTTCCCCGGATCCTCTGCCAGTAATGCTTTGAGCTTAGCCAGTTCCTCTATCTCACAGGTGGGCAGAAGGCTGATAGCGGCTTCTATCTGCTCAGCACAGAAACTGATTGAGCGGGGGAAGTGTTTATCGTGCAACAGGAATTGACATACCCGGCTGCCTTCAACCGTAACCCGCATCGTGCGACGATAATTCATCGCGCCATCGCACGAGCGTAATACATTGCCCCAGATGATCTGCGAGGGGTCAAGATCCTGCTCAATATCGGTGCTGCTCAGTTGAGCGGTAATACCGGCATCCAGTATCCGGCTGGCCATATCGGCCCGCTCCAGGTTACGGCCCAGGCGGATAAACTGCCAGGCGGCATCCTTACTCATGTTATCCGCCAGAAGTCCGTTGATCTGCTGACAGCCCTTGATCACATTATCCAGAAAACCGTGGCGGTTGGTGCGGTTAATACCGTCCCGGATATGCTCTGAAACATACATACACAGTTCATTGATCAGTTCCCACAGGGGTAAAGGCAATACATCACGGCTGGTTCGAACGTTTTCCCGTGCCATCAGCAGGCTGGACGTCATCGAGTTTGGATTGGTGCTGTCAGCCAGCAGTAACTTGACAACATTTTTTTCATCGCGGACGGTATAGCGGGCGTTAAACACATCTTCGGATGAGTTGATGACCACCAGATTGAACCAGCTGATATTGATTGAGCGGGGCAGGTCAAATAATAGATTGTCATACACACCGACCATGCGGGCGGTATTTTCGGCACGCTCAATATAGCGGGAGAACCAGTACATCCGTTCAGCAACTTTAGACAGCATTAGCGTTTCTCCTCGACAATCCAGGTGTCCTTACTACCACCACCCTGAGATGAGTTAACCACCAGAGAACCTTTCTTCATCGCTACCCGGGTCAGGCCACCGGTTGTGACGAAGAGGTTTTTACCCTGAAGAATAAAGGGCCGCAGATCCAGGTGACGGGGCTCCGGTGTAGAGCCGCACAGGGTCGGAGCGGTTGACAGGCTAAGTGTTGGCTGGGCGATATAGTTACGCGGATGTTTGCTGATCAGCTCGGCAAACTGCTCCTGCTCTTTTTTGGTCGAGTGGGGGCCAACCAGCATGCCATAACCACCGGACTCGTTTGCGGGTTTAACCACCAGTTTATCAAGGTTCTGCAGCACATATTCACGTTGCTCCGGATCAGAGCAAAGGAAGGTTTCTACGTTCGGCAGCAAGGGCTCCTCTTTGAGGTAATAGCGAATGATATCCGGGACATAGGCGTATACCACTTTATCATCAGCGACACCGGCTCCAGGGGCGTTAGCCAGGGCAACATTACCGGCCTTCCAGGCGCGCATCAGGCCGGGCACGCCCAGCATTGAGTCTTCGCGGAAGGTTTCCGGATCGAGGAACTCATCGTCGATGCGACGGTAGATAACATCGACCCGCTCCAGTCCGCTGATGGTTTTCATATAAACGCAGTCGTCATCTTCAACCACAAGGTCACTGCCTTCGACCAGCTCAGCCCCCATCTGCTGGGCGAGAAATGCATGCTCAAAGTAGGCCGAATTGAATATCCCCGGGGTCAGGACGACTATTTCCGGTTGAGATATATCCCGCGGGGAGAGTGAGGCCAGCATATCAAACAGATGAGCAGGGTAGTTATTTACCGGCAGAATTGAGTCGTTGGAGAAGAGTTCCGGCAGCACTCGTTTGGTGATTTCCCGGTTTTCAATCATGTAAGAAACGCCGGAAGGTACCCGAAGATTATCTTCCAGAACATAGAACTGGCCATCCAGATCGCGCACCAGATCGGTACCGCAGATATTCGCCCAGACACCATAAGGGGGGGTGACGCCGACACACTCCGGGCGAAAATTCTTGGACTTCAGGACAATTTCCGCGGGAATAATGCCGTCTCTGATGATCTCCTGATCGTGATACAGGTCGTTGATAAACATATTCAGCGCTTTAAGTCGCTGTTTCAGGCCTCTGGCTGTTTTCTCCCAGTGTGAGGCCGAAATGGTGCGTGGAATGATGTCAAAAGGCCAGGCACGGTCAATATTGCCCTCATCGGTGTAAACCGTAAAGCTGACGCCCATCTCCTGAATGGTGGATTCAGCCATCTCTTTACGTTTATTTATCTCCGCTGTACTCAGAGAGGCAAGGTAGTTGACCAGCCGGGTTGCCGGCTCTCTCGGCGTGCAGTCATCTGCTATCAGTTCATCATAAAAGTTGCCGGTGGAATACTCTGTCCAATCGATACTCATGTAGATACCCTCGGTTCCAGGAACCTTGTTGCACTTTTCTTGTGCGCCCTTGAGCGGCTAATTCAACCATGCCATATAACCGTGCAACATAGCACTAAAAATTGTCTGAAATGGTTGAAAACACTTTGGTCTATAGGATTAGCAATATGCAGGCCATAAGGTAATTTTAGGGGTTATCAGGCGCTTTGAAACTCGCAAACACGATCGGCACAAAACCTTAATCTCAGGATTAAGGTGAGATTCTCCTGGCCGGGTCAGGGTTCTTGTTGCCAGTCAAGATCACAGCAATAGACCTTAACGCTGTTACCCGCGTATATGGCCTGGGACAGCGTGATACACATTCGGGAGTCTGCTACTGACAGATAGGGCTCGCTGACGATAGTCATGCCGGGCTGTTCAATAGCCAGATAGTGATAAGGGCGGTGTGACCAGTTACCTTTGTCACCACATAATAGCGGTGCGAAGCGCAGTTCAACCTGTTGTCTGTGGTGAAACGCATTGAGTGTGCTTTTTGTCTGGTGGCCATTCTCATCCAGCAGAAAACAGCGAACAGCACGGGGATCGGAGAAAATATGAACACTGCTTTTCGGCAGGCTTTCATGGGAAATGAAATCCGCCAGGGTGCGTTGGAAAAGAGTCTTGAGATGGTTAATTTTGTCTGCCTGACCTTGTGATCGCTGAGTCCTCAGATTTTTCTGGCTGAGCAATAACTGATCGATTGTGTCGCTGGCGATGTTTTCCGTTAACAGTGAGGGGGCCGGGTGAGCAAAATAGTAGCCCTGTATCATATCAGCGTTTGCCGCAATCGCGGTTGTGGCTTCCGGTTCTGTTTCGACGCCTTCGACAACCACTAGACTGCCGGTTTGATGAAGCAAAGAAATCATCCCTGACAGCACACTTTCTGCACGTTTACTCTGCGCTGCTTCGCGGATCAGGTTGCGATCGAGTTTGACAATATCGGGTTCCAGCTGCCAGATACGGTCAAAGTTGGAGTGGCCGGAACCAAAGTCGTCAATAGCGACCAGGCAGCCAAGCTGGTGGAAATAATCGATGTAACTTTTGAGACGGCCTGCGTCGTTGACTTCGTTTTCAAGAATCTCAATAACCAGGCGGTGCGCTGATAAGCCGGAAGCGTCTAAAAGCTGCTGGGTAAAGCCGGTTTGCGGAGACTCACTGATCAGTGACTGAGCATTGAGGTTTACGAACAGCCATTCATTATTGACGCTCTGAGGTGCGAAGTTTTGCACATGGAGTGTTCGGCAGAGCCGGTCAAGAGCCAGCATCTGGTGGCCGGTCCGGGGCAGCGACAACAGGTCAGCAGGGGAGATGGGGGCGCGTTTCTGTGAATGACCTCTGATCAGTCCCTCATAGCCGATGGGCCGCCGAAGTGCGACACTGTATACAGGCTGGAAATGGCTGGAAAGCGAATACTCCAGATACCGGCAGGTATGAGCCGGGCGTTTTATTAAACTGCTGTGGTCCGCGTCATTCTGAGTGCGGCTAATGACACTGTGGAGCATTTCAGTACTCTTTGGTAACGTGCTGCAGATCTGTCAGGGCGGCATCTAACATTCCTAACAGATCATTGATTGCCAGTGTCGCCTGATCGAAAAACAGTTTGGCTTCGATCTTCGGATATTCGCAGTTCAGCAGCTCCTCTTCAAGACATAGAAGAAATTCATTGATTGTGTGTTGGGGTTGTTGAAGATTCAGAAGACCGGTTTCGCTTTGCGCCAGGGTGACAAAAGCATGGGTCGATAGTTGTTTTATTTTTGCATGGAGAAATCGCAGTCTCACCCGTTGTGCCGCACTGCTGGCTTTTCCGGCTGCGATACCGGTTCCAAGTGCCCGCGCCTGACCGGTCCATTCTGCCGTTTGTACGACCTCCCGCCAGATGCAGCTCAGGTTGCCCAGCTGCGCAGAGTTTGAACTGAGGTCAAGTTCGCTGGCGATGTCTTCTATCAGAAAGGTGGTATTGCGTATCAGTTCGTGATGGCTGAGGAGATTAGCCGCCGGGTTTGATTCTGAACCCTGACGAATCTGCTGCCACTGTTTAATCAATATGTGCCATTGTGGCTGGTGGCGGGTCTCAAGTTGCAGAGCCTGGCTGATACTCTTATCCAGCTGATTTCTTGTGATGCTCAGATCGTTTTGCAAACTGCTATCGCCCGATAGTATGCCTGTACTGAGGCCCCGGTGTTTCTGAAAGTCTGCCAGCAGAACACGCAGTAACCGGAGTTGCTCAATGGCAGACCTTAACTGCTGTTGCTGCTGCCGGTGCATGCGTCGGTATAAAACAAAAAAGAACAGCAGTGTACCGATCGACAGGATGCAGACAGTGAGTGGAAGCCACTCTGAATGGAATAGATTATTCATACTGATTACCCCGTTAGCTGGGAAAGGTGGTGTGCAATCGTGCGTGCCTGAGCAGCAGAATGCAGATTCGCGGCATTGCCCTGAGATACCCGGTCTGCTAAGGCTGCAATTTCGGCAACCGCCAGACTCTGCTGTTCGGTACTGACGGCAACCTGGATGACCTGTTCTGTTAACGCCTGGGTGCGGCCGCAGACCGCATCCAGTTGAAAGCGAACCTGATCTGAGCTTTTCAGGCTCTGACTGGCGCTGTCGGACAGGCGAGACATTTTTTCGGTGGTTGAGGCAATATGCTGTTGCACCGATTCAATATTCCGGGAAATTTCGGCGGCTGACTCCTGGCTGTGGCGAGCCAGATTTCTGACTTCATCGGCAACCACCGCGAACCCTTTGCCGCTGGCTCCTGCGCGGGCGGCTTCAATTGCCGCATTCAGCGATAACAGGTTTGTCTGATCAGCAATACCCTGGATGACACCCGACATTTTACTGATCTTTTCTGAGTTTGAGCTTAGTTCGCGCATAAGCGTGTTGGTGGCAACCGCCTGATCTGCGATGTCAGCAATATTTGAGACCAGTTCGTGTAACTGCAGAATACTTGTTTCGAGCTGTTTGCTTGCATCAAGGCTGGTATGGCGTGAATCGTTTGCCAGTCGGGTCACTTCATGGATGCTGACATTAAGCTCTTCAACCGCTGCTGCTGCGGTGCCGGCAGCATCACTTTGTTGCTCTGCGCTTCGGGTGACGCTCTCTGCGCTCTGATCAAGCTCTTGAGATGAATGGGATATTTCATCCAGGCGTTGCTGCAACAGTTGCTGTTGACGTATCGACGAGCTGAGCCGTTGGTGAAACTGACTCACGAGCGGTTGTATCAGTAGTTCTCTGCTGTTGCCGGAAGGTTCGTCCGTTGCAGATGCAGAGTCTTGTTCACTGCTGTCGCTCAGGCGACGAATCTCGCTTTGCAGTAACCATAATGTCGAGGCGCTAAGGTAGCCGCTTAACACGAGTGTCCAGCTGAACCCGGCAGAAAGTAACAGTTGTAAACCCAAACCAGAAACAACCACGAAGATGAGTAAAGCGTTCATCCCTTTGATGCCGATGTGATACAGCAAAAGAAATACCGGGTAAGTGAACCATCGCATTGGACTTCCCTCCCAAAAAGTAAAAAGCCTCCAGAAGCGACCTGTAGTCGCTAATGGAGGCGTCATTGCCCTACAAAAGTATTGTCAGATCAACAGTGCAATAATTAAGCCTGTGTTTGGTAACATGCTGAATTAATTAGGGTCGTTAAGAATATGTGTCAGAATAAAACGCAGGATTGCCCCGCAATATTCTTATTAATGGTCAGGCTGTACCAAAATAGGGCAAATTAGTCACAAAATCCTGAGAGTGGGATGGCGCCAGGTATGAATGGTTTGCATTAAATAATGACGTTCCTGAGTTTCGTTTATCATCAGGGATGTCGTGGCACACTGATCCTGGCGATCAGATTCGGGTAATATCATCACCCTCAACAAATACAGGTGCTAATGATCAACCGATCCAGATCACATTACAGTGCCGAATTTAAACGTGAAGTAGCTGGAAGCATTTTCGAGAAAGAATCAAAAGACATCGGCTTCGCGAAGTAATACCCCTGGCACACACTGCATCCCAGCTCTTGTAAAATATGAGACTGTGATTCTGTCTCTACTCCTTCAACAACAACGTCGTAGTCGTACGACTTGGCTAAGCGTAGTATGTTTTCTATGGGCAGCCATGTCAGCGGGTCTGGAGTAAGCTGATCCATGAAGGATTTATCTATTTTAATCGTATTTATTGGTAATCGGTGCGAGTAGGAAAGCGAACTCATGCCCGTTCCGAAGTCATCAAGTGCAATACGGTATCCCATGTCCGAAATCTGATGCAGCGATGCTGCAATGTTATCGACGTGCAATGACGTCTCAGCTTCAGTCAGTTCAATTTCTAGTAAGCTTATATTTTTACCCAGCTGATTCGCGACCAGTTTCAGTTTATTTTTTACCGCCGGTTCTAACACATCATAACCATTGAGGTTAAAAGACAGAGGGAGATTAATACCTCTTTCTTTTAACTCTAATAAACGGCTTGCGGCACTATCGATTACGAAGCAGGCAAAAAGCGCTCTGGCGTTACTCTTTTCAACGATATCCAGAAAGTGGTACGGCGTGAGCAACCCATCCGTTGGATGGTTCCAGCGAATTAAAGCCTCGGCCCCAATAACGGTATTGCTCTTGGGGTTGAACTTTGGTTGCCAGTAGAGCTCAAACTGGTGCTCCTGAATCGCAGCATTAATCTCTGAAGCATACTGCACCGCTCGTTGTCTTGACTGGATTAATGATTGCTCATACTTAAGGACGGGCTTGCGAAGCTGGAGCGCGCTCACCATCAGGGCTGAAATAGAAGAGATAAGATCATCAAAGTTATCCACATCCGTTGGATACTTAATCAGGACCTCGGTTGGTTCTAACGATAACTGATAGCTCTCGAAACGCTGTGTATCATTAGTGATTGTACGGAATCGTTTAAAGCATTCGGTTTCGGATTCTGCGGCGAACATCAGAAAATTTCCGTTATTCAATCGCGCAATTTTGCATTCAGGTTTAACGTTTGCGGTTAACTTCGCCGCCAGATTTTTTTGTACCTCGGCCGAAATACTCGAACCACTGGTCGCGACAATATCTTCCAGGTTCCTGAATTTAATTGAAGAAACCAAATAATCTGTATCGGGGTGAAGGCGACGGATAGTCTCAATATATTCCTTCAACGCACGCTGATTAGCCAGCCCGGTTTCCGGGTCAGTATTCGCAGCCTTAAGCGCTCTTTGGTTTGACGCTTCAACATTTTTCCAGATGAAAAAAGCAACGGCAACGGCCCCCCAGACGGAGATCCAGACAACCAAAACGGACGAGATTGACAGACGGGATAAGAGTGATCTGAAGACTTTTGACGCACTGATACTTTCTTTTGCGAGAATCACCCACGTAGCATTTTTGTTTTCACCCTCCAATGGATGATAGCTCCATGCAAACTGGCGTCCATCAATTTCACTAAACGCCTCCTCAATATGGTTCAGGCCGAGTTCCGTGTGCCCTGAGGAATCGGGGTTGAACATAAGGCTCAGTCGAGGAGAGATTTTACTTGTGAATCTATCCGTGAGTAATGAGACAGACCGCTCATCCAGATTCTTTCCAGCGCTCACATATCCCTGTTTATCGAGCACAAATATAAGCATCGAGTCCTGGAAGTGATAGAGCGTTTTTAAGAGCATCTCCTCGCTGAAGATTTTAGAGATGAACTGTGTATCGTTATTGCCACTAGGGAGTTCACCAATCAGCTCACCAGAGACCAGGTCCATGACGTCATGAAGCGCATCAAGTTCCATGCGGTTAGCTGTATCCTTCGCAGATCGGTAACTTTCGCTGATGAAGAGAATGCTGACGATTATCGATACAAGGCCGAATCCGAGAATCGTTTTTCTGCGCAATGTATGAAAATCAATCGTCTCCGACTCATCCTCATCATCGCTATTGGCTTGCTTCAGACTACTCAGGCCCACTAAGGTATACATGAAGCACCAACTGAGTATGGACGAAATCACATTGGCCAGCCCGAAAATCATGCTGAACCAGCCGACAAAGCCTCCTTCCAGAAGGTCCAGTCCTAGAGGGCTGATGAGTATCAGGCTCAATCCTAAAAAAAACCGACTAATGCGATCTACCCTGCCCATATTCGGACAAATATTAAATCGGGTTCCGGATCTTTTGTTCATGAGCCCTTCAAACCTTTACAGAGACAAAGTAGTTAGCTTCATAGTGCTTGCAGCGAAACGTGCGGGGCAAATACCACATGTTATCGGTATTAAACTTTAACATTTTTATGTCCCGCCACCGACATTGTTTATTGGCCGCATACGTCTCTAGCCTATCGTCAGAGTTTAACTTTTCCTGTCCTAGTTAGACCAGAATTTTATAGATATTAGAAATCTAATGACATAGTGTATTTGAGTATATCATGATAATAATGCCTGTTGCGACACTTGTGACTATCTGGATGGGAGTGTTTTTAGTCATATCGGTCACTATAGCCATGCTGAAAGGCTCGACTGACGGTCTGTTTTATAACGAAAACATGGGATGCATTGTCCTTACTGTTTCTCTTTTCCTTACCGCGCATTCCTGTAAATTTCACTGTTTAATGCTGCCCCCAGGCGATTAAAGTAATGCCGGAACGCCTGATTAATACGTTCTCGCTGTTCTCCTTTTGGATACAGGCCTTGCTCTGCTTCGGCTGACGCTTTTGTCCCTGAAACCAAAAAATTATTGGTAATAACCGCATCCTGAATAAATGCTTCAAATGCCCGGGCACATAGCTCTTCAGTCTGACTGTAATACACCTGATTCATCGCCCTGTCTATCTGTGCTGATATCTCGAACAGCTGACTAGGGGATTCACCATCAGCATCTAACATAATACTTCTGAAGCAAGCGTACAGATCATCATTCAATGGATGAACCACAGGCGTCGCGTCTGACAACCATGCTTTTGACGCAAACATTCCTGCTGGGGCATCATCAAATGCAGTACCTCCGAGGTAGTGATCAAGTGCATGAAACCACTCATGTGCAATACTTCCGGGTCCTGCATTTTTAGCCAACGAGAAACATCTCATTGACGGTTGATAATGCGCCGCGACACCGGGACGCCCACCTATTCCATATTGCAAAGACAACGTGCCGCGCAATGAAATCAAAGGCTCCGGGCAGTTCAATATGGTCATGAGATCAACGAGCGCATCATAAAATAGTCCCGCGGCCCGAACCTGTTCAGGCTGCGACACCCAGCGCCCGATGCCGATGGATCTGAAATCAAACCGTTTCCTGACTTCGACAAAGCTAACGGGTTGACCTTGCCGGACGGCCGGTCCATTGCGATAAAACTCACGAGATGACGTCATAACAGCTGAAATATCATAAAGCCCACTACAGGAGTGCCTGTCTGGCATGATCTGCAAACCACATCAGAGCGTTCCCTTATTCGCATGTGATTATGCCTGCAACTGCTGAAGATTCAGTATGACTGAGCGCCATGTTTAAGTGGTCGGCCAGACAGAATATTATTCTATATTCTGGATCTGCTCTCTCATCTGCTCGATCAGCACCTTAAGTTCCACTGCGCTCTGGGTGGTGTCTGAGACGATCGATTTGGATGACAGGGTGTTGGCTTCGCGATTGAGTTCCTGCATCAGAAAATCCAGCCGGCGACCTATCGGGCCTTTGGATTTGAGTACCCGTTTCACTTCCTGAACATGGGTGTTGAGGCGATCCATCTCTTCGTCGACATCGGCTTTCTGAGCGAGGATGACCATCTCCTGTTCGAGACGGCTTTCATCCAGTTCAGCTTTAAGCTCTTCCAGTCGGGCTTTCAGGTTATCGCGCTGCGCCTGCAGGATAGCGGGCAGTTTGCTGCGAACATCGGTGACGATTTCACTGATGGTGTTGAGTCGCTGATCGATCAGGGCAGCCAGTTCGACGCCTTCGCGGCCCCGGCTTTCGATCAGTTCATCCAGCGCTTTGTGAAACAGGGTCAGGGCGGCTTTTTTGACGGCATCCATATCCAGGCGGGTATCCTGGAGTACACCGGGCCAGCGCAGCAGATCCATGGTGTCGATCGGTTTTGAAACCGGTAACAGGTTTTCCAGCTGTTGCGCTGCTTCCAGCAGTTCCTGAGCAAAGGCCTGGTTGACGGTCAGCGTCTGGGACTGGGCTTCAGGTACAAATCGCAGGGTACACTCAACTTTGCCGCGGCTTAGTTTGTTGCGCAGTGCTTCCCGCAGCGGACCTTCCAGATCACGCAGGCTCTCTGGCAGGCGCAGGTGAGGCTCCAGATAGCGGTGATTGACTGAACGGACTTCCCAGATCAGGCTGCCCCACTCGTGTTGCACTTCCTGACGGGCAAAAGCGGTCATGCTACGTGTCATATCGTCTGTTCTCGTTTAGAATGCTGTTTTCGTCGTCGACGCTGAACCGGTGTCGGCGGATTTGCGCTTTATTCTAACAGTCCTCGGCCGCTTCCTCTATGCGTCCGGTCGGGGTTCCGAACAGGATTCCTAAGTACATGAGCTCAACAATTTCAGATCAGTTACAAAACCTTGGCGTCACAACCTTCCGGCCGAGTAATCGCAGGGCGGACCAGATGCGCGAGGTGCGTATCACCCGTAATTTTACCAAGCATGCCGAAGGCTCTGTGCTGGTGGAGTTTGGCGATACTAAAGTGATCTGTACAGCGTCGGTTGAGCGGGGCGTGCCGCGCTTTTTGCGGGGTTCAGGTTCCGGCTGGGTAACCGCAGAGTACGGTATGTTACCGCGGGCTACCGGTAGCCGTAATGGTCGCGAAGCGGCCAGAGGGCAGCAGGGTGGTCGTACGGTTGAGATTCAGCGACTGATTGGCCGTTCACTGCGGGCCTGTATGGATCTGACAAAACTGGGTGAGAATACTATTACTATCGACTGTGATGTTATTCAGGCCGATGGCGGTACCCGTACTGCATCTATTACCGGTGCGTATGTGGCGTTGCGGGATGCTGTCAGTTTTCTGAAAAAAGACAAGCACGGAGCGATGAAAGGCGACCCGATTAAGTACGGTCTGGCGGCTATCTCTGTCGGCGTCTATAAAGGCGAGGCTGTGCTGGACCTGGATTATGCTGAAGACTCTTCGGCAGAGACCGATATGAATGTCATCATGACAGACCGGGGTGGTTTTGTAGAGGTGCAGGGGACTGCAGAAGGCGAACCTTACTCCCATGAAGAGCTGAATGCGATGCTGGAGCTGGCAAAGAAGGGCGTTGCTGAGCTGTGTAAATTGCAGGAAAAAGTGTTGGCCTGATTATTAGCGCCATAAAAAAGGGAGCTGAGGCTCCCTTTTTTATTAGCTGATGCAGATCTCAGATCTCAGATCTCAGGGCTCAGAGATCATAATCAATAATCAGCGGCGCATGGGCAGAAAATACCTCACCCCGGTAGATTGACGCTGATTTAATCGTTTTACGCAGGTTGGCTGTGGTGATCTGATAATCCAGACGGGCACCTTCGTTCAGGTCGCGCGCTTTATTGTAGTCCGGCCACCAGGTGTATTGCTGGTCAATATGGTTAACCTGACGGAAAGCGTCGACATAACCCATGTCGCCAAACAGCTCTTCCGTCCACTCCCGCTCCTGAGGCAGAAATCCTGAAACCTTCTGATTGACATACCAGTTACTCAGGTCCTGCGGTTTGTGGGCGATCAGCAACGGACCACAGAAGATAAATTCACGCCGTTTACGCAGTGTCTTGGTAAAGTGGCCTTTCAGCAGATGCAGGTATTCATCTTTGGCCTTCTGTGCTTCTTCACTTTTCAGCCCGGAAGGGACGCTGAAAGAGGCAACGCTGACGTTATCGAAGTCAGCCTGAATAAAGCGACCATTGAAGTCACACTGTTCAAACCCAAGGCCTGTCATAATCGCTTTAGGCATTACCCGGGTATAGATCGCTACGCCACTATAGCCATCTTCGAAGGCATCGAAGAAATAAGCTTCATATCCATCCGGATGATAGCGTTTATCGTCCAGCTGATAATCTTTGGCACGCAGATCCTGCAGACATACCACATCGGCATCCTGCTTAACCATCCACTGGAAGAACCCGTTGTCTGTTGCCTGTTCAATACCCTGTGTATTGAATGTAATGACGCGCATAACGTATAAACCTGTGAGAAACACAATTTGAGGCGAAAGGCGCATTGTACTGGGTGTTTAAGGAAAATTGAATCTAAAGCGGCGACTATTAATAGCTTTGTGAACAATTCAGAGCTTAAGCATTGTTCACAATGGAGGCGCAGGAAGAAACCCTGTATCATACGCGCAACTTTTTACACAGCTTTTGCGGAGAGCCCGGATGCAGGATTATCAGAGAGAGTTTATCGAGTTCGCTATTGATAAAGAGGTGCTGCGATTCGGCGAGTTCACCCTGAAATCGGGCCGTACCAGCCCATACTTCTTCAATGCGGGTCTGTTTAACAGCGGTGCTGCGCTGGCGCGTCTGGGGAAGTGTTATGCCGCCGCCATTCAGCAGTCCGGTATCGAGTATGATGTGATTCTGGGGCCTGCATACAAAGGGATCCCTCTTGCCGCTGCCACCTGTGTGGCGCTGGCGACAGAGTTTGGAGAGGATGTTCCCTATGTGTTTAACCGCAAAGAAGCGAAAACACATGGTGAAGGGGGCAATCTTGTTGGTGCGCCGCTGGAAGGCCGTGTACTGATTATTGATGATGTTATCACCGCCGGCACTGCGATCCGTGAAGTGATGGATATTATCGACAAGGCCGGTGCGACACCGGCGGGTACCGTGATTGCGCTTAACCGTCAGGAACGCGGTAAGGGCGAGTTGTCGGCGATTCAGGAAGTTGAGCGCGATTACAATATGCCGGTTGCCAGTATCGTATCCCTGAATGATCTGCTGGAATATCTGGCTGAGAAGGGCGGAATGGATGCACAGATCGACGCGATTCAGGCGTATCGCGCACAATATGGTATCTGATCGGTTACTTATTGTTCAGTAACGTAATATTTTATCAGACCGTCCTGAAATACAGTTGATTTTTAACTGGCAGCCGTGTTTAATAGGCGCCCGTTGCCCGGATAGCTCAGTCGGTAGAGCAGAGGATTGAAAATCCTCGTGTCGGTGGTTCGATTCCGCCTCCGGGCACCACTTCAGGTGTCATTAAAGCCTCGCTTCATAGTGGGGCTTTTTTGTATCTGAAAGTCCGCAGGGCGGAACGCGAACCGGGTTCGATTATTCGTCGCTACGCTCCTCCCCTTCGGGCCATCGCCGAAGAGCAGGCGATGTTGTAATGGCCTTCGGCCATTGCTCCGCCTCCGGGCACCACTACTTTAAAGCCTCGCTTCATAGTGGGGCTTTTTTGTGTTTGAAAGTCCGCAGGGCGGAACGCGAACCGGGTTCGATTATTCGTCGCTACGCTCCTCCCCTTCGGGCCATCGCCGAAGAGCAGGCGATGTTGTAATGGCCTTCGGCCATTGCTCCGCCTCCGGGCACCACTACTTTAAAGCCTCGCTTCATAGTGGGGCTTTTTTGTGTTTGAAAGTCCGCAGGGCGGAACGCGAACCGGGTTCGATTATTCGTCGCTACGCTCCTCCCCTTCGGGCCATCGCCGAAGAGCAGGCGATGTTGTAATGGCCTTCGGCCATTGCTCCGCCTCCGGGCACCACTACTTTAAAGCCTTGCAGTCAAATGCAGGGCTTTTTTGTATCTGCAAGACTGCAGGGCGGAACGCACCGGGTTCGATTATTCGTCGCTGCGAGCCTCCCCTTCGGGCACTTTATCGATCAATGTGGCCTGATGATTTAACCGGGGCTGCTAAAAGGCTGAGGGTAGCGGAAATAACATGATGCAAACGGTCGTTCTCAATCGAAACCCGCTATTTCCTGTTACGTTAACAACGCGTCACCAACCTAGCGCTTTCTGGTTACACTAAAAAATAATTATCAGTAACGAACGCAATTTCGACCTGCGCGTTTTGCTTCATAGAGTTTTGTATCGGCATCATTCAACAAACGCTGATAATCAGGATGACCGAAGAAAGTCGCAACTCCCAACGATGCAGTCACCTTTACGTGACGACAATCAGGTAATTCAATGAAGAGATGTTCTATATCTTCCCGAATACGCTCAGCCAGCTTAATGGCATCATCATTTTCCAGTTCGGGGGCGACTACTAAAATTTCTTCGCCGCCAAATCGGAACGCATAATCAGTCAGGCGGATTTTTTCTTTAATTAATTTACTGACCAGTTTCAGAACGATATCGCCTGCCTGGTGACCATATAGATCGTTGATCCTCTTGAAATGATCTAAGTCGATCATGATCACTGAATAGCCGTGACTGCCCTGAATTGCCATTGACGTTTCTTGCTGCAATATAGGGCTGAGAAAGCGACGCTCCAGTAAAGAGGTCAGTGCATCTTGTTTAGATTCTTTCGCAAGATGTCTGTTGGCTTCATCCGTTAGCAACCAGATTAACTCTTGTAACGCATCGGTTAATCGGGAAGCCAGTTCTTTCTCTGCGCTTGACTGGGCGAGAGCGAGTTTTGCCCGGGCCTCTTCAGAGTGTTCAAGAGCTGTTTGAACAGAGGTGAGTCTCATAGCGTCGGTCGTGATCAGCGGGAACTTATGTTTAATCCACAGACCAAAGTCCTTCTTTAACAGCGATTCGTCAAGCGCCCCTTCCGTGAATTTATGGGATACGAGCGTACTCGTAATCCACTGATAGATGCTGGATTTAATCCGTTCAATCTCGAGAGCAACTTCCTGAGCAGAAGAGACCGTAATAAACTCCTGAGAGGATCGCTCGTTGGCGACTTTGCCGCGCATATAAGAGTCATTTATTAAGCTCAGGGCGGAATCAAGAAGTCTGTTAAGCGTCGTTACAGCCTCAGCTGTTTCATCTGTCGAGCCCTGATTGCGGATGATTGTTTCAAAGATCTCTCCTTTAAGTATTGTCATCCCCGCATCCACCAGTGACATCGGTATCTCGACTCTGGCGTGAACCTCACCAACGCGCTGATGGTATCGAATTGAGTCTGATATGTATTCCTCCTCTTTGGGGCTGATGGTTTCCTTCAGCCATTCAGTCATTGAGGTCTTGAGACGCTTTTCCACGAGTTCATTGTCAAGAAATTTAGCGGAAGCAGGCTCTGACAGAAGTACTTCATAGAACTTATCGACATAAGCTGGAATATGGGGGGTAAGTAAAGGCTGGATTCGACTTAGTGTCGCGTTGGTTTCCGGACTGAAAATATTCCCGTAATAATATCGGTCGATCTTGCTCATTCGCGCTGTTCCTTACTTCTAGAACGCTGTTCTTTGTTATAAACCACATACTGTGGGCCTCATCCAGTATGAGTTGTTGATATTGTATCCAGATAATAGCTAACTTCCATGCTGTAAAGCCCATTATCCGTATTCAGACACCGGGAAACGACCTTATAAGTGGATTTCAGGCCAGACCTGAGATAGTGAAAATCCATCCAGTTGATGGTGCGAATATGTGTCGCTGTCTGACTTGCGCGCCTCGATCTCTGCCCGGGAGCGACACTGCTGTAACGGTCTTCGGACATTGCTCCGCCTCCGGGTTTCATTTGTGCTTATAAGGCCTTGCCCATCTCATCAGAAGAGTCGTTTTTTGTGTCCGGGTGTTGCTGAAGAGAGGCCTGAGCCGGGTAGTTTTTTTCTATGAATCTTCGGTATGTATACAATAATTAGAATTTTTGTGTGATTTTATTGCACCATAAGTAAACATGTTTTGTGAACCGGTTTCTGTATCCGCCTTACAATGATGCGCTGAAATAAACTATGAGAGCGTGAATGGTATGTATAGGGTTATTGTTAACTATTTGTTTATAAACGATATTAAATCTTATGTTTGGTTTTTCTGACCACTTGGCCAGTTTTTTGCTGAAGTAGTGCTAATGAGTCCTGTCGGACGATTTTAATTTTTCAACGATGTAATGGGATGATGACCACTATGAAACGCACACTTGCACTGGCCGCGCTCACCGCAAGCGCATTTATCGCGACCCCTGCTTCTGCAGAGATGCTCTGGACCAATACCAGCCTGAGTTATCTGAAAGGCGATGACTACAAATTCACACCGACCGGTAATATGGACGTTGTGACGCTGGAAAATGCTACCGGACATAACTGGGGCGATACGTTTCTGTTTATCGACCGCACTATGCCTGAGGACGGGGACAGCAGTTATTATGGCGAGTTCTCTCCGCGCCTGAGTCTGGGCTATGTGACCGGTAGTGATCTCTCCTTTGGGCCGGTTAAGGATGTTTTCCTCACCGGTACCTGGGAAGCCGGCGATGGTTTTGATAACTATTTGTATGGTCTGAGCGTTAGCCTGGATGTGCCCGGCTTTAGATATTTCAATGCCAGTGTTTATAAAGCGTATAACGATCTTGCTGATAATGATGAGCAGTTAACGCTGACCTGGGCATACCCGATCGAAGCCGGTAACCAGGAATTTCTCATCGACGGATTTCTTGACTGGAGTACCAGCAGCGATACCAATGAGTCTGAGATGAACTTCACGCCTCAGATTAAATGGAATGCCGGTAAGAATCTGGGGCTGAAATCGCCGCTCTATGTGGGGGTTGAGTACGCTTACTGGAACAATAAGTACGGTAGTACTACCGATGAGCGTTGCGCTTCTGTGCTGCTGAAATGGCACTTCTGAGTGTATATTTAAATGGACGCAGGGTGATTGAGCCCTGTCGTTCAAAGGAGGCATTATGTCGATGCAGCGCTCTGACGATCTGATCTATCCGCTGGATTCTGTACCCGGCGTCGTAGAATCGGGCTTTGCAGCTTTACAGCATGTTCTGGCAAGCTTTATTGGTATTATCACCCCGACACTTATTATTGGCGGTGTATTGGGGTTGGGGGAGCATGTCCCTTATCTGATCAGCATGGCACTGATAGTGTCGGGTGTGGGCACCATCATTCAGGCTAAACGCCCCCTGGGAATGGGCGCTGGAATGATCTGTGTACAGGGCACCAGCTTTGCGTTCCTCAGCTCAGTACTGGCGGCAGGCTTTATCGCTAAAGGGCAGGGTGGCGGCCCGGATGAGATTCTGTCGCTTATCTTTGGGGTCTGTATGCTGGGAGCCTTTATTGAGATTTTTCTCAGTCAGTTTATCCATAAACTGAAACGGGTGATTACCCCTCTGGTCACCGGTATCGTGATTACGATTATTGGCACAAGTCTGATTAAGGTTGGTATGACCGATCTGGGGGGCGGCTTTAAAGCGGAAGATTTTGGCGATCCGGTTAATCTGATGCTGGGTAGTATTGTGCTGGTGAGTATTATTGCCCTGAACCGCTCCGGCAATAGCTGGGTGCGCCTTTCATCCATTGTTATTGGTCTTGTGATCGGGATGGTCATTGCCGGGCTTATGGGCAAGATCAGTTTTGCTAATCTGGGGAGTCTGCCCGCAATCAGTATCCCTGTTCCTTTCAAGTATGGCTTCTCTTTTGACTGGAGTGCTTTTCTGCCGATTGCCCTGATCTATATGATTACCGCGATAGAATCGACCGGTGACATTACGGCTAACTGTATGGTTTCCAAACAGCCTATCGCCGGTGAGGAATATATCTCCCGGGTTCGGGGAGGGGTGTTCGCAGATGGTTTTAACTCCTTTCTGGCAGCAGTATTTAATACCTTTCCCAATACCACGTTCAGTCAGAACAATGGTGTCATTCAGTTAACCGGTGTTGCCAGCAAGCATATAGGCCTCTACATCGGTGGCATTCTTATAGTGCTGGGGCTGTTTCCTATGATAGGCGGGGTTTTGCAACAGATTCCAAAACCGGTATTAGGAGGGGCGACTCTGGTGATGTTTGGCACTGTTGCGGCTGCCGGGATTAAAATCATCGCATCTGAAAACCTTGATCGGCGTAAGCTGCTGATTATGGCGGTTGCCTTTGGCATGGGGTTAGGGGTCACCATGACGCCGGGGCTGCTGGACCAGCTACCCAGGATGGTTCAGAGTGTCTTTAGCTCTCCGATTACAACAGGAGGTCTGGTTGCGATTGTTCTCAGTCTGGTGCTGCCGGAAGAAGCACGAGACGAGTAAGGTATCTGGCTGCTTAAGCCCTGCTAATCTCTGTTTCAGAGGTGGCAGGGCTTTTTTTGTTTCCGGGTATCTGAAACAGGAACCGTTGACGGTGGAGAATCTAAAACGGGCATCTTTACGTAACATTCAACGTAACTATTAACAGCTATCTACAGGTATCCCTATGATCTCTCCTGAAGCCTCAGCGGTGCGTGATCAATTAATCGAGAAAGGACTTGAAACACCCACCGTCGGTAATCCGCTGTCACAAGAGCAGCGCTATGAACGTATCAAAGGGCTGATGACCGAGATGGTCAGTACGCTGGGACTGGATCTCACCGACGACAGTTTGCGCGAAACACCTCATCGGGTGGCAAAGATGTATGTTTATGAGATTTTTTCCGGCCTCGATTATGAAAACTTCCCCACGATAGCCATGATTGAAAATAAGATGGATGTGGAGGAGATGGTGAAGGTTCGGGATATCTGTGTGGTCAGCTCCTGTGAGCACCATTTTGTGACCATCGATGGAACCGCCAAAGTCGCATATATACCCAATAAGAAAATAATCGGGTTATCCAAAATCAACAGGCTGGTGCGATTTTTCAGTCAGCGTCCTCAGGTGCAGGAACGGTTGACGAAGCAGGTTCTGATCGCACTGCAAACACTACTGGAAACCGATAATGTTGCGGTATCAATTAATGCCACTCATTATTGTGTTAAGTCCAGAGGCGTTATGGATGTTAATTCTCAAACAGAAACCACCGCGCTGGGGGGAATTTTCAAAACGAATGAACGTACCCGGGCTGAGTTTCTGATCTGACAGATCGGCTGTTTAAAATTTGTAACAGGATTACGATAGAACGGGTTATCTTAAATGTTCAGCGCAATTATGGCGGCACTTCGGTGCCATCCCAGGCGAATACTCTGCCAGATTGCTCCGGGGTTAATGCACCGATAATCCCGAGCAGATAGTCGGCGGACTGTTCCGGCGTAAACAATTGTCCCCGGGGCACATTGCGCTGGAAAGGGTGTGAAAGTGCTGAATCTACGGTGCCTGGATGTAACCCGGTTATAATCGCTTTGGGTAAACGCCGCTGAGTCTCTATAGAGAGCGTTTTCAGCAGCATATTCAGTGCGGCTTTGCTGACGCGATAGCTGTACCATCCTCCTGCATGATTATCGCTGATGCTGCCTACTCGCGCAGATAACACTGCAAATATGCTGGTCTGACCCTTGCGCATATTGGGTAACAGTTGCTGAGCTATTAATGCTGGCGCTATGGTGTTGACCTGCAACAGGCGCTGCATCTGAACCGCTTTAAGATTCCGGAGGCTTTTTTTCGGCTGCAGATCGCCATCGTGTAACAGTCCACTGGCAATAATCACCAGATCCAGCGGCACTCCTTTCAGCTGTTGCCCCATTCTGTCGATGCTTGCCTCTGATTCTAGGTCAATCTCACCAAAAGTCTGTTTGCTGCCTGACGATAGTTGCTGAACTAATTGGCCACAGGATGAGCGTGAAAAGCAAAACAACCGGTTGATCTGAGGGTTTGCAAGTAACCGCTGTGTGAATGCCAGCCCTATCGCGCCACTGGCGCCGATGATCACTGCATTCATGGCTGGATGTAATTGAGGAAATGTATTCATAAAAGTTCTACGCATCATCCGCCTGAACCGATCAGGTTTAAACGGCGTATCAGAGATATATTTTCATGAGATCTGTAGATATGAACCAGGAAGAGCTCTTGCAACCGATTCAGCCGATTATTTTTTATGATGGCGGGTGTTCATTGTGCCTCCGGGAGATCAGGCATTATCAGCATATAGATCAACAACAGAGAATCTGCTGGATTGATCTGACGCGCAAACCGGAGATGTTGTCCGGGTACGCTATATCATACGAGGCTGCGATGCGGCAGTTGCACGGTGTTAACCCGGCCGGAGATGTGGTGAAGGGCGTGGATAGCTTTTTACTGATCTGGCAACATCTGCCCCGCTATCGGATGCTGGTGGGTTTAATTCATACACTCAGACTGAATAAGGTGCTCAACCTGGTGTATGGCGTAGTTGCCCGATGGCGCTATAAGAGGCGCTGTGATGAGGGCTGTGTTATCAAGCGATGAAACGATATTTCAGTGCACACATATTGTGCACTCGCACCATTTCATAGCGGTATTTGGATTTTTTATCAGAGATGTGTTTTGTAACTCATTGTTTATAAATTGATTTTTTTATTCTGGTACTGATTCTGCAGTAATCTGCTGGTCGTGGCAGTTATGCGCGCATACAACTTAAAAAATTCGGACAAAGGCGTCCATTCCTTATTACTTGAGGTGATAGAGGGGTGGGCGCTTTTTTTGCCCTGCAGAAAGCGGCAAACAGATGAGAAACTTTACTTAATTAAATGAGGCAACACTATGGCTTACTTAGAACCGAGTGAGTTTGCGACCAAAATGGTCGACTCAGGTGAGCAGAAAATCTTTATGTCCACCAAAGACACTTATATCCGGGCTTTTATGGCCGGCGCGATTCTGGCGTTGGCAGCTTTTTTTGCCATCACTGTAGCCGTTAAAACGGGTATCCCATTGATAGGTGCGCTGCTTTTCCCCGTTGGATTTATCATGCTTTACCTGTGTAAGTTTGACCTTCTTACAGGTGTATTTACGCTGGTTCCTCTGGCACTGATTGATAAGCGTCCTGGCTGTACCATGAGTGGTCTGATGCGTAACTGGGGTCTGGTATTCCTCGGTAACCTGTCCGGCGCACTGATGGTTGCGTTCTTTGCTTCGTTTATTCTGACTTATGGCTACCAGACAGATGGTGGTGTGCTTGCTGAAAAAGTAAGCAAGATAGGTGAAGCCCGTACACTTGGCTATCAGGCTCAGGGTGTTGGTGGGTGGTTTACTATCTTCATTCGCGGCATGCTGTGTAACTGGATGGTGTCCATGGGTGTTGTTGGTGCGATGATCTCTACGTCTGCGGGTGCTAAAATGGCTGCGATGTGGATGCCGATCATGCTCTTCTTCTTCATGGGCTTTGAGCACTCAATTGTTAACATGTTCCTGTTCCCGTTCTCTATGATCATGGGTGGTGACTTCACTGTCATGGAATACCTGATCTGGAACGAGATTCCAACGGCTCTGGGTAACCTGGCGGGTGGTTTCCTGCTGGTGGGTCTGCCTCTGTACCTGACTCATGTTAAAGAGAGCAAAAGCAGTAAAGCGTCTGGTCATACAGTAGCTGCTCTGTAATCTGGGTGTTTAAAAAGTTGAATGACTAGTAGAAATCCCGGTGATCGAAACAATCGCCGGGATTTTTTGTTTAGTGCAGATAACTATTTCGTTACCTTCTAAGTTAACTCCTGATTTCTGGAAGAATCGTAGGTTGTATGAATAGCCAACTTAAGCTCAGTCTGGGGCAGTTCAGTGATAAAGGCGTCAAAGAGATCAATCAGGATTTTCATGGCGCAGTCATTCCACGCGAACCGCAGCTTAGTCTCAAAGGTGCTGCATTGGTTCTGGCAGATGGTATTAGTACCAGTAGTGTCAGCCAGATTGCCAGTGAAACCGCGGTAAAAAGCTTTCTGAATGACTATTTCTGTACTTCAGATACCTGGACGGTTTACACCTCTGGCCTGAAAGTACTTGAATCGGTCAATGGTTGGTTATGTTCACAGACGCAACGTAGTGAGTTTCGTTATAACAAAGATAAAGGTTATGTCTGCACATTGTGTGCGGCTGTTTTTAAAGCATCGACGGCGCATCTGTTTCATGCTGGTGATAGCCGGGTTTATCGGTTGCGTGGTCAGGGATTAGAACAATTAACCAAAGACCACCGCAGCTGGATTTCGAAAGAGAAAAGTTATCTCAGCCGGGCAATGGGTGTTGAACTGGACGTTGAGTTTGATTACCAGACGGTGGCACTAAAACAGGGTGATTATTACCTGCTTTGTACAGACGGAGTTTATGAGTTTATTGATACTGAGGATGTTCTGAAAGTCCTCAGTGAACATGCAGATGATCTGAACCTGGCTGCAGAAACATTGGTTCAGCGAGCCTTGGCACAAGGAAGTGATGATAACCTGACGTTGCAGATTGCCAGGGTCGATCAGTTGCCTTCTATGGAAGCAAGTACGCTGCAGCAGCAGGTCGAAGAGTTGGAGTTACCGCCGGTATTACATGTCCGCCAGGAGTTTGATGGTTATCTGATCCTGCGAGAGATGCATGCCAACAGTCGCAGCCATGTTTATCTGGCTGAGGATCTTGAGGACGGGTCACGTGTTGTCTTAAAAATCCCCTCTGTTGAACTACGCAACAATCCCGCGTATCTGGAACGGTTTTTGATGGAAGAGTGGGTTGCGCGGCGGATCAATAACGCCCATGTGATGAAAGCAGGCTTGCAGAACCGCCAGCGTCACTATCTTTACAGTGTTACGGAATATATCGAGGGTATTACCCTTAAACAGTGGCTGATCGATAACCCGAACCCGGATATTGAAACCGTGCGAGGTATCATCGAACAGGTGGCGAAAGGCTTACAGGCGATGCATCGCCTGGAGATTCTACATCAGGATCTTAAACCTGATAACGTCATGATCGACAACAGCGGTACGGTGAAGATCATCGATTTTGGTGGTGTCAGAATCGCCGGTATTGTCGAAGCAGAGAATACACTGGAACAAGATGAAATGCAGGGTACAGCGTTGTATATGGCACCCGAATATTTTGTTGGAGAGATCATTTCCAGACGCTCGGATCAGTTTTCACTGGCTGTGCTGACTTACCATATGCTGTCAGGGCGCTTCCCCTACGATACTCAGGTTGCGAAGTCGCGCACAGTTGCAGCACAGAAACGACTGCAGTACCACAGTGTGCTTGATGATGAGCGTGAGATC
This sequence comes from Oceanospirillales bacterium, assembly GCA_018223185.1. GTDB lineage: Bacteria > Pseudomonadota > Gammaproteobacteria > Pseudomonadales > Balneatricaceae > Amphritea. The sequence continues at coordinate 51,528 of JAAEYW010000019.1, read as the reverse complement.
CCCAGGTGGATCGACTATACCTTGCGCAAAGCGCTTAATCCCAACCCGTTTAAACGTTATGAAGAACTCTCGGAGTTTCTGTATGACCTTAGGTATCCGAACCAAAAGTTTCTTAGCGAAACCCGTCCACCACTGCTGGATCGCAACCCTTTGTTGTTCTGGAAAAGTATCTCACTGATGCTAGCTGTGACGGTCGCTGTGCTTCTGGTTCAAATCCACAATCTTACTCAATAAAACGATCATATACGGAGTCACTAATATGATAAGTAGCCGTGAAGAAGTAACTGCTCAGATCCTTTCACAGAAAGTTGCCAAAGGTATCAAGTGGAGCGCTGTAGCTGAAACCGTCGGTTTATCAAAAGAGTGGACAACTGCCGCGTGCCTCGGGCAGATGACCTTTGATAAAGAGCAGGCCACCAAAATAGGTGAGATCTTTGAATTAAGTGACGAAGCGATTGCCTGGCTGCAGATCGCTCCTTACAAGGGATCGTTGCCAACAGAGGTGCCTGCGGATCCGCTAATCTATCGCTGGTATGAGCTGGTGAATGTCTATGGCATGACGATTAAAGAGCTGATCCACGAAGAGTTTGGTGATGGCATTATGAGTGCGATCGACTTTTCCATGGATATTCAGCGGGAATCCAATCCCAATGGGGACCGGGTCAATGTCGTATTCTCCGGGAAGTTTTTACCCTATAAAACCTACTGACATCGAAGCCAGGGCTAAAAAAAAACACCGTTGTGCGGTGTTTTTTAGCGTCAGAGTTTAGCTTATCCGACAATACCCACCCCATGGTCAACATAGTGGATGCTGCCGGAGGTTCCTTTTGACAGGTCGCTCAGGAAGAACATTGCCGCATCGCCAACCTCTTCAATCGTTGGCAACTGATGGTCAACCGCTTTGTGCTGGTTGTATTCAAGCATGGTGGCGAAATCTTTTATGCCTCCGGCTGCCCGGGTTGCAATAGTGCCCGGTGAGATACAGTTTACACGGATATGCAGGGGGCCCAGGTCCCGCGCAAGATACCGGGTGGCCGCTTCAAGTGCTGCTTTTGCACAACCCATAATGTTGTAATCTCCGGTGGTCAGCGCGCTGCCCAGGTAGGAGAAGTTAATCATTGAACCGCCATCTTTCATCAGATTCTTAGCGAAAGAGGCCATATGGATAAAGGAGAAGCAGGATACGTCCATCGCCTGGGCAAAGCCTTCACGGGAGCATTCTGAGATCGGCGCATGCAGGTCTTCCAGCGGACAGAAAGCCAGCGAGTGAACCAGCCCGTCCAATGAGCCCCAGGCTTCTTCGATCGTTTTAAACAGGTCAGCCATCTGTTGCTCCTGAGTCACATCCAGCGGCATGATAATGGACGCTTCAAGTTCTTCAGCCAGAGGGCGGACAAAGCGTTCAGCTTTATCATTCAGATAGGTGATTGCCAGCTCGGCACCCTGTTCGTGCAGTTTTTTTGCGACGCCGTAAGCGATGCTCTTGTCGTTGGCAATTCCGACAACCAATACTTTTTTGCCGGCCATCAATAGGTTAGACATTTTGGCTCACCTTAATCAATTAAATCAACAGGTTAAATTACGCGAAACTGATTTCAATATTATGAAAAGGTGTTGTTATAGATTCAGTCGCTATCCATCACACTTTTTGTGCTGCGCACAATTGCTGTCGCCATTATATCGACTAAAGTCGAATTTGTTGATTAATTAATTTTCAGAATGAGTCAGGGACGGCCGATACAAACAGGCATGTTAAGTGAGGCGCTTCTGAGCAGACCTGATCAAAGCCGCTCTGCTCAGTTGTGGTCAGGGGGCGATTTTAATCGCCTAAGGCAGTGCCCTCTCGACGAGGGTCAACGGCACTGTTCCAGCGGCCGTCTGCCTGACGGAAAAAGCCGTGCAGGCCACTATTCTGATCTCTGATTTTAATCTCATGGCCCAGCGCTTTCAGTGGTTCAGCAAGCTGTTCTGCGGCGGTTCCCGCCTCCAGTTCGGTGACTCCGTTGCGGTTTACCACGTGAGGGGTATTAAAGGCCTGTTGCAGTGAGATATCTGAGCTCAGCTTGAGATAAAGGTTTTGTGCAACATAGCTGATAATCCGACTGCCTCCGGGAGAGCCCAGGGCGGCTACCAGACGGTTATTTTCATTAAATACCATCACTGGCGACATTGAGCTGCGGGGGCGTTTGCCTGCCTGAACCCGGTTGGCGACCGGTTTTCCATCCTGCTCAGCGACAAACGAGAAGTCGGTCAGCTGGTTATTCAGCAGAAACCCTCCCGCCATCAGGGTCGATCCAAACGCCATTTCGATACTACTGGTCATTGAAACAGCATTGCCCCAGCGATCGACGATAACAAAGTGACTGGTGCTGGGCAGTTCCGGTGACTGGTCATCAGCCCGGCTGATTTTACCGGGCAGTTCACCGGGAATCGCCTTACCCATATCCTTCAGGGGAGATATCAGCTGACTTCGTTGTCGCAGGTATCCCTCATCCAGCAGTTCATCCACCGGTACCTGAATAAAATCACTGTCGGCCAGGTAGCGCGCCCGGTCAGCATACGCCAGCCGGCTGGCCTGACTGAACAGGTGGTAGAAATCAATAGTATCTGCACGCAGTGGCTGTTGCTCGGCAAGCTCCATTAAGCGCAGAATCTGCAGGGTTGTCACTCCCCCGGAGGTGGGCGGCGGGAAACCACACACCCGATACTGCCTGAAAGGACGACAGACCGCCTGGCGTTCAACTGCTCGGTAGCCTTTCAGGTCGCTCAGCTCAAGCTTACCCGGGTTGTCTGTTGCCTGTTTTACAGCGGCGACAATCTTTTCCGACAGAGCGCCCTCATAGAGTGCGGCTGCACCCTGCGCAGCAATCTGGCGGAGGGAGCTGGCCAGCAGTGGGTTGGTTAGCTGATAGCCAACAGGCAGCGGTTCACCTTCAGGTGTAAAGAAATATCCCCGGGCCTGTGGATAACGTCCCAGTCCGGGATTGATGTTTGCTGACAGCAGTTGATGCAACCTGGGGGTAACAGTAAAACCGGATTCTGACCGCTCAATGGCATCCGTAAACAGTGACGCCCAGGGCTGCTTACCATATTTTTTCTGGCTGAGTTCCAGCATGGCCAGCACACCGGGAGTGCCGACTGAACGGCCCCCCACCATTGCGTCCCACCAGTCCATGGGCGATCCTTCATCGGTCATAAACAGATTTTCATCGGCCGTCGCCGGGGCCGTTTCCCGGCCATCAAATGCGCTGAGTTGCTGTGTGTTGTTATCCCAGTAGAGCATAAATGCGCCACCCCCAATCCCTGAGGACTGCGGCTCAACCAGTGTCAGCATCGCTTGAATGGCCACGGCCGCATCAGCAGCGTTTCCACCCTGCTGAAGCACTTTATAGCCTGCCTGGGTGGCCAGCGGATGGGCAGTAATCACCATTTGGTGGCGGGCTGAGATGGTTTTCTGGGTCTGTATGCCAGTGGCCGACTCTGGTGCTAAATCTTCATTGATGGCAAAACCAGAGGTTGGAAACAGGATGATGGTAGTCAGAATGACAGAGAGAAAACGTGTTCGCATATGAATTCCTGAGGTGTAATTATTCATTACACGATAGAGGTGTAGCGGTTATTAAAGCAGAGAACATAAACAAAGTGATCATTTTCAACTAATTTACATCTTGTAACTTTGTTGGTTGTCTTATATCAATAGCGTTATGATGGTTTTATCGACAGAATAAAAAAGTAACGAAGAATGGCTAGCCATATGCGATGTCCGGTCAATGGATATATCTGAATGGCTGGCTGAGAGTATCCATTCTATGCAGAAATTAGTTAAAGGTGGCGGCGTCAGGGCCGATAGCTTGCCAACGGACGGTGAATTGGAGAAAAACCCTTGTCTATAGCAGTGAAATCGATCTTCAGTGCGGATAAAGATTCCAGAACGATCAGAATCGTATTACTGAATGATCATGAAGGTAAGGCTTTGGTTTTGTTACCCGCCAATATGTTATTAAATCTGGTTAGCATCTGGAAGTATTCCGGACGACACCTGCAGCCGGTCAGAGCCCGGGATGCAATGAAGTTTTTTAGTCAGGCGGCTTTGAAGGTTAAAGCGGGTCAGGAAAAACTGTTTCAGTTGCCGGTGTTTATTGATGAGTCGCTGGCAGATTGCGAGCGTTTTAATATTGTTGAGTCTTATACCGGGCTGGCATTTGACGCTCAGAAAGAGTGGTTTAAGAACCATCTTTCTCAGTGTGTCCTGGGTATGACTCCTCAGATGATTGATAAACCTCAGTCCGGGGGTAGTGATGAACAGGTGATTACCCGGGCCGTTGAGCGTTTTACTACTCTGCGTATTCAGCAACGACTGGAGGATACGCTCGGACTGCCTCCGTTACCTCCATCAATGAAACGTCTGGTTGAGCTGCGTTCAGACCCATCTGCAGGCATAGATGATCTGGTTCCGGTGGTGCGCGGAGATGCCAGCCTGGCGGCTCAGGTGATGAGCTGGGCGGCGTCACCTTATTATGCGGCACCTGGCGAGATTCATTCAGTTGAAGATGCAGTGATTCGTGTGCTGGGCTTTGATCTGGTGGTGAATCTGGCGCTGGGGGTGGCAATGGGCAAAACCCTGAATGTCCCTGAAGATACTCCGCGTGATGGTGTGCCTTACTGGCAGCAGGCAGTCTACACCGCGGCTGCGGCAGAGCTGCTATGTAAGAAGATGCCAGCGGAGATCAGGCCGAAGCCCGGACTGGTTTATCTGGCAGGCTTGCTGCAAAACTTTGGCTATCTGGTTTTAGCTTATCTGTTTCCGCCTCACTTCTCACTGCTGTCACGCTATATCGAGGCAAATCCCCATATGGCGCTGGAGCTTATTGAGACGCACGTAGTGAATGTAACCCGGGAGCAGATTGGCAGCTGGCTGCTGGAGAACTGGGGCCTGCCTGAGGTGGTGATTGAGACGGTTCGCTATCATAATGACCTCAGCTACGATGGGCAGGCCAGTGATGAAGCTAAACTGATCTATTGCGTAAACCGGGCGTTACGCCGTCATGGACTGGCAGATGGCCCGATTGAAGTGATTGCTGACACTATTCTCACTGAGCTGAAGCTGACACAGGCCGATCTTGATGATGCTGTTGCCACCATTACTGAGAGTCGTGGGGAACTGGATTCGTTAGTGCATACGATCATGCACGCTCACTCATAACGTTAAGGATGCGCAGGGGCTGCCCCTGCGCTGTTATCGGACTAAAACTTAGTCTGATGGGCCGTTAGTCAGTCCGCTGTTTCACTTTCCAGTTGCTCCAGTTCTTCCAGCTTCTCCATCCACTGCGACTCAATCGCTTCTGCTTTCTGTTGCAGTTCACCCTGTTGTTGCAGCAGGCGTTTCAGCTGATCCCTGTTGCTTTCTTCGTACAGGCTGACATCCGTCAGCAGGGTTTCCAGTTGCTGCAGTTCAGCAGTAACTTTGTCCAGCCCGGCTTCCAGTGTCTCAATCGCTTTGCGCAGTGGCCGCAGGGCGTTGCGGCGTTCAGCTTCAAGCCGTTTCTGTTCTTTTTTCTCGGCCGCACTGAGAGACCGGCTCTCTTTGGGGCTTTCAATAACCTGATTCTGAATACGGCGCTGAGACGCCAGCCACTGCTGGTAGTCATCCATATCGCCGTCAAAGGGGGTCACCTGACCGTTAGCAACCAGCAGAAACTGGTCAACGGTATTACGCAGCAAGTGACGGTCATGGGAGACCAGAATCAAAGCGCCGTCGAAGTTTTGCAGTGCCAGTGTCAGCGCGTGTCTGACCTCAAGGTCCAGGTGGTTGGTCGGTTCATCGAGCAGCAGCAGATTGGGCCGTTGCCAGGCAATCAGCGCCAGTGCTACCCGGGCTTTTTCGCCGCCGGAGAAGCGTTTGACCGGTTCCAGTGCCCGATCACCATTAAAGTCGAAACTGCCGAGATAGTTGCGTATCTCCTGATCACTGGCCTTCGGTGATATGCGTTGTATATGCAGAGCCGGAGAGGCTTCAAGGTCCAGCGCCTCGAGCTGGTGCTGGGCAAAATAGCCGATCTTCAGGTGTTCACCCGCTTTATAAAGACCGTCTATCAGTGGCAGGTCCCGGGTCAGGGTTTTGATCAGGGTCGATTTGCCCGCGCCATTGGGTCCCAGAAGGCCGATACGGTCGCCGGGTGACAGGGTCAGATTAACATTTTCAATAACCGCTTGTGTGTAACCCAGCTGACATTTGTCCAGACTCATCAGCGGGAAGGATATTTTGTCGGATGACTGAAAGGTGAAACTGAATGGACTGTCGACATGAGCAGGGGCAATCAGCTCCATACGCTCCAGCTCTTTAACCCGGCTTTGTGCCTGCTTGGCTTTGGTTGCTTTGGCTTTGAAACGGCGAACAAAACTTTCTATCTCGGCAATTCTGACCTGCTGCTTTTCAAACTGTGATTGCTGCTGGGCGAGTCGCTCTGCCCGGCGTTTTTCAAAATCGCTGTAGCCACCTTTATAGAGTTCGGTTTTCTGATGGTACATATGCACAATATGGGTGCTGACGGCATCAAGAAAATCCCGGTCATGGGATATCAGCAGCAGGGTGCCCTGATAGTTACGCAACCACTGCTCGAGCCAGATCGTTGCGTCCAGGTCGAGGTGGTTGGTAGGCTCATCCAGCAACAGAATATCGGAATGACTCATCAGTGCCTGGGCCAGATTGAGCCGGATACGCCAGCCCCCGGAGAACGTGTTGACCGGGCGTATCGCATCGCTGGTTGAGAAGCTCAGTCCATTGAGTAGCTGATGCCCGCGTGCCTCAGCACTATAGCCGTCAATAGCATCAAGCTGTGCATGCAGTTCTCCGGTGCGGTGGTGATTGCCAGAGTGTTCTGCCTCTGTCAGTGCCTGTTGAATTGATCGCAATCGCTGGTCGCCATCGAGCACATAATCAATGGCGCGCTGATCACTGTCGGCGACCTCCTGAGCCATATGGGCAATGGTCAGATTGCCAGGCAGTTGCAGGTCGCCTTCATCGGGCTGTAACTGCCCAAGAATCAATTTAAAGAGTGATGACTTACCCACGCCGTTGGCGCCGACAATGCCGACTTTCTGATTGGCGTGAATAGTTAGCTGCGCTCTGTCTAGCAGGCGCAGGTGTCCACGTTGTAAGCTAAGCTGGTTTAACTGAATCATGGCGGCGGATTTTATCACAGATGTCAGAAAATAATGTGTTTTGGAACTACTCAGTAGCGATCTATTCTACTCCCGAAATGGCTGAGCTTTGCCTGCTATTGCAAAACCGCTACCAATTGAGTGTGAATTATCTGCTGTTTGCGCTATGGCTGGCCGGACAGGGGCGGGCCTTGCCTGCAACGCTGGACGACTCTGATGTCCGGGAGTGGCGGCTAAATACGCTCGAGCCTCTGCGATTATTACGTTATCAGCTGCGCCAGTCAAAGCGGTCGCTGACAGAAGATGATTGTTATCAACAGTTGAAAAAAGCAGAACTGGCCGCAGAGAGAGTAGAGTCAGGGCTGCTTTATGAGCTGAGAGTGCATTGCCCTGATGTCGCCGGGGCAGGCAATGAGGTGGACAGGCAGAGCGATCTCAGCACGCTTAGCTATCTTAATCTTTGCTCTGCAGCAGGCGCTGAGCCTTTTATTACGGGAGATCTGCAGGCTCTTTTAAGGCAATTAGTTGATAAAGCAATCGGGTGCGGTAGTAATTAGCTGAACTTTTCAGTTTAATGGCTTACTAACAGCAGATAACTGACCCCTTGGGATTAAAGGAATTACAATGAAAAAGACGCTGGTGGCCGTGGCCGTAGCAAGTATTGTTTTGGTGGGTTGTGGCCCTGACAAAGATGATAAAGCCGTAGCTGAGGTTGCAAAACCGTATACTCTGGAGACTGATCAGCAGAAGCTGGGTTACAGTCTGGGCCTGATGCTGGGTGAACGACTGAAAGCGGATGTTGAAGAACTCGACGTTGATGCATTACGGCGCGCGGTAGAAACCGTTTATTCCGGTGGTGAGCCGTTGCTGAAACCGGAAGAGGTTGAAGCCACAATGATGGCCTTCCAGAAGAAAAAGATGGAAGAGCAACAAGCTGAATTTAATCAGCTTGCAGATGAAAACCTGAAGAAAGGTGAAGCGTTCCTGGCTGAAAATGGTAAAAAAGAGGGCGTTGTTACCACCGAATCCGGACTTCAGTATGAAGAGCTGACCGCCGGTAATGGCGCCAGCCCCAAGCCTGAGGATACCGTTAAAGTACATTACCGTGGCTCGCTGATCAGCGGTACCGATTTCGATAGTTCTTACAGCCGTGGAGAGCCTGTTTCATTCCCTCTGAATGGTGTGATTCCAGGCTGGACTGAAGGTCTTCAGCTGATGAAGGTGGGTGGTAAAGCGCGCCTTGTTCTTCCGTCTGCACTGGCATATGGCCCGGGTGGAATGGGCGAAGCGATCGGACCAAATGAAACTCTGGTGTTCGAGGTTGAGCTTCTGGATATTAATCCATCTGAATAAAGCACCGAATGTGATCATTCTTTATAAACCACCCAGCAGGGTGGTTTTTTTTGGTGCGTCAATCAGTCTTGAGCGAAAATGTCATTAATTTTGATCGTTTTTGACAGTTCTTTTGTAATTTTATTACAACATTATTTAAAAGCTGCTTGAAATAGTGAGTCAATTAGCTGCTTTCTGTACAGCCGGAAATCAGTTGCTACACTAAAGGAATGAAAGTTAACTATATGGATTAAAAGAATAAAGAGGAGGGGTGTTCTTTGCCGGGCCTGGAATGATAACCGTGCTATTGAGCACACCTGCTTTTGTTATTCATTAATTTGTTACAAAGAGGAAGCATCAATGAAGAAAACCCTGATTTCCGCTGCCGTCCTGATGGTTGCAATGACAGGTACCGCTATGGCAGGTACTTTGGAGACTGTGAAGGAACGTGGCGCACTACAGTGCGGCGTAACGAGTGGCGTCCCGGGCTTCTCAGTGCCTGACGACAAAGGTAACTGGAAAGGTCTGGATGTTGATGTGTGCCGGGCTGTTGCTGCTGCAGTGCTGGGCGATGCAACTAAAGTTAAATATATTCCCCTGAATGCTAAAGAACGTTTTACCGCGCTGGTGTCGGGTGAAGTGGATGTATTGTCCCGAGTAACTACCTGGACACAGACCCGTGATACTCAGCTGGGTATCAACTTTGCCGGTGTGAACTACTATGATGGTCAGGGCTTTCTGGTGAAGAAAGAGCTGGGGCTGAAGAGCGTTAAGGATCTGGATGGTGCAACAGTATGTGTACAGTCCGGTACGACCACTGAGCTGAATATGGCGGATTACTTCCGTACCCACGGTATCACCTATACTCCGGTCGTTTTTGACACCAATGACCAGGCGGCTCAGGCATTTGATACCGGCCGTTGTGACTCGTTCACAACTGACCTGTCACAGGCTGCTGGCCTGCGTACCCGCATGCAGGACCCATCTGCAGTCGGTGCACTGCCAGAAGTTATCTCTAAAGAGCCTCTGGGTCCTGTTGTCCGTCAGGGCGATGACACCTGGTTTAATATCGTTAAATGGTCTTTCAATGCGATGCTGAACGCAGAAGAGCTGGGTCTGACCTCTGCTAATGTCGATAAGATGAAGGCGGAAAGTTCTGATCCTAACGTTAAGCGTCTGCTGGGTCTGGACGGACCTAAAGGTAAAGGTCTGGATCTGGCTGATGACTGGGCTTACCAGATCGTTAAGCAGGTGGGTAACTACGGTGAAGCTTACGAGCGTAACGTAGGCAAAGACTCTCCTCTGGGGCTGGACCGCGGTCTGAACGCTCTGTGGAACCAGGGTGGTCTGCAGTACGCTCCACCTATGCGTTAACATGCTGATCAACGGCTGGCCGGAAGGCTGGCCGTTTTTATTTCTGCCCTGAAGGCTTTCTTTCCGGGACAGAAGCTTCTGTGTACTGACCTCTGGAGTTAACAATGTCCTCAGACATTTCGAATTCAGGTCACAAGCCTGATGGTGGCTCAGCCCCCCAAAGCGCGCCACCGCTGAGCAAACCGAAATTCTGGAACGACCCGAAAAAGCGGTCGTTACTGTTCCAGATACTGCTGCTGACGGCACTGGGTTTTGTCTTTTACACCATTATTGAAAACACCCTGACAAACCTTGAACAGCGTGGTATGACCACCGGTTTCGACTTCCTGTCACGGGAAGCGGGCTTTGGTATTGCCATGAGCCTGATCGATTACACCGAAGCGTCCAGTTATGGCATGACCTTTATTGTCGGCCTGCTGAACACGATTCTGATTGCGGTGATGGGCATTATCGCAGCCACCATTCTGGGCTTTATCCTCGGTGTGGCGCGCTTATCCGATAACTGGCTGATCGCTAAATTTTCTGCACTGTATATCGAAGTATTTCGTAATATCCCGCTGCTGCTGCAGATCTTTTTCTGGTATTACGCGGTGCTGCGGACCCTGCCAGCCCCGCGGCAGAGTATCGAGTTTTTAGGATCTTTTCTGAATAACCGGGGTTTAATTGTACCGGCTCCGGTGCCTGAAGACGGCTTCGGACTGGTGATTATGGGTTTCTTTGGTGCGATCGTTGCCAGCTGGTTTATTGCCCGCTGGTCCCGAAAACGCCAGGAGCTGACCGGGCAACAGTTTCCGGTTATTCTCACCAGCATTGGTTTGATTGTCGGCGTCCCTCTGCTGCTATTCCTGTTTAGCGGCCTGCCTCTGGGGCTTGATCATCCAGAGCTGAAAGGGTTTAACTTCAAAGGGGGCATTACCGTTATCCCCGAGCTGATGGCGCTCTGGCTTGCGCTGAGTATCTATACCGCAGCCTTTATCGCGGAAACTGTTCGCGCCGGTATCCTGGCGGTGTCTCATGGACAGACTGAAGCGGCAACGGCGCTGGGTATGTCGAAAGCCAAAACGCTGCGGCTGATTGTTATCCCTCAGGCGATGCGGGTGGTGATCCCTCCTCTGACCAGTCAGTATCTTAACCTGACGAAGAACTCCTCACTGGCAACCGCTATAGGCTATCCGGATCTGGTTAACGTCTTTGCCGGAACCACGCTTAACCAGACGGGGCAAGCAATCGAGGTAATCGCCATGACGATGGCGGTGTATCTGACCCTCAGTCTGCTGACCTCATTCTTTATGAACTGGTATAACGCCAGAATTCAGTTAACAGAGCGCTAGGAGGGGATGCTATGAAATATGAAATTCAACCCACGCTGCCCCCGCCGTCCAGTATGATTGGAGTGGTCGGCTGGCTGCGTAAAAACCTGTTTAACGGGCCGACAAACTCGGTTGCAACGATTGTTGTCGGCTATTTCCTGATCAGCTTTCTGGTGCCAACCATTCAATGGATCTTTATCGATTCCGACTGGGTCGGAACCAGCCGTGACGCCTGCACCAGCGGCGGTGCCTGCTGGGTGTTTATCGCCAACCGGCTGGACCAGTTTCTCTATGGCTTCTATCCGGAGACAGAACACTGGCGGCCGCAGTTAGCCTTTATCATCATGATCGGCTCCATTATCTGGCTGGTATTGCCGCAGACGCCAAAGAAGGGTCTGGTAGCAATTCTGCTGCTGGTCGTCTATCCCATCATCGCGTACTTCCTGTTGTATGGTGATGTGTTCGGCCTGCCTCAGGTTGAAACCCACCTGTGGGGTGGTTTAACGCTGACTCTGGTTCTGGCGGTTGTCGGTATTGTGGCGTCCCTGCCCTTAGGCATTGTCCTGGCGCTGGGGCGGCAGTCCGATATGCCTATTGTGAAATCCGTCTGTGTGACCTTTATCGAGATCTGGCGCGGTGTGCCGCTGATTACGGTGCTGTTCATGGCGTCAGTAATGTTACCGCTGTTCTTTCCCGAAGGAATGAGCTTTGACAAGCTGCTCAGAGCGCTGATCGGTATTACCCTGTTCCAGTCTGCTTATATGGCTGAGGTTATCCGGGGCGGCTTACAGGCGATCCCTAAGGGGCAGTACGAAGCGGCTGATGCGCTGGGGCTGGGTTACTGGCAGAAGATGATTCTGGTCATTATGCCGCAGGCGCTGAAACTGATGATTCCGGGCATTGTGAATACCTTTATCGCGCTGTTTAAGGACACCAGTCTGGTGCTGATTATTGGTTTGTTTGATGTACTGGCTATCGGCCAGGCGGCCAACCAGGATCCTGACTGGATCGGCTATTCCACTGAGAGTTATTTGTTTATTGCCCTGTTGTTCTGGGTGTTCTGTTTCAGTATGTCGCGCTATTCGCAGCATCTGGAGAAGAAACTACATACCGGCCACGGCAACCGCGCCTGATAACAAAGAGATTTTAAAATGAATCATTCACACGCTACTGATAAATTGATGGTGGAACTGCGCGACCTGAACAAATGGTATGGCGAGTTTCATGTGCTTAAAAATATTAATCTGGAGGTAAAGCAGGGCGAAAAGATCGTTATCTGTGGCCCTTCCGGTTCGGGTAAATCAACGATGATTCGTTGTATTAACCATCTCGAAGAGCATCAGAAGGGCGATATCATCGTTAACGATATTCCCCTGAATGAAGATATTAAAAATATCGAAGCGATCCGTAAGGATGTCGGCATGGTGTTTCAGCACTTCAACCTGTTCCCACACCTGACGGTGTTAGAGAACTGTGTGCTGGCGCCGATCTGGGTGAAAAAAATGCCCCGTAAAGAAGCTGAAGCACAGGCAATGGAGTTGCTGGAACGGGTTAAAATCCCTGATCAGGCACTGAAATATCCGGGTCAGCTATCCGGTGGACAGCAGCAGCGGGTAGCAATTGCCCGGTCTCTCTGTATGAACCCTGACGTCATGCTGTTTGATGAGCCAACCTCAGCACTCGACCCTGAGATGATCAAAGAGGTGCTCGATGTCATGATAGAGCTGGCCAATGAGGGTATGACCATGCTGTGTGTCACTCATGAGATGGGTTTTGCCAAGACAGTTGCCGACCGGGTTATCTTTATGGATGGCGGACAGATTGTTGAAGAGAACGAGCCCCATGAGTTCTTTAACAACCCGCAACATGAGCGAACCCAGTTGTTCCTGAGTCAGATTTTACAGCATTAAGGGCGGTCGCCAGACGCGGCTACGCCGCTTGCTAGTGGTTAGTCGCTAGAAAAAGTATGAAAACCGCCTGTTTGGGCGGTTTTTTAGGACGTTCTTGTTAACTGTTAGCAGTGGCCTTTTTTCGCCTGACCCGGTGGGCAGTGGTAATTTTTATTTTTAGAGGTACGTGTTTCGATCATATGAGTTTCGATGGTGTGAGTATGTATCTTAGTCTCTGAGCGTTGGTAACCGGAACGTTTATCCGTATTGATTGCGGTGCCAACAGCTCCGCCGATGGCACCGCCAACAATGGCTCCGTCGCGACCACTGACTTCATTACCAATAGCGGCGCCGACAGCTCCACCGAGCCCGCCTCCAATCGCTGCATCCAGTGTGGAGTTGGCGCTTACTTCGGCTGAAAGTATTGCGATAGATAAAATAAGATATTTAATATTCATGAAACTGATACTCTGGCTATGAGAGGTAACCGGTAGGGCATTAAACGAGACACTCAGATTTGATATTAAGGGATTACTTAAAGCAGACCTGATATGTGGTGGTAAACGGTGTAAAGCTGGCCGTAGCCTGTATCAGGATAGATCTGAGCCGGGCCAGCTATGCTTTCAGACTGTTCTGAGAGCGTCAAAACGGAGCTTGATTAGCCGTGAGAGATTTCACTGTATTCAGTTTCATCCAGCTGACCATCTTTATTGATATCCGCCATCGTGAAAGCCTGCTCCAGCCCTTCGATGCTTTTGGCTTCTTCCAGGCTGATAAACCCGTCAGCATTGACATCGACAGCCTGAAAGTCTGGTATATCCGCAGCAAAGGTTGTGGCTGAGATAGCAGTGAGGGTAATTGCGCACAGGGTTTTGATATTCATATTTAAAGCTCCTGGATTATTCCATTAAGGTTACTAATTGATCCGTCATAATGATCGGAATATCTCCCATATAGCACTCTTTGTGCCATCTTAATTTAGTCTATATAAATCATATAGTTATGCTTATTCATACGCCTGCTTCTGAAAATTACTGTCTCCATAGACGGTCGGGTTATTGTGGTTTTTTATTAAATTATTGATTTAAAAGAACTTTAGTTGTCTTTTCCCGGAGACCTAAGCCGACATACAATGCTTCAATAAGCTCAGAACGCTGCTGCGCCGCTTGCGAGACGTCGGTTCACAACTTACTCGTTGCTGAAAAAAGCGTTTAAAAGCAAACAGCCAGAACAGGCTGGCTGGAGTGGATGAGGCAGTGAAGGTGAAAGTTATAAGTCCGGTGTGGGGTAAAAACAGCTTTGCGTTTTCCTTCAGTGAAGGGCAACATCCGCTGTTCAACAGTTAGCACTTTCGCGGTTAATCCGTACTTGAGTACCGTTTTGGATTCGATAATTCAGTACTTAAGCATGATGTTGATCGGGCCATTATCCATCTAATCTAGGCTGTTGACGCATATCAAAAGGCAAGCATCGTGATTCCGGAATGGAATAGGCAACGCAGTGATAATCTTCTTATGCTAATAAATATCGTGAGCTCTATCGGTTTATCCGTGTGGTTACGGATGCTGATTCTGGGCGTTCTGTGTTTGATGTTCTCTATTCCAGCGCTTGCGCATGGCGTTGCTCAGGGCGATGCCAGCTTTATCGAAACAGCGATTGGTGTCCAGCTTCTGCCCTTTATCTATCTGGGAGCTAAGCATATGGTGACGGGTTACGATCACCTGCTATTTCTCGTTGGTGTCATTTTCTTTCTTTACCGCCTCAAAGAGGTGAGTCTTTACGTCACACTGTTCGCATTGGGGCATAGCACCACACTTTTGTTTGGCGTGTTGAGTGGCACAGAAATCAATGCCTGGCTTGTTGATGCAATCATCGGCCTTTCCGTTGTGTATAAAGCACTCGATAACCTGAATGCCTACCCTCAATGGTTTGGTTTACAGCCCGATGCTCGCTTTGCTGTTCTGATCTTTGGTTTTTTCCACGGTTTTGGTCTGGCTACTAAGCTTCAGGATTTTTCGCTCTCTGAAGATGGACTGATACCCAACATTTTGGCGTTCAATGTCGGGGTTGAAATTGGACAGCTTCTTGCGCTCACCGGAATACTGATTTTGATGAATCTCTGGCGTAGGACCGCCTCTTTCAACCGACTCGCTGTTTGGGCCAACGGTGTGTTAATGACCGCCGGTTTTGTGCTTATGGGATACCAGCTTACCGGCTATTGGATAACAATTTAGGATGCAAACATGCCAGAAGCCCTGACCAACCAACCCCGAATTCAGCCAGCCCCGTTGGCTATTGTAAAAGTTTCGGCAATTTCTTTTTCGATTGCGATTATTTTATTGATCACGGCCATCCTGCCCGCTGAGTATGGCATTGACCCCACTGGATTGGGGAAAATCATGGGGCTGGATCGTTTAAATAGCGCAGCAACTCAGGCACAAACTGAACTAGCCTCATCACCCAGCAATCCCATCGGCCAGATTGAGAGCACTGTCAGTACTTTAACGGCAGGCCGCTCGGAATTAAGGTCTGATACGCTGAAAATAACTCTGATGCCGGGCCAGGGCGCAGAGATTAAAGCACCTATGCAATTGAATGATAGCTTTGTCTTCAGTTGGCAGGCCGAGGGAGGTAGTGTCTCGTTTGATATGCACGGAGATCACCCAAACTCCGACGGTGCGTTTACAAGTCATGAGTCAGGAGAGGGGCAGGCAGGTGCCTCAGGTACTTTTATCGCTCCTTTTGACGGGAATCACGGTTGGTATTGGGAAAACGAAGCAGGTGTTCCCGTAGAGGTAACTATCAGGCTGCATGGCTTCTACGGTGATCTTTATATGCCCTGAGTTAATGCTTGGTTTAATCTACTAAAAAGGCCAGGCTTGTGATGTGCAGTACAACGTCTTGAAGTAATATCTGGTGCCCTCGTTACAGCGATAAAACATGTACAACGTTACCCCTGAGGTAGCTGCGTTCAGACACCTGCGATATTGCTCTGACCGCTTTGGCTAACGCCGGACCTGAGTAGCCACATCGAGGGTGCCGCAAGGGGCTAAAGCTGACGTGTATGGTCTCTTAAAATAAGTTCCGGCTATCGGTGCTTTTTCGAGCAAGCGAAGCGCCGAGCAACGAGCAAGTCGCGCTTTTTACGACGCTCTGGCGACTAGCTTCTTATTTCAGTTCGTTAATAATCCCGTTAGAGCCGATCGCATAATAGATATCATTACCGAAACCCACCGAGTAAACACCCGTGCTGGTGGGGCCGTATGGATCGCGTTTGTGGAGGGTCCAGCTGCGCAGCATTTCACCGCTGGCGGTGTCCCATAACTGGACCGAACCTGAGGCGGTGCCGGTCAGTAGCTGACTGTCATCCGGGGAGAACCGGGCAGAGAGGAAGCTGAGGCGTTTGCCAAACAGATCCCGGTTGTCAGACAGAGTATGCAGTACCTTACCATCCTGAGTGTTCCAGATAACGGCGCGGTCGAGAGAGCCTGAGCTGAACGCCAGCTGTTTATTGGGTGAAAGCGCCACAGTATCGACGATATTACCGAATTTCAAACTGTGGATAACTTTGTTGCTCTGGACATCCCAAAGCTGTGCGTTATAAGCATCATCGCCGGTCAGAGCCAGTAGGGCATCCTCGCTGAGGTCGACCGATTTTACCCGGGCATCGTGGCGGAAGGTTTGCATTACACCGCCATGCTTTATATCAAAGTAGACCGCAGTATGGTCAGCCAGCCCAAGCAGGGCATAATTGCCATTGGGGGACAGATCCATTGCCAGGATTTCGGCAGGAGAGCTCCAGAAACCTTCCGGCTTGCCGTTGCTCAGATTCCAGAGCACCAGATGTTGCTGTTCCGCGGTGGCGGCATAAAGCTCGTTCGGGGAGAATGCGCTGGCAGTAATCAGGCTGTATTCGCCGGCTCTGTGATTCCAGTTATACAGTCGTTCATGCTGGCTTACATTCCACAGGCTGCCGCCATGGTTAAATGAACCGATAACAGCGTACTGCGCCTGTGGTGAGAGTGTTCCGGAATACGCTCCCTGAAGAGCGTATTCAACGTATTTGACGGGTTTATCGCTGTCGCTGCAGCCCGTCAGCATTGCGGCGGTCAGAAGTGCACAGCCAACAGCGCTAAGCCTGTTCTGCATATCGTGTCTTTAGCCTCTGAACGTGTGCCACCCCAGCCTTGGTCAGGCCCGGGCTTCAGAAAATACCTGTTCCCGATGAGCGGTATGAAGAATCTCTATCATGGTATCTTCGAGTGAAAAACGCTCTTCAAGTGCTTCTCCAAGGGATGATAACTGGCAGGTCAGATCATACATCTCCTGCAGTGTAGCGCCCTCAAAGTCTGAGTAGATATCATTAAAATCGAGTGCAATATCGGTGCTGGCCTGAATTTTGGGAAACAGCTCCTGTGCCTGTTCAAGGCTGCCATCATTGAACTCGCTGCCTTGTTTTAGCAGCTGCTCGTAGACTTCAAAATGTCCGGAAGATATGTAATCCATCATCAATTGGCAGAACTCCTGAATTTTATCATTCAGAGTTTCATGCACATTTTGTTGCGGCAGCGCCACGAAAAAACTGATCAGTTTCTGGCGCTCTGCGAGCCAGTGATCAATAATGTCGCTGACACCTCCCCAGCGTTCCTGGGCATTATGGCATTTTTCTAGCATAGCAGGCCTCCTTATGTGTTCAGCACTTGCTGTCTGCGTGCTCCAATACTAATCCTAACGTTGTCACAGAGGCAATAGCCCGGAGCCTTTTCACAGTGTGTTACTCAAACTTAGCAGAGTGGCGCTGATATTTTCTGATAAAGATGGTACAACAGTGTTGAGAGCGGATAGTGTGATGCTGTGTTAGATTAGATGTGTCAACGGGTTAGTGTGAGCATACGGCTCAGTTATTGTGTATGTTTTTTATTGCTAATGTTATGATTTTATTTGATTTTCTGATTTTACATGAAAGGTTGTCTCTGATGACGGATAGGGAAGCATAAGTATGTTAAAACGTTTTTTGTTGGTGTTGTTTTTAGGCGTGATGATACAGCCTGTCTGGGCTGCCGATGAGCCCGCGCCAGAAGATTATGTCAACTATATTGAGCTGAAACCGTTTGTTGCCAATTTTGTCAGTCCGGATAAGCTGCGTTTTTTGAAGTGTGAGATCACTATTCAGGTAACAAGCCCTGCGGCTCATCATGCAGTGAATTATCATAAATCTGAGATACGACATGAGATTCTGATGCTGTTAAGTTCGAAGATGGAAGATCAGCTGAAAACGGTTGATGTGCAGCATATCCTTGCTCAGGAGGCATTACAAAAAGTACAGCAGGTGTTGTTAGCTGAGGAGGGAGAGGCCTATGTCGCAGACCTGTTCTTTACCAGCTTTGTGTTGCAGTAAACCTGTCTGCGACAGCCTTCAGATAAAAAAGCCCCGCATCTTCTGCGGGGCTTTTTTATGGCAGATACCGTGAGGTGTCTTACTGCGCGAGATAGTTAGCCAGATACGTGTCAAAGTCTAACCGGTCGCTCTGTTCTATCTGCTGCTGTTCTTCAAATGAGCTGATCGTCAGTTTTTCCAGATATTGCTGCTGTTCTGTCGTCAGCCCCATGTTCAGGATCGTATCCCGGTGCTTTCGGCTTTGCTGCAGAATGAATGCTTCATACCCCAGTCCTGATGTTTTCATGGTGTCCAGAATCTGGGCTGATGGTGTCAGGTGAGGGTCATCGAGCTTTAACTGCTGTGCGGATACCGCATCTGAATAACGGCTGTCACCGGCTATCTGATCGAGAACTGCAGCTGTCTTGCTGATATCGTTCAGGATTATATGGCCCCACTCAGGAACACTGATCTGCTGATTTTTTCGGGTGAGTGTCAGGCCGGGTTCTCGTCCCCGGTTGACCACCAGACTGTTATTTTGGTTGATCAGCTCACATTCCTGACTGTTTACATCACTTGGATCTGATAGCAGACAGGTCACCAGAAATGCATCCATGAAATCAGCCTGCTGCTGATCGATTCCAATAGGGAGTAGTGGATTGATATCGGTATTGCGTACTTCGATATATTCCACACCGCGTTCGAGCAACGCATGAACCGGCTTTTCCCCTGGCAATGTGACCCGTTTAGGACGGATGTCGCTGTAATATTCGTTCTCGATTTGCAGCACATTACTGTTTAGCTGCTTGTATCCCTGACGGGTCTTCACCCCCAGTTTCTCATATTCCGGGTAGGGGGTATTGATTGCCTGGGTCAGTGTCCTGATATAGGAATCGAGGTGGTTAAAGCAGATATTCAGACCAGACTGGGCTTTATTTGAGTAGCCCAGATCGCTCATCCGCAGAGAGGTCGCATAGGGGCGGTAGAGGGTGTTTTCATCCCACTGTTGCAGATCATGCTCACGACCGCGCATAAAGCTGGTTGGCAGTGCCGGAGATGCACCAAAAAGATAGAGCAGCAACCAGGATGAGCGGCGGAAGTTACGGATCAGTTTAAAATAACCGGCAGAACGGACCTGTTGCAGGCTGTCTTTACTTCCCTGTAGCTCGCTCAATACCGGCCATAGAGTTTCCGGCAGGGAAAAATTGTAATGGATGCCGGCGATCGCCTGCATCATCTTGCCGTAACGGTGTTCCAGGCCAATCCGGTAGATAGATTTCAGGCGGCCCACGTTAGAGCTGCCGAAACGGGCTATCTGGATCGCATCTTCAGAATCGATCTTGCAGGGCATACTGGCGGCCCACAGCTCTTCGTCGCCGAGATGCTGGTAGGTGAAGCAGTGCAGTTGCTGCAGGAAATGAAGCGCCTCAGCGGACTCTCTGAATGCTGGCGTGATGAATTCAAGCAGTGCTTCTGAGTAGTCGGTTGTAATGTGGCTATGGGTCAGCGCCGAGCCGAGTGCGGCAGGGTGGCCCGTCTGGCTGATTGATCCCTTAGAATCAGTGCGCAGTCCCTCCTTCTCAATACCATGAAGGATGCCGTCAAGCGCCAGAATCTGACCCTTTTCGGTGATTAATTTCAGATTCTGTTCCAGTGCCTCAGACACATCAGCATACCTTTACCGGAGAAAAAGAGCGCTATTATAGCGCAGCATGCGCTAAACATAACCCTGTAAAGAATCGGTTATTTCCTGCGTATGATTCCGGCGTAAAAAAGGCCCGGTAACGGGCGTTACCGGGCCTGAAGAGATAAGGCTGTTTAAGGTCTTACGGAACCTGCAGCACCTGCATTGAGTTGGTACTGCCGCTACCAATGACTGCACCGCGGGTGAGGAGTACCAGATCGCCACTGCTCAGCAGATTTTTTGCTTTGAGGTGATCAAGAATCCGGGTGTTCAGATCATTGATATCAATCTCGGTGGCATCAAATAGCATCGGTTCAACGCCACGGAACAGTGTCATCCGGCTCATCGCTTTTTCATTGCGGGTCAGGGCGTAGATCGGCACGCCTGAGCGGATACGAGACATCCACCGGGGTGTAGAGCCGGATTCTGTGAGGCAGATAATCGCCTTAACACCGACCAGGTGATTGGCGGTATACATCGCTGAGCGGGCGATGGTTTCATCAAAATGTTCACACTGCTGGGTGATGCTGGTGGGAGCCGGACGCGACAGCTGGTGTTTTTCTGCACCCTGGCAGATTTTTGTCATCGCCTGTACTACTTCAACCGGATAGTCGCCAGCCGCGGTTTCGGCGGAGAGCATAACAGCGTCGGTGCCATCGAGTATCGCGTTAGCAACATCAAATACCTCTGCCCGTGTTGGCATAGGGTTCTGAATCATGGTTTCCATCATCTGGGTCGCGGTGATAACGACACGGTTGAGTTCCCTTGCCCGGTTGATCAGGTGTTTCTGAACACCGATCAGTTCGGCATCACCGATCTCTACTCCCAGATCACCCCGGGCAACCATGACACCATCACAGGCCAGAATAATATCGTCCAGGGCTTCTGTGGAGCTGACGGTTTCGGCCCGCTCAACCTTGGCGATAATTTCAGCACTGCTGCCCGCAGCATCGAGTAACTGTCGTGCTTCATGCAGATCTGCAGAGTTGCGGGGAAAGGATACAGCGACATAGTCCACATCGATATCAGCGGCAACCAGAATATCCTGCTTGTCCTTGTCGGTCAGCGCTGCAGCGGACAGGCCGCCGCCCTGACGGTTAATCCCTTTGTTGTTTGACAGAGGGCCGCCGATGATCACTTCACAGTTGATCCGGGTTCCCTGAACATCGATCACTTTAAACTGCACCCGGCCATCATCCAGCAGCAGAATATCGCCCGGACGGCTGTCTTCCGGAAGTGCTTTATAGTCGATGCCTACCTGACTCTGGTCTCCGGCATAGGTGTCCAGTGAGGAGTCCAGTGCGAAATGATCGCCCACAGCCAGTTTGATTTTTTTATCATCTTTGAAACGGGCGATGCGGATCTTAGGGCCCTGCAGGTCTCCCAGAACCGCGACCGGAATAGCCAGCTGATTTGAAATGTCACGCACCTCCTGTGCCCGGCGACGATGATCATCCGCACTGCCGTGAGAAAAGTTGAGACGAACAACATTAACGCCGCAGCGGATCAGTTGTTCAAGAACACCGGGTTTATCCGTTGAGGGACCCAGGGTAGCGACAATTTTGGTGCGTTTTAACATGATTAGGATATCCGGTAGACGGTGGAATATTACCTGTTAGACTTTAAATGTGGTGTCTATTTGTAAGAGTAAGATTCGGCCAATAGTATTTCAAGCATCAGGCTTGCTTCGTGCGCTTTACGTTGGCGCTTATAAGTATCTTGTAATTATATTACAAGAATATGTTTTTTGAACTGTTAATTTGCTGTTTATTACGTCTTGTTTTTAGTTTCAATCATTTTTTTGTAATTACATTACAGGGTTCATAGTGATAAGAACACAGTTGCGTCTGCTGCTGATGCTGTTATTGGCGGCGTTATTTATTCTGGTGATCTATCAGACTATCTCGATCACTCGCTCCCGGGCGATGAATGATCTTCAGCAAAGTGCTTCAGCCGACCTGAATCGTTATATTCTCAGTCTGCAGCAAGAGCTGGATCGCTATAAAGACCTGCCAAAACTTCTCTCTACTCACTCCGAGCTGGTGAATCTTTTACTTCTGCCCGGCAGTGAAGGGCTTCATGGCGCGAACCTCTATCTTGAGAAAGTGAACAATACTATCGGTGCGACCGATACCTACCTGATGGATACTCAGGGTAATACACTTGCGGCCAGCAACTGGTCTGATTCACAGACGTTCGTCGGCCGTAACTTTTCATTCCGACCCTATTTTCGGGACGCTATGAAGGGCGGTAGCGGCCGCTATTTTGCGCTGGGAACAACCTCTAAGAAACGGGGGTATTTTTTCTCATATCCGGTTGAATACCGGGGGACTATTCTGGGGGTGATCGTTGTAAAAATTGATCTCAACGATATTGAGACCGACTGGAATGATCCGCTGACCGATATTCTGGTTACGGATGAGGATGGCGTCATCTTCATCAGTACCCGGGCAGAGTGGAAGTTCCGCACGTTAAAGCCTTTGCCTCAGGCTGATTTGCAAAGAATCATTGCCAGCCTCCGTTACGGCGACCATCAGCTGACATCCCTGTCGATCGTTGAACGTAAACAGTTCCAGGAGAGTGAAATCGTTACTCTTATTGAGGGGGAAACGATCGCTAACGACGCTCTGGACGGTATTGATACCCGTCAGTATCTGCAGCAGACCCGTTCGGAGCCTGAGGCCGGATTCAATGTGTCGATTCTGGCAGATCTGAAGCCGGTTGACCGGCAGGTGCTGAATAATGCGCTGCTGGCCGGTTTTATCTACAGTGCGCTGGTTTTTCTGATTTTGCTGCTGCTGGCCCGGCGGCGAATTTCCCGTGAGCGGGCTCGCTTTAAGCTGCAGCAAACCCAGGCGCTGGAGCGCAGTGAAGCCCGGATCAGAGCGATTATTGATAATACTCACGCCGGTCTGATCACCCTCGATGCGCATGGCATAATCGAATCGTTTAATCCGACGGCGGAAAAGCTTTTTGGTTATCAGTCTGATGTCATTGTGGGAGAGTATTTCAGCAAGCTGATCGGCCATCAGGACCGCGCGGTCTGCTGGCAGCATATCTCCCATCAGGGTGATGCCAGTCAGCCGAACGAACTGATGGTAGAGGTCTCCAGTGTGCGGGCAGATGGAACTCAGTTTCCGGTCGAGCTGATCATTGGGCGGATGTCTGATAGCAGCGCCAGCCGGTTTGTTGTCACTATTCATGACATCACTGAGCGAAAAGAGAATGAGGAGCAACTACGCGAAGCCCGTGATCAGTTGGAGCTGCGTGTGTCTGAACGGACTCAGGATCTGACCCGGGCAAATGCGCGTTTGGTACACGAGGTCGAAGAGCATAAGCATACTCAGAATGAGCTGATTCAGGCTGCGAAGCTGGCGGTGATCGGACAGATGTCAGCCGGTATTAATCATGAGCTTAATCAGCCTCTGACCGCTATCCGCAGTTACGCTGACAACGCCCTCGCTTTTTTGAAGCTGGGGAAAGCTGAGAAGGTGAGCAGTAATCTGCATGAGATAAGCGGTCTGACTGTGCGAATGGCGAAAATTATTGCGCCCCTGAAAGAGTTTTCCCGCAAAACCAGCGGCCAGGCAACTTTAGTCAGCCTGAAGGCTGTGCGGGATGGTGCCATGTCTATTATGTATGGGCGGCTTGACCGGGCTAATGTAAAAATAGAGTGGCCGGATAAACTGGATCAGATCTTTGTGCTCGGAGACATGCTGAGACTGGAGCAGGTGGTGGTTAACCTGATCAGCAATGCTCTGCAGGCGATGGAGGGTGGAATTGAAAAGTGGATTGAGATTAGTATTGAGCGCCTGGACAGTCGGCTCAATATCAGTTTCAGAGATCATGGCCCGGGTATCCCTCAATCTGAACTGGGTAAGGTGTTTGAGCCCTTTTATACCACTAAGAAAGCGGGACAGGGTCTGGGACTGGGATTATCAATCTCTCATCGGATCATTGAGTCGATGGATGGGTATCTGAGTGTCAGTAATCACCCCATGGGCGGCGCGGTATTTACTATCAACCTGCCCGTTGCGGATGCGCCCACGGCCGCAGTCGGGTTAGAATGATGGCACCCTTTTCAGAGAGAATGGCCACTGATGAATCTTGAAACTTCGGATGAACAGCTCCAACCGCACCAGATTCTGCTGGTCGATGATGAAAAGCATATTCGCCTGGCTGCGGCACAGACTCTGGAGCTGGCAGGCTATGAGGTCGTCTGCGCAGAAAGCGCTGAGAAAGCGCTGACACTCCTGGATCAGGACTGGCCCGGGGTCGTTGTCAGTGATATCAATATGCCGGGTATCGATGGTCTTGAGCTGATGCAGCGGATTATGACGATCGATAACGATCTGCCGGTTATTCTGATCACCGGCCATGGCGATATATCAATGGCCGTCAGCGCCATGCGTGATGGTGCCTATGATTTTATCGAAAAGCCCTTTTCCTCTGAGCTGCTTAATGATGTTGTCCGCCGAGCTGCAGAAAAGCGTCGCCTGACACTTGAGAACCGGGAGTTGCGCAAAGCACTTGAAGCGCAGGGTGGCATTGGTCCGAGGATTATCGGAAACTCGCCCCGTATTCAGCAGCTCAGAGCGATGATCCAGCAGATTGCTGATACCCCGGCAGATATTCTGATTCAGGCTGAAACTGGCTCTGGCAAGGATCTGGTGGCGCGATATATCCATGAACACAGCAATCGCAGGGATAAAAACTTCGTTGCAATCAACTGTGGTGCCGTGCCGGAACATCTGATCGAGAGTGAGCTGTTTGGTCACGAGAAGGGCGCTTTTACCGATGCCAAGAGTCGCCGCATTGGTAAGTTTGAACATGCTAACGGCGGCACTCTGTTTCTCGATGAAATTGAAAGTATGCCGCTCTCCCTGCAGGTTAAGTTATTGCGGGTGCTGGAAGAGCGGAAAATTGAGCGGTTGGGTTCTAACGAACTGATTCCGCTGGATATACGGGTGGTGGCTGCCACTAAGGTTGATCTCAAGGATCTCAGCGAGCGGGGCGACTACCGCGAAGACCTGTATTACCGCCTCAATGTTGTTAGTCTGGAGATCCCTCCTCTCAGGGAGCGGCGGGAAGATATTCCAATGCTGTTTCAGCACTTTGCGCTGATCGCTTCGGCGCAGTATCACAAGGAGGTGCCGCAGCTCAGTGCAGAGAAGATCAGAGCGCTGGTGGCGCATCACTGGCCGGGTAATGTCAGAGAACTGCGTAATGTCGCTGAACGTTATGTGCTGCTGGGGCCTGCTTATCATTTTGAAGTTGGTGTGGCGGGAGGGCCGGTATCGACGTCACAAATGACTCTGCCTGAGCAGATCGAGCAGTTTGAAAAGCTGGTGCTGGAGGAGGAGTTGTCCCGCAACAGGGGTTCGCTGAAACTGACTCAGGAGAAGCTGGGTCTGCCCCGTAAGACACTGTATGACAAAATGAAAAAATACGGTTTGGATAAGACCGACTTTAAGTAGACGTTTTTCGCTGACAGCAGATAAACAAACGGCGACCTGATGGTCGCCGTTTTAGTATGGTCAGAAAGGATGTGTCAGAGCTTGAACTGACTGGCGCGTTTTTCCAGTTCGTCAGCCAGTCTGTTGATCTGCCCAGAGATGTCGGACAGACGAATTACCCGGTCCTTGGCGTGATCGCTGCCTTCATTGATCTCATTAACGGCGCCTTCGATCTCCAGTGTCGCGGCGCTGCTCTGTTTCACCGATTCTGAAATACTGTGATTGGTTTCCGCAATCGCTTCCATCTCTTTCTGAATGTTAAAGAGCACTGCCGAGGTTTCCTGAATCTCTTTCACGTTCGATTCGGTTGCGGCACTTGCCTGCCCCATGACCTGAGCAGCCCCTTTTGCGTTCTGCTGCAGTGAGCCAATAATGCCGTTAATCTCAACGGTCGCATTCTGAGTGCGTTGAGAAAGGGTGCGTACTTCATCGGCAACCACCGCAAAGCCGCGTCCCTGCTCGCCGGCACGGGCCGCCTCAATAGCTGCGTTCAGTGCCAGCAGGTTGGTTTGTTCGGCAATATCCTGAATAACGCTGAGTACCGCATCGATGTTATAGCTTTGCTGTTCCAGCTGAACAATAACATCAGTGGCGTGTTTAATCTGTTGTTGCAGTGCTTCAATCTTTTTCACCGTGCCGGTGGTGATATCCACACCGCTTCGGGTTTCCTGCAATGCTTTATCTGACGCTTTAATGGTGACTTCTGCAGTGGCGGAAACATTCTGAGTTGCACCGTCCATCGCGATCATCGCATTGGTAACCGCTTCTGCCCGACTGATCTGTTTCGCCGTGCCAATGTTAGCCAGTTCAGTTACATCTTTTATCTGCTGGCTACACTGACCCAACATTGCGATGGATTGCACGACGTGCGATATGCTGTCGTGAAAGGTTCTCAGCATGCTGTTAAATGATGCGGACATCTGCCCGATTTCGTCATTGGACTCAATCTTCAGTTGTTGGGTCAGATCAGCATTTTGCTCAATATCGCGGATGGTCTGATTCATTGTATTGATCGGTTTAAGCACGATGCGGTGAATCATCCAGCCCACCAGGAACAGCGCCGCAATAAACATACCCAGCTCAACCAGTGCTATGTTACGGATGTTGTTAAATATATGTTTATCAATTTTATCGAAGGTGTAGGTCACCCGCACTGCGCCCAGAATAGTTCCCTCTTCAACAAGGTGGCAGGTCAGACAGTTAGTGCCTTTATAGTTAGAGCTGGCGAGCATCGGACGCACAACCGTCATACGATGGCCATTCTCATCATCCAGTTCTACGGCAATCGTTTCACCGTTCATCGCCCGTTTATCCAGGTCGTCCTGAATGTGGGAGTCCGGAGTCCCTTCGCCATACATAGCCGTAACCGGTTCGCCACGGATAATACGGGCTTCGCTCAGCTCCGGATTAGCGAGAATCTTCGATTGTAGTGTCTGTCGGTTTGCCATTGCGCCGCTCAGCATCATGATATTGATACTGTCAAAGTAGGCCTCGGCGGTATTCTGGGTGTTTTTCAGTGCAATATCAGAAGAAAGGTTAGTTTCACTTCGATAGATGACTGAAACAGAGGTGATAAGAACGATTAAAAAAACAAATGCCAGACTGAGATTTACTTTTGTTTGGATCGCCATGTTTTGTTATCCGGATGATTTTCGGCTCTAGATTGGTTCTTAATATACCCTAACTGTATCCAAAGGTGCGACAGCCTATGTCAGCATTTTGAGTATTAATCTGTGAGGGGCAGGGCTGGAGCCTTGATTTTTTATCTGAAATAGATCTGGTGTAATTGGATGGGAATCCACCCATGCGCGACCGTTGGTTTGGGTGGTTTTCCACCCTTTTTTGATATTGGTTAGATGAGTTTAAGAAAAGATAATTTATTTTAAGCGTCTGTTTTATTTGGAAATAAAAAATAATTTCTGCTTAATAAAGTAATTGGCCTGCACTTTGCAATATTAATCCTGAGTTAATAACTGAGCGTGGGTTCTGCTGTTAGACCCGTATAAAGCGCCTGAATAATTACAAAACTGGAGAAGCAATATGCGTTTATTTTCTGCTGCCGTTACGGCAATGGCTCTGACTCTGGGTGCAACCTCTGCAATGGCTGCCCCGATTGAAATCAAATTCTCACACGTGGTGGCGGAAAATACGCCAAAAGGCCAGATGGCAAATAAGTTTGCTGAGCTGGTGGCCGAGCGTCTGGCGGGTAAAGCCGAAGTGAGGGTTTTCCCGAGTTCACAGTTGTTTGGTGATAATAAAGTACTGGAAGCGATGCTGCTGGGCGATGTTCAGATGGCAGCGCCAGCGCTGTCTAAGTTCCAGAAATATACCGACAGCCTGCAATTGTTTGATCTGCCATTCCTGTTTAAGGATATGGCGGCCGTTGAACGTTTCCAAAGTGGTCCTGTAGGCCAGAAAATGCTGACCTCACTTGAGTCTAAAGGTCTGGTGGGTCTGGGCTATCTGCACAACGGTATGAAGCAGCTGTCTGCCAGTAACCCGATCAAAGTGCCGGCAGATGTGAGTGGTAAGAAGTTCCGCATCATGACCTCTGATGTGCTTCAGGCGCAGTTTGAAGCGGTTGATGCAGTGCCTCTGAAGAAGCCTTTCTCTGAAGTATTTACCCTGCTGCAAACTAAAGCGATTGATGGTCAGGAAAACACCTGGTCTAACATCTACTCTAAGAAGTTCTTCGAAGTACAGCCATACATCACAGAGTCCAATCACGGTGTGCTGGATTACATGGTTGTAACCTCCGCTGAGTTCTGGAATGGTCTGGATGCGGATCTGCGTTCTGAACTGAAAAAAGCGCTGGATGAATCAATTGCCTACGGTAATTCGATTGCTGCTCAGAAAGATAGCGATGATAAGCAGGCGATCATTGATTCTAAACGTTCTGAAGTGATCGAGATGGCTCCTGAAGATCGTGTTCAGTGGGTTGCTGCAATGAAGCCGGTCTGGAAACAGTTCGCGGATGCTATCGGTCAGGATCTGATCGATGCTGCTGAAGCGTCTAATCAGTAATCTGTTCACCGGTCTTCCTGTGCGGGAAGACCGGTACTCTGCTGCGGCGGGAGTATAGGCCCCGCTGCAGTCCCCTCTATACTTTAAACGATTTGTGCGGTTTCACAGGAGAGTCACGTCGGCTCGGCGGGTCTTGCTGATTTGCTGCAAGGCTGTCCTGTGATGCAGGCACAATAATACGATTTACAGAGTAGTCTCTGTTCGCTGAACGTTACTCTGTTGTTCTAAGGGGGCCGTTATGGTTCGTAATCTGATCACACAACTGGAAGAGGCATTCCTCTCCCTGCTGCTGGTAGCGATGACGCTGCTGGTATTTGCCGAGGTGGTGATGCGCTTCGGGTTTAACTCCGGTATTCACTGGGCTCAGGAACTGACTCTGCTGATGGCGGCCTGGTTCGTCCTGTATGGGGCGTCTTACGGTGTTAAAGTGGGTACTCACATCGGTGTTGATGTGTTTGTAAAGCTACTGCCAGCCAAAGCACACCGTTTTTTCACGCTTCTGGCGATCGTTCTGTGTCTGATCTATAGCGGACTGTTTCTGTACGGCTCCTGGATCTATCTGAGCAAGATGAAGATGATCGGTATTGAGCTGGAAGATATTCCGATGCCCAAGTGGATGGCAATGAGCATACTGGTGATCGGCTTTGCTCTGCTGATTGTGCGTTTTTTACAGCTTGGCTGGAAAGTTATTACCAAAGAGGCTGATGGCTTTCACTTCAGCGATGAAGCTGAAGAGAGTATGGAGCTTGCAAGAGAGCTTCAGGAGCTTGAGTCAAAAGAACAGACTGGTGATGCTGGTACCGATGCAAACAATAAGGAGGGGCGGTCATGACCACAGCTGCACTATTTATCATTCTGTTTGCCTGTATGTTTATGGGCATGCCGATCGCTGTCGCGCTGGGTCTGTCCAGTGTGGCAACGATTCTGATGTTCTCTAATGATTCGCTGGCGTCAATCTCTCTTAAGTTGTTTGAAGCAACCTCGGAACATTACACGCTTCTGGCGATTCCGTTTTTTATTCTGTCCTCTGCATTCCTCTCTACCGGAGGGGTGGCGAAGCGACTGATTAATTTTGCGGTGGACAGTGTCGGACATATTCGGGGTGGTCTGGCGATGGCATCGGTGCTGGCCTGTATGCTGTTTGCTGCAGTGTCAGGCTCCTCTCCGGCTACGGTAGCCGCGATTGGTACTATTGTTATCGCCGGTATGGTGCGTTCCGGTTATCCGGAATCCTTTGCCGCAGGTGTTATCGCCAATGCGGGTACTCTGGGTATCCTTATTCCGCCATCAATCGTTATGCTGGTGTATGCAGCGGCGACAGAAGTATCTGCTTCGCGGATGTTTATGGCCGGCTTTATCCCGGGTCTGATGATGGGTGGTATTCTGATGATTGCCATCTATATCGCAGCCCGGATTATGAAACTTCCGGCAGAGCCATTCCCGGGTGTGGCCAAACTGGGTAAATCATTCATGATCGCCCTCGGTGGTCTGATGCTGATTATCATCGTGCTTGGCTCTATCTATGGTGGTATCGCCAGTCCGACTGAGGCGGCTGCTGTGGCGGCTGTGTACGCCTATCTGGTATCGGTGCTGGGGTATCGGGATATAGGTCCGATGAAAGGGGTCGCATGGCGCAATGAGGGTGAGGCGATAGCTTCAGCCGTGGTTCGCAATCTGTTGCAGATGCTCTGGGCGATGCCAAAATCGATTCGTCACCCAGAGGTGCGCAAGGTTATTCTGGACGCCTCTAAAGTGTCTCTGATGCTGCTGTTCATCATTGCTAACGCGATGCTGTTTGCTCACGTACTGACAACTGAACGTATTCCTCATCAGATAGCTGAAACCATCGTTCACTGGGGCCTGCCTGCCTGGGGGTTCCTGATCGTGGTCAATATTCTCCTGCTGATTGCCGGTAACTTTATGGAGCCTTCTGCGATTCTGCTGATTATGGCGCCGATTCTGTTCCCGATTGCGATGAAGCTGGGTATCGATCCTATTCATCTGGGTATCATCATGGTTGTGAATATGGAGATAGGGATGCTGACACCACCGGTAGGACTCAATCTGTTTGTCACGGCGGGGATAACCGGGAAGAATATGATCTGGGTTATTAAGGCGTGTCTGCCATGGCTCAGCCTGCTGTTGATGTTCCTGATCTTAATCACTTATGTACCACAGATATCGTTGTTCCTGCCGGAATATATTGATCAGTTAAAAGGGTACTAAATCAGCAGTCTGAGGGGCTGCCTCAAAACTTTTGAATGACTGTCGGCTGTTTATCTTCCCAATCAGGATCAACAGCTGTTACAGGCCGCACATTGTCATAAATGTGCGGCCTTTTTTATGTCGTCAGAAAATTTCAAATCCATTATAATTGCCAGCCGGTTTATCAATCACTGATGGATTAATTGTGTTGGGTTATATTGCTGTTATTTGGGGTTTTATCGGTATGGCCTTTATCTTTGGCAATGCCATTGTCCGTATCGGTACGATAGGGCTGGATACGTTTACCTATTCGCTGAACTGGTATCACTGGGCTGCACTGGTTTTCAGTGTGTTGTTTATGGGCTTTGCTGAGGGCTATAAAGGCTTTCAGCGGGCGTATTCACCCCGGGTGGCTGCCCGGTTACTCTACCTGAGGGACAATGTAACGCCACTGCGATTGATTTTGGCACCGTTGTTTTGCATGGGTTTTTTTCATATACAACGCAAGCGGATGATCATTACCTACTGTTTGTTGCTGGGGATCATCACCCTGATACAGTTGGTGCATATGTTACAGCAGCCCTGGCGGGGTATTATTGATTTCGGTGTCGTGGTGGGTCTTAGCTGGGGTACTGCGTCCATTTTCCTGTTTGTACTGAAGGCGTTTTTTACCGATAAGTTCAGTCATTCGCCGGAAATGCCTTAATTCAGTTAGCAGGCTCTCCTCTATATACCGTTACATAAAAAAACGCACCTGAATGAGGTGCGTTTTTTTATGTCTGTTTCTGTTAGCCCAGAAACAGTTTATAGGCCGGGTTATTGGTCTCTTCCCAGTAGTTGTAACCGATATCAGCCAGGAATTCAGCCACCTGTGGACGTTCATCTTCCGGCACCTGCAGCCCTACCAATACCCGGCCGTAGGCCGCGCCATGGTTGCGATAGTGGAACATAGAGATATTCCAGCGGCCGCCCAGCTTTTTGAGGAAGTTCATCAGCGCGCCAGGACGCTCAGGAAATTCGAAGCGATAGAGAATCTCATTGGTAACAGAATCGGGTGCATGACCCCCCACCATATAACGAACATGAAGCTTCGCTATCTCGTTATCAGACAGATCAATAACTTTATAGGCTTCAGATTTCAGCTCTGCAAGCAGTTCTGCCCGGGCATCGGTGCCAGCGCTTAACTGCACCCCGACAAAGATCTGCGCATCATTATCATCGGCATAACGGTAGTTAAACTCGGTGATGTTACGTTTGCCCAGGGCACTACAAAACTCTTTAAAACTACCGGGTCTTTCCGGAATCTTGACGGCGATGATCGCTTCGCGGTTTTCACCCAGTTCTGAGCGTTCAGCGATATGCCGCAGGCGGTCAAAGTTAACATTGGCGCCGCTGTCTATGGCGATTAGTGTCTGATTTCTGGCTGATTCCCGGGCAACATATTTCTTCATGCCGGCAACCGCAAGTGCTCCGGCAGGTTCGGTAATGGAGCGGGTATCTTCAAAGATGTCCTTGATGGCAGCACAGATCTCATCGGTATTAACGGTGATGACTTCGTCCACAAACTGCTTACACAGTTCGAAGGTGTTCTCGCCTATCTGAGCCACCGCGACACCATCTGCAAAGATACCGACTTGGGGCAGAATTACACGTTCGCCCGCTTCCAGTGCCGCCTTCAGGCAGGCTGAATCTTCTGATTCAACCCCGATAACCTTTGTCTCAGGTCGAAGGTATTTGATATACACTGCGATGCCTGAGATCAGGCCGCCACCCCCCACCGGGACGAATACCGCGTCGATCGGGCCGCTTTCCTGACGCAGCAGTTCCATCGCGATAGTGCCCTGGCCGGCGATAACATCAATATCATCGTAGGGGTGAACGTAGGTTAAGCCCTGTTCCTCAACCAGTTTGAATGAGTACTTTGATGCTTCATCAAACGTCTCGCCGTGTAAAATAACCTTGCCGCCCCGCGCCCGGACACTGTTTACCTTAATATCCGGAGTGGTTTTAGGCATCACAATGGTGGCTTTAACCCCAAGGATTTTGGCTGACATCGCCAGTCCCTGCGCATGGTTGCCTGCCGATGCAGCAATAACACCCCGCTCACGTTCCTTCTGAGTCAGCTGAGCCATCTTGTTATAGGCACCGCGGAGCTTGAAAGAGAATACCGGTTGCAGATCTTCCCGTTTCAGCAATACCCGGTTGCCCAGTCGGCTGCTGAGGCTGGTTGCTTCGTCGAGCGGAGTTTCGATTGCGGCGTCATAGACGCGGGCATCAAGAATTTTCTTTATATATCGGTGAGCCATGGGGTGCTTTCAGTGTCTTGCTGCGGTCCGGTATAGGAGGCAGTGTGAATAAAGCGTTAAATGGTAATCTCTGAGATGGTTTTCGTCTATAAGATATCGATCAATCAGCGTATAATCTCGCCAGTTAACGACATTTATACGGGGTTTCCCATAATATGACACAGGATGAGATGAAACTGGCAGTTGCACAGGCTGCAGTTGCCTATATCCAGCCGAAGCTGAGCCGTGATTCTATTGTCGGTGTTGGCACTGGTTCTACAGCCAATTTCTTTATCGATGAGCTGGCAAAGATTAAGCATCTGTTTGAAGCGGCAGTCGCCAGTTCAGAGGCAACTGCAGAGCGTCTCAGAGGACATGGTATCGAGGTGTACGATATGAACTCTGTTGATCAGATGGAGGTCTATGTCGATGGTGCGGATGAGTTTGATAGCCGGCTGAATCTGATCAAAGGCGGTGGTGGTGCACTGACCCGCGAGAAGATCGTTGCTGACGTTGCCAAAGAGTTCGTCTGTATCGTTGATGAGAGTAAGAAAGTTGATCTGCTGGGCGCATTTCCGCTGCCAGTCGAGGTGATTCCGATGGCCCGTTCACAGGTTGCCCGCAGGCTGGTGCAGCTGGACTGTATGCCGGTTTACCGGGAAGGGTTTATCACTGATAACGGTAATATCATTCTCGATCTGCACGGTTTGGAGATTGAACAACCTGAAGCGCTGGAAACTGACATTAATAACATTGTCGGTGTCGTGACTAACGGTCTGTTTGCCCGGAGGGGAGCTAACGTGGTGCTGATGGCAACCCCTGATGGGGTGAAAACCATTACCCGGTAACATTTACCCGGTATTGATCAGATAATAAAAAAGGCCTTCAGATGAAGGCCTTTTTTATGTTTAACCGTAACGGCTTCAACGGTAGTACACGCTTGTTATTACATCGCCTGTATTACATGGCTCCAGCCAATAATGGCAGGCATGCAGATCCATGCCAAAGCGCCAGCGTTGATCAGGAGCCAGATCGGACCTGAGCTGTCACGGAAGTTTTCGTCATGGTTTGCCATGATTATTCACCCGTAGTCAATGATAGAACTGTTGTGAACCGTACTGCAACGTGCCTTAGGGCATCTTTTATAAACGGTTCGGGGCGCGATTCTACCAGTAACCCACTTTTCCGGGTAGTTATAATTGGTCTTAATCCTTATGCCACGCGTATGCACTTTAGTTAACCGTTCAATACCAGATATTGTCAGCGCGCTATCCGCGTCCTTCACGGGTATTAACCTGTGGTCATGAGTCCTGATTGAAATCAGGCTCCTTTAGTTCAGATCTTTTTCCTGACGCTGAGACAACCTGCTAATATCTAAAGAATCGCATCAGAACAGCAGACGGATTGGTATATGAGTGTGAAAAGGGTTGTGCGTGGCAGTGTTATTACCGTGCTGGTGGTTTTTTTAGGGCTACATACCGCGGTTCAGTTGGGGCGGGATTATGCCGTTCAGTGGTTGCTTGATCAGGGCGCAAGCCGGGCAGGGATTCACTCATTATCCATAAACTGGTTTACCGGGAGGGTGACGCTTGAGGGAGTGTCTGTGGTTACACCAGATCAGCCAGAGCAGCGCCTCGATAAGCTGGTGGTCGATCTGGATTACAGCGCACTGTCAGCGCAGCATATCCTGATCAGTGATCTGACCCTGGAAGGTGTTGCGCTCTATCTGCATGAACAGACAGGTGCAGAGCCCCGGCAGTTTTATCTTGGTCCTATTGCACTGCCGGGAGGGTCATCTGAACCGCCTGAAGAAGTTTCCACCGGGCCTTCCGCGTGGCAGTTTGGTCTGGCTCACTTCAGTATTGCCGACTTTAACTGGCAGTCGCAACTGAAGGAGGGGAGTCATCAGTTGCGGATCGATAAAGGTGAGCTGGATACCGTTTACACCTGGCAGAAGGATGCGATTACGAATCTTTCTCTGCAGGGCGCAATTAATGGTGCCGGGTTTAATCTGAGTACTCAGGGGCAGCCGTTACCGGATACTAAACGTTCTGAACTGCATCTTAAACTCGATCGGTTACCTCTGCACTCTTTCACGGCGCCCTTTGTGCCGGAGTTGCAGGCTACGCTCTCTGCTGACCTGATATTGACAATTGTTGCGGGTGATCAGGTCAGTGTCGCACAGAGCGGCACCGTTCAGCTTGATGACTTTAACTGGAAACAGACCGGTCTCGGTCTGAGTCAGCGCTTGCTTAGCTGGGATGGTAAAACCGAATTCAGAATGAGTGCCGGTAAGCCCGAATCAGTGACGTTGAATGGTGAGCTGAATATGGTCACACTGGGACTCACCGGTGATGCGCTGAAAATCGTTCTGGATAAGGGCCGCTGGCAGGGACAGACCGGTCTGGCATTCGCAGATGCCGGTGTTAATACTGTCGATGTGGCCGGGCAGTTGAGTCTGTCAGCGCTGGATCTTGTCAGTGATGATATGCAGGTGCAGCTGAACGAAGGCAGCTGGCAGGGGAGCACCGGTCTGAATTTTAATGAGGCTGGTGTTGATCAGGTGGATGTAAAAGGCAGCCTGAAAACAGGCCAGTTATTGTACCGGCTGGCTGAGCGGCTAGAGGCCCGGGTTGATACCGCTGACTGGCAGGGTGACCTGGCACTCGCTCTGCAGAATCAACCGGTTGCCATCAACGGAGATAACGGGCAGCTGGCCCTGGGTGGCGTCGAGGTAAATGCGCTGAAGGAGAATCAGTCTCTGGTGACGCTGGCTCAGGCACGGCTGAGTAATATCGGTTTGGCACTGCCGGAAAAACTCAGCCTGGACGGGCTCAATGCTACTGGATTGACAGTGGCGCCGCAGGGTGACGACACTCTGGCTAATCTGAACCTCGACATCAGAGATGTGGATTTTACTCTGGGCAAGGCGGTTGTTATCAACAGGGTTGAATTGCAGAATCTGCAACTCAGAGAACAGCTCACAGTCGATAAACAACCGGTGAGTGTATTGCGGCTGCAGAAAGGCATTAACAGTATGAGCCCTCCAGAGGGCGGAGAAGAGAGCGCTGACAATGCTTCTGCGGTGGTTGATGAGTCTCCACTGCGGGTGCAGGTGAAGGAGCTGGTGGTCACCGGTGACAGTAAGGTGATGTTTACCGATAACTCAACCACACCGCCTTTTAACTCTGAGATTCTGATCGAGAAAGCGTTGTTGCAGGGGCTGGATAGTGGCAGTCAGACACCGGCTGAATTTGATCTGGGGCTGAAACTGAATGGCTTTACCACCCTGACACTGAGCGGCGATACCGATCTCGCCGGTGGTGGAGACAACGCCAGCTGGAAAGGTGCTCTGAAGCAGCTGGAACTACCCCGCCTGAGCCCCTATAGCATCGGATATACCGGCTATTACCTGCAAAATGGTCAGCTGCAGCTGATCAGCTCGGGTAAGCTGAGTGGTGGACAAATCAGCGGTAAAAATGAGATTAAGATTCACCGTTTAGAAGTGGAGCCTGCGGATCAGGAACAGATGGCGAAATTCAGCAAGCAGTTGTCGATGCCGTTAGGTACGGCGATTTCGGTTTTGCAGGATAGTGATGACAATATTGACCTGGATGTGCCTATTAGCGGTTCTCTGGAAGACCCGGATTTCGGCTTGCAGAGTATTGTCACATTACTCGCCGGAAAAGGCCTTAAACAGGCGGCATTCAGTATATTACTTAAATCTTTGCAGCCCTATGGCACACTGATCAGTCTGGCGGCGAGTGCCGCGAAAGATGGTAGTTTTATTACCCTGGACCCAGTTGTATTTGCCCCTGGCAACGCTGAGCTGGATGACTATAGTGTCGGTTATCTGGCTAAAGTTGAGTCAATGATGACTGAGCGCAAAGGGATGCGTCTGAATATATGCGGTCAGGCGGTGCAGCAGGACCAGGCAGTGATTCGGGCCGGGCTGGAAGCTGATAACAAAAAGCGCGATAAACCCTTCACCCCGGAGGAACTGGCGGTGCTGGAACAGCAGCAGCTGGCGGCGCTGGCGCAACAGCGTTCTGACCGGGTGAAGCTGCAGCTGACTGAAAAGATACCGGGAGAACGGTTGTTCAGCTGTTTCCCGGTACCGG
This sequence comes from Oceanospirillales bacterium, assembly GCA_018223185.1. Classification (GTDB taxonomy): domain Bacteria; phylum Pseudomonadota; class Gammaproteobacteria; order Pseudomonadales; family Balneatricaceae; genus Amphritea. Next base: position 14,250 of record JAAEYW010000019.1, on the reverse strand, counting down.
CGCTGGATGATCCCGAGACACGCCCTGCCGCTACGCTTGGGCTTTAAGAGGTCAGTTGCTGTAGTTGGCGGTAACCGCTGTGGCGGTGGCTGATCAGTGCGGCCAGGGTAAACAGCATCATCCCTGTCAGTGGCAGAATAAGCCAGATCCAGGGATGCAGTATCAGAGGCAGATTCAGTAACCGGTAGCTGATCAGGCCGGTAACACACTCTGTTAGCAGTGCGGCCATCACACCACTGGCAAGCCCCAGCAGGGCGAATTCGAGTATATCCAGCTGCCGGGTTTGTCCCTCCGTGCTGCCCAGCACCTGTAACAGGGCATTTTCGTGACGTCGCTGCTCCAGCTCCTGAGAGACCAGTAGCTGAACTAACACTAAGCCTGCACACAGGGTTAACCCGAGAATCAGGGTCGATGCCTGAATCAGACGGTCTATCAGTTCACTGGCCTGATCAATCCACTGACTGACATCAATCAGGGTCAGCGATGGAAACTGCTTCAGCAGTTCACGGCTCAAACCTGCGTGCTTATCCGATAAACGAAAGCTGGTGATATAGGTCTGCGGATAGTTTTGTAAAACCCCGGGGCTGAAAATCATATAGAAGTTTGGCTGAAATGAGCGCCATTCTACTTTGCGGGTGTTGTGGATGGTGGCGCTGAACGTCTGTCCGCCGACTTCAAAGCTAATCGTATCGCCCAGCGTTAAGCCGAGATTTTCTGCCAGTTGCTGTTCAACTGAGATCAGGTTTTCCTGCGTGTCTGCAGGCCACCAGGAACCTGTAACCAGTTCATTGTGCACCGGTGCACTGGCAGACCAGCTGAGATTCAGCTCTCTTTTCAGCGCGTTGTGTTCCAGCTGAATCTGATCCAGAACCCGTTCCGGTAGCTGGTCATTAATCAGGGTAATCCGGCCACGTATCATGGGGTAAAGATTGGTTTCTATTCCTGAGGCACTGAGAAACTGACTCAGAGGTTGCAGCTCCCAGGGCTGGATATTAATGACAAACTGATTCGGAGTATTAACCGGCAGCTGTGCCCGCCAGCGGTTAACCAGCTCGGTCTGGCTGATTAGAAGACTGCTTAACAGCGTCAGCAACAGACACATAATTCCCAGTTGCACCCTGTGCCATTGGCGCTGCTGGCGGATACGATAACTGAGCAGGCGTCCCAGCCGGAAGCGCCGGGCTAATAGCCGGCCTGCGGGAGGCAGTAACAGGCTGGCGCACAGACCCGCAAGCACGATAGTGGCAGCGCTCAGCAGAATTGCAGCAATGGCATTGCTGACTGAGCCCAGGTAAAGCGCGATGACGCCCCCCGACAGGATCAGTATGACCAGCCGGGCCGGCCAGCTCAGCCCCTGATGGCTGAGCTGGTCGCGACGCAGTAATCCCATTACCGGAATCCGGCTGATCTGCAGCAGCGGCGAGTAACCTATGACCAGCAGTAATGCCAGACTCATTAACGGACCGGTTGTCGTTAAACGATAATCGGGTACCGGAAGGCCGGCGGGCAGCAGCGTTTGCAGTAGCGAACCGGTAAGTTGCAGCAACAGCAGAGCTGCGATAACCCCGGACAGGGCGGCAAACAGCCAGCCGAGCAGCAGTTTGAACAGATACAACTGAAGTATCTGTTTTGGCCTCATACCCAGGCTCTGCAGTAATGCGCTGCGGCGATACTGTGCACTGCTATAGCGTCTGAGGCTCAGAGTGATCAGCAGTCCACAAAGGAGTATGCCGAACAGGGAGGTCATGCGCAGAAAACCAGACGCGTTTTGCATCGCGCCGGATGCCAGTGGCTGATCTTCATAGACCGACCAGAGACGCTGTTGTGGTGTCAGACTTTCACGCAGCCGGTCATGAAAATTTTTAATCTGCTGTTCCGGACCGCTGAACAGGGTTCGATAACCGATTCGGCTGCCCGGTTGAATGACCCGGGTTGCGCCCAGATCTTGCCGGTTAATCATAAGTTGCGGACTGAAACTGCGAAACCCGGTACCCCGGTCCGGGGAGCTGATAACCGCAGCGGTGATTTTGAACTGTGAATAACCCAGCGTGATAGTCTCTCCCACACTGATTCCCAGCCGCTCTAACAGTTGTTGTTCAGCCCAGGCGGTACCCGGTGCCGGAATCTGGTCCGGTTGTGGTGGATCAGTAATGACCTCACCGCGCAGCGGGTAGGGGTCTTCAATGGCCCTGACAGAGCTCAGAAGTAATTGTGCGTCAGTACTTACCATGGTAGAGAACTGGATGACACTGCTATGTTGCAAGCCTGCTTTTTCCGCGGCGGCAAGCTGTGCTGCCGGGATAGGCTGGCTGTCACTGAGGCTGATATCTGCACCCAGCATGGAGGCACTTTGCCGGTTAAGCCCTTTTTCCAGCTGATTACCCAGCAGGGAGAGAAAGCCTGCCAGGGTTGTGGCCAGTAACAGCGCGAACAACAGTGCCCTCCATTCAAAGGTTCGCAGGTCGGAGCGACTTTGTTTCAGAGCCAGATGAATAAGTTGTGATGATTTCATCTTAGCGCTCCTGCAAGCTTCCGTTATGCAGGTACAGTCGTCTTTGGCAGCGATGTGCCAGAGTGGCATCATGAGTTATCAGAATCAGCGTGGTGTTAAGCTGCTGATTCAGTTCAAACAGCTGGTCAATGATCTCAGTGCCGGTCTGTTCATCCAGATTGCCGGTTGGCTCATCGGCAAACAGCAGGCTGGGCTCTGTTGCAAAAGCCCGGGCAATCGCCACCCGCTGTTGCTCTCCGCCTGATAGTCGTGCGGGTGTATGGTGATGGCGCTGTTTAAGGCCAACACGGTCAAGCCAGTAACCCGCCTGTTGTTCCGGATGAGGGTGACCCTGGATTTCCAGGGCTAACTGCACATTGTCCAGTGCCGTCAGTTCCGGCAGCAGCTGAAAAGACTGAAAAACAAAACTGATATGGTTTGCCCGCAGCTCTGCACGGGATTGCTCATCCAATCCCGCAAGAGGGTGTCCAAGCAGTTCAACTGAGCCTTTACTTGGCTCGTCTAACCCTGCCAGAATACTTAGCAGCGTAGATTTACCTGCACCGGATGGGCCGATGATGGCAATGCTCTCGCCCGCCTCGGCACGGATACTGATATTATTAAAAATATCCAGCCCACCGCGTTCATCCGGGAATGTTTTAGCCAGCGCGGAGGCAATCAAAACAGAACTGGGTTCGGGAGTCGTCATGTCATCTCTATTTGTAATTAGCCTGTTATTGTTCTCTAGCTTAGCATGGAGCAGTTCAGTTTTAGTCATGGGTGACAGCCTTTCTGCTGCTTACGGAATTCCTAAGGAGCAGGGCTGGGTCGCACTGCTTGAACAGCGCCTGGATGAGAACAACCTGGAATACCAGGTGGTTAATGTCAGTATCAGTGGCGAGACGACCCATGGTGGCATTACGCGTTTACCTGCGGTTCTGGATCAGTACAAACCTGAGATTGTGGTGCTGGAGCTGGGTGCGAATGATGGTTTACGGGGGGCTCCACTGCCGGTCATTGAGAAAAACCTGAACTGGCTGGTCAGTCAGGCCCGGGCCGCCGGGGCTCAGGTGTTACTTATGGAGATGCGCATTCCGCCTAACTACGGTCCCCGTTATAGCGACGGCTTTAGCGCGATATTTACCCGGGTGGCTCAACAGCAAAACGTGCCGATGGTGCCGTTCTTTATGGCTTCTGTCGTGTTGCAGCCGGAACTGATGCAGGCGGATGGCCTGCACCCTAATGTGCAGGCTCAGCCGGCTCTTCTTGATCAGGTGTGGCCGTTTCTGGATCGTTTGCTGCAACCTCAGCCCCAAGGGGGATAATGGCAATTATCCGGGTGCCTCTGTCGTGATTTTTACTGATCTGAAAGAAGCCCCCCAGGGCTCTGACCCGCTCGCGCATGCCGATCAGGCCAAAGCCCTTTTTGAAGGCATCTTTTTCAATATCAAAACCGCAGCCATCATCGCTGATCATTATCTCCAGGCGGTCGCCACAGATCTCTCTGCGCTGGCCCTGTGAGGTTCTGTGAATATCGAGCCAGACATTGCGCGCCTGAGCATACTTGATGATATTACTGAATGCTTCCTGTACCAGACGGAACAGTGTGATGTTGTAATCTTCGGACATCTCGTTGAGCGCGCCACGATAATCGTTATGCAGGGAGATGCCGTGTTCGGCAAAGCGGTTGGAGACGATGCATTCCTGAATCGCATCAACCAGGCCCAGATCGTCCAGAGCCGAGGGGCGTAATGCCCGCATCATACCGTAGGTAACATCATAGATATTCTGTGCGATCGCATCGATTGATTCAGCGGTCTGGTTGACCAGGCTATTTTCTTCCGGGTGAATACGCTTGAGAATTTTGGCATCGGTTCTGATCGCGGTCAGTGATTGTCCAAGTTCATCATGCAGTTCCCGTGACAGGTTGCGCCGTTCCCGTTCCTGCACCGCCAGTATCTGATGGGTCAGGCGACGATTTTCGATTAATTGTTCCCGGAGTTCGCGGGTACGGGTGTGAATACGAATCTCGAGTTGTTGGCGTGCATTTTTCAGGGTTTCATAGATGGATGAGTGCTCAACGGCCGCTTTGACTTTCTGTCGCAGATACGCGGTCAGCATAAAATAAACAGCGAGCGAGGCTGACAACAGGATCAGCAGCATTCCCAGGTTGATATTCTTGGGGCCGAATTTATGCACAATCGTTATCTGGAACGACTGGCCAAAACGGTTTACGGTGCGATGTTCCTCGAGTGAGGGAAGCCAGACGGGAAGCTTTGTTGTTGATGCTGAGAGATGCTGATCAAGAATTTCACCATTCTCATCCATCAGACTGATACTGGTATGTTCGGAAAGGAAGCTGGTGTTTGGCAGCATTCCGTTAGTATTAATTATCAGTGATGCGATATAAAGATTATCGGGCGATGGCGCGGTATTGCGTTCGAAGAATGCGAGAAACAGCGCATAGCTGATCTTGTTATTATCCAGTAAAAACGGGGGGGATGTCACCGGCTGATGATATTTGCGGGCAAAACGGATTGATTCAGTAAAAACAGGGTCAGTTAGCAGATCTCTGTTCAGCAGGTAGCGGGTATCCGGGTTAAGAGGCTCAACAAAGGTGATCGGGAAGCGGGAGCTGAAGTCGTCTTTGGTCGGATCGATATGATAGTTTTCTGCTCGGCCGAAATTGCCGCCTTCTGCTTTCTGCTGGTGCTGAATCTGCAGCCTTTCTATATGCGGATAACGCTTGCGCATCTGGTTGGCAAAGCTGCGTATCGATTCCTGATCGTTCGGTGTTGATGAAACCAATACCGTAAAGCTCTGCAGCAATACTTCATTAATATAGGCTTTTTCGTAGATAGATGAGTATACGAACTGAGCATCGTTGCTGAGATTTTTTTTCAGCTTGCTGTAATCCGTGTACAGGCTTAGTCCTACCATAATCAGGGTAAGTACTAGCCAGCCCATCGTAACGAAGGGGAAATAGCTTCTTTGCATCGGTATTTTGGTGTTCCGTGATCAGGTTATGAATTCCATATCATCCACCAAGTGTAAACTATTTATTCCCAGAGCCAAAAAAAAACGCCGAAGCGTTTTTTTTGTTGTTGAACGTCAGTGTCAGATACGAGTGAGCCAGCCGTGCTTGTCTTCTGCTTTACCCCACTGAATATCGTTCAGCGCCTGTCGGAGTTTCAGGGTTGTTGCGCCGATGCCTCCATTTCCGACAGGATACTCTTTGCCGTTATGGATCAGAGTACCTACCGGAGTCAGAACAGCAGCGGTGCCGGATAATGCTGCTTCACAGCCAGGTTTGGCTGCTCTTTCCAGCAGTTCATCTATCGTCAGCTGACGTTCCTGAACATCCATTCCCAGATCCCGGGCAATGGTCAGAATTGAGTCACGGGTAACACCGTGGAGGAAGCTTTCATCCAGTGCTTTGGTAATGACTTCATTGCCATCAATCAGCAGGAAGTTGGCCGCACCGGTTTCCTGAACATCGCCACCGGGGCAAAACAGCACCTGGTCAGCATTCAGCTCTTTCTTGGCTTTCATGATCGGGCGAAGCGCGCTGGCGTAGTTGCCGCCACTTTTGATCATCCCCATATGAGCAGCACAACGGGCGCCGTTTTCTTCCAGCAACAGACGCAGGGTGGTATCGCCACCGGCAAAATAATCGCCAACGGGTGACAGCAGAACATACTGGCACGAGGTTACAGACGGTGTGGCGGCTTTCCCGATTGCAGGCTCAGTACCAAAATGGGTTGGACGAATATACATGGAGCCAGGAGGCTCAGGCACTTCATCTTTAAAGCGGCGGACAATATCAACAATCATCTTGCTGGTAGTGGCTTTATCTATTTCTGGCAGAGCCAGCAGTTCGCTGCTCTGGGAGAATCGTTCAATATTACGATCCATCCGGAAGATATTGACAGACCCATCCTGATGACGGAACGCCTTGAGGCCCTCAAAACAGGTGCTGGAATAGTGCAATACATGTGCTCCCGGGTGCAGCTGTATACTCTCGCTGCTGACGATCTCTGGTTTGCTCCAGCCATTGCCATCAAACCAGGAGATTGCCATTTCCGGCATAAACACAGTTCCAAAAGCTGCCATTGGTTACCTCGAAAAGATAAAAAGTTGATTGATCTGTTGCACGCAGCGTGATTCAGAGAATTTTTCAGGCCAATGATTGTAATCAGCAATGGTTAAAAAGGGAATCGGCTACCGAACAATAAAAGCGGAGAAAATGATCAAAATCGGGAGGAAATGCAAAATTATATATTCGTACCCGCCGTACAGGCTGAGCCAGACCCCATATGGGTGAAGTGTTAATGATAAATGGTATACTGCGGCCTTATTCAATCGCCTCATTTTGACAGACAGGAATCCCCTTGAAAGTTCTGATTGTGAAAACCTCATCCATGGGGGATGTTATCCACACGCTGCCAGCGCTTACCGATGCGGTAAGTGCTATTCCGGGAATCCGCTTTGACTGGGTTGTTGAGGAGGGCTTTGCTGAAATTCCTGGCTGGCACTTCGCGGTCGATAAGGTCATTCCTGTTGCGATTCGTCGCTGGAGAAAGAATCTCTGGAAAACGTTTACCAGCGGTGAATGGAAGCGCTATCGTGCGTCTCTGTCTGAGACGGACTATGATCTGGTGATTGATGCTCAGGGGCTGTTGAAAAGCGCTATGCTGGTAACCCGTTATAGTCGGGGAATTCGTTGTGGCTATGATAAACATTCAGCGCGGGAGTCACTTGCTGCGCGGTTTTATCAGCGCCGGTTCAGTGTAGATAAACAACAGCATGCGGTAGAAAGAACCCGTCAGCTGTTTGCTCAGGCACTGGGCTATCAGATTTCCGGGCGGGGTGATTTTGCAATTCGCAGCCACTTTATCCCTGATCAGAATGCTGTATCGGACTATCTGGTGTTTCTCCACAGTACTACCCGCTTTGATAAACACTGGCCGGAAAATTATTGGCAAGCGCTCATTGATAAAGCAACATCAGCTGGCTGGAAAATCAGGCTCCCCTGGGGTAATCCTGACGAGAAGGCTCGTGCTGAGAGGCTTGCCGGCGATAATCGTAACGTTGAGGTTTTACCTAAACTGAACCTGGCTCAGGTTACAACCGTTCTGGCAGGTGCTGCCGCCTGTGTATCGGTTGATACCGGCTTGTCCCATATGGCGGCAGCGCTGGACCGTCCCAATGTAATTCTGTTTGGCCCGACAGACCCGGGCCTTGTCGGCGGTTACGGTAAAGATCAGATCTGCCTGGAAGCGAAAGCTCAGTCGGAAAGTGGTAACGCTGTTGAGCCTGCCGTTTTTGCTAATCTGACGCCGGATATTGTGTGGCAAACGCTGACCGCTCAGTGTTTACAGGCAGGAGAGTAACAGGTGCAGAGCTCAGTTTATTTCGTATCGACTCTGCTGCATCTTTTCACTGCTACCGCCATTGCGGGAGAGCGTAAAGATGAGAACGCTATCCTTGTATTCATTGATCAGCCCGAAGGCAGGGTTCCTCAGGTTTTTAATCTGGTTCAGCAGTGGGAGTTGTCTCCTTTTGCAGAGCAACACCTGTTTTATGGTCGCCTGAAAGGGGGGTTAAGTAAGCTGAAAAAGAGGCGGCAGCTGTTTCGTGGCATAAAACAGCTCATTGAGCGAGTGCACCCGGATCATATTTTTGTCGGTAATGATCGTCGGATAGAGTTTCAGTATGCCATGCATATTGCCTCTTTGCAGGGTAAGGAAACGGTAGGTCACTACATGGATGAGGGGACTTTTACCTATGTCGGCCGGCAGGCATCCAGTGGCATTGGTGATGTTGTCGTCGATAACCTGCTCAAAAAACTGTTCTATGGAACGTGGTGGAAAAACCCGCTGACCGTCGGCGAATCAGCCTGGATAAAAGAGATTCATGTTGCTTTTCCTGAGCTGATTGACCCGCGCCTGAAACGCAAAGTCGTACATTGCCTTTCTGCGCTCAGTTTTCAGTCTGCTTCGTTGAAGCAGCTGTCTCAGATGATGCTGCAGGAGAATGGAGTGACCGAGGATCAGATTCGCTCACTGGATGTATTGATAACACTTCCTCATGAATCATTGTTTGAGAAAAACAGCGGCTATAAAGAAAAAATACTGTCGCTGATCTCTGAACTTAAGGGGACTGTCGCGGTTAAATATCATCCGCGGAATAGCGGTGAAGATGCCCTTGGATTACAGCGATATGGAGTTCAGCTTCTGCCTTCTTCTGTCAGTTACGAGGCTATTTTACCCTTGCTGAAAAGTGAGTCGATGGTGATAGGTGATGTATCTTCTACGCTGTTACTGACCCGGTGGCTGAGGCCGGAGATTCAGGCGATCTCTTATCGCAACGGGACAGAAAATAAAAAGTTTGAGCAACTGTTTAGTAATCTTGGAATACAGATGCGTTAATACGCTCAGGCGTACTAAGGAAAAGCTATGAAGCTGGCAATGAATTATCTTATCAAGAATGAGTCCGATATCATTCTTGATAATATTAAAGTGCATTCCCAACTGGGTGCCGACTGTTTTGTTATTATCGATAATGGCTCCACCGATAATACCCGTGAGTTGCTGGACTCTGTCAAAGATCAATACGAGATGATCATTATTGACCGGCCGCTATTGGACTATCAGCAAAGCAACTGGAAAACAGAGATGGCCAGAACAGCAGCAAAGCAGCTGGGTGCTGACTGGAGCATCGCCAATGATGCAGATGAGTTCTGGATCCCAAAAGATGGCAATCTGAAAACTGAGATGACATCAACAGGCTCCATTCTTGAGTGTCCCCGTTACAATATGCTTTATGACCGAAGCGCATTTGATCAGGATGCGCCATATTATTTGCAAACAAACAGAGTGCAATACCCCATTAACTACCCCAAAGGGATACAGTGCCAGCAACCAAATCTTTCCATTATGCTGGGACAGATCCACGGAAAGGTGGCTGTCCGCTCCCGGGGACTTGTTCGGGTGAAAGGTGGTAATCACCGCGCATGGCATCTCTGGAGCTGGTTAAATAAAAAAACGTCTGAGAATATCAGTGTCTATCACTATCCTATCCGTTCGAAAGAGAAGTTTATTCAGAATATTGAGAATCGAAAAGCATTGCTGGATGCCGGTGTGACTAAGATGGGTGATCACTATCGTCGCTGGGTCAGTATGTATCAGGATGGATCAATTGAAGCGGAACTGAACCGCTTAACCGTTACCGGGGATAACAGGAATGCTCTCTTTGATCTGGGAGTGCTGGTGAATGACCGGTCGGCAATGGACGTCATCAGCAACCTGTTACACGAGAGGTCGTTATGATTATTATCGGTTATTACACAACCGATCCGGTTTATCAGGAGTGCTTTGAACTGCTCGTTAAGTCTTTAGACCGCGTCGGTCACCGTTATGACTTTAAGGCAATACCTCCCTCTGACTGGAAAAGTGTGACCGATCTGAAGCCCCGTATTGTTCTCGAAAAACTGCTGCAATACCGGGAACCGGTTCTCTATCTGGATGTTGATGCTTTTGTTCATGAAAATCTGGATAAGTATTTTGTGGATAAACAGTGTGATATTGCGGTGAACTATCTGAAAAAGAAAACCGGGGAGGAGGAACTGTTATCCGGAACCGTTTATTTTGCCTTCAATGAAGCGGTAATCGCGCTGGTTCAGGCATGGATAAACGTCGGAGTGGAAAATCCCGGGCTGAATGATCAGCAGTCGTTACAGCAAGCTGTCCAGCAATTTGAGGGAGAGCTGACGGTATACCGTTTGTCAGCGGCGTTTACCTATATTTTTGACCGTATATATGACGATGTGAAACGTCCCATCATTGAGCATCTGCAGGCCAGTCGGGAGATCTATTGCAGAAGGAAGATGAAAACACTGAAAAATAGAGTAAAACGCCTGGTTGGATTAACGGTGAATAAGGATGAACTATTAAAAAGAAGGCATGAGCGGGTGTTTGAGTTGAATCAGCTTTGCTCTGATAAATAAAAAGAAGGTCGTGATGATCATAACTTATAAGGAATGCTGGTCAGGTCGGTTTGTTGCCTATGCCATATTATCGGCACTGGTAATTTATCTGGCACTGAATCAGGTTGCTAATGGGTTACTTGTCGTTTCGGCGCTGCTGGCTACCTTCGTTGTTATCAGGGATTACAAAACACTAACGTCTGATCTATCGCGGTTTGAATTGCTGTGGATCTTTGTGCTTTTGTTTTACCCTTTGTGTTTCTTATATGCATTTATCCTTCACCGATCCCAAATCGATTCTGAAACTTTTGTGGAATTTTTCAGAATATCTTTTTTAGTGATGATGGTATTTCTGGTGGTGCGTAAAAGTAGTGCGCTAACTGTTAGCCGCCTGAAGTTAGCTATATCGCTGTTCACCTGCCTTACCGGGACACTGGGTATTCTCTACTGGTTGTTGCAGGACGGGGGACGGATCTCGGTCGGTACCCCCCTGATCAATATGTATGCTTTGTTGATGACCTTTGCTGCCGGACAAGTGATGTTTTTTTGTATAGCAGGGGGTATTGATGACCGACTCCGTCGGTACTATATGGCCTGTTTTTTCATCGGGGTTGGTGGCGTTTTTGCTTCAGGGTCCAAGAGCGCAATACTTGCACTGATCTGTATTTTTCTGGCTCTCTCGATCCAGGCCATTCTTAAAAACAGACGTCGTCTGATACAGGTATTAATATTATTTTCGCCCCTGATTCTGTTTGGCATGATCATGAACCCTTTTAGCCGTATTGAGGCGATGCTCAAAAATGTTGAGTTGTTTTCTTCGGGGGAAATGGAGATAGAAGCACGTTCGGTAACGTCCACCGGACAACGCATTCAGATGTATCAGGCAGCGATCACTGCCATTCAGGGTGATCCATTGCTTGGTAACGGTACCTGGAGGCTGGGTGATATATTTCCTGATCAGCTTGAGAGTGGTGAACTCTCTATCACAACCGAACGCTATGTGCATGTTCATAATGAACTACTACAGGCCTGGATGACCCGGGGCATCCCCGGGGTTCTGATGCTGATGTTATTGTTTCTGACCCCCTTGTGGGCAGTCAGGAGCAGGGATGTATTTCGTAAGACGAGTATCTACATAACTCTATTTGTATATCTGGTATTTGCTCTGTTTGAAGCGCCTTTGAATCCAACGATAACCTATACATTTTTCATGATTATTATTTCTTTGCTGCTTGCATGTCGAACTGGCGGTCAGAGTGATAAGCAGATTCAGCCTTGAGGGAGTTAATATGGTTGTTGTCAGGTTGATCGGAGGTTTGGGCAATCAGTTGTTTCAGTATGCTTATGCGTTGTCATTAGTGGGAAAAGGCTATCAGGTAAAACTTGATATCTCTGAGTTTGAAACCTATACGCTGCATGGCGGTTATAGCCTGGGTCACTATGATCCACAGATTGAGATCGCGACGAAGGAGGAGATCAGAGCACTGACTCAGGTCGGGTCTTTAATAAAACTGGCACGAAAACTTCAGGGGAAAAAAAGCAGGCGGGTAATTAAAGAATCCAACTTTTCCTATGATGAAAAGATGCTGACACCGGAAGATGATCACTACCTTGTTGGTTATTTTCAGAGCGATAAATACTTTAATCATATCCGTAGTGAACTGCAGCGAACACTGGATCTGGAGCATAAGTTATCGGATTATTCTGCAGCAGTGTGTGCAGATATATCAGACTCCCCTGTGAGTGTTTCGGTTCATATAAGGCGCGGTGATTATGTTAGTGATAAGAGTGCTTACACTACCCACGGGGTATGCTCACTTGATTACTATTTTACAGCGTTAACGTACTTTTATGAGCACTATCCCGAGGCCGATTTCTATATTTTCTCCGATGATATTGACTGGGTTAAAGACAATTTAAAAGTGAAGCGAGCACACTTCATAATATCGCAACAGAAACGCTTTGCGGGTGAGGATATCTATCTTATGAGCCAGTGTGATCACAATATTGTCGCTAACAGCTCATTTAGCTGGTGGGGCGCCTGGCTGAACGATAATAAGACTAAAGAGATTATTGCGCCGAAGCAGTGGTATGCAGATCCGGAGATGCAGCGGACGAGCAAGACGCTGGTTCCGGACCGCTGGTTCAGGCTTTAGGGGGGAGAGTATGACAGATCTTCCGCTGGTGTCAGTCATTATTCCCGTTTATAACGGCGCAGAATATTTAGGGGAATCATTAGGTTCCATTTTGGCTCAGACCTATCCTAATATTGAAATAATCATTATTGATGACTCTTCACAAGATAACAGTGTGGCACTTATTGAGAGTATGTCCGCGAATATAACCGTTATCGTAAATCCCAATAATATTGGCGTTAGTGCTTCCCGGAATAAAGGTATGCACGCCGCGAACGGTAAGTATATTGCCTTTATGGATGCCGATGATGTAAGTGTCCCCCATCGTATCGAGAGCCAGGTCGACTTTCTTGAAAAGAATTCGGAGTATGGGCTAATCAGCTCAACTTATGAAACGTTTGAAGAACTACTACAGACAGGTAGAAAGAGTTTAAAGAAGCTGCCTTCTGATCCTGATTTTATTGCTGCCCGATTACTGTTTCAGTGTGTCATATGCTGCCCTGCCTCCATGCTTCGGACTGATCTGATTCTAAAGCACGACCTGTATTTCAATGAATCGTTGTCCGTTTGTGAAGACTGGGATCTGTGGTATCGGATTAGCCAGGTTACCAGAGTCTCCAATATTGAGGATGTACTGCTTTACTATCGTAAGCATGGGAGCAACCTCTCTAAAAACCGAACACTCATGTATCAGAATAAGATTAAAATAATTCAGAACAGTTTACTAGATCATGGCGTTGATACCCGGGACCTCTTCGATGAGGAGCTTCACCTGAAGGGTGTAGCCGAATTCTCTGCATTCGTTAAATCAATAGAACGTTTTTCTGATCTCCAGCGGACAGAAAAAAAGTTCAGTGAGAAAGAGATTTTGGCAGCCAGTGCCTATGTTTTATATGAAATATATAAAACCAATGTCAAAATCCTGGGTTACTGTATCTATGATGTTTTACGACGCTCATGGTTATATCAATACATGGATATCAGTCTGAAAAAAAGGGTAATCAATTTTCTTCGCTGTAAACTTTCCAGGCTGAAGATCTAAGACACGTTGGTTTGACAGGAACCTATTTCATCATAGATGAGTCTTTGTATAGATTTTTCTCTATTTCAAATAAGAAGTGCAGCTCTTAGGCTGTGCGGTGAAAGCGGTTGGCCGCTGAGAGGCCTGTACTGTTCCTATGGAGTATGGCAATAGTTGATTTAATGTCAGTTTTTTTAGAGAATAATGTTTCTATTACGATTTTTGTTTTTGTATTGTAAGTGATTAGGCCTGGAATGAATTTTTATGGAGAGTTTGGCCGTGATAGAAAGATGTTTTTCAATATTATAGATTTTTAAAAGGATCAGATGCTTTAAAGGAGGGAGGATGATTGTATTAGATAAAGATAAAACTTGTTTTGTTTGTGTGCCTAAAAATGGTACACACACAATATATAACCACCTCTCTGCTCATAGAGGGCGAAGAGTCGGCAAATATCATGAGTTTAGAAGAATTAAGATCCCCAGGGGTTTTTTTTTAATAAAAAGATATAGAACTGTTATGGTTTGGCGAGACCCTATAGATAGGGCAGCCTCCTTATATAAGTAAGCGTCCTTAGAACCACACCTTCATATTCCATCTGCTCGCAGGCAAGCTG
>JAAEYW010000018.1 GCA_018223185.1 Oceanospirillales bacterium | reverse complement strand
AGGAGTTAAACTCAACAGCCCGACTTGTTTCAGTGACCGTTTCCGGTGGCTGTCTGAAGCGAGGAGCGCATTCTACATTCTGGAGCAGAAGAGTCAACAGAGGGAGCACGAAAAAGTTAAGAAATTATGAAAATACTGATATTTCTAACAACAAGTGGCTGGAACGCGGCTGCGGCGCTGGGCAGACGCTGGTTTTACCTGGACGCAAACAATCTATCGCCCCAGGAAGGGGCTCCTACATAAAACAAAACCGCCTGACGGCGGTTTTATGTTTTGCTTTTCCAACAAGGAAACGCAGTTTCTGGTCTAGCTAGCCGCTGGCAAGCGAAGCGTTTACACCCCGGTGAAGACGATGCGGCAATCTGATTACTGACACGCAATGCAGTTGCGTTCGGCTCGCCGTGACGCTGACAATCCAAACTGTTACTTAATCAGTCCGGCCTGCTTAAAGTATTTCATTGCGCCTGGATGAAAAGGTACAGCGCCGCCGGTCTAAACCATCTGCTCTTTTTCCAGACTAGCAAATGCCGGGTGAAGCTTACGGAAAGTATCGAAATTTTCAAATACCGCTTTCACCACTTCGAAAACCACCTCTTCCGAGGTATCTACCGAAGCAACCAGAATACTTTCAACCCCAAAACTCTTAGTAACCGTTTCGTTACCACGATAGAGACCGCCGGGTATAGTCTCATATTGATAATAATCATTGCCCGAAACCACTTTATCAATTACCGGTCCAGTGACATCAACCAGTACACTATCACAAGACGTTGTAGCTTCTTTAACCGCGCCATTCGGATGCCCGACCATATAGATCATTACATCGATCTCGCCTGCACATAGCGCACTGGCCTGCTCTGACGCTTTTAGTTCTGTCGCGAGGGCAAAGTCCTTTGCTGTCCAGCCTTTGGCCTTCATCAGGGTTTCCAGCGTACCGCGTTGCCCTGTACCGGCCTCCCCCATGTTGACTTTTTTACCTTTAATATCATCAATCGTTTTAATGCCACTATCAGCACGCGCCACGACAGTAAAAGGCTCTGGATGGAGGGCAAAAACGACTCTCAGATTCTGATCAGGACCGGCTTTGGTAAACTTACTGCTGCCATTATAAGCATGATACAACCAGTCTGACTGAGCTATACCAAAGCTAATATCCTTATCTGCCATCTGTTCCAGGTTTCCTACGGAACCAGAGGTACTTTCTGTGGCACAACGAATACCATGCTCTGAACGGCTCTTATTCACCAGCCGACAAATAGCTCCACCTGTCGGGTAATAAACACCGGTCACACCACCTGTACCAATGGTAACAACCTCTTTAACAGGAACAGGGTCTCCTGCGAATACACCTGCCGAGGCCAAGCACATCCCACAAGCGATAACAAATGAGGTTATTGTGTTGCGATAAGCCATATTCCACTCCTTTGAATTTTTATCGGAAACCGGATACCCGACCGATTATAACAGCAATTACCGGACATCATATTACACCGTCTACAGATACCACAACCCACGCGAATACAGAAAGCTACTCCGGCGTTTCTCTGTCAAAACGGCGCAACTTTCTATAAGGAAACAGATCAATGATTGCTCCCTGACTGACCTGCGTTTGCATATTCACCCACCATTCCGGGTCTAGCAGGTCACTATGCAGCTGATTGAAGACCCTCCTCACTCTGCGGTCACAGGCGGTTAACAGTGAAAACTCTTCGGGAAATACATCGTTAGATGAAACAGAATACCATGGTTCAGCTGCAAGCTCCTGTTCAGGGTAAAGCGGCTCGGGAATCGACCGGAAGTTACACTCAGTAAGGTAGCTGATTTCATCATAATCGTAGAACACCACCCTGCCGTGGCGTGTAACACCAAAGTTTTTAAACAGCATATCACCGGCGAATATGTTGGCTGCCGCTAACTCTTTAACACACTTACCAAATTCATTAATCGCCAGAAACATCGCCTGCTCATTATCCTGATGCAGCATTTCATCAAGATAGATATTAAGAGGGATCATTCTCCGCTCTGTCCATAAGTGTTTAATGACGACTTCATTATCACCGATATCAACCGATGAGGCGGCAACCTGCATCAACTCATTCAAGAGGGTGTCAGAAAAACGCGCTCGTGGTAGTGCAAGATTTACAAACTCCTGCGTATCCGCCATTCTGCCCGCGCGGTCATGCTTTTTTACCAGCTGATACTTAGCTTTAACGCCTTCCCTGGTGATCTGTTTCGTCGATGCAAAGCGATCTTTTATTATTTTAAAGACCACCGGATAGGATGGCAGTGTGAATACTGTCATAACCATTCCCCTGGTGCCCGGGGCAATCTCAAACGGGTCAGAGGTATGTTTGAGATGGGCCATAAAACCGCGATAAAATTCAGCTTTACCCTGTTTGTAAAACCCAATTGAGTTATAAAGCTCTGCAATCGATTTCATTGGGATCAGTGAGTGTAAAAAACGGATAAACGCTGCAGGTATGTCTACATCAACAAGAAAGTACGCCCGGGTAAAACTGAATACAACAGATACATCATTCTCATCTGTCAGCGCAGTATCAATATATACCCCACCACACTCATTATTCAGCACAGGTAGAATAAACGGCACCGCCCGATGGTTAAAATCGACCCTGCCTACGATATACGCACCTTTATTGCGGTAAAAAACGGAATTAATCACCTCAATTACAGTCTTATCATCTGCCACGACATCGGCGGAAAAGTTGACCCGGATGTATCGCAACAGATTGCGTATATCTCTGCGTTTATTTTCCCAGGGTATTGAAAACTGATAATCATCCAGCAACTGATTAAGAAAAGCAGCCAGGCCATCTTTCAGCCTATATCGGCGAGAGATCTGGCCAGCATTGAGCGCATCCAATTGCGATGAAGTCCCGGCCCCTGAGTGGATAAACATCAGCTGATCAGTTATCTGCAGGTGACCAAATATTGTGCAATAGATTGAGTTATAAAAAGTTTCACTCAGCTCAGCATCATCCCGGGGAACGATAAGCTTTATATAACTCGCTTTTACAGAGACCCACAGAGCATGGTCAGAGATATCGCTGATTGCCGCACTGATCTGCCGGCCAACCTGTTCAACTATAAGCTCATACAAGTCAATTCGTTCAGCTGAAAGACACTGAATCGCCTGCCAGTCAGCCGCTTCGAAACAGGATCTCGCCTGACGGGTAATCGCTTTAAACTGCTTGCGGTAATCAGTAAAGCCACCGAGTATAAGCAGGGCAATCAGCTCTGCATCACATTGTTTCATTTTTCTCTGCTTGAACTGTCATTTGTATATTGTTTAGCAGTGATTGTCCCGGGATACCAGATTTCAGCGGATAAGCCTTCGAAAATAGTTGTCTAATATCTTCTACTGCATAATATTGAAAGATATTAATATGTGCGGAATTAAGATATGTATCGCCTTCCCGAGCTAAAGAAAAACACCAATATCAATGCGATTGCTGTTATGACCAGCGGCGGTGATTCACCCGGGATGAATCCGGCGATCCGCAGCGTCACCCGGGCTGCTCTCAATCAGGGAGTGAGAGTATTTGGCATCAACCGGGGTTATAGCGGACTTATTATCGGCGATATCTTTGAACTCAAAAGCAGTGATGTCACCAACATTGTTCAGCGGGGCGGCACCATTCTTAAAAGTGATCGCTGTGAAGCATTTAAAGATCCGGTTGTGCGCAATCAGGCTGCCGAGATACTGAAAGAACACGGCATTGGAGGACTGGTTGTCATCGGCGGTGATGGCTCACTCACCGGAGCACACCTGTTAACCCGGGAAACCGGCCTCCCCGTTGTAGGCCTGCCCGGCACCATTGATAACGATATCTATGGTACTGACGACACCATCGGCTTTGATACTGCTCTCAATACCGCCCTGGAAGCAATCGATAAAATCCGTGATACCGCAGTTTCTCATGAACGAATATTCCTGGTGGAAGTGATGGGACGCAATTCCGGTCATATCGCATCTCAGGTAGGCGTTGCCTGTGGTGCTGAGATGATTATTGTCCCCGAAATTGATTTTAAACTGGATGCTCTATGCTTCTCTCTTGCCAACCAGCGTGCTGAAGGGCGTGGCAGCAGCGGTATTATTGTTGTCGCAGAGGGCCCCAGACCCGGTCTGACCTATCGTCTTGCCAACCAGCTGGAAACCCATGGTGAAAAACCCGGGGTATGTATTCTGGGACACATACAGCGGGGCGGCAGACCAACAGGTCATGACCGGGTGCTGGCCTCATGCCTGGGGGCTGCAGCAGTCACCTACCTTATGGCAGGTTTCACCGACATCATGGTCGGTATGATCAATAGCAAGATCACAGCAACGCCGCTATTAGATATCATGAACAAGAAAAAACCGCTCAACCCACAACTGGTTGAACTGGCCCAGCTTCTGCATAAATGATCCTGAATGCAGTCAGAAAACAGCTATCGCTGAAGCTACGCGCTTACTGAAAGCCGATTAAGATTTTGTAAGAATAAAACCTTCAGGCATGCGCTCGGCAAACGCATTGATCAGGTCAGGAAGAAGCGTCTCAGCCGTGGTGCCGGATAAACTCTGTGCATCACTGTTAAGCCGCTCCAGAGCATCACCCTGTTGCGGATTGTCGACGACAACAGAGCTGAGCAGGGTCCAGTCTGAGGGGCAGAGATGCAAACCGCTGACCAGAGCTACCCCCTTGCGCTTTCTGATCTGTGCCAGGCCAACCAGCTTCCGGCCATCGTCACTGACTATCTCACCATGGGACAGTGAGGCATAGCAGGCCCATTTCAGATCCTGCTGCTGACTAATTGTTTTAGAGTTATCAATCATCGCCTGATCCACACCCCGACAGGGAACACCGCAGGCTCTCAGAGAATCGATCCATATCTGTTCCAGCCAGGAAAAGATCTCAATAATATTTTGCTGTGCTACAGGATGATCCGGGGGGATAAAAACGGTGACACTCAGCATCCAGGGACCCGCCAACACAGCACCGCCCCCTGATCGACGCCGTATAATGGCTAAACCAGCGTCCTCAGAACGACGAATCTGCCCTTCATCGGGACGTTGCGAACACCCCATAATGATAGCAGCGCGATCATACTGCCAGAACAATACCTGAGGTTTTTCAACACCTGCTTCAAGCACTTCACTGATACGCTGCTGCTCATCTGGCATTGAGCCTGTCAGCAGTGACTGTAAACGGTTTACCATTATTTCCCCCTGAGGTCAGAGGCAGGAAGATTAACCTATCTATATCTCTGGGAAAACCATTATCATGCGCTGGTGAACAACGGAACGACAGCGATGCAGAAAGAGTTTATCGATATATACCAACATGCACTTTCCATTAATGGTTATCAGCATGATCCGGATCAGCTACGCTTAGCGGAGGCCCTTAACCCAGTCTATAAGTCCCTGGTGTCCGGTAACACCTGTACTTCAGCAGGAATCTATATTTGGGGTCCGGTAGGGCGCGGAAAAACATTTCTGATGGATCTGATGTTTTCTCACCTGCCTGGAAAGATCTGTCTTCGACATCATTTTCACCGTTTTATGGCACAGATCCACCAGCAACTGGGTGAACTGCAGGGTAAGCCAGACCCTCTTGAACTTATCGCCAGAAAACTGGCCCGCCAATACCAGCTTATCTGTTTTGATGAGTTCTTTCTCAATGATATTGCCGATGCGATGATTCTGGGCAAGCTGTTCAAATCGCTTCTCAGACTCGGTGTTATTCTGATCACCACGTCCAACCGGCCCCCGGAAAAACTCTGTAAAGACCCACTTTTTGAAGACCGGGTCCGACCGGTTATTGCTATGATCAATCAGCAGATGCGGGTGTTTAACCTCGCCGGAGAAACCGATCACCGGTTGCGTACGCTGACTCCGGCCCCCTGTATCTTTTATTCAGAAAACAAGACCGCAACCGACACGGAAAAGCAGCTGACCAGGATCTATACAAAAATAAGTAACACTCCACCCTCGCCTGACGAAGTTATCGTGCTAAACAGAGTGATACCTGCCAAAGCGATAAGTTCTGAATGTGTCTGGTTTGATTTTGAAAATATCTGCATGGGAGCCCGCAGTCAGATGGATTATATCGATCTGGCTAACCGCTTTAGCCATATATTTGTCAGTCAGGTGCCCTTACTGGGAAGTCACAGCCGGGAGCAGATTAAAGCCCGCGGCACAGAAGATGGCATCCTGGCGGTCAAAGCAGGAGAGCGTCAGGTGCTGCTGGGTAATATGGATGACCCGGCGCGACGCTTTATCAGCCTTGTCGATGAGCTTTATGACAGAGGGGTAAACCTGTTCCTGAGCATGGAGGGGCCGCTGGAAAATCTTTATATGGAGGGCAGTCTGATATTTGAGTTTGCCAGAACCTATAGCCGTCTGACAGAGATGCAATCACTGGAGTACCAGCAACGGCGCCCCATCAGCTGAATATACTTTTGCTCAGCTGAACGCTGGCTTACCAGTACAGACAGACTGATGAAGGCACTTAGTGAAGATCGGCATCTATCACTAACTTACCCAACTCAAAACATTGACGAATCGCTTCATCTTCAGAGGCTGCAATAACCTGATTTTCAGGTGCCTCTTCAAGTTCTCCGGCGTTATGGAAAATCGTATCTTTAAGGTCCTTGTGATAAATTTTAGGCTCAAGCATCCAGCGATTATGACCCATATGTCTGACCAGAGCGGTAATACGGTAATCACCATAATCTATCTGATTCATCCAACACCTCCGACATCAAACGATGCATGAGGCTAATTATAGCTGAACAACCTGCTACGACAGTGTTCAACAGGAATATTTTTCATGAAAACTGCGTTACGTTTTTTCTTTCAGGGTTTATTGATACTGCTGCCTTTCGTGCTCACCATCTATCTGGTTTTTCTTATTTTTACCGCACTGGATGAAACCCTTTTTTCGGCGGCAGGCTCTCTGATCGGTTATTTTATCCCGGGGTTGCAGCCAGGTCTGACAGAAACCCTGCTGGGTATACTGCTTACGGTTGTGATCATCATTCTGACAGGCATTGCAGGATCGCTGTACCTCACCCGCTTTCTGATGAACATTGTCGGCTCGCTGATGGACAGGATCCCGGTAGTGAAGCTGTTATATAATTCACTGAAAGACCTTTTCCAGGCACTGTTAGGTGATCAGAAAAGTTTTGATAAACCCGTGATGGTCTGCCTGAACAAAGAAAAAACCATCAAAGTGATGGGATTCCTGACCTGCGAAGATCTGAATAGCTTCGGACTCAGTGAGGATGTGTCCGTTTATCTTCCAGACTCCTACAACTTTTCCGGCAACCTGATTATTGTTCCCCGGGATCAGGTTATTCCGCTTGAGGTAAGCGCAGGAAAAGTCACCACCTTTATCGTCAGTGGTGGCGTATCAACCACCACTGAAAACTCTGGTTAACCCCTGGAATCGCTGACAAAGGGGTTGGTCTGGCGTTCATGACCAAAAGTAGACATCGGCCCATGACCTGGGATGAACGCCACGGTATCGCCAAGAGGAAACAGTTTTTTACGAATGGAGCTGATCAGTGTGGCGTGATCACCCTGAGGAAAATCGGTGCGGCCGATTGAACCCTTAAAGATAACATCGCCCACCTGCGCCAGTTGACTCTGCGGGCTATAAAATACGACATGGCCCGGAGTATGTCCCGGACAGTGCAAAACCTCGAGAACCTCATTCCCCACAGTAACCCTGTCACCATCTTCCAGCCAGCGGTCCGGGGTGAAGATCTCTACCTGAGGGAAGCCAAACATCTCGCTTTGCTGAGGCAAACCATCAATCCAGAATTTATCTCCAATGTGCGGCCCTTCAATAGGTACACCCGTCTGCTTTACAAGCTCAGCGGTTCCGCCTGCATGATCAATATGCGCGTGAGTCAGTAGGATTTTTTCCAACTCCAGCCCCAGCTCCTCAATTTTTGCCAGCACCATTGCGACATCACCGCCAGGATCAACCACCGCCGCTTTTTTACTCTCTTCACACCACAACAATGTGCAATTCTGCTGAAAAGGGGTAACCGGAATAATACTGTATTTCATAATAACGCCGTGGTAAGTGAAAAGAGATCCCGCAGTATACCTATTTCTGAACTATCCTTCGATATGCCACCCTGGGTTAATAAACCCGCTGGCAACAGACTTCAGGACAGGCAGTTAATACTGTCAGGAGGTTATTTAGATGTCTGTATCTCCTACTCTACAAAAATTCCTTAACCGCAGGGATATCCCCTATCGCCTGATTCGGCACCCCTATACGGAAACCTCGCTCAGCTCAGCGCTTGCCGCGCATGTCCCGGCCCGACGAATGGCTAAAGGTGTGGTTCTCAGGGATGATGAAGGCTTTATGATGGCAGTGGTGCCATCAGACCGGCGGGTAGACCTGCATGCGGTTAACCAGCAGATGGGCCGGATATTTTCTCCGGCAGCTCAGCGGGATGTAAAAATTCTCTTTCAGGATTGCAACAAGGGCGCAGTCCCCGCACTGGGACAGGCTTATAATATGCAGGTGATCTGGGACGACCATCTGGCCGATGAACCTGACTGTTATATTGAAGCCGGAGATCATCAGGATCTGCTCTGCTTTTCTCAGTCAACCTTCAAAGAGATTATGTCAGATAGACCCCACGGTATGATTAGCCACTAAACCGTGATCAGTGAGCGCTATAAAGGCACTCTCAGGATCAAAACACTATCGGGATGGTGTAACCATCCCGATAAAATCCCCCTTATATATTTACCCCGCTCCGCCAGCTATGCGATAGTGGCAGCCAATTCCCGATTAGAGCTGTTGGAGAGAGCGATGAAAAAGCTGAAACATGAAGCAGAACTGGTCAAAGAGGCTATCCGTATTGGTGGTGTCTATATGGAAAAACGAGGGGCCGGGCAGTTTGAAGCCACAGACAGTGCAAGCAATAAGGTCACCGCGCTCTATCGCCTCCTGGTACTGGACAAACTTATTCAGCCACTGGCAAAGGGAGAGGAAAGCGAACCTAATATGAAACATAAACTGGCCCTTTGGATCAGCCGCCAGTTACCAAAAGGACATCCCCTGCTGGACGAGTAAAATGGTGCAACAATCTATCTATCTCGCAGGCCCGGATGTTTTCTGGCCTAACGCAACAGAGTTGGGCGCAGCCAAAAAAAAACTTTGTGAACAATACGGCTTCGCAAGCCACTTCCCGCTGGATAACGAATTAGATCTGTTACAGCTATCACCGTTTGAAGCGGGAATCAGGATCTATCAGGCGAATATCGGTCTGATGAACCGCTGTGATCTGATAATCGCTAATATGACCCCTTTCAGAGGCCCCAGTATGGATGTGGGCACCGCCTTTGAGATGGGCTATATGACTGCACAGAACAAACCTGTCTGGGGTTACACTCTGAATGGTCACCTTTACAGTGACCGGGTTGAGGGGGTAGAAACGGATCAGGACGGCTTTAGTATTGAATCATTTTCGATGACGGATAATCTGATGATGGTAGGTGCGACTGATGAACGGGGCGGCTTGCTCACAGAGCCGATGGCAGAAACACTGGACAACCACCTGCTGCTCTTTGAAAAAGTATTGCAGCAGATACGAAAAAGCCGCTGACATCAGCGGCTGTTTAAATTGCAGAGAACCTGTCCGGCTACAGCTTAGACCTTATGATAGATTTCAGCACCGGTGTCTTTGAACTCCTGCGACTTTTCCTTCATCCCCTGCTCAGCCGCCGACTGCATAGATGCAATCTGAGCTTCATCCAGATCACGCACCTCCTGCGAGATCTTCATTGAACAGAACTTCGGACCGCACATAGAACAGAAATGAGCCACTTTTGCCGACTCCTTCGGCAGGGTCTCATCGTGATACGCCCGGGCAGTGTCCGGGTCCAGACCGATATTAAACTGATCTTCCCAGCGGAACTCAAAACGCGCTTTAGACATTGCGTTATCACGGATCTGGGCACCCGGGTGTCCTTTGGCCAGATCAGCTGCATGGGCAGCAATCTTGTAAGTAATAATACCGGTCTTTACATCAGCCTTGTTTGGCAGTCCCAGATGCTCTTTTGGCGTTACATAGCAGAGCATCGCACAGCCGTACCAGCCGATCATCGCCGCACCGATACCGGACGTAATATGATCATAACCCGGTGCAATATCGGTAGTCAGCGGCCCCAGAGTATAGAATGGTGCTTCATGACACTCGGTCAGCTGCTTATCCATATTCTCTTTAATCATATGCATCGGCACATGCCCGGGACCTTCGATCATCACCTGCACATCATGCTTCCAGGCGACCTTAGTCAGTTCGCCCAGGGTTTCCAGCTCGGAGAACTGCGCTTCATCATTGGCATCGTAAACAGACCCCGGACGCAGACCATCGCCCAGAGAGAAAGACACATCATAAGCCTTACAGATCTCACAAATATCTTCAAAATGCGTGTATAGGAAGTTTTCCTCATGGTGCGCAAGACACCATTTTGCCATGATTGAACCACCACGGGAGACAATACCCGTCATCCGCTTAGCGGTCATCGGAACATATCTCAGCAGCACACCGGCATGAATGGTAAAGTAATCCACCCCCTGTTCGGCCTGCTCAATCAGGGTATCGCGGAACACTTCCCAGTTGAGATCTTCAGCAACACCATTCACTTTCTCCAGTGCCTGATAGATTGGTACTGTGCCGATTGGAACCGGAGAGTTACGCAGAATCCACTCACGGGTCTCATGGATATTCTTACCGGTAGACAGATCCATAATGGTATCGGAGCCCCAGCGAATACCCCAGGTCATCTTCTCCACTTCCTCTTCGATAGAGGATGTCAGTGCAGAATTACCGATATTACCGTTAATTTTTACCAGAAAGTTCCGGCCGATAATCATCGGCTCAACTTCAGGGTGGTTGATATTGGCGGGGATAATCGCCCGTCCCTCAGCCACTTCCTGACGGACAAACTCGGGAGTAATCTCATCGGGTAGCTGAGCGCCAAAACTATGACCCGGATGCTGCTGAGCAACAATATTGCCTTCTGCCCGTGCTTTAGCCAGCTTCATATTCTCACGGATGGCGATAAACTCCATCTCCGGCGTAATAATACCTTTGCGGGCATAGTGCAGCTGAGTAACGTTACTTCCCGGCTTCGCTCTTAACGGCTTACGGGTCAGTTCAAAGCGCAGGTGATCCAGACGCAGATCCTGTTCGCGGGCACGACCATACTCTGAACTCAGTCCGTTCAGGTGTTCAGTATCACCGCGCTCCTCAATCCAGCCAGCCCGCAGAGGCTCCAGCCCTTTACGAACATCGATATTGGCTTCAGGATCGGTGTAAGGACCGGATGTATCATAAACATAGAGAGGGTCATTCTTCTCTCCCCCCATATCGGTGGGGGTATCAGCCAGTGAGATCTCACGCATCGGCACCCGGATATCTGCACGGGAACCCTCGACATAAACTTTGCGGGAGTTAGGAAATGGCTGAACTGAAGCCTCATCAACCTGTGCACTGCGACTTAGAACTGTTTGACTATCGGTCATATTATTACCTGCGTCTTGAGTTTTTCTTATAAGGCTCCGACCCGGGGCCGGTTACCAATATCGATAAAAGTGATGCACGGGGCCTTGCCCGTGACCCACATGTAACCTGTCTGCTGCAGATATAGCAGCAGAGATATAATCTTTTGCCTGTTGTACCGCCTCCGGCATACTTAATCCTGCGGCAAGCCCGGCACTGATAGCGGATGCCAGGGTACAACCGGTGCCGTGAGTGTTACGGGTTTCAATCCTGGGAGCGCTAAAGCGATAGAGCTGATCACCATCAAAGAGCATATCAACCGCATCACCGGCACCCTCAAGATGACCACCTTTGAGTAAGACAGCCCCCGCTCCGAGCGACAGCAACTGCTCAGCCATATTTTCCATCTGCTCAAGCGTGGTCGGTTCTGCACAGCCAAGCAGTACTGCAGCTTCAGGAAGGTTAGGTGTAATCAGCGATGCCTGGGGGATAAGCCTGGTTTTCAACGTTTCTACGGCGTTATCCAACAATAAAGCGTCTCCGCTTTTTGCCACCATCACCGGATCAACAACCAGATAAGCGGGTTGATAATGTGCAAGCCTGTCGGCAACACAGGCGACAGTCTCAGCATCGCCGAGCATACCTGTTTTTACCGCAGCTACATTCAGGTCATCAAATACTGAATTTATCTGTTCCGATATCATGGGCAACGGAACTGAATGGATCGACCTGACCCCAAGTGTATTCTGAGCCGTTATCGCAGTAATCACGGAAGCGCCATAAACACCCAGCGCGGAAAATGCTTTCAGGTCGGCCTGGATACCCGCACCACCGCCACTGTCAGAGCCTGCGATAGTCAGAGCAATTGGAATTTTTCTTTGAGACATCAGTACCAATCCAGCATTAATGAGCTAAACCGGGTACGACAAAGGAAGTATATCGGTTTATCTCGATTTCCTACGCCGGTATTAACCGGATCAGGTTCGCGGGTTATTGGTGTGATTTCACTCCAACTCTCAGCCCGATGGGCACCCCGACAAGATCTGTACAGTTTATGTCCAAGCACTCGAGATGTCCATCTCCGGACGTAAAATTGAACTGAGACCAATGCAACTTGATACACAGCCAAAAAAATAGGACTTTTTCCTATATCCACTTTACTGTAATTCAAACATTATGTGCTTCAGGAAGATTAAACGTTAGGGACCAGACAAGGGATGGCCAAGACAAGCGGATCAGGAAGCATGGATTGCTGGCAAGATGCCTGGGATGAACTGCAGGGAATATGGATGCCATATGAAGAGAGTACTTAAGGGGAACTAAGTGCTCTCTTTTTTTGCCTTTTATTTTTGACCACGAACTGCCTTACCTCACCAGCTGTTTTACCTTAACAGACAACACTTCAGATACAGCCGTGCAAAATAGGATTTTTTCCTATATCTCCCTGACAGGTGAAATAGCATACTGATTCTGACGGATCGATAGCCTTCACGGATGAAGGAAACGGCAAACGGCTGGAGTCTCAGGCGTAGATGACCGGAAGGTGAAAAGGAAACAGGGATGTCAGCAGGACGCTGATCAGATTTCACCAGGGAAATGGAAAAAGGACAGGTCATCTGGCCAGTAAAAACAAAAGAGAGTGCTCAGAGGAACTGAGCACTCTCTTTTTTTTATGGATCAGATACTGCCTGCCAACCCTGCTCTCTTTAAGTTAACTCTGACCCTTAAGTTAACGCCGGTCTGAAATGAGTACGGCGATGCGTTGATGAAGATCACATGACTGACTACGCAATCGCCGGCTCAACCAGTACTTCTTGCCACAATTCCCGGGCCAGCAGCTCCGCGCTCCGATCACAACCTGCGAGTATCCAGCGAGCGAGCGCCTGAGCAACATCAGGATAAGCAACAGGTTGAGGTGAAGGCTGAGCGGCCCAGCGGTAAAACTGCCCGCCCTCAAGCTCAGTAAATACTTCCGCCAACCCCAGATGCCTGAGGACAGCGGCGTTAGATACCTGTTCAGGCTGACCCGCTAGCGGCTTAGTCAGTAACTTTTTCCCTGCCTGCAGCACCTCACTGGCTAAGCCAAAGCCGCAGTTGGCAATCACTCCGTCACAACAGGCCTGCGCCTGACGAAATCCATCTCTGGACAGGGGCCGCCAAAAGATATGTTCATCATCCTCAGGGGTATCAATATCGCAATAGACATGAAACTCATAATCACTGAAAGGTAATAACCATTGACGGATCTGCTCGCGGTTTTCAAACGGCAGATAGACCAGAATCATCCCCGGCCTCACCGTAATAGGATAGGGCTGCGCCTCAATCAGGGGCGGCAGTATCGGTCCGTTAAAGTGATGCCAGTGCAAACCAATCCCCTGCTGTACCGGTGCAAAAAAACGGATCATAGGCATCATTATCCGACCAATGCCCGGACCGGGAAGCGGGTATTGAAAAGCATATTGATGAGCAATCCCGATGCAGGGCTTTTTCTGTAACTTCGCCGCCCAGGCTGTCACAGGCTCAAAGTCACTGATGATCAGGTCATACTCCTGAAGGTCCAATGCTCTGATATCTTTCACTAATTGAATAAGACTGTTCTGAGTCAGACTGCGCCAGCGATCAATTTTGCCATCGGTCACACTAAAGGTCAGCCCACGACGAACCCGATATTCACCAAAAAGCTCCATATTAAACAATTTATCCGGCGCTCTTCCGCTAAACAGGAAATCGACCTCGATTCCCTGTTTAGCCAGTGCCGGCGCCATAACTCTGGCCCGGGTTATATGACCATTACCCGTCGCCTGAACACCATACAGAATTTTCATTACCGATCCCGACAAGGTCTTAACCATTAAAAAAGAGTTATTAGAAAAGCTCGATCAGATTTAACCCGATGACCGAGGAGATCAGACCCAAAGCAGCTCCGGCAAGGATATCGGTGGGATAGTGCACTCCCAGAAATACCCGGGCCAGTGCGATCAGAGTCGCCACCGAGTAGGCCGGTAATATTAACGCCGGGTAGTAATAACTCAGTACCGTTGCAAAAACAAAGGCGGCAGCGGCATGCCCCGACGGCAAACTAAACTTATCGGAAGGGGTAATCTGAGGTATCACATCGGCAAAACGATCACAGGGGCGGTCACGCTTGATAGCCTGTTTGAGAAACAGATACACGGGTAACTCAATGGCAAACACAAATAACCCGGCGAAGAGAAAATCAATACCACTGTCAACCTCTAACCCGGCCACCAGCAGGCCAATAAGGAGGTACAGTCCCCCATCTCCCAGTTTTGAGATCAGACGGCTGATTATCGACATCACCGGTAGCCTGCAGGTACCAAAACAGAGGTAATAGAGTGTGACATCGAATGCGACTATGCGTTGCTGTAATGCGTTCATAGTTTCGGACCAAATGTTTGCTGTTTGGCAACATTTTCCGCCAGAAACGATTACAGAGTTGTTAACAACACTTTAAGCTTCGGTGACAGGCAGCACCGTATCACCTATCTGCTGCAGCCGCTCATCGGTAATCTGGCCGGGTGGAAGCGGGCGACTGAACAGATAGCCCTGTGCCTGTTCACAGTGCAGGCTCTGCAGCAACTCCTGCTCATCACGGCTCTCAACACCTTCCGCTATCACTTCCATATTCAGGGCATGACCCATCTGCAAAGATGCCTTTACGATCTGCAGGCTTGAGTTATCCTGAGTAATGCCACGAATAAAGCCCTGATCAAGCTTAAGCCGGGAGACCGGAAGTTCTTTCAGATAAAGCAGTGAAGAGAAGCCGGTACCAAAGTCATCAATCGAGAAGCAAACCCCCAGCCGGGTGAGTCGACTCATCGTCTCTTTAGCCTGCCCCCTGTCTCCCAGAAATACCGACTCAGTAAGCTCCAGCTCGAGCATTTCCGGGGGCAGACCGCTCTGCTCCAGCACATTCAGCACTTTGCTGGCAAAATCGGTTTCAACAAACTGTTTAACAGAAACGTTGACCGCAATACGCTGAAACTGCAGCCCCTGTTTCAACCACTGACAGCCCTGCTGGCAAGCCAGACTTAGCACCCGGTCGCCGAGGGTTACAATCAGTCCCTCCTGCTCCGCCAACAGAATAAATTTATCGGGGGGTATCCTGCCCAATAGCGGATGATCCCAGCGTGCCAACGCTTCAAAACCAATCACTTTACCGTTACTGAGCTTAACTTGTGGCTGATATTCAAGAAAAAACTGATCCGTTTTTAACGCTACCGCCAGCGCCTCAGCTAACTGTTGATTTTCCAGCAGCTGTTCGCTCATTTCTTGAGCATAAAACAGATGACTACCCGGGTTCTTCTTTTTCGCTTCATGCAGAGCCAGAACAGCCTGTTCAAGAAGCCGCAATGGCTCTTCAAGCTCCCCTTCCTGTATTGAGATTCCGGCTGTTGCTGTCAGCGAGAAGCTCTGGTCACCATAGGCTATCGGCAGGCTGATCTCAGCAATCAGCCGGTCTGCCAGATGGCTCAGGGAAACCCGGTTAGCGGATAATCTGATCAGTGCCGTATATTCATCTCCGCCGGTCCGTGACAGCACAGCATCATGACTCAGGCGGGACTGCAGCCGCTCACTCATCCGCCGGAGAACATAGTCGCCCATTTTCTGGCCATGAAACTCATTAATCAGACTAAAATTATCGAGCCCCAGGAGAATAACGCAGGTTGTTTCATCGTCTGAGGAGGGCAGCCCGGTATATTCCGGGAGTACTTCAATCATATGCTGCCGGTTGTACGCTCCGGTCAGCTCATCATGATATGCCAGAAAACTTACTTCTTTCTGAATCTTTTTGCGGTAACGGACCTCCCGCTTGAGTGAGCGGTTCCAGAAAATCACGATCAGCAACAGGATCATCGTCAGACTAAAACCCGCAATGACGAGCCACTGGATCACCGTATCCATATCGACTCTCTGACTATCTTCAGGGTGAACCCAACGACTTTCGATCGCCTTTTTCTGCTCAAACGTTATTGATGCGAGCGCCTTTTCCAGCAGCCCGTTCAGGATCGGCTGATCATTCCTTGAACCAAACGAAATATGGTAATCAAATCCCACACTACCAACGATACTGATATTATCAATCCCGTCCAACACAGAATAAAGATACCCCGCAGAGGCATAAGAACCAACGCCATCGACCTCACCTGCGGCCAACAGAGAAAACGCTTCCCGCAGCTCCCCGACCTGAACCAGCAAGATCTCCGGGTAGTTATTGGCAATATAGCCAACCAGCGCAGTGCCTCTGGGAACAGCAAAACGCTTACCGGCAAAATCACTCATCTCAGCACGTTTGAATCTACCTTTCTGAGTGAATATTTTATTCGACAGATGTGAGTAGACACTGGTGAAATTAAGATAATCATTACGCGCTTCAGTATTGGTAATACCAAACACTACATCAACAGAGCGCTGCCTGGAGGCCTCGATCATCGAACCATAACTAGCAAATATCTGATATTGAAACCGGGCTCCCAGAGCGGATTCCATCAGTTTCAGATAATCCAGTGACAGCCCCTCTACTTCATTATCACTGACTCGATTAGACAGATAGGGAGGTATCACCGCAACGCCAACGGTGATGGTGTCGCGATGTTCTTCGAGCCAGCGGGCCTCCTCCTGACTCAGCGACAGATGGGCGGCGGCAGACAATGGCCGAATCAGGAGCAATACCAGTAACAGAAATGAGTAAAATTTTGTGCTGAGCGCCGTCGTCATTCTCAACTCTTAGAGTTAATGCTTATTACATCAATGTTAACGCTTAAGCATTGAGCCAGTCAGCAATTATACCGGCCAGTTTAACAGGTGCCGTCAATGGCATCATATGCCCCTCTCCGGCAACAGTAATCAGTTCGATCGGCTGCACAGCTTCGTATACAACCCGACGACTATAACCAACCGATAACACCTCATCCTGCTCACCCTGCACCAGAGCCAGCTGGAAAGGATATTTGCGCTGCATAATCCCTGCTTTGTGGCTAAAAACACTGGCAAGTGTTTTAAATGGATAATCCAGCACCAGCATCGGATCATTATTGATCAGCTTACCTGCGGGATGCCCTGCCAGTAACTGGTCATAATCAACCATCCAGGAAAGCGGCAACCGCAGTCCGGGAAACAGCATCGCGCTGCCCCAGGTCCACTGCCAGCCAATCAAGTGAAACAGATCGGGAGGAACTTCTGTAGTCAGCAGCGTGCCACAAACCACCTTGCTGATCCGCTCATCGTTCTCTGCAGCAGCAACCGCCAGCAGAGCACCGATTGAATAGCCATAGAGATAACAGGGGCCGTCATAGCGTTGTTCCAGGGCATCAATCACCAGGGAGATAACTCCCTGTACCGACTCAACAGTATAAACACCCCGTTCGCCACCAGAGTATCCATGCCCCGGCGGGTCGATAGCCACTACATTGAATCCCCGTTGCGAAAGCGACCAAAGCATCTCCGCATAGAGTTCACCATAGGTGCCAATCCCGGGCAGGAACAGCAGTACCGGAGAATCAACACCATGCTCATAAATCTCGCAGTGTACCGGCAACTCACCGACATGAAATGTCTCGCGCTTAGACAGGTAGAGTTCACTACCGAGCGCTCGCTGCAGATCTTCCCGGCTTGGACAGGTCTCACCACCCGTCGGAGTTGGTTTCAAAAGCGGCTCAAGAATTCCCATTAGCGTTGACACTCCGGACAATAGACAGTGGATCGCTGGCCAAGACGGATCTCTTTCAACGTTGATTTACAGTGATGGCATAATTCACCGCCACGACCGTACACATTCAGTTGTTGCTTGAAATAGCCCGGTTTACCATCACCGCCGACAAAGTCTTTAAGCGTGGTGCCACCCTGCTCTATCGCCCGGGCCAGTACCGTTTTGATCTCGACCACCAACCGGTTAAGCCTTGCCGCAGAGATATTCCCTGCAGCCCGCTTCGGATGAATACCCGCACTGAACAACGCTTCGTTTGCGTAGATATTACCGACACCCACGACAACCTGACTATTCATAATAAACTGCTTGATCGCCTGTTTGCGTCCGTCACAGCGCTGCTGCAGATAGTCTGCCGTAAAATCGCTGCTCAGCGGCTCAGGCCCCAACGCCTCTAGCAACAGATGTTGTTGCCCGACAGGCTGCCACAATACCGAACCAAACCGACGCGGATCCGTCAACCGTAGCGCCATCCCGCTATCAAGAACCAGATCAACATGATCATGATAAGCTGCCGGCTGATCAGAGGATACCATATAGAGACTACCAGACATCCCCAGATGGATCATTACCGAACCTGCCGGCAGATTGATTAAAAGGTATTTACCTCTTCGTGTCACCGAACTGATCCGGGACCCCACAATCCATTCCGACAGCTGCTCAGGAACCGGCCAGCGTAATTTAGGCTGACGCACCGTCAGTGCCGTAATCGTCCGTCCCTCAACATGAGGTTCAATACCCCGACGGGTGGTTTCAACTTCTGGTAACTCTGGCATATTCGGTCTTCAGCTGACTTCAGATTGATAGGTTTCGATCTTTCCAGACACAAAAAAACCCGGACCAGCCGGGTTTTTTTGATTAGCTCAGATTATTACTTAATCTTCGCTTCTTTGTACATTACGTGCTGACGTACAACCGGGTCGAATTTCTTCATTTCCAGTTTGTCAGGAGTAGTACGCTTGTTCTTAGTAGTGGTGTAGAAGTGACCAGTACCTGCAGAAGAAACCATCTTGATCTTATCGCGCATAATCGTGCTCCTTAAACTTTAATGCCGTTCTTACGAACGTCAGCCAGCACAACATCGATGCCTTTCTTATCGATGATACGCATACCTTTGGAAGAAACGCGCAGACGTACAAACTTCTGCTCGCTCTCTACCCAGAAACGGTGCCAGTGCAGGTTCGGCAAGAAACGACGACGTGTACGGTTCAGTGCGTGGGAAACATTGTTTCCTGTTACAGGACGCTTACCTGTAACCATGCAAACTCGAGACATGAAAAATACCTTTTAACTTTGTTTGTGTAACCTCTATCAGATACTTATTGGATCTGAAGCCAGGAGTCCCTGAATAAAATAGGGTGGCCTCATATCCTCAGGCGGTGCGTCTAAACCAAAGACAGTAACCCGTACCGGTGGATAGAAGAGCGCGCATTGTACAGAAAACAAACGCTGATGGCTACATAGCCACACAATTTTATTCACGGTCAGATTAATCCTCTCTCGGCAAGGGATACCGTGACTCCGCTACCGACAACCATGTGGTCCAGCAGACGTATATCAACCAGATTCAGCGCATCCCTGATTCGGTGAGTAATATTCTGATCCGCCAGACTCGGCTCAGCAACACCGGAGGGGTGGTTATGAGCCAGAATGATCGCCGCCGCGTTATGACTCAGCGCCAGTTTTACCACTTCCCGGGGGTGTACCGTTGCGCTATCAATTGTCCCCTGAAACAACTCTTCAAAGCAGATCACCCGGTGCTGACTATCCAGCAGCAGGCAGGCAAACACCTCGCGACTCCGGTCACTCAGCTGCAACTGCAGGTAATCTCTCACCAGATCCGGCGATGTCAGCGCAGAATCCCGCTGCAACTGCTCAGCCTGACAACGCCGACTGATCTCCAGTACAGCCTGAAGCTGAACATACTTCGCAGGCCCCAGCCCAAGCTGCTGACAAAACGCCTGCTGGTCAGCTTTAATTAAGGGCCTCAGGCCACCAAAACGTATCAGCAGCTGCCGGGCCAGATCTACCGCACTGCAGCCTTTCACTCCGGTACGCAGAAAAATTGCCAAAAGCTCACCATCAGACAGACTCGCAGCCCCCTGACGTAACAGCTTTTCCCGGGGTCGCTCTGCCTCCGGCCAGTCCGTAATCGCCATATTCACATCCCTGTGTTATTGCATTAAAAATCGATTTTCAAAAAGCCTTAGTAAACCCGGGTTATTGTAGACCAGCTTCCTGATACTCGCTTCAGTAATGTAACTCAATCCTGGATAGTGGTATCGTATGCCTCCCAAATTACCGCAGAAATATAGTTACCCGGTATGCAGAGACTAACTAACAGACAGATTGTTTTAGGTATCACCGGCGGCATCGCTGCCTATAAAAGTGCTGAGCTCACCCGCTTACTGAAGAGTGCGGGCGCCGATGTTCAGGTGGTGATGACCCCAGCAGCAACAGAGTTTATTACCCCCCTGACCATGCAGGCTCTCTCCGGCCACCCGGTTCACCTGCACCTGCTCGACCCTGAGGCGGAAGCAGGCATGGGCCATATAGAGCTGGCAAAGTGGGCGGATATGATTCTGATCGCCCCCGCCAGTGCTGATTTTATGGCACGCTTAGAAGGAGGTCATGGCAATGACCTTCTGAGCACGATCTGCCTGGCAACCGAAGCTCCTGTGGTGCTGGCCCCCGCAATGAATCAGGCGATGTGGCGCGATCAGCAAACACAAAACAATGCCGCCAGCCTGAAGAAAAAAGGCGTACGCCTGTTAGGCCCGGGAATTGGTGAACAGGCCTGTGGCGACACGGGCCCCGGACGGATGCTTGAACCTGTCGAGATCGCGCAACAGACAGCCGCACTGTTTGACCGCGGGGCGCTGAGTGGCAAACGGGTATTTATCACTGCGGGCCCCACTCGCGAAGCGCTGGACCCGGTACGCTACATCAGTAACCACAGCTCAGGAAAGATGGGCTACGCTCTGGCTGAAGCGGCTGTTGACGCTGGTGCAAAGGTCACTCTGATCAGCGGACCGGTTAACCTTCCTGCACCACTGCGCTGTGAACGCGTAATGGTGGAAAGCGCCGAACAGATGCTGGCCGCATCGCTGGAACATATCAATGCGTGCGATATCTTTATCGCTTCAGCCGCAGTGGCTGATTACCGTCCCGTTGCCGTTGCTGAGCATAAGCTGAAAAAAGGCAAGGAAGAGATTATGGAGCTGCGACTGGTTAAAAACCCCGACATCGTTGCCAGCGTTGCAGCGCAACAGCCTAAACCCTTTACTGTCGGCTTTGCCGCTGAAACCCGGGATGTCATCAGTTACGCACAGGATAAGCTGACTCGCAAGAACCTCGACCTCATTATTGCCAATGATGTATCCCGTAGTGATATCGGATTCAACAGTGATGATAACGCGGTTACCGTCGTGAGCCATGATGATGTTCTGCAGCTGCCACTGTGCAGCAAACGTCAACTGGCGGGTAAGCTGATTGAAATCATCGCAGCACACCAGAATAGCAGATCAGATGAAAACCCTTCTGCTTAATAAGGTAAACCCATACGCGAATGATGCGACCATTGAAAACGGCCGCAGAGAGAGCGGCTTTGATTCTTTCAGCCGCTATTAATACACCTTCAGGGAAGCTTAACTGTTGAATCGGCAGGACCTCAATCCAACCATTTTTCGAGCCTACGATATCCGTGGTATCTATCCGCGCACCCTGGACGCAGACACCGCATTCCTGATTGGCCGGGCCATTGGCAGCGAAGCCCTTGACCGACATCAGCAGACGCTCTGCGTCGGGCATGATGGCCGCCTTTCCAGCCCGGAACTCAGTCGCGCACTGATCAGTGGATTATTACACAGCGGCATCGATACGATTGATCTGGGGATGGTGCCGACACCGGTGCTGTATTACGCCACCCATGCTCTGAATACCGGCTCCGGCGTTATGGTCACGGGCAGCCACAATCCGGCTGACTATAACGGCTTTAAGATTATGTTGGGAGGACATACCCTTTCCGGCGAGGAGATCACCGGACTTTACCAGCGTATCATTTCCGGCCAGCTCAGGGATGGCGCCGGTACATTGCAATCTCAGGATATCAGCGATGCATACTTTGAGCGGGTATTAGAAAACCGCCACCTGAGCCGTTCACTGAGAGTCGTGGTTGACTGTGGCAATGGTGTTCCCGGTCCCTGGATAGTCACACTTCTGCAACGTTTTGGCTGTGAGGTGTCAGCACTGTACTGTGATGTAGATGGCACATTCCCTAACCACCATCCGGATCCGGAAAAAGCTGAAAACCTGGCAGATCTGATCGCTAAAGTCAGTGAGTTAAACGCGGATATCGGGCTTGCCCTGGACGGTGACGGAGACCGGCTTGCGGTGATCAGCAATACCGGAGAGTGCGTAACACCCGACCAACTGATCTGTCTGTTTACTAAAGACCTTTTGCAACGCCATCCGGGTGCAGCGATCGTCTACGACGTAAAGTGTTCGCTCAATCTCCCCCTGCTTATTAATAAACTGGGCGGTAAAAGCGATATGTGGCGTTGCGGTCACTCCATGATCAAGAACCGGATGCGCCAGACCAAAGCACTGTTCGGCGGCGAATTCAGTGGACACCTGTTTTTCGCTGATCAGTGGTATGGTTTTGACGATGGGCTCTACGCCGCAATAAGACTTCTACAGCTTCTGAGTGATTCTGGCACAACAGCCGCAGAGTTATTCAGCCAGTTTACACCACTTCCCTCTACCCCCATGATCAATATAGCGGTAAGCGACGCTGACAAATTCCGCCTGATCGAGCAGGTCAGAGAACTGGATTTTTCACCGGCCCGGGTCTGCAATGTTGATGGTTTACGGGTAGAATACAGCGACGGCTGGTTCGGACTCAGACCTTCCAATACCACTCCGATGCTGACCCTCAGAATTGAAGCGCTCACCGTTGCAGCACTGCATCGGCTCAGTCATCTGCTGGAGCAGAAACTGAAACAGGTAATTCCTGACTTGCAAATACCTGAGTTAGCGGTTACAAACTACACAAACACTACAGATAGAGACGATACTCATGCCACTGTCACGTAAAGATGCGATGAATACCGCTAACGTGCTAAGCGAAGCACTCCCCTACATCCAGCAATTTTCAGGTAAAACCGTTGTCATCAAATACGGCGGCAATGCCATGATTGATGACAAGCTGAAGGACAGTTTCGCCCGTGATATCGTGATGATGAAGCTGATCGGCATTAACCCGATTGTTGTCCATGGCGGTGGCCCACAGATTGGCGAGCTGCTGGATAAGCTGGCTATTGAATCGCACTTTGTGAATGGCATGCGCGTTACCGATTCGAAAACCATGGACGTGGTTGAGATGGTACTTGGCGGTATGGTTAACAAGGATATTGTCGGCCTGATCAATC
The DNA here is from genome assembly GCA_018223185.1 of Oceanospirillales bacterium. Classification (GTDB taxonomy): domain Bacteria; phylum Pseudomonadota; class Gammaproteobacteria; order Pseudomonadales; family Balneatricaceae; genus Amphritea. The sequence continues at coordinate 67,179 of JAAEYW010000018.1, read as the reverse complement.
GAAACGGTGGTAAAGCGATCGGCCTGACCGGCAAAGACGGTATGCTTTTAGGTGCCCGAAAACTAAAGGTAAAACACAAGTCTCCCGAAATGTCTGCACCCGAGATTATCGATATCGGCCATGTTGGGGAAGTTGACCACATTAATACCAAAGTCCTTGAGATGCTCAGCAACTCTGACTTCATTCCGGTCATTGCTCCCATCGGCGTTGGTAAAGATGGCGAGTCATACAACATCAATGCTGACCTGGTCGCAGGAAAAGTAGCCGAAGTAATGCGGGCGGAAAAACTGATACTGTTAACCAACATCAGCGGTTTGCTGGACAAAGAGGGCAATGTGCTGACCGGGCTGACCACCGCGCAGGTTGACGCTCTGATTGAGGACGGCACGATCTATGGCGGCATGCTACCTAAAATAGACTGCGCCCTCAGTGCCGTAAAATGTGGCGTGAACAGCGCACATATTATCGATGGCCGGGTGGAACACTCCTGTATCCTCGAACTCTTTACCGATGAGGGTGTAGGTACTCTGATCACAAATCAACACCGGAAGGCTCAAGACTGATGGATGCAGATGTAACCGAAAAACCCTCGCGGCGTGAACAGATTCTTCAGTCACTGGCGATGATGCTGGAAAGCGACCCGGGGGCACGGATCACTACCGCAGCCCTTGCCAGACATGTTGGTGTATCTGAGGCAGCGCTATACCGCCATTTCCCCAGCAAAGCACGAATGTTTGAAGGGCTGATCTCATTTATTGAGGACACCATCTTCAGCCGGATCAACATAATCACCGGTTCAGATGCTAATGCGATGAAACAGTGTGAGCAGATTCTCACCCTGCTGCTGGCATTTGTCGAAAAGAACCCGGGGATGGCGCGCATTCTTACCGGGGATGCCCTGTCCGGCGAGACAGACCGGCTGAGACAGCGCATCAATCAGTTCTTCGAGCGAATGGAAACTCAGCTCAAACAGATTCTGCGTACCGCCGAACAAATCGAAGGGCTGCGTACCCAGCTACCCACAGGGGCTACCGCGAACCTGATGCTGGCCTGCGCAGAAGGGCGAATCCGCCAGTTTGTTCGCAGCGAATTTAAAGCACGCCCAACGATAAACTGGGCTGATCAGTGGGGCGTACTCGCTACCGCAGCCAGCCGCTGACTAACGGCTATCGACTCAGTCTGAGGCGTGCTAAAAACGTGATCATCGAACAACTCAGCCTGGTGTTGATTTCGCTGCTGGCCAACGGTCTTTCTGCTATGGCTGGCGGCGGTGCCGGCCTGCTTCAATTGCCCGTACTGCTGTTTCTCGGACTGAGCTTCAGCAGCGCCCTGGCAACCCATAAAATCGCCAGTGTGGCGCTGGGAATAGGCGCAACTCTGCGCCACCTGCGGGAAAAATCCCTCGACCGGTACTTCTGCCTGTTTATTCTTGCATGCGGTCTTCCCGGCGTCGTAACCGGCGGTATACTGGTTTTACAACTACCGGAAGGTCTGACCATCCTCAGCCTGGGACTGCTCACCACCGGTCTGGGAATCTATTCAGTCTTCAAAACTCAGCTGGGCATGCTCCACCAGCCCCGTAACCGAAACCTTTACGGCATGTTTCTGGGGGGAGTGGTGCTCTGCCTGATCGGCATTCTCAACGGTTCCCTGACATCGGGAACAGGTCTGTTTGTCACCCTGTGGCTGGTTCGCTGGTTCGGACTGGACTATAAAACAGCTGTCGCCTATGTCTTAATTCTGGTCGGTCTTTTCTGGAATGGCTCAGGCGCGATAACGGTCGGCCTGCAACAGCCGCCGCACTGGGAATGGCTGCCAGCACTGATTGTCGGCGCGATCATTGGCGCTTATACGGGCACCCATATTGCGCTGATGAGGGGTAACGGCCTGGTAAAGCGGGTATTTGAAACTCTGACAATCATCGTAGGAATAAAGCTGATATATGACGCTACACTACTGCTTTAAGCTGCGCTCACTCACCTGCTGAGCCAGACTATCGCGACAATGCCCTTCGTGCCGGTCGCAGTCATGATCCAGCTGGCGTTCAGCAAGCTGAGCTTCAAGCAGACGGCGGGCCTCAGCTTGCTGAAACAGAAAACCACTGGGAGCCACTAACTGAACGCCCTGCTCACCAATTTTAGGCAGAGCCTCTTGAAGATAACGGATAGTGACAGGGTAAGGATGACAGATCAGAACAGCAAAACCCTGCTCCTGAGCCAGCTTGAGGCCATAGCGAAACTGCTTATCAATAAACGCGGTGGTCTGTTCATGATCCAGAAAAACATCACGCACCAGCCAGGGAATGCCTCTTGAATATGCAGATTTCCAGGCCATGGTCTGGCTTGTTGTCCGACTATCAAGGAAAAACAGCCCTTGCTCTGCAAGCACTCCCATAACCCAGTCCATTTTATCTCGCTGGAGGGTTAACAGACTCCCCATGTGGTTATTCACACCCGAAACATGGGGAACCGACGCAATATCATCCCGCAGAATATTCTCCAGTTGCGCCCGGTTCTGATTTTCAGTTAATGCCCCCGGTCCTAATCTTAAATGCGCGGCATTAGCCATCGGAGCATGCAGCATCACCTCTTTTCCAAGGCTGTAAGCCCTCTCGGCAAGCGCAACACTGTGGGGAGTATGCGGCAGAACGGAATAAGCGACCGGGCCCGGCAGGTCAATCGCCGCAATCCCTTGTTCCAGACTATTTCCCAGATCATCAACGACGATAATCAGCCGTGCCGGACCTGTCTCAGCCATGACTGGCTGAAACAGCGTCAGCAGCAGAGTCAGACCCGTAGCGTAAAGAGCCACGAGCTTTCCAGCCATAACCCCCGGCGCTATCACTGACCCTGCGTACCGGTGTGTGGCTGCCGCGCTTCAGCCGATTTGACAACGGCGAGCCCTTTGAGCAGATTCAGCGCTTCATATAGCTGAAAATCACTTTCAACCATCGAAACCAGTGGCTCAGCCGGATCGGGGTCGTTTACTTTCACATTTTCAAGATGGCCACTTAGATCACGCTCTTTAATGAAATTACCCGAATCTTTAAGGTTCACATCGGCTTCAGCCACATAGATATCAGGCACAATCCCCTGCGCCTGAATAGAACGGCCGAGCGGGGTATAATAACGGGCTGTTGTCAGTTTCAGCGCCCGCTGTTTAGTCAACGGCAAAATGGTCTGCACTGAGCCTTTACCAAAGCTGTCGACCCCCATGATAACGGCTCGGGCCTGATCCTGAAGCGCGCCGGCAACAATCTCAGAAGCGGAAGCCGAACCCTGGTTAATCAGCACAACAATCGGCACACTGTTATCGATCAGCGTATTCTGAGTGGCGTTATAGCGTAACTCAGAATTGGCGACCCGCCCCTCGGTATAGACAATCAGCCCCTGATCCAGAAAGGCATCACACACCTCTACCGCAGCCCGCAATACGCCGCCCGGATTATTACGCAGATCCAGCACCACACCCTTTAACTCATGGTCAGCTTTCAGCTTTTCAATAGCCGACCGCAGATCTTTACCAGTATTCACCTGAAACTGAGTAATCCGCAAATAACCGATACCGTCATCAAGCATCCGTTGTTTCACACTGGCAACGCGAATAATGTCGCGTACCACAACAATCTCAAGCGGCTTATCTTCACCTTCACGGACAACGGTCAACACCAGCTCAGAACCAGGCTTGCCACGCATCAGCTTCACCGCATCTGCCAGCCCCATCCCCTGAACGGACTGATCGCCCAGCTTAACTATCAGGTCTCCTGCTTTTATACCGGCCCGCTGCGCAGGGGTATCATCTATCGGAGCGATAACGCGGATAAAGCCATCTTCCAGACCAACCTCTATACCCAGTCCGCCAAATTCACCACTGGTGTGGCTCTGCAGATCAGAAAAGGCCTCCGGCTCAAGATAAGCCGAGTGAGGATCCAGTCCGGCCAACATCCCCCGTACTGCATCTTCAAGCAATTTGGCGTCGTCAACCGGCTCAACATAGGCGTTTTTAATACGCTCAAATACTTCAGTAAACAGACGGATCTCTTCCAGCGGAATTGCTTTAGCCGGTTCGTTTTCCGGTGCTGTATCCGCGGCAAACAGAGGGGTTGCCAACCCACTCAGCAGGCAGCCCAGCAACAGAGGTTTAGACAGGCTGGATAGCTGTTGCTTCAGCGTCATGGTTCATCCTTTTTATACATCTGTTAAATATTAAAACAGCATAACCGCTACAGCTACCTTCTCGCCAGCCATTTAAGCGGATCTGTAGAATTTCCCTTATAGCGTACTGCAAAATAAAGGCCCGAATCGTTACTGCCACCGCTACTACCTACAGTCGCCAGCTGGTCACCTGCAGAAACCCACTCACCAACCTCTCTCAATAGCGACTCATTATGTCCGTAGAGACTCATATAACCGCCCCCATGATCAACAATTGTAAGCAGACCGTAGCCTCTTAACCAGTCAGCAAACACCACCCGTCCATGATGGATCGCTCTGACCGGCTGACCTGTTTTTTGCGCAACCAGTATCCCTTCATAACGTATGCCATCAGTGTTGCTGCCGAAACTCCGGCTGATACGCCCCTTTGACGGCCAGGGAAGCTTACCTTTCAGCTCCCGGAAGGAACGCTCATCACCACCGATCGAGATTTTTTCAATTGACTCACGAATCTGAGCCAGCAACTTTTCCAGACGCAGCTGGTCAGCCTTCATCGATTTCAGTTGCTGGCCACCATCACTCAGCTTTGCCTCGAGCTTATTCAGAACAACCCGACGTTCCTGACGTACTGACTCCAGATCGTCCGATCGGGCTTTCAACAGATCGCGACGATCAAAAATATCCTGTTGCGCAGAACGAATCTCACTCTCAGCCTTGTCCAGCCGGACCAGCCCCTGACGAAATGACTTAAGTCGCTCACCAAGAGTCTTATTGATCCGGTCATAATAACGCAACATGCGTGAAACCTGCTCCGGATCACGCTGATTCAGCAATAACTGCAAACGAGGCTGATTACCGGTTTTATACTGCTGACGCAGCTGCTGTTCAAGACCTGCTGCCTGTGTCTGCAACCCGGTCAGCAGAGGTCTTTTCTCCTGTTCCAGTTTAGTTAGCCGTTTTTCAGCACCTTTAAGCTGTGAATTCAGACGCAGAATCTCCTGTGCCAGCTCCCCAATACTCTTATCGGTACGCCGCAGATCCTGTTGCACAGAGGAGCGCTTACCCTCCAATACATCCAGAGTCCGGGTCAGCTTCGTAATTGATTTTCGGAGACTGCTGATCTCTTTCTCGGTGGCTTTTTCCTGAGCGGCATACAGCGGTAGCCCCGATGACAGCAGCAGGGTCGTTACCAGCGTTGCTATAAATGTTACGCGTAATTTTATCAGCATATACAGAAAGGCCGTTCAATGAACGGCCTGTATCCCTACCCCAGCTCGGCCAGTGAGTGGCCGGTCATCTCTGCCGGTTGTTCAAGCCCCATCAGCGCCAGCAGCGTCGGCGCCAGATCACAGAGCGCACCATTCTTCAAGTGCAGTTGTGATTTGCGTGGGCCGTCATACACCAGCGCTACCGGCCATGTCGTATGAGCTGTATGTGCCTGACCGGTTGTCGGATTAACCATCAGTTCAACATTGCCGTGGTCGGCAGTAATCAGAGTTTCGCCGGCCACTTTTTCCATCGCTTCAAGCACCCGGGAGATACACTGATCGATCACCTCTACCGCCTTCACTGCCGCAGCAAAGTTACCAGTGTGACCCACCATATCCGGGTTAGCAAAGTTGCATACAATCAGATCAAACTTACCGCTGCCAATCGCTTCAACCAGTTTATCCGTGACTTCCGGCGCACTCATCTCAGGTTTCAGGTCATAGGTCGCAACATCCGGAGAGGGCACCAGAATCCGCTCTTCACCGGCATAGGGCTGTTCTTCGCCACCATTAAAGAAGAAGGTCACATGGGCATATTTTTCAGTTTCTGCGATACGCAGCTGAGTACGTCCCTGTTTCGCCAGAAAATCTCCCAGGCTATTAAACAGCTTAACCGGCGGATAAGCACAGCTGGCATCAATATCAGATGCGTACTCGGTCATCATGACATAATCTGACAGTTTCGGTGTTGCACTGCGAACGAAACCATCAAACTGAGTATCAACAAAGGCCCGGGTAATCTCCCGCGAACGATCGGGACGGAAGTTGGCACAGATCACGGTATCAGCGTCACGCACCAGCCCTTTTGGCAAACCATCCTCACCAATAATAGTGGTGGCCTGCACAAACTCATCATTCTCATCACGCTCGTAGGCATTATGCAGGGCATCCAGCGCCGATGTCTCATAACAGGGTGCTACACCGCTGGTCATCGCATCATAAGCCAGCTGAACACGATCCCAGCGATTATCCCGATCCATCGCAAAATAACGTCCTACGATGGTCGCAATCGCGCCGCAGCCCAGCTCTGAAAACTTAGCTTCAGCGGCCTGAATAGAGGCCTCGGCACTGCGTGGCGGCATATCACGACCATCCAGAATTCCGTGCAGATAAACCTGCTTTGCACCGCGTTTAACCGCCATATCCAACAAGGCAAAAAGATGTTCTTCATGACTATGAACACCACCGGGGGATAACAGCCCGGTCACATGCACAGCGCCTCCCGCTGCGATCGCTTTATCGATTGCAGCCGTCAACACCTCATTGTCAAACAGCGCCCCTTCTTCAATCGCCTTACTGATTCGGGTAAAGTTCTGATACACCACCCGGCCGGCACCGATATTCATATGCCCGACTTCTGAATTACCCATCTGCCCTTCCGGCAAGCCAACCGCCAGACCGGACGTTGCAATCCGGCTGTGAGGGGCTCTGGCCATTAACCGATCCCAGGTTGGTGTATTCGCTGCGGCTATTGCACTGGATTCGGTCTGTTCCACTCCGAAGCCGTCAAGAATAATTAATGCTTTTGGGGATCGCTGTTCAGTCATAGAGGTCTTTTCACTCAGAGTTATTTTAGTGCAGCGCTGTCAGCTTAAGCGGCTTTTCAGCAAGGGTTCAATGGTCGGGTATTTTACTGAGAAAACGCAGTAATGGCTAATTATCGCAGGATTACTGCCGCAAGCACCCTAAGAAAATGTCTGTCAGATCAGTTATCCCCGACATTGATGGTTTTTCCTCAGCATTTCCCCCTCCCGACTGTTACCAGTTTCGCTTTGGCAAGGTATACTTACCGCCTTTAAAAACTACTACCTTTAAAAACTATCACCGCGATCCGCGATTAATTCAGCGACTTCGCAACTGGCCGGATACAGAGAATGGAACAACTGCTCGAATTCATCACTAACAATATTATGCTGGTAGCAGCCTGGGGTCTGACCCTGGCAATGCTGCTGTGGACTGAACAGAACAAAGCAGGAAAGTCCGTCGGCACCCATGAAGCCACCCGACTGATCAATAAAGACAACGCCGTCATTCTGGATATCCGTTCTAAGAAAGAGTTTGTCTCCGGCCATATTACCGATGCCGTTCATATCCCGGTAACCGAACTGGATAAACGTATTACAGAGCTGGACAAACACAAACAGAAGCCGATCATCGTCGTCTGCAACATCGGCCAGACAGCCGGTGCGGTTAGCAAAAAACTAAAAAATGCAGGCTTTGAAAACGTTGTACGCCTTTCAGGCGGCATGACCGAATGGAAAGCCCAGAGCCTTCCGGTCATTAAATAGCCATGCCACAGATCACCGTTTACAGCAATAACTGGTGCCCTTTTTGCCGCAGAGCGAAGATGCTACTGAATCACAAAGGCGTCAGCTATAACGAGATAAACATTGAAGCAGAACCCGGCGCCCGCCAGGAGATGATTCAGTGCAGCGGCCGGACATCGGTTCCGCAGATTTTCATCAACGATCTTCATGTCGGCGGATGTGACGACCTGTTTGCCCTGGAACAGCAGGGTAAACTTGATCCGTTACTGGCCGGTTAACTCATTTTAAGAGGAAAATAAGACCATGGCAGAGAACGACCAGAACACCCAGGAGCAGAAGGCTCCACAGTTTGCTATTCAACGCGTTTATCTGAAAGATGCCTCTTTTGAAGCACCAAATTCACCCAAGGTATTCACTAAGCAGTGGCAGCCAGAGATCAATCTGGATATGAATACGGCAACCACTACGCTGGATGACGGTGTGTTTGAAGTGGTTCTCACCCTGACGGTGACCGCTAAGAACGACAGCGACACAGCGTTTCTGGTTGAAGTACAACAAGCTGGCATCTTTACAGTTACCGGCCTTGCAGATGCTGAACTACACCACACTCTGGGCGCATTCTGTCCTAGCATTCTGTTTCCATACGCACGGGAAGCGATTGATAACATGGTCAACAAAGGCAGTTTCCCGGCTCTGATGCTGTCACCTGTTAACTTTGATGCACTTTATGCTCAACAGATGCAGCAACAGGCTCAGCCTACTGCAGAAGAAGCGCCACAGCATTAAGCGAGCGCCTGCTCAATTGAAAATCCGGTGACAGAGATGTCATCGGATTTTTTTATGTTGTTTCCAGCGATCTGACACCCTCAGTCAACCAGCAACACTGTTACCACTCCAGCTTTTCTGCCATCAGACGTTACCACCGAAATCCAGTTGCCGCCAGGCTTCATAGACAACAACCGCCACGGTATTTGAGAGGTTCAGACTTCGGCTATCTGCCTTCATTGGTAAACGCAGTCGCTGAGCGTCAGGTAAGTTATCGAGAATATCGGCAGGCAATCCCCGGGTCTCCGGGCCAAACAGCAATACATCACCCGCAGCAAAGGCTGCATGGGAGTAACACTGACTGCCCTTAGTGGTCAGCGCCCAGACAGTCGGAGGCGAAATCGCCTCCAGACAGGCCTGAAGATCAGGGTAACGCCCTACCTGAGCAAACTCATGATAATCGAGCCCGGCACGGCGTAACTTTTTGTCATCAAAATCAAACCCCAGCGGTTCAATCAGATGTAGCTGAAACCCGGTATTGGCACACAGACGGATGATATTACCGGTATTGGGCGGTATCTCCGGCTGATAAAGCACAACATGAAGCATAAAAAAATCCCTGACTCTCAATGAGGCAGGGATTATAGCTGAAACTATCGAATGATTAATCCTCTACTGATTCAGGAACATCATCCATTCCCAGCTCTTTAATCTTCCGGGTCAGTGTATTTCGCCCCCAGCCCAGCAAAAGGGAAGCATCCCGACGCCGACCAGCGGTTTGTTTCAACGCCGCCTCTATCATAATCTTTTCGAACGCAGGAACGGCGGAATCCAGAATAGATGTCGATCCATGCTGCAACTGTTTCTCAGCCCAGTTGCGTAATGCTTTCTCCCAGTTGGAGGTCACCACTTGTTCATCACCCGTCTGATCCAGCAGCTCGGGCGGCAGATCTCCCACCAACACCTCACGCCCGGAAGCCATAACGGTCAGCCAGCGACAGGTATTTTCCAACTGACGCACATTACCCGGCCAGGGCAACGTACTGAGAAACTTCTCGGTATCAGGGTGAAGTAGTTTCGATTCAACATTCAACTCTTCCGCAGAACTTTGCAGAAAGTGACGCGTCAGGCGCGGAATATCTTCCCGCCGTTCTGCCAGTTTCGGTATATGAATACGGATTACATTAAGACGATGGAAAAGGTCTTCACGAAAACGTCCCTCCTGAACCAGCTTTTCAAGGTCCTGATGGGTTGCCGCGATAATCCGCACATCCACCTTAACAGAGGTATGCCCGCCTACCCGGTAAAACTCTCCTTCAGCCAGCACACGCAGTAAGCGGGTTTGGGTATCCGCAGGCATATCACCAATTTCATCAAGGAAAAGCGTTCCGCCATCAGCCTGTTCAAAACGCCCGGGACGGGCAGACGCGGCCCCGGTGAAAGCGCCTTTCTCATGACCAAACAGCTCCGATTCAATCAGATCCTTAGGAATAGCAGCCATATTCAGTGGAATAAATGGGCTTGATGAACGCGGACTGTGCTGATGCAGGGCATTCGCAACCAGTTCTTTACCGGTTCCGGATTCACCATTAATCAACACGGTAATATTGGACTGAGACAAACGACCGATCGCCCGGAAAACCTCCTGCATGGCAGGAGCTTCACCAATAATTTCAGTCTGCGCTTCAGGCTCTTCACCCCGCTGCTGCTGTTGCTCACGGGAGTGCTCGACTGCACGCAAAACCAGCGCAGACGCCTCATCAATATCGAAGGGCTTGGGCAGATATTCAAATGCCCCTCCCTTATAAGAGGCCACAGCACTATCGAGATCTGAATGCGCTGTCATGATGATAATAGGAAGTTCCGGATGTTCTGTATTGACCCGCTCAAGCAGATCCAGCCCGTTGATACCCGGCATCCGGATATCACTGACAACAACATCCGGAACCTCCCGTTGAAGTTGCTGTAACATGTTGTCGCCACTTTCAAACAGTGTGACTCTGACCCCTTCACTGGAGAGCGCTTTATCCATCACCCAGCGAATCGAACGGTCATCATCTACAATCCATACAGATGCAGCCTTAGTCATCATTGTTGCTCCAGAGGTATTAAAAGTTGAAAACAGGTCTCACCGGGGACACTCCGACACTCGATCAGCCCATGGTGTTGTGCCAGAACAGATTGAGCAATTGACAATCCCAGACCCGTTCCGATGGCCCGGCCACTCACCATCGGATAGAAAATTTTATGCAGAAGCTCTTCCGGTATACCCGGTCCGTTATCGATTATTTCGACACAACAAACCAGCCGGTGCATCTCAGCTCCAAGTGTCAGATTACGAACCACCCGGGTGCGCAACAGGATACGTGGTTCTGCAGTTTCCGACTCCTGCAGCGCTTGCATACCGTTACGAACAATATTCAGTACCGCCTGAATCAGCTGTTCCCGGTCGCCCATAAACTCTGGCAGACTAGGGTCATAATCCCGCAGGATGTGAACCTGTCCCCCAACCTCTGCGATCACAAGACTACTCACATGTTCAAGGATGGAATGAATATTAACTTCCTCTAACCGCGGCATCTTATGTGGCCCTAACATCCGGTCTACCAGATTCCTCAACCGATCAGCCTCTTCAATAATCACCCGGGTATAATCATGTAAAGATTCATCGGGAAGTTCGCGCTCAAGTAACTGCGCGGCTCCCCGTAACCCTCCCAGCGGGTTCTTGATCTCATGAGCTAACCCCCTGACCAGTGAAATTACAGTTTCATGATTACTCAGCAATTCTTCCTCACGGGAGATACGGATTAACCGGTCCCGCGGAGTCAGTTCAATCAGCACCAGACGGCCATATTTCTGCGGCATTGGATTGACACTGTAATCGATCGTGATCTCGTGTCCGGTCAGGGTTGTCAGCTTAGCTTCCCGCTTGGTAAATGGATGCCCGTTGTCCAGCGCCCCCTTCAGAGCGTCCCGGTCATCATCCACCAGAAACCAGTCATGAAAAGGCAATTGACACAGACGTCTGGCACTCGCTTCCAGCAACATTTCTGCCGACGGATTCATATACACCAGCTGTAGCTGCCCATCGACCAACAGGGCTGCCGTCGACAGGTTATCTAATATGTGTTTATGCAGATCGGGTGTATTCATCTTTGCTGCTTTGCCTCAGAAACTGACCATGTGCGCGTTCAACTCAACACAGGCGGTTGTTATAAAGATGGTAGCAAAAAGCAAACCAACTCAGTGCACTAAAAAAAATGAGCACAGATTTGTTTATCTACGGGGCGTTCTGGCTGAAACTGCCCGATCAGACTCATCTATAGGATAGCACCAAATGCACCATTATAGTGCAACAAAAAAGAACACCAAATCACAGGTAAAAAAAAACCTCCGTATAAGGAGGTTTTCTTCAATTAATCCTTATGGATTAAACAGAGTAATACAGATCAAACTCAACCGGGTGAGTTGTCTGACTAACTTTCAGACACTCTTCCTTCTTCAGCTTGATATAAGCATCGATCATGTCGTCGGTGAATACACCGCCGGCCGTCAGGAACGCACGATCATTATCCAGAGCATCCAGAGCCTCTTCCAGAGAAGCAGCTACCGTCGGGATAGCCAATGCTTCTTCAGCTGGCAGGTCATACAGATCCTTATCTGCAGGATCGCCAGGGTGAATCTTATTCTGAATACCATCAAGACCTGCCATCATCAGTGCTGCGAAGCACAGGTAAGGGTTAGCAGATGGATCAGGGAAACGGGTCTCAATGCGGTATGCCTTAGGATTGGTCACATAAGGGATACGGATAGAAGCAGAACGGTTACGGGCAGAGTATGCCAGCATAACAGGCGCTTCGAAACCAGGTATCAGACGCTTGTAAGCGTTAGTAGAAGCGTTAGTCAGCGCGTTCAGGGCCTTGGCGTGCTTAATAATACCACCAATGTAGAACAGTGCAGTTTCACTCAGGCCAGCATATGCATCACCGTGGAAGATGTTAACACCGTCTTTAGACAAAGACTGGTGAACGTGCATACCTGAACCGTTATCGCCAACCAGAGGCTTAGGCATAAAGGTCGCAGTTTTGCCATATGCGTGAGCAACGTTGTGAACACAGTACTTCAGAATCTGTACTTCGTCAGCCTTAGCCGTCAGAGTATTCGGACCAACACCGATCTCACACTGACCAGCTGTTGCAACCTCATGGTGATGAACTTCGATGGTCAGCCCCATAGCAGACATTGCATCACACATAGCCGCACGCAGATCATGCAGGGAATCAACCGGAGGAACCGGGAAGTAACCACCCTTCACACGTGGACGGTGACCTGTGTTACCGCCTTCATAGCTGTTATTAGTCGACCATGACGCTTCTTCAGAGCCAATAGTGTAGCCACTACCACTGATATCAATGTGCCACTTAACTTCATCAAATACGAAGAACTCAGGCTCAGGACCAAACATAGCGCTATCAGCAATACCCGTTGACTTCAGGTAAGCTTCTGCACGTTTAGCAACTGAACGAGGATCACGTTCATAACCCTGACCGGTTGTAGGCTCGACGATATTACAACGAACAATGATGGTAGAGTCTTCAGCAAATGGATCCATTACAGACGCCGAATCGTCTGGTTGCAGAATCATGTCAGACTCGTTAATACCCTTCCAGCCTGCGATGGATGAACCATCGAACATTTTGCCTTCTTCGAAGAAGTCTTCGCTCACTTCGGTTACCGGGATAGTAACGTGCTGTTCTTTACCGTGGGTATCGGTGAAACGCATATCAACCCACTTAACATCATGCTCTTTGATCAGATTCAGAGTCTCTGACATTTGACTTTCTCCACTAGATTATATTGTCAGACGCCCAACCGATTAAAAACGACCGCATCACACAGCCTAACCTGTCAGGTTTGTTTCGCCTTTAAGCAGCAAGGGGTATGCCAGTTTCCTCAGGCACCGAAAGCACGCGACATAAAGCGCTCCAGATCGAATTTGAAACAATTTAAACTCTGCAGAACGAACCAAAATAGAGCAAAAAGACAAATAACGAACCAAAATAGTGCGCCGTGCGTTTTCTCGATTTACCTCAACCCTTGCTGCCTCAAAAAGGTGCCATCATATTACTCCAACATATAGTACTTATCCTCTAAAACAGATCAACAAACCGGAAAAAAAACTATTTTTGTCATTGAGCACATAAGAAAGACGCAGCTTCGGTATATCTCATGTATAATGTGCGCTTCTAAAATTTGTCTGCACAGGTCCCCAGACGTGATCGAAAACTTAAGAAACATCGCCATCATTGCCCACGTTGACCATGGTAAAACCACCCTGGTTGATAAACTTCTCTCGCAGTCCGGTACTCTGGGCCGCCGTGACGAAGGCACCGAACGAATCATGGATTCGAACGATCAGGAAAAAGAACGGGGTATTACCATTCTGGCGAAGAACACCGCCATCGAGTGGAACGACTACCATATCAACATTGTTGATACACCGGGACACGCTGACTTTGGTGGTGAAGTTGAACGGGTACTGTCAATGGTTGACTGCGTTTGCCTGCTGGTTGATGCCGTTGATGGCCCGATGCCGCAAACCCGCTTTGTAACTCAGAAAGCATTTGAGCAGGGCTTGCGTCCAATCGTAGTCGTTAACAAAGTTGACCGCCCGGGTTCACGTCCTGATTATGTTATCGATCAGGTGTTTGACCTGTTTGACAGCCTCGGCGCGACCGATGAGCAGCTCGACTTCCCAATCATCTATGCGTCTGCCCTGAACGGTGTAGCTGGTAATGAGCCGGATGACCTGGCGGATGATATGACACCGCTGTTTGAAGCCATTGTTAAACACGTAAACCCTCCTCAGGTTGATACTGACGGCCCATTCCAGATGCAGATCTCTGCGCTGGACTATAACAGCTACGTAGGTGTTATCGGAGTTGGCCGGGTATCACGCGGTACCGTAAAACTGAACCACGTGGTTAAAGTTATTGATCGCGAAGGCAAGGTTCGTAACGGTAAAGTGCAGAAGATTATGGGTTACTTAGGCCTGGATCGAGTTGATGTTGAGTCTGCACAGGCGGGTGACATTATCTGTATTACCGGTATCGATGCCCTGAATATCTCCGATACTCTGTGTGACCCATCTGCCGTTGAAGCACTGCCACCGCTTTCTGTAGATGAGCCAACCGTATCCATGACTTTCCAGGTGAATGACTCTCCGTTTGCCGGGCAGGACGGTAAGTTTGTTACCAGCCGGAACATTAAAGACCGACTGGACCGCGAACTGATTCACAACGTTGCTCTGCGCGTTGAGCAGGGTGAATCTCCGGAGAAATTTAAAGTCTCCGGACGTGGCGAGCTTCACCTGTCGGTACTGATTGAATCCATGCGTCGTGAAGGCTTTGAGCTGGGGGTTTCCCGTCCTGAAGTAATTCAGAAAATCGTTGACGGCAAAACTCACGAGCCATTCGAAATTGTCATGATCGATGTTGAAGAGCAGCATCAGGGCAACATCATTGAGGAGCTGGGTAAACGTAAAGCAGATATGACCAATATGGAAGTGGATGGAAAAGGTCGCGTACGTCTGACTTTCCTGATCCCGTCCCGCGGTCTGATCGGTTTCCGTTCACAGTTCCTGACAATGACATCCGGTACCGGCATCATGACCTCTGTCTTTGACCACTACGGCGAAGTAAAAGAGGGTGAAGTGATCAGCCGTAACAACGGCGTACTGGTCTCAATGGTAACCGGTAAAGCACTGGGATACTCTCTGTGGAACCTGCAGGAACGTGGCCGTCTGTGCATCGAACCTAACATCGAAGTGTACGAAGGTATGATTCTGGGTATTCACAGCCGCAGTAATGACCTTGCGGTAAACCCGATCAAAGGTAAGCAGCTGACCAACGTTCGTGCCTCCGGTACCGACGAAAACATTCAGCTGACACCGCCTGTTCGCTTCACTCTGGAACAGGCCCTGGACTTCATCGAAGATGACGAACTGGTTGAAGTAACACCGCTGAATATCCGCATCCGTAAGAAGATGCTGACTGAAAACGAACGTAAGCGTTTTTCACGTTCCGGTAAATAAGCGCTATAGTTTTTTTGATATAGCCGCTCAATCCAGCACGTAAAAAAGCCCGGACAGCGACCACTGTTCCGGGCTATACTCCCGGTGTCTGCCAGACTGACAAGGACACCCAGATGAACACCCTCTTTCCCGACATCCACCCTTATAAGCAACATCATCTGACCGTTGATGATCTGCATACCCTCTATATCGAAGAGAGCGGTAACGCCCAGGGCATTCCGGTTCTGTTTATTCACGGTGGACCCGGTGGTGGCACCAGCAGCTTCAACCGCAGTTTCTTTGATCCCGAAAAATACCGCATAATTCTGTTTGACCAGCGCGGCTGTGGTCAGTCAACCCCACATGCAGAGCTACGAAATAACACTACTGCACAACTGATCAGCGATATTGAAAAGATCCGCGAACACCTCAATATTGATGAATGGTTACTGTTTGGCGGCTCATGGGGTTCCACCCTCAGTCTGCTGTATGCCGAAAGTTTTCCTGAACGGGTATCAGGGATGATTCTGCGAGGCATCTTTCTCTGCCGGGACCGGGATATCCACTGGTTCTATCAGGAAGGCGCCAGCGCAATTTTTCCAGACTACTGGAAAGAGTATCAGAAAGTAATTCCTCAACCGGAGCGTGGCGCGATGCTACAGGCGTACTACGAACGCCTGACATCAGATAACGAAATTGCCCGGATGTCCGCTGCCAAAGCGTGGTCTGTCTGGGAGGGACGCTGTTCTACCCTTGATCCGAACAACGACATCGTTGAGCATTGTGCCGATCCTCATATTGCCCTGGCGATGGCACGGATAGAATCCCATTACTTTATCAACAAAGCCTTTATCGAACCTGATCAGATTATCCGCGACGCACACAGGCTCCAGCACATACCCACCGTGATTGTGCATGGCCGATACGATGTCGTTTGCCCGATTGAACAGGCTTTCGCTTTGCACGATGTCCTGCCTCAGGCTGAACTGCACATTGTCAGAGATGCAGGTCACAGTGCACTGGAAGCCGGTATCACTGACAACCTGATTAAGGCAACCAATCAGTTTGCACTTTCTAAAGCCTGATTCAGCGATCTGAGGAATTGAGTTGAAAGCACTTATTCAGCGGGTAGAAACCGCCTCTGTTAATATTTCCGGTGAGCTCCATGGTGAGATAGGCCCCGGAATACTCCTGCTGCTTGGCGTTGAAAAAACCGACAACCAGGCCAGTGCAGATAAACTGCTTCAGAAAATTCTGAACTACCGCATTTTTTCTGACTCCGAGGGCAAAATGAACCTCAACCTGCAACAGCGGGAAGGCGGTCTGCTGATTGTTTCTCAGTTTACCCTTGTGGCCGACACGGCCAAAGGACTTCGACCCGGCTTTTCTAAAGGAGCCACACCTGAACAGGGAGAAGCACTATATGAATATTTTGTCAGCCAGGCCCGATCTCTGCACCCCGACGTTGCAACTGGACGCTTCGGCGCAGATATGCAGGTCAGCCTTATCAATGATGGTCCTGTGACCTTTTTACTGGAAGTCTGAGAGATGGACACTACCGCCCTGGCACTTGCCGAACGGATATTTCTGACCGTTTTTCCACTCTTTGCCATTGTTCTGTGCGGCTATCTTTATGGCCGCTATAAAAAGCCGGACATGGCGCTGGCCAACCAGTTGAATATGGATATCTTTGTACCGGCACTGATCTTCTTTGTACTGTCAGATAAATCCTTCGATCTGGTCAAATACCAGGCTCTGGCAGCAGGCGCAGCAGTTGTCATACTGGGTTCCGGGCTACTGATCTGGCCTCTGTGCAAACTGCTTAAAGTTCAGCCAAAAACCTTTCTTCCGCCGATGATGTTCAGCAACAGCGGCAACCTGGGACTACCACTGATCATCCTAGCCTTTGGCGAACAGGCACTGCCTGCAGCGATCATGCTGTTTATTGTTGAGATGACCCTGCACTTTACTGTCGGCATCTACATGATGGACCACCGCACGAACCCCTGGCGACTGCTGCGAATGCCCATTATTATCGCGACGATCGCAGGTCTTGGCTGGAGCAGTCTCAGCCTGACTGTACCCGCATCAGCCGCGACCGCACTGGATATGCTGGGACAGATCTCAATCCCCCTGTTACTCTTTACCCTTGGAGTTAGACTGATCACCGTCGACTTCAGCGCCTGGAGAATTGGCATCACCGGTGCGATTATCAGCCCTCTTATCGGTGTTCTGATTGCCTTTGCAATACAGCAACTGCTACACCTTGAAGCAGAACAGTTTGCCTACCTGATTATCTTCGGCGCACTGCCACCGGCGGTACTTAACTACATTGTCGCAGAGCAATACAATCAGGAGCCCAAACAGGTCGCTTCGATCGTGCTGCTTGGCAATATGGGTGCACTGATCTTTATCCCGCTCACTCTGGTGTTTGTATTATAAAAAAGGCTGCCGGATGGCAGCCTCTACAACTTAGCTTAACAACAATAAGTGCTTAAACCTCACTGCGGATCATCAACCATGATACTTTGCAGGTTTTTAGCCACCGTAGCACTTCCGATACCCTTCACATTAGCCAGTTCATCGACTGTTTTGAAGGGGCCATTTGCTTCACGGTAGTCTATTATCGCTTTCGCCTTTGCCGGCCCGACTCCCTGTAATACTTCCACAAGCTGATCAGCGGCAGCCGTATTGATATTTACCACGGGTTCAGCGAAGACACTCAGCGGCAAACTCAGACACAGCAGCAGCAGTAATACTGATTTAAGACACGAATTCCATTTCATAGCTATTTCCTTTTGATTAATAATAAAGCCGGTAAAAACCGGCTTTATTATTAATAGCACATAACAGAAATGTGACAACTAACGTGCTGCAAAAATCTCCTGTTCAATCCTGCGCAACGCATCGGCTGGCACCTCCGCACGGGTAATCGGCCGCCCAATTACCAGATGAGTACTGCCTGCGATAATGGCTTCACCCGGGGTCATAATACGTTTCTGATCGCCCACCTCAGCATCCGCCGGACGAATACCCGGAGTAACCAGCTGAAATCCGGGAGACACAATCTGCCGTAGTGGTTTTACCTCCTGAGCAGAACAGACCACACCATGCAGACCACAGCTCTCAGTCAACTGCGCCAGACGCTTAACCTGCTCTAGCGGTTCAATATCCAGACCGATATCCGCCAGATCCTGCTGCTCCATACTGGTGAGAACGGTTACAGCGATCAGCAGTGTTTGTGCGCCATTAACCTGCTCTAATTCATTACGCGCGGTTTCCATCATCCGGCGGCCACCGGACGCATGAACATTGACCATCCACACCCCCATCTCAGCTGCCGCTCTGACCGCTTTGGCCGTGGTGTTGGGGATATCATGAAATTTGAGATCAAGAAAAACCTCAAAACCTCTTCCGTGAAGCGCTTCAACCACCGCAGGACCGGCACGGGTAAAAAGCTCTTTACCCACTTTAACGCGACATTTTTCAGGATCCAGCTGATCCGCCATCTTAAGGGCTGAAATCTGGTCCGGGTAATCCAGCGCAACAATAACCCGCTTAGTATCATTCATTCAGTTACATCTCATACAGATTCTGATCCGGACTACTCACCTTCAAGGCCCTGAATCGGTTTAGTCGTACCCCAGCTCTGACAGGAGGGGCATTGCCAGTGCAGTGACTTTCCTGAAAAACCACATCGCTGACAGTTATACACAGGCTTACTCAGCTCAAGCTGTCCCGTCAGCCCCCGCAACACCATCAGGCTTTCGTTCGTCCCTTTTGAA
Organism: Oceanospirillales bacterium; assembly: GCA_018223185.1. Taxonomy (GTDB): domain Bacteria; phylum Pseudomonadota; class Gammaproteobacteria; order Pseudomonadales; family Balneatricaceae; genus Amphritea. The sequence continues at coordinate 47,868 of JAAEYW010000018.1, read as the reverse complement.
GCATGTGCAATATACAGATCTATTAGCTGATTAAACCCTTTGACAGAGGGCCTGTGCTTGAGCTGATCGGTAATAAAAGCTCCGGCTGGGTAAGCCCCCTGCTGCTCAAGTATCATCTCAGCCTGCGCCAGCATAATGCTGGTTGAGGGATATTTGTTCAACCATTGTTTCATCAGCCGTTCAAACTCAGCCATCTGATTCAACTTAGAATAACAGTGCTTCAGGCGCTGTATAGTTTCAGAGAGAAACAACGGGTCCTGAGAAGCGATCCGCTTCAAATCACGAATCGCCCCTTTCCAGTCTTCCTGGCTGATAGCAATATCGGCAAGCAGTAAACAAGCGCGGACACAGCTCTTATCAAATTTTAACGCCGCATTCAGCTTCGCTGCTGCATGACGGTAGCGTTGCTGACCAATATAACCTTCAGCCAGCTCACAGCAGTAATGGCTCAACTCTACTTCGAGCCCCTGAAGTTCATCGGCGCTCAACTGCCGGGCAACCTCAATCGCCTGCTCCCACTCTTTCTCTTTCTCATAGAGCTTTATCAGCAGCGATATGACTTTCTGGTTAATTTTCGAGCCCGGTCGCTGTGCCCGAATCTCCAGCAACAGGTTTTCAGCACGATCAAACAGCCCAATGGCATAATAATCCTTTGCCAGAGCCATCTGTATCCTCAGAAAATCATCGCGGGAAAGGTCTGACCGGGCTAACAGGTTCTGATGGATCTGAATTGCACGCTCAACATCGCCTTTCTTTCGAAACAGCTTAGCCAGTGCCAGATGAGCAGGTATGGTATCAGAGTTAATTTCCAGAGCGCGGATAAAGCTCTCGATCGCTTCATCAGTTTTTTCACTCAGAAGAAAATCAAGACCGCGAAAATATTCCTGCTGCAGGGAGTTTTGCACTGGCAACTGATTATCCCGCTGACGACGCCCTAAGAGCCAGCCGATAGCTACCGCTATAAACAGCGGGATAATAAACAGATAATCATTCATTTCAGGTAGAGCGTTTCAATGACGCAGTGCGCAACTGATCAAGCTCCTTGTCGGCAGAACTAATCTTACGTTTTGCCGCTTTTAGTTTAAGTTTCAGCACCATCACAAACAGGCTGCTAACCAGAACTCCGGCAACTCCGCCAACCACAAAACTGGCCATCAGCCAGATCGAAAGACTGGCTTCCGGCAGCGTAAAGAAAAACATATTAATGCTAACCAGCTCGGTATTCAGCGTCGCAAAGGTCCAGCCGCAGAACAGAAATATGATACAAAGTGCCAGCACGAGCAGCGTTTTCAACCAACGCATTATCTACCCCTAAAGTTATGTAATCCCTTAAGACCGTCCGCTTTTAAGACTGTCATTCACCTGCTCGCGCAGTTCCTTTCCAGGTTTAAAATGCGGTACATATTTAGCTTCCAGCGATACTGAATCACCGGTTTTCGGATTACGTCCCACACGAGGGGCACGGAAATGAAGGCTAAAACTTCCAAACCCCCTGATCTCTATGCGATCCCCCTGAGCAAGAGATTCAGTCATATGGTCCAGCATAGTTTTAACTGCCAGCTCTACATCTTTAATAGAAAGCTGTTCATTCTGGTCAATCAAACGCTCGATCAGTTCAGACTTAGTCATGCTTACCCCCCTGACATTCGTGGTCTGGTATTTACCAAACCTCTCATCAGAATTTATGTGTATCTGTTGCTATTTTTTTTCCAGTTGGGCTCTGATGAGATCACCGATTGTTGTCGGGCCTTCAGATTCAACATGCTGGTGCTTAATGGCATCCAGCGCCTGTTTTTCCTGCTGTTTTTCAACTTGCTTCACAGACAGCGCAATGGATCGCGTACGCCGGTCAATATTAACAAGCATTACATCAATCTCTGTTCCGACACTGAACGTATGAGTCAGATCATCTATCCGCTCAAAAGAAGCTTCCTGCACTTTAACGGTACCTTCCACTCCGTCTGCCAGTTCAACCACCAGCTGCTTAGGTTCAACCCGGGTAACTTTCCCCTTAACTACAGAGCCTTTTGCATTAGCCGCGGTATACTCAGAAAAAGGATCACTCCCCAACTGTTTAATCCCCAGCGAAATACGCTCTCGCTCTGAATCAACCGCCAGTACAACAGCGCTCACAGTGTCGCCTTTCTTATAGGCTTTAACCGCTTCATCACCTTCCTGATCCCAGGAAAGGTCAGACAAGTGCACCAGACCATCGATTCCGCCCTCCAGTCCGATAAAGACGCCGAAATCAGTAATCGACTTGATAATACCTGTTATCTCTGTGCCTTTTGTATACCGTTCAGCGAAGGCATCCCAGGGGTTAGCCTGACACTGCTTCATACCCAGAGAGATTCGTCGGCGCTGCTCATCAATATCGAGGATCATTACCTCGACCTGATCACCAAGCTGAACAACCTTGGAAGGGTGAACATTCTTATTGGTCCAGTCCATCTCAGAAACATGGACCAGGCCCTCGATACCTGCCTGAATCTCTGCAAAACAGCCATAATCAGCAATATTAGTGACTTTAGCCATGACTTTACTGCCAATCGGGTGGGCGGCCTTGAACTCGTCCCAGGGATCGGGTGTAAGCTGTTTCATACCCAGCGAAACACGCCCCTTTTCACGATCATAACGCAGCACCTTTACATCAATCTCATCACCAACAGAGAGTAGCTCACTTGGATGCTTAACACGTTTCCAGGCAATATCGGTGATATGCAGCAAGCCGTCAACGCCCCCCAGATCGATAAAGGCGCCATAATCAGTGAGGTTTTTTACTATACCCTTAACCGTCGATCCTTCTTCCAGAGTCGCCAGTAATTTATCCCGCTCTTCATTGTAGGCAGTTTCAAGTACGGCGCGCCGGGATACGACAATGTTATTGCGTTTGGCATCCAGCTTAACCAGCTTAAACTCAAGCTCTTTATTTTCTATATGAGAGGTATCCCGCAGCGGACGGATATCGACAAGAGAGCCCGGAAGGAAAGCACTGATGGAGTTCACATCAACGGTAAAGCCACCGCGAACCTTACCGGTGATTCGTCCGGTAATAATTTCATCATTCTCAATCGCTTTTTCCAGCACTTCCCAGGCTTCCGCCCGTTTAGCTTTTTCACGGGAAAGCTGAGTTTCACCCGAACCATCTTCAAGAGAGACCAGCGCAACTTTAACCTGATCACCGACGCCGATGCTCAGTTTACCCTCATCATCAAGAAACTGCCCCCGGGGGATAACTCCTTCCGACTTCAGCCCCGCGTTAACGACGACAAAATCGCCATCAACCGCGACAACGGTACCCGTCACAATAGAGCCCGGTTGCATATCCAGCTCTTTCAGACTCTCTTCGAACAGCTCAGCAAAACTCTCATTCATACCGGCTAAACCTCATTTTTTTGCCGTTAACGCAGGCCCTTATGTCTCGCATGATCCAGCACAGAAGCCAACACTTCCTCGATACTCTGGTGGGTAGTATCAAGGCAGATAGCATCTTCAGCAGGCTTAAGAGGTGCTACCGCGCGGTTCATATCGCGTGCATCTCTCGCCTGAATATCTTCTAATATTGCCTGAAGACTAGCACCCAGACCCTTATTTATCAACTGGTTATAACGGCGGTTTGCGCGCTCTTCAGCACTGGCCGTCAAATAAATTTTTAGTGCCGCATCAGGAAACACAACGGTACCCATATCACGGCCATCAGCAATCAGCCCTGGCTCTGAAACAAAAGCCCGCTGCCGTTCCAGCAATGCAGCCCTTACCGAACCGATCGCAGCGATAACAGATGCATCCGCTCCACACTCTTCCGTACGAATGGTATTGGTGACCTCTTCACCCTCCAGAACAATGGAAACTTCTTGCTGATTAGACGATGTGCCAAACTGCACATCCAGATGCGCAGCCAGCACCACCAGTGCATCTTCATCATCCAGCGCAACGCCATGATGGCGCGCAGCCAGGCCTACCAACCTGTACAGAGCACCGCTATCAAGCAGGTTCCAGCCCAGTTCACGGGCCAGCAGACTACAGATTGTTCCCTTACCTGATCCACTAGGACCATCAACTGTAATAACCGGGAAATCTCCCATGTTACTTCTCCTCTTTGCGAACCCGTATACCTACCTGCTGAGCCAGCTCAACAAAATTTGGAAATGATGTGGCGACATTAGCGCATTCACGAATCTCGATATTATCTTTAGCCCGCAGTGACGCTATAGTGAATGCCATCGCAATCCGGTGGTCATCATGACTTTCAATCACCCCGCCACCCAGCTCACTACCCCGGATAATCGCACCATCCGGCGTGCCTTCAATATCCGCACCCAGGATTTTCAACCCATCAACCATCGCCTGAATACGATCACTCTCTTTTACCCGCAGCTCTTCAGCTCCGGTGAGCACCGTTTCACCTTGTGCACAAACGGCTGCAATAAACAGTGCCGGAAACTCATCAATCGCAAGCGGCACCTGATCTTCGGGAATCTTAATGCCTTTCAGAGGCGCATAACGGATACGTATATCCGCAACCGGCTCCCCGCCAACCTCGCGCTCGTTCAGGAGCTCCAGATGACTTCCCATCGCCCGCAGAATATTGATCACGCCAATGCGGGTCGGGTTAATGCCCACATGCTCAAGTGTGATATCTGAACCGGGACAGATAGCGGCCGCCACCATAAAGAAGGTCGATGAAGAGATATCCGCTGGCACATCAATTTTAGTCGCTTTAAGGTTCCCGCCACCGGACAGAGAGACCTTATTACCGTCAACATCTACCTGATAACCAAAACCACGCAGCATACGTTCTGTATGGTCCCGCGTTGGAGCAGGCTCAATCACAGTGGTCTCACCCTCTGCATAGAGCCCAGCCAGCATGACACAAGACTTAACCTGAGCACTGGCCATCGGCATCTCATAACTGATCGCTTTCAGGGCCTGTCCACCTTTGATCTTCACCGGTGGACAACCGTTTTCTCCGGTCTCTACCTGGGCGCCCATCAGACGAAGTGGCTTGGCCACCCGCTCCATAGGACGCTTACTCAAAGAAGCATCGCCGCTGAGCTCAGAATCAAATGACTGACCGGCCAGCAGACCTGACATCAGACGGATGGTCGTACCCGAATTGCCCACATAGATAGGTCCGGGTGGCTGACGCAGGCCGTTCATGCCAACACCATATATTTTAACAGCCCCCTGATGCGGACCTTCTATGACAACACCCATGTCACGAAACGCCTGCAACGTTGCCAGACTGTCCTCTCCCTCAAGGAAACCCGTAATTTCGGTTACACCGTCAGCCAGAGATCCCAGCATAATAGAACGGTGAGAGATCGATTTATCACCCGGAGCCCGTATTGTGCCCTGCACCTGGCCACCCGGCTGTGCATAAAATGTAGTATCTTTTATCATCATATTATTTTGCGAGTACGCTGAGCCCGATAAAATTTTAGAAAAATGTTCACGTGCAGCTTTAGCCCGGGTAAAGATACCCAGCATCGCTACACTGTCTTCAGTCTCGATCGCCTTACGCAGCCGACCAACACCTGATGTAAATTCATCAATCTTCTGCAGGATTGCCTGCTTATTTGCCAAACCGATGTCGTGCCACATGGTCGGATCACTGGCCGCCACACGGGTAAAATCTCTGAAACCGCCCGCCGCATAGCGAAAAATGTCATTACAATCCTGTTCCTGCGCCAGCGTATCAACCAGTGAAAAAGCCAGCAGGTGCGGCAGATGACTGGTCGCAGCCAGCACCTCATCATGACGGTCAACATCCATCTGCAGCACCTGCGCACCTACAGACTGCCACATCCGGGCAATCAGTGTGACTGCGTCAGGATCACTTTGCGGAAGTGGTGTAATGATAACTTTATGATGTTCAAATAGTGTTGCATCGGCAGCGGCCACACCACTTTTTTCAGACCCTGCAATCGGATGCCCGGGAATAAACCGTTCCGGCACGTGTCCGAACAGTTCCGTGGCAGACTTCACCACATTGCCTTTAACACTACCCACATCTGTGAGAATAGTTTCCGGTCGTAAAACTGGCAATATTTCTGCGAGAACAGCTTCAATCGCTTTAACCGGTACCGCCAGCACTATAACATCGGCTTCCGCAGCCGCGGTTAGCAGATCCGTTGCCGCTTCTCCGATGACTCCCAGTCGCAGCCCAGCCTCAAGCTCATCCTTATCCCGGTCATATCCAACGACTGTCCGGCAGATACCTCGCGTACGCAGAGCGCTCGCCAGAGATCCGCCAATCAGGCCCAAACCAATAATCAGCACCCTCTCAGTCAGGCATCTCACGGTGTCTTTGTCCTTCCTGGCTGCTGTGACAACACTTTAGCAAATGCCGTTAAAAAACGGCTATTTTCCTCCGGCAGACCGATCGTCACCCTCAGGTGATCAGGCATCTGATAATTGGCCACCGGCCTGACAATCACCCCTTCCTGCAACAACCCTGCGTATACCGGCGCAGCATCGCAGCCACAATCGACGCTGATAAAGTTGCCAACAGAGGGTATCCAGTTAACACCCAGCCGGGTGAAGCCCTGCTCCAGCTCCGCCATACCTGCACTGTTAAGCTCAACACTACGTTTCAGATATGCGGCATCACTCAGTACAGCAGTGGCAGCTTCCAGTGCAGGAATATTGACATTGAAGGGCTGTCTTACGCGATTCAGGAGATCAGTAATAGCCGGGGTTGCCACTGCATACCCAATACGCAGAGCCGCCAGACCAAAGGCTTTAGAAAAAGTTCGGGTGACGACGAGATTTGGAAAGTCAGCCTGTAACTGAAGCCCTGAAAGATATTCAGGTTCAGCGACATATTCCAGATAAGCTTCATCCAGAACCACCACCACATTTTCAGGCACTTTCGCCATAAAATCCCGTAGCGCCTGACCGGTAAACCAGGTTCCGGTGGGGTTGTTCGGATTCGCCAGAAAGATTATTCGGGTTTTATCCGTCACCGCAGCAGCCATGGCATCCAGATCATGCCCCCACTCTCTGGCTGGAACCACAACAGAGGTGGCTCCGGTTGACTGAGCCACCAGCATATACACAACAAAGGAGTGCTGGGAATAGATAACCTCATCACCCGGAACAACAAATGCCCGTCCAATCAGTTCAAGAACATCATTCGACCCATTACCCAGGGTGATAGTGTCCGCCGTGATGTTATAGTGCTCTGACAACGCCTGTTTCAGCTTAAAACCACTGGCATCAGGGTAACGGCAACTCTCGCTCAGTGCGGCCTGAACCGCAGCCATAGCAACCTGGCTCGGCCCCTGGGGGTTTTCGTTACTGGCCAGTTTAATACTGTTGCTGATACCCAGCTCACGTTCCAGCTCCTCCACCGGTTTACCGGGTTGATAGGGATGGAGCCCCTGAACGCCAGGGGTTGCCAAATGATAGAAATCACATGCCATTTAATTTGCTCCGGATCAGAGTACAGCAACCGGGTATGACCCCAGCAATTTAAGCTCTACAGTATCAGACTGCAGTTCCTGCAGTACGTTCTGTATATGCTGATTGGCCGCATGCCCTTCAAAATCGATATAAAAGATTGAGTGTGAACTTTCGGGGCTTGCGGGCCGGGTTTCAATGCCGGTCAGACTGATATTATGATTATGGAAATGTTGCAGTAGCTCATAGAGTGCGCCGGCCTTATCTGCAACAGTTACCAGAATTGAGGTTTTATCCTGGCCGCTTTCGCCCACATCCTGATCACCGATAATCAGGTAACGGGTACTGTTATCCGACTGATCATCGATATTCCGGGCAACAATATTCAGGTTATAGAGATCGGCCACCAGATCACTGGCTATCGCTACCGCTGACGATCCCTGCTTAACGGCCATCCGCGCCGCCTCTGCGTTACTGCTAACAAGGATACGTTCAGCGGACAGAAAATGGGTATCCAGCCAGCTGCGGCACTGCGAAAGCGTCTGTTGCGGCAGATATATCCTGGTGATTTTGTCCAATCCCTCGTCACCCGCACGCAGCACATGATGGTGAATCCGTAGTTCCACCTCACCGCAGATTTTAAGATTAAAACGCTTAAACAGATCCAGTGTATGTGTGACCACGCCCTCGGATGAATTCTCAATCGGCACAACACCATAATGAGCGCCACCGGATTCGACTTCACGAAACACTTCATCGTTACTGTTGAAGGGGATACAGTGGGCAGAATGGCCGAAATGCTTGCTGGCCGCCTGCTGAGTAAAGGTACCCTCCGGCCCCAGAAACGCCACATGCATCGGCTTTTCCAGCGCCAGACACACTGACATAATTTCCCGGAACAACCGGGCCACTTCATGATCAGCAAGCGGCCCTTCATTGCGTTGCATAACCCGGCGTAACACCTGAGCTTCCCGTTCGGGGCGGTAAAAAACCGCTTCACGGTCACCCTGCTGATATCGCTCTTTCACTTCAGCAACGCTCTGTGCGCATCGCGCACGATCATTCAGCAGCGCATGAATCTGCTGATCAATTGAGTCGATCTGATCCCGCAGTAGTTTCAGTTCTGTTTCCTGATCACTCATGTTACCGTCCTCTGCTATCTGGCTTAGCCGTGACGCTGTGAAAAGTCCTGCATAAAGGCGATCAGTGCATCCACGCCCTCTTCGGGTACTGCATTATAAATACTAGCCCGCATTCCCCCCACCGAACGGTGTCCGGGAAGATTCAGAAGACCTTTATCTTCCGCTTCCTGAAGAAAGAGTTTATCCAGATCGGCATTTGCCAGGATAAATGGCACATTCATCCATGAACGAGCGTTAATCGCTACCGGGTTTGAATAGAAAGGATTGCTATCAATAGCGGCATAAAGCTTTTCAGCCTTACGGCGGTTGAGCTCAGCTATAGTTTCGACACCGCCCTGCGCTTTCAGCCATTTAAACACCAGCCCGGCAAGATACCAGCCAAAAGTTGGCGGCGTATTCAGCATGGAGTCGGCATCTGCATTCACTTTGTAATCATACAATGCCGGTGTTGCAGGCAGAACATCCCCCAACAGGTCTTCACGGACGATAACCACGGTCAGACCTGCAGGCCCGATATTTTTCTGAGCGCCCGCGTAGATCAGACCAAAACGACTCACATCTATCGGCCGGGACAAAATATTGGATGACATGTCCGCCACCAGAGGTACATCTCCGGTATCCGGAATGTAATCGAACTCGACACCCCGGATTGTTTCATTAGGCGTGTAATGCACATAGGCTGCATCCGGATTAAGCTTTAACTCACTCTGCGCCGGTGCGCTGGTGAAATTATCAGCCTCAGTGGTCGCAACCACATTCACGTCGCAGTAACGGGACGCCTCTTTAATCGCCTTTATCGACCAGTCACCGGTATTGATATAGTCGGCGGTGGTTTTACCCCGCAACAGGTTCATCGGAATCATGCTGAACTGACTGCTGGCGCCCCCTTGCATAAACAGAACCTTATAGTTATCCGGGATCTTCATCAGATCTCGCAGATCCTGCTCTGCCTCAGCCGCCACAGCAACAAACTCTTTACTGCGATGACTCATTTCCATGATGGAAAGACCGAGGCCATGCCAGTCTAAAAGCTCTTGCTGAGCTTGTTTCAGGACATCTTCAGGCAGTGCAGAAGGACCCGCACTGAAATTATAATTACGTGTCATTGTGATAGATCTGCTACAAAGTTCGTATAAAGGGTTTGAAAAATCGTCTGTTAAAAAGATATGAAGCTCATATTATAAAACATCAACCAGAGCGGCCTGATACAAAAATGTGCGACCGGAGCCGCACATTAATTCAGCTTCCATCGTTACTCTTCGATGTTACTGTCAGGCGCTTCAGCAAGCCCGGAAGGGCTATCATCGCTTGCGACAACCTGATCTGCCTCTCCTTCGGTGAAGCCAGTTTCTGTCAGCTCATCCTCTGATACTTCAGGCTCTTCTATGCGTGCAACACCGACCAGATTCTCGTCCGCTGCAACACGGATAACACGAACCCCCTGAGTATTACGTCCCAGCACTGAAATTTCATCACTACGGGTACGCACCAGAGTGCCCTGATCGCTGATCAGCATCACATCATCGCCTTCAAACATCTGCACAGCGCCGATCAGCTCACCATTACGGTCGGTGCACTGCATCGCAATGACACCCTGGCCACCACGACCATAGGTTGGGAAATCTTCAACAGCTGTCTGCTTTCCGAAACCATTGATACTGGTCGTCAGAATACGGCCGTTCTCCTGAGGAATAATCAGCGAGATCACCCGGGCATTGTTCTGCAGCTTAATACCACGTACACCACGTGCTGTACGACCCATCGGACGAACATCGTCTTCAGCAAAGCGAATCGATTTACCCTGACTGGAAACCAGCATTACCTCGGCTGTACCATCCGTAATTGCTGCACCTATCAGAGTGTCACCCTCATCCAGAGCCAGCGCAATCAGACCGGTAGAGCGTGGGCGGGAGAAGTTAACCAGCGGAGTTTTCTTCACCGTACCATCAGCCGTTGCCATAAACACATAGTGCTCATCCGCATACTCATTTACCGGCAGTATTGTGGTGATACGCTCACCCTCCTGCAACGGCAGAATATTAACAATCGGCCGGCCTCGTGCTGCCCGGCTCGCTTGCGGAATCTCATAGACTTTCAGCCAGTAGACTTTACCCAGGTTGGTAAAGCAAAGAATCGTATCGTGAGTGCTGGCAATCAGCAGCTTTTCGATAAAGTCTTCATCTTTTACCGCAGTAGCAGACTTACCTTTGCCTCCGCGACGCTGGGCCTGATACATCGTCAGCGGCTGGGTTTTGGCATAGCCACCATGAGAGATGGTGACCACCATGTCTTCTTCAGCTATCAGATCAGCAACCGTGAAGTCCTGCTGCGAGGCAATGATATCGGTGCGACGCTCATCACCATATTCTTCAACAATCAACTCAAGCTCTTCGCGAATCACTTCCATCAACCGTTCAGGGCTGTTCAGAATCGCCAGCAACTCAGCGATACGATCCAGCAGTTCACGGTATTCAGCAATCAGCTTGTCATGTTCCAGACCGGTCAGACGGTGCAGTCGCAACTCAAGAATTGCCTGAGCCTGCACCGGAGACAGGTGATAAACCCCGTCATGCATACCGTACTGCGCTTCAAGATCTTCCGGACGGCAGGCATTTTCACCCGCACGTTCCAGCATCACGGTCACTTCACCGGGCTGCCATGGGGTAGCGATCAATCGTTCCTTCGCTTCCGCCGGAGTCGGAGAACTCTTGATCATCTCAATAACCGCGTCGATATTGGCCAGCGCAATCGCAAGACCTTCCAGAATATGTCCCCGCTCACGCGCTTTGCGCAGCAGGTAAACTGTACGACGGGTAACGACTTCACGACGGTGACGAATGAAGCATTCCAGTATGGACTTCAGATCCAGTGTACGCGGCTGTCCGTCAACCAGCGCCACCATATTGATACCGAAGACGTTCTGCAGCTGAGTCTGAATAAAGAGATTATTGACAACAACTTCAGAAACTTCGCCTTTGCGTAGCTCAACCACGATACGCATACCGTCCTTGTCGGACTCGTCACGCAGCTCGGTAATTCCTTCAAGCTTCTTCTCTTTAACCAGCTCAGCGATCTTCTCGATCAGTCGCGCTTTGTTAACCTGATAAGGAATCTCAGTAAAGATAATCGATTCTTTACCGTTTTTATCATTGGTCTCGATATGATGCTTAGCGCGCAGATAGATCCGTCCACGCCCCGTCTGGTAGGCCTGCAGAATACCGGCACGGCCATTAATAATAGCGCCGGTCGGGAAGTCAGGTGCCGGGATATACTCCATAAGACCGTCAATACCGAGGTCCGGATTGTCAATCAGCGCGATACAGCCACGCACAATCTCGCCCAGGTTATGGGGTGGAATATTGGTCGCCATACCTACGGCAATACCGGCAGAACCATTTACCAGCAGTGTCGGCACTTTAGTCGGCAACACTTCCGGGATCTGTTCCGTGCCATCGTAGTTAGGCACAAAATCGACGGTTTCTTTATCAAGATCAGCCAGCAACTCATGCGAAATCTTCGCCATGCGAATCTCGGTATAACGCATCGCAGCCGCTGAATCACCATCAACTGAACCGAAGTTGCCCTGACCGTCGACCAGCATATAGCGCATCGAAAACGGCTGAGCCATCCGTACGATAGTGTCATAAACAGCACTATCACCATGAGGGTGATATTTACCGATTACGTCACCTACCACACGGGCAGATTTTTTATACGCCTTATTCCAGTCGTTGCCCAGTTCGCTCATAGCGAACAGCACCCGACGGTGTACTGGCTTAAGTCCATCCCGTACGTCTGGTAACGCACGCCCCACGATTACGCTCATAGCGTAATCCAGATATGACTGCTTCAGTTCATCTTCGATGTTAACTGGCAGAATCTCTCTGGCTAAATCACCCATAATAGCTCTGGCTATCCTTGAATCTGACTGCTGAGAATTAAGTGGTTAAACCCACCCTGTAAGCGGTAAACCTTAAGCCCGCGAGTATACCATAAAGAAATTGCAATATTCTCGCAAAATTAAGGTCTTGGACACCTGAATCAGGGTTATCCACGGGAACGCGCCAGACAATCTGTATTCGCCCCTCCAGCGATGCTAGAATGGCGCAGAATTTTCACCAGACACTAGCCTTTGGCGGCACATTATGACTGATACACAACGCAACACCGGCGCAAATATTGACCCCCAGGAGATTGCAAAATTTGAGGAACTGGCCAGCCGCTGGTGGGACCGTGAAAGTGAATTCAAACCCCTGCATGACATCAATCCCCTGCGGGTAGACTTTATTGACCGGATCGCCTCTCTGAATGGCAAGACTGTGCTTGATGTCGGCTGTGGTGGCGGCATCTTATCAGAAGCAATGGCACACCGGGGCGCCGAAGTTACCGGCATCGACATGGGCGAAGCCCCCCTTAAAGTCGCCAAACTTCATGGCCTTGAAAGCGGCGTCAATGTATCTTACCGACAGGTCACCGTGGAACAACTGGCCACCGAGCAACCGGAACAGTTCGACATAGTCACCTGCATGGAGATGATGGAGCACGTCCCGGATCCATCCTCAATTGTTGACGCTTGCAGCCAGCTAGTAAAGCCTGGTGGCCATGTGTTTTTCTCAACGCTTAACCGCAACCCCAAAAGCTACATGATGGCGATTATCGGAGCTGAACACCTGTTAAAACTCGTACCCAAAGGCACCCACGACTTTAATAAGTTTATCCGCCCCTCAGAGCTGGCCAACTGGATACGTCAGAGCGGCCTGCAAAGCGAAAAGATAACCGGCCTGACCTATAATCCACTGACCAAAGTGTACAAGCTTAACGACCGGGACGTTGATGTGAACTATATGGTCGCCACACGGAAACCTGACTGAACGATGAACACCATTCTGCCAGAAGCGGTTCTGTTTGATCTGGACGGCACACTGCTCGATACCGCACCTGATTTCCACTTTGTAATTAATCAGCTTCTGGCCGAACAGCAGCAGCCTCCCGTCAGCTATGATTTTATCAGAGGCTATGTCTCCAACGGCGCCCGGGCGATGGTCTGCGCAGCACTCCGGCTCGAAGAACATTCTGCCGGGTTTGATCAGCTTCACCAGCGGATGCTTGAGCTCTACTTGCAACACCTGGACGTTGACACCAAGCCGTTTCCGGGCATACAAAACCTGCTCAACTGGCTGGGAGAAAAGCACATCCCCTGGGGAATTGTCACCAACAAACCGGAATGCTATACCACTCCGGTTATGCAGGGACTGAATCTTCAACCTGCCGCAGGGACAGTGATCTGCCCGGACCATGTACGCGAGAAAAAACCTCACCCGGAAGCTCTTTTTCTGGCCTGCAAAGAACTACAAACAGCGCCTGAACGCACGGTTTATATCGGCGATCACCGCCGGGATATTGAAGCCGGTCTCAACGCAGGCATGCCAACAATTGCTGTCAGTTACGGCTACCTCGATGAAAACGAAAATATCGACAACTGGAACAGCCATTACCGGGTAGATCACGCCAGCGAGATCCGTCCAATTTTAGAAACCCTTTTTTGTAACCGCTAAGAAAACCGCTCGATCCGGCCTGAACATCTCTTTGCACTGCTAACAGAAGAAAGAGCACCAAACTGGCCGATTCCCCTCTTAGCCATCAGACACAGGAGCTGTCATGTACGAATATCAGGCACCGGAAAACTTACTGCAGGACAAAATCATTCTGATTACCGGAGCCGGTAGCGGAATCGGACGGGCAGCAGCCCTTAGCTATGCTGCCCACGGCGCCACCATAATCCTTCTGGGACGTACCGAGGAAAAACTGAATGCGGTATACGATGAGATAGAAGCAGCCGGTTACCCTCAGGCCGCCATCATCACACTCAACCTGGAAACAGCCAGCGAAACAGACTTCGATAACCTTGCTGCCACGCTGGAGCAAGAGTTTGGCAGAGTTGACGGGATTTTGCATAATGCCGGAATCCTGGGCGTACGCACACCGATCGAAAGCTATGACCCGATCATCTGGCAACAGGTAATGCAGGTTAATGTTAACAGCGCGTTCATGCTGACTCAGGCACTGCTATCGCTGACAAACGACTCAGAGGACGCTTCCATCATCTTTACCTCTTCCGGAGCAGGCCGGACAGGCAAAGCATTCTGGGGCGCGTACGCAGTCTCCAAGTTCGCGACTGAAGGATTGATGCAGGTCCTCGCTGATGAACTGGAGCACAATCCGAATATTCGCGTTAACGCAATCAACCCAGGCGCGACCCGTACCGATATGAGAGCCAATGCGTATCCGGCGGAAAACCCGGAAAGCAACCCGACTCCGGAAGAGATAATGCCGCTCTATCTCTATCTGATGGGGCGCGACAGCCGGACCGTTAACGGCCAGTCACTGAACGCTCAATAAAAAAACCAAACAAACGAACTTCAAAAAAAATGCAGCCTACGGGCTGCATTTTTTATTATCGCTCTGAGCGTTTTGGCCCTACAGAGCGACGTGTCTTTTGCCGCTTAGCCCGACGTTCAGCAACATCTTTCTCTTTGACAGATAATGGCTTGTTATGCTTCTGCTTCATGTCCATCATACTGGAGAGCATATTTATCTCTTTCTGAGATAACTCCTTCCAGTGCCCAGCCTTTACCTCACTCGGCAAAAAGAAGGGCCCATAACGCACACGCTTCAACCGGCTTACCTGAACCTCCTGAGACTCCCACAGACGCCGGACTTCCCGATTCCGCCCCTCCATAATACAGACGTGGTACCACTTGTTGGCGCCTTCACCATTGAAGAACCGCACATCCGTAAAACGGGCCATCCCATCATCCAGCAGGATCCCCTTTTTCAATCGCGTTATCATCGCCTCATCAACATCTCCGAGAATACGTACAGCGTACTCCCGATCGATATTCGCAGAGGGGTGCATCAGATTATTTGCCAGCTCACCATCGGTTGTGAACAACAACAACCCTGAAGTATTAATATCCAGCCGCCCCACGGCTATCCACCGCCCCTGCTTTAAAGGCGGTAAATGATCAAACACCGTAGGACGCCCTTCCGGGTCATGCCGGGTAGCAACCTCACCCAGCGGCTTATTATAAATAAGCACACGGCGCTCACTATCACGATCAAACACCATTTTCTGTGCCTGCCCGTCAACCTCTACTTCATCCCGAACCGAGATTCTGTCGCCGAGCGTTGCAACCTGACCATTCACTACAATACGGCCAGCTTCAATCCAACGTTCCATCTCACGACGTGAACCTAATCCGGAACGCGCCAAAACTTTCTGAAGTTTTTCGTCTATCACCGACGCTTCCTCACATTAAGAAACCTGCAAACAGGCTTCAGATAAAAATAAACAAAAAAGCTCCTCGGCACAGTACCGAAGAGCTTTTTTATAATAACGGAAATGACTTATTAAATTAAGAAGTCTTCTTTAGTTTTGCCTGCAGCAAATGCCGCCTGAAATACTGCAGGAGTGCGACCACGGCCGGACCACTGATGCACTTCACCGTCCTCATCCGTGATCTGATACTTAGGCGCAACCTTTTTCTTAACCGGAGCATCAACCAGAGTCATCAGATCATCCAGACCGATACCGGCTTCCTGCATACTCTGCTTAATTGCTTCAATTTTTTCGGCACGCTCACGCTCGACTGCAAGCAACTCTTCTTCCTGCGCCTGTTTCTCTTCCAGAATTTCAGTCAGATCAACAATTGCTTTTTCAATATCGGCACTGGTAAGTTCCTGACACTGTTTGCGAAGCGAGTTTTTACGGGTAAGAAGTTTTACAAAGTCGGTCATTATAAATCACCAATGAAAATAAATTTAGAAACAGGATTGAATTATTGAATAAGTATTACTTTTTTTCAATAAAAAACTTATTGAGAGTATTTATTCAAAATCCGAAACATCACCGGCGCCACGACGAATAACGACGGGCACATCATCCACCAAATTAATTACTGTAGTCGCTTCCATTCCGCAATAGCCGCCATCAATTACAAGATCAACATCATGCTGCAAAAGATCGCGAATCTCATAAGGATCAATCAGAGGAAGCTCTTCGCCTGGCAAAATAAGAGATGTACTCATTATTGGCTCACCTAACGCTTCCATCAACTGCAGTGCAATATTGTTTTGCGGAATTCTAAGGCCGATCGTTCGTCTTTTCGGATGCAATAAACGACGCGGCACTTCAGTGGTCGCATTTAAAATAAATGTATACGCGCCCGGGGTCATGGATTTTAATAAACGATATACCGAATTATTCACCTTGGCATACGTACCAATTTCTGACAAATCACGGCACACCAGAGTAAAGTTATGCTTATCATCCAGTTTACGGATGCGTTTAATTTTCTCGACAGCCGACTTATCACCCAGGTGACAGCCCAGTGCATAAGCACAATCGGTAGGATAAACGATTACCCCCCCTTTTTTTATGATCTCAACAGCCTGACTGATCAGACGCGACTGGGGATTATCAGGATGGATCTGAAAAAGCTGACTCACGGGAAACCCTTCCACAAAAAGTTATTAAATCTATTTTACTGAAAACTCAGTTAATGCTGAAGCAATTTAGAAAGCACATGGGGGTTATTGCTACTATATCGTGGATATTTTCCAATTCCGGTCCAGTGAAATTGTCTTTTATGGAAATCACTCCCCGCTGACACCATCATTTTATGTTTTGAGGCAAGCTTATCCAACTGCAACAGATGACCGGACTCAATCCCGGGATAACTTATTTCAATCGCATCCCCGCCCTGCTCAGAAAAACAATCTACCAGCAATCTTACCTTAGTAAACGTCATATTATATTTTGTCGGATGCGCCAGAACGGCGACACCTCCAGCCTGATGGATAATATCAATTGCCCGCTCCATTGTTGGCCAGTCAGCTTTTACATCGCCAATTTTTCCTGCCCCTAAATAACGATTAAAGGCCTGCGCCTCATTATTAACGACACCCGCTTCAACCATAGCAACAGCAAAATGGGGCCGGCCAATCTGACCATCCCCTGCCAATTCCAACACCCGGGGAAGAAGATCCGGAATATTACGCTTACACAGTTTTTCTGAAATCAGCTCAGCACGAACCAATCGCAGCTTATCAAGCTTTTTCAGGTAGTCTCCCAGGGCAGGAGCGGTTTCATCAAAGCCCAGCCCTACGATATGCACCATATTCCGGCCCCACTGACTGGTCAGTTCAATTCCTGAAACAACCTGCACTGCGTTAGCAACCGATCCGGCTGCAGCTCGCAGCTCGCCGATTCCCGCAACCGTATCGTGATCAGTAATGGCGAACACTGAAACTCCAGCCTCAGAAGCCCCTTTGAGCAGCTGCTCCGGAGTCAACTCTCCATCGGAGTAGCAGGAATGGCAATGAAGATCACTGAAAGGCAATTCCTCACAGGATTCGGGTTTATAACTTAACTGGCTCACTCTATAATCGATCCACTTGCTAACTAAAAAAATGTTGTTATGAAACTACTTCTGGATTTTCTACCGGTCATTATCTTCTTTATTGTCTATAAAAGCACCGATGATATTATTCTGGCGACAGCCGTTCTGATTCCTGCAACCCTGTTACAGATGCTCTACACCTGGATCAAGACCCATAAGATAGAGATGATTCAACTGGTCACCCTAGGATTAGTTGTTGTACTGGGCGGGGCTACGGTCCTGTTTCAGGACAAAACCTTTATTCAGTGGAAACCTACCGTAGTTACATGGTTGTTTGCCCTGGCCTTTCTGGGAAGTCAGTTTATTGGTAACAAAACGATTATCCAGCGCCTGATGGGCGGCACAATTGAGATGCCCCCTCAGGCCTGGAAGCAGCTGAACATTGCCTGGATTATCTTCTACCTTATCCTGGGTGCTGTAAACCTGTACGTAGCCTATACTATGAGTGAGGAGACGTGGGTTAATTTTAAATTATTCGGTATGCTGGGCCTGACACTGGTCTTCATTCTGCTGCAGGGTTTTTATATATCTAAGCACATAAAACCTGACAACAACGAGAATCAAAGCGAAAATTAAGGATGTCATAATGTTTTACGCCATTATCTGCGAAGATGAACCCGGAACACTTGAACAACGCATGGCCGCAAGACCCGACCATCTGGCCCGCCTTGAAGCCCTGCGTGATGAAGGAAGGCTTCTGGTTGCCGGGCCTCACCCGGCAATTGATAGTGAAGATCCGGGTCCTGCCGGCTTTACTGGCAGTCTGGTAATTGCTGAGTTTGCATCTTTACCACAGGCTCAGTCCTGGGCAGACCAGGATCCATATAAAAAAGCGGGGGTTTATCGACAGGTGACGGTAAAACCATACAAAAAAGTTTTACCATAATGTCGCTTTTTAGGCTTAAATACCCATAATTGAAACACTCTGTTTAACTTAGGTTCAGGTTAAGCTGGTATAAATAGCCAACAATAGCTGAAAATTAAAACATAAGGATGTATATGATGAAGAAACTTGCACTCTCTACCGCCCTGGCACTGTCAATGGGAATCTCTGCAGTCGCTAACGCTCACCCGACCAATGCAGGTTATGCGACAAACGCTGCTGACACCGTTTGGAAAACCGGTTACGGCGAATGCTGGCAGCACGGTTACTGGACTGAAGATGATATGACCGTTGAGTGCGGCGCAGAAGCAGCTCCTGTAGCAGCACCTGCTCCAATGCCAGCTCCAGCACCGACAATGGTTATGAAGATGGTTGACGCTCAAGAGAGTCACATCATTTATTTCGACTTCGATAGCAGCAAAGTAACTGATGTCACCCCTATCGTAAACTACGTGGGTTCACTGGCTAAACTGAACTCTATCGAGCTGAAAGGTTACACCGACTCTATCGGCACTAACGCCTACAACGATGCTCTGTCCAAGCGCCGCGCTGAGGCAGTAAATGCTGCTCTGGTTGAAGCAGGTATCGAAACAGACAAGGTTGTTTCTTACTCCTTCGGTGAAGCGAACCCTGTTAAAGACTGTACTGATGCAGGCTCTTCCCGCAAGGCATGCCTGAGAGAGAACCGTCGTGTAGAAGTAACTATCAGCGGACAGAAGCAGATCAAAGTTCAGCAGTAATATGAACTGACATCCGGACTTTAGTTGTTATATAGCAGCAAAGTCTGATACAAGCCGGTTACCGCCATATTCTATGCTGCGGTTAACCGGCTTTTTTATACCTGAGAAGGACAGAAGCTATGAACAACATGACCGGAGCTGTTAATCAACAGCCAGAAAACACTTCCCTGAATCAAATAACACTCCCTGTACACTGATGATTATCAGGAAAGGCATACCCGGCTGGCTCAGCTGGCTTCCCTTTGGACAGGTGCCCTCAGTCACACCGGACTATGCAGCCCAGGATTTGGAACAGTACCTGCTTATTGATGTCCGTACGCCACAGGAGTTTAATAAAAGTCATATCCCCGGCGCCATATCAATCCCGCTTCACAGCCTCAGGTATGACCGGATGAACGGACTGCCCACCGATAAACCAATTCTCTGTATCTGTCTCTCAGCCCATCGCAGCAAACCCGCAACCCGCAAATTTATTAAGGCAGGGTTCAATGCTATGGAATTAAAGGGCGGTATGCTGGCATGGTGGAAGCTGGATCTTCCTTTGAAAAATTAACACCCTCGCAGACAGTAGCTAAATCACAAACACTCTATTTTTTACCCGGGAAATAATATACATATAAAAAAAGCGCCCGAAGGCGCTTTATGTTTAATTAACTGACTAGCCTACCCAGACCCGGGCATTACGGAACATCCGCATCCAGGCGCCATCTTCATCCCACTCAGCCGGAGCCCAGCTGTTTGTTACTGCACGGAACACCCGCTCTGGATGTGGCATCATGATAGTCACCCGGCCATCGGTCGTTGTAACTCCGGTGATACCGTTTGGCGAACCATTCGGGTTAGCAGGATACTTCTCTGTAACCTGACCATAGTTATCCACATAACGCAGCGCAACAGCACCAGAGCCCTGCAGATTTGTCAGATGAGCCTGATCGGCAAATTCTGCCCGGCCTTCACCATGAGCAACTGCGATTGGCATCCGGGAACCCGCCATCCCCTGAAGGAATACTGACCGGCTATCCTGTACTTCAACCATGGCGACACGCGCTTCAAACTGCTCTGACATATTGCGGACAAAATGCGGCCAGAGATCTGCACCCGGAATCAGCTCATGCAGGTTAGACAGCATCTGACAGCCGTTACAGATACCCAGTGCGAACGTATCTTCCCGATTAAAGAATCCCTGGAACTGATCCCGTGCACGAGCGTTAAACAGAACCGACTTAGCCCAGCCTTCACCCGCTCCCAGAACATCACCGTAGGAGAAGCCACCACAGGCAACCAGACCTTTAAAGCGCTCCAGATCGACCCTGCCTTCGAGAATATCACTCATATGAACATCCACAGCAGCAAAACCGGCCCGATCAAATGCGGCACCCATCTCTATCTGACCGTTCACACCCTGCTCGCGGATAATGGCCATCTGCGGGCGCACACCGGTCTGAATAAAGGGCGCAGCCACATTGTCATTCTGATCAAAGGTCAGTTCGGCACTGAGTCCAGGATTCTGCTTATCCAGTAGTACGTCGAACTCCTGCTGTGCACACTCAGAGTTATCGCGCAGGGATTGCATACGGTAGGAGGTTTCAGCCCAGGCACGCTGCAGTGTTGTGCGGGACTCAGAGTAGATCTCGTCATCATCAAAATGAACACGCAACTCATCATCCAGGTTGACCGAGCCGATCACCTTAGTAATCTCTGCCAGACCGGCTGCATTCAATTCAGTCAGGACGCTCTGGATATCTTCCCGTCTGACCTGAATAACCGCACCCAGCTCTTCAGCAAACAGAGCCGCCGCAAATTCAGTGCTATCGGTTGCCAGCATATCAAGATTGATATCAACACCGGTATGTCCGGCAAACGCCATCTCTGCAATCGTAGTAAACAAACCGCCGTCTGAACGATCATGGTATGCCAGCAGCAGCCCCTGCTCGTTCAGCTCTTGTATAGCAGTAAAGAAAGCCACCAGCTGTTCAGGGTCATCAACATCAGGCACATCCTGACCCACTTCGTTGAACACCTGCGCCAGCGCAGAAAGACCCAGACGGTTTTTCCCGTTACCCAGATCCAGCAGGATCAGGTCGGTCTCTTCAATATCAGTTCGCAGCTGCGGTGTAAGTGTCTTACGTACATCCAATACCGGTGCAAAACCGGTAATAATCAGAGAGGTAGGTGCCGTAACAGACTTATCCTCACCCTCATCATTCCAGACAGTACGCATCGACATGGAATCCTTACCCACCGGGATAGTAATCCCCAGTTGTGGACACAGCTCCATACCCACCGCTTTAACGGTGTCGTATAACTTTTCATCTTCACCCGGGTGGCCTGCGGCACACATCCAGTTGGCTGAGAGTTTGATATCGATAATATCGCCGATCCGGGCTGCTGCCAGGTTAGTTACGGTTTCTCCCACCGCCATCCGGCCAGAAGCCGGAGAATCGACCAGTGCCAGCGGTGTACGCTCGCCCATCGCCATCGCCTCACCGGCACAGGTATCAAACGATGCTGTCGTCACAGCACAGTCAGCCACCGGCACCTGCCAGGGACCAACCATCTGATCACGGGCAACCTGACCGGTAATAGAACGATCGCCAATAGTAATCAGGAATGATTTTGAAGCAACTGCGGGCAGTTTCAGAACCCGGTCAGCCGCTTCTTTCAGATTGATACCGCTGGCATCAAAAGCCGGGACTTCATAACTGATGCGATTAACTGAACGGTGCATTTTTGGTGGTTTACCAAACAGCACGCTCATCGGCAAATCGACCGGCTTATTACCAAAATGGGAATCACTCAGCGTCAGATGCTTCTCATCGGTGGCAGTACCCACAATTGCATAAGGACAACGCTCACGGGCACAGATCGCTTCAAACCGAGCCATATCCTCTGGCATAACCGCAAGCACATAACGCTCCTGCGCTTCGTTACACCAGATCGCCAGCGGTGACATGCCGGGTTCATCATTATTAACTTTACGCAGCTCGAAGTTTCCGCCACGGCCGCCATCTTTAACCAGTTCAGGAAAAGCGTTGGACAGACCACCGGCTCCCACATCATGAATAAAGGCGATAGGGTTTGTATCCCCCTGCTGCCAGCACTGATCAATAACTTCCTGACAGCGGCGTTCCAGCTCAGGGTTATCCCGCTGCACAGATGCAAAATCAAGATCCGCTGAAGAGGTACCGGAAGACATTGAAGAGGCAGCACCACCACCCAGACCGATCTGCATAGCCGGGCCACCGAGACAGATCAGTTTAGCACCAACCTCAATCTCACCCTTATCAACGTGATCGGTGCGGATGTTGCCATAACCACCGGCAATCATGATCGGCTTATGATAACCACGGACCTCGTCACCCGCCGCGCCGTTAACCTTCTGTTCAAAGGTACGGAAATAGCCATTCAGCGCCGGACGACCAAATTCGTTATTGAACGCTGCTCCGCCGATTGGACCTTCCAGCATAATATCCAGCGCAGATACGATCCGCTCAGGTTTGCCGTAATCGGACTCCCACGGCTGAACAAAGCCAGGAATCTTAAGATCTGAAACAGTAAAGCCGGTCAGGCCTGCTTTTGGTTTAGAGCCCTTACCAGTGGCGCCTTCGTCACGAATCTCTCCACCAGACCCCGTCGCAGCACCGGAGTGAGGTGCAATGGCAGTAGGATGGTTATGAGTCTCCACCTTCATCAGGATCTCTATGCTCTCCTGATGGTAACTGTATTCTTTCGTGGCAGGATTTGGGAAGAAACGCCCCGCTTCAGAGCCCACCATCACCGCAGCATTATCAGAATAAGCAGAAAGAATATTCTCACCACCCAGCTCATTGGTATTGCGGATCATAGCAAACAGAGATTTGTCCTGTGCTTCACCGTCAATATCCCAGGACGCATTGAAGATCTTGTGTCTGCAGTGCTCAGAGTTAGCCTGCGCAAACATCATCAGCTCAACATCCGCCGGATTACGCCCCAGTTCGGTAAAGCTTTCGACCAGATAATCAATCTCATCGTCCGCCAGCGCCAGACCCAGGTCGGTATTTGCGGTTACCAGGGCATCACGACCCCCAGCCAGAATATCCACCAGCGTCAGTGGTGCAGGCTGATCGGCACGGAACAGCTGCGCCGCTTCATCCACACTGTCAAGGGTGGCCTCAACCATCCGGTCATGCAGTTCAGCACGAACCTGATCCAGCTCAGCATCGTTCAGTGGTTGCTCCGACTGCACAAAATAGGCAGTCCCGCGTTCCAGACGATGGATACTCTGTAAGCCACAGTTTCTGGCTATATCGGTCGCTTTGGACGACCACGGAGAGATAGTACCCGGACGGGGCACAACTAAAATCAATTGACCTGAAGGCTCTTCCACTTTAGCTTTAGGGCCGTAGCAAAGGATACGCTCCAGCGTGTTATGCTCCTGATCAGACAGGTTATTTTCCAGATCAGCGAAATGCATAAACTCACCATAAACACCGGTGATGTGGGCAATTCGGGATTTCAGGGCAGACAGCAGCTTATCGTGACGAAAAGCAGAAAGAGCAGGCGCTCCACGCAGTACCAGCATGTTAGTTTCAAGCCTCTTGAGTGTGTCTAACAGATAGGTTGTATGTAGGAGAAAATTAAGCTCGAATTTTACTGAAATAGCGGATTAGTTACCAGAAAAAGCCCCATTTCTTATGCGAATAAATTTTTTTCACGTTAAAGAGCTACTTTTCCTGCTGATTTCAGCATCACTTTTTATCGCTTTGTACCTCTTCAACCAGAGTAATCACAGCCAGATTGATGCCATCAAAAAAACCGGCATACTCAGGGTTGCCACCCGCAATACACCGACAACCTACTATCAGGACAACAACGGCAAACCCACTGGTTTTGAATATGAACTACTGAAAGCCTTCGCTGATTATCTGGGAGTAGAACTTGAACTGATTATCCCGGATACCTTTGGCGAGATATTTACCCTGGTGCAAAATCGCAGCGCCCATATTGCCGCAGCCGGACTGACCATAACCGAGGAGCGTAAAGAGAACTTCCGTTTCTCCCCTGCTTACGCTTATTCAACGCCGACCCTGATCTACCGGGTGACTCAGGGCAAGCCTGCACCAAAAACCATCGCTGATCTTGAGAATAAGAGTATCAAGGTAATTGCCAATAGCAGCCATGCGGAACTGTTACGCACCCTGAGACAGACTTCCAGCGTCCTTAAATGGCAGGAAACAACTACCAGTAACGTCACCGAGCTCCTTGAAGATGTGTATGAACAGGAGATCGACTATACCGTCAGTGACGATCTTGTCTTCGACGCTCAGAAATCCTATTTTCCGGGTCTTAAAAAATCACTGGCCCTCAGCAAACCTGTGCCGGTAGCCTGGCTTTTAATAAAGCAGAATGACCAGAGCCTGCAACGCGCGACCCGACGTTTTTTTGAACTGCCCGCCACCCAGGAACTACTGGTTAAACTAAAGAAGAAATACCTGACCCGACAAACCCGTCTAGGTTATGTAGATATAGAAACGTTTCGATCCGATCTGGAAACACGCTTTTGTAAACTTGAACAATATTTCATGATGGCAGAACAGGAAACCGATATTGACTGGCGGCTTCTGGCATCGATAGCCTATCAGGAGTCACACTGGAACCCTAAAGCCGTATCACCCACAGGAGTTAAAGGTATTATGATGCTGACTCAGGCGGCCGCTAAAGAGGTTGGTATAAAAGACCGGACAGACCCGATAAAAAGCGTGATAGGTGGAGCCCACTACCTGAAAAAAGTGATGGCTAAAATCCCTGACAGAATTCAGGGGAAGGACCGGATCTGGTTTTCCCTGGCCTCCTATAATATCGGCTACGGGCATCTTGAAGATGCTCGTGTACTGACCGCCAGGGCAGGCAGAGATCCTGATAAATGGAGCAATGTAAAAGAGTTTCTGCCGCTGCTTACCCAGAAAGAATATTATCAGACAGTTCGTCACGGCTATGCCCGGGGCTACGAGCCAGTGCTCTATGTTAAAAACATCCGCAACTACTATGACCTGCTCGACTGGGAACTTCGCAAAGCCAGAATAGAAGCAGCTAAGCCATCAATCAGTCCGGCCGAAAATGAGGGCGAAATTGTTATGCCGGGTAGCAGCCTTGATAAAGGTGAAGAAGCGGTAAAAGAGATGATTGACACTATCCCTTCAGCCCTCTGATCATCAGCAGAGCAGACGACCACTCATCAACGCAGCCCTACTGCTGGCAGACAAACAAACGAGGTCCGGCAAACACTTTACTTCGAAGAGTCTGCCTCAGCTTTAGCCCGCTCTTTTTCAGCCTTTTTTTCTTCCCGGCGGTGACGAAAAAACGCACTAATGGCAGCACTGCATGCATCAGCCAGCACTCCCCCCTGATATTCCGGCCAGTGATTCAGCCAGCTCTGATCAAATAACAGAGCGTTACTAATGACGGCACCCGCCTTAGGCTCAGTCGCACCAAACACCACCCGTTTAATCCGGGCATGAATAATCGCTCCGGCGCACATAGTACAAGGTTCAATAGTGACATAGAGCGTCGCTCCGGAAAGACGATAATTACCAATCTTCGCAGCAGCATCACGCAGTGCCATAATCTCAGCATGAGCAGTGGGATCATGACCGGAAATCGGCTGATTCCAACCCTCGCCAATCACCTTATCATCCAATACCACAACCGCGCCAACCGGCACCTCTCCGACATCAGCAGCCTGTTGCGCCAGTTGCAGCGCATATGTCATCCAGTGTAAATCGTTATTCTCATTCATGTGTTGAATATGTCCAAAAATCCAGGATTGCAAATGCACTGATACAGGTCGGAGATTACAAAAAAGCCCGCCCGACACAGATTTTAACATGCTTCACCTGCGACTGCCGGGACGAGCCGCATTATGTACACCCGCCGACAGAAAGGGCCAATGATGCGCGCAGACTTATTTAACCTCACCCCACTGGAGCAGGATAGTAATGGTTGATATCTGTCCAGCTCAAATAGTTACCCGATAATAGCCAGCTATAATAACTGAAGGGTAACGTTAAGCTGGACACCCGAGAGGAGCCTTCATGGAATACGATCCGGGGTTGGAAAAAGTAGCTTCTGCCGTCTGTCATCCCATAAAGCCAGCATCAATGAAGTCCACGGGTTATCGCACGTACCCTGAAATCTGAGACTCTGTTTGAATTTGGGAAGTCAGTAATAAGCGCTAAAGATAAGCAGCAATCGGATAACCGGGTAATTGCCAGAATAAATAGATATCCAAAAATGTGCTGATAACGGCCTCTGATTCAGGATGCTATAAGCAAACGCAGCCATGGCCCCGGGAGAATCCGGTCAAGTTTTGTCCTGTGACGATATAACGGGTAAAAATTAACCGCAAAAAACAAAACTGACTGAATGTCTCAAACCAAGCCATCGGCTGTAGCGAGATAATCAACAGAGCTCCAGAGTAGCCATCAGCGGCAACATGTGACT
Source organism: Oceanospirillales bacterium (assembly GCA_018223185.1). Taxonomy (GTDB): domain Bacteria; phylum Pseudomonadota; class Gammaproteobacteria; order Pseudomonadales; family Balneatricaceae; genus Amphritea. The sequence continues at coordinate 20,759 of JAAEYW010000018.1, read as the reverse complement.
GAACGCAACAAAGGAGATAACGATGCTAGTGACCTTTTCCTGTCCCGTGTACGGGAAAATCACCCTGTTTGGCGACGTAGCCCTGAAGCTACTTAAGATGATGGGACACAGTCAGACAGTTCCAGGAGCCCTGCTTGCTGATGATATTCCGGCGGCATTAACCTGCCTGGAAAAAAACATTGCAACTGAAATACCGTCTCCACAAGAGACAAAGGAGTCAGGGTACGATGACGAACCCAGTGTCAGTCTCTCTCACCGGGCATTCCCTCTGATTGAGCTGCTTAAGGCAGCCCAAAAAGCGGGCTGCAATGTGATGTGGGACAGCGGGACTTAGGTTGAGATAACGGAACTGATTGAGACAACTGAATTTAAGCTGAGATAGCGAACAATGGGGATTCTCAGGATCAGCGCAGGCAAAGATGGCTTAACTGCTAATAGAGCCCCTGCGGGCCTGTCACATAAAAAACGTATAGATCCGTCATGAACAAGTGCGAACGTTTTAACAGCATTTCACATCTGTTCGGTGCCGTGCTGGCACTGGCAGGCGCCGTAGTACTGATTCTGGGCGCGCTAGAGGATGGGGATCGGTTCCGCATAGTGTCATTCACTATTTATGGCACGACATTAGTGCTGCTGTATTCGATCTCTACAATCTATCACGGGCTGCCACCGGGACGTACGAAACGAATGTTTCGTATATTCGATCATCAGGCCATCTATTTGCTGATCGCTGGCAGTTATACCCCTTTCACGCTAATCACCCTGAGAGGGGTTGTAGGTTGGTGGATGTTCGCTGTGATCTGGAGTATGGCGACTGTGGGCCTGATACGCGACGCGTTCCCACAGCTCGGCAAACGGGTATTGCCAATGACCCTGTATTTTGTGATGGGCTGGTTAATCCTGCTGGCCATCGAACCACTTCTCGCAGCGCTACTTCCGGCGGGTTTCATATGGCTGCTAACCGGCGGCATAATCTACACATTGGGAATTGTGTTCTACGCCCTTGACCCGCGATATCCCTGGATGCATGGGGTGTGGCATCTGTTCGTTCTTGGAGGCAGTTTCGCTCACTATGTAACGATTCTGATCTATATCTGAGAACAGATAAGAGTACCAGATATGCTGCCAGAGCTTTTTTCACCTTTGATTACAGAATATTCACTTCCGGACGCAGGTGATAGAACACCCGCTTAACCATCTTCAGGGCAAGCAACCCAGACACTCCTGACGTTTGTGTATTACTCAATGGTCTGCGAACACAGTTCAGGCTCAATATAACCACAGACCCTCTAACGCCCTGACACCCTGACACCCTGACACCCTGACACCCTGACACCCTGACACCCTGACACCATCAGTCTACGCCCACATTCACACGATATTGAAATGTCTGGCCTAACGCATGCACTATCTGTTTAAACAGCTGACACCGCACAGGGCCCGCCAAACTGACAGATGTTTAACAGAGCGACACGCAGGAGGCATATACCCGACGTGTATCATCTTCCTGACTCATAACCCGGCTTCATTTTTCAGTGCCTCAAAGCCGGAAAAAACATCAAACAACTCCTCATCAATTCCGTTTTGCCGTAAGCGATGATAAGAGCGGTTAAGATCGTTCTGCAATTCATCGATGTTTTTTTCGGCGCGCTGCATAGCCGCCAGTCGGCTGGCATTTTCACTGGCCAGAGATTCAGCACATGCTCTGAATAACGTCACAAACAGATATTCCCGCACCAGGGCGCTCAGAGTTTGTTCCCGACGGCCTATTACCTCAGGCAGGTTTTGCGTTGGCCAGGGGATTTCAGACAGATGAAGCAACCATGACTGATCCAGTGGCAGTAACTGCTGACTGACCGGAGTATAAACCGCTCCGCTGACAGGGTGATGATTAAACAGGTAAACCTGTTCAATTAAGCCCTGTTCTCGACGCGCTTCCAGTTCAATCAGAATATCACCGATCAACGGAGCAATCGCATTGATTGAGCCCGGCAGAGCAAAACCTCCCAAGGGCTGCAAACCGATATCCGTCAGACGCGAATGTATGCGGGCACCCACCGCCCAGACGGTCTTTTTTCCCGGCTGTTTTTGCAATGCATCGACAGCATATTCCACCATGATCTCGTTAAACTGCCCGACCAGCCCCTGGTCAGAACCAAACACAATGGCGGCAATGGGAATCTGCTGGTGCTTTTTCAGTGGCGGGATAACACCCGGAGACCGGTTTTCCCGAAAGCAGGCGGCGAGACCGAGCTGCACCGTTCGATAATAATCATCCAGTGAACGTACTGCATTTTCGTACTGACTGATGCTGGATGCGGCCATCGCTTTCATGGTCCGCACAACCGACTCAAGCTCTTCAGCACTGCTTATTTTGTGACGCAGGCTGGCGACGCTTTCGCTCATGATTTTTGTTCCGCGGTCGGCTCAGGAAGAAAGCGCCTGAGTGCACTGCTGGCGATCCGGGTAATCACCGCCCGATCCGCATCGCTGAGAGTTTTAGCGCTGTCAAACCGGGCACACACGTCAGGCGGCATATCTGTAGCGCTCTGGCGCACAGCGGCCTCTGCTTCGCTCATATGTTCCAGAGGAATCGCATCAAAAAGATTTGCCGTCAGCGCCAACAACACGATTATCTGTTCTGCCATGGAAACCGGATCAAATTCCTGCTGCTGTAAGCAGGCCCGGATGCGACGACCATGCTCAAGAGTTTTAAGCGTATTGTCATCCAGTCGGGCACCAAAACGGGCAAAGGATTCCATCTCTTCAAACTGTGCGTAAGCAAGTTTAAGATCGCCCGCCACAGCACGGTATGCTGCCCGCTGCGCCTTACCACCGACCCGTGAAACAGACCTACCCACATCAACTGCCGGCAGCACACCCAGCTCAAACAACGAGGGTGAAAGATAGATCTGCCCATCGGTAATGGAGATCAGATTAGTGGGTATATAGGCTGAAATATCCTGCGCCTCGGTTTCAATAATCGGCAGTGCCGTAATCGACCCGCCCCCAAGTTCCGGGCACAGGTGCGTGGCGCGCTCAAGTAACCGGGAATGTATATAAAAAATATCACCGGGAAAGGCTTCCCGACCCGGCGGCCGTCGCAACAGCAGAGACAGTTCACGGTAAGCCCGGGCGTGGTGAGTGAGGTCATCATAAACAACCAGAACATCGCGCCCCTGCTGCATAAAATACTCTGCGATGCTGGTCGCGGCATAGGGAGCCACGTATGCCAGTCCGGGTGGGTCATTACCTTCAGTAACCACAACAACGCTGTACTCTAACGCACCCTGCTCCCGCAATGTGGCGATCACCTTGGCGACGCCCGAAGCACGCTGACCAATAGCACAATATACGCACAACACATTTTTGCCTCGCTGATTGAGTATCGTATCGAGCGCAATAGCCGTTTTACCGGTCTGCCGATCACCGAGAATCAGTTCACGCTGCCCCCGGCCCACCGGAATCAGTGCATCAATAACTTTGATGCCGGTTTGCAGCGGTTCAGTAACCGGGTCACGATCCAGAATAGAGGGCGCCGGGGATTCAACCGGCTGACGTTCACTGGTAACCAGCCGCCCCTTCCCGTCAAGCGGCTGACCTATCGGATTAATGATACGCCCGATCAATCCATCCCCCACTGGCACATCCACCACACGGTCAAGGCGTTCGACCTCATCTCCCGCCTGCAAACTGGAATAATCGCCAAGCAGAATTACCCCAATCTCATCTTCATCGACATTAAATGCGATGCCATAAATATCACCGGAGAATTTAAGCAGTTCATCAAAACCGACGCCCGGCAAACCGGATACCTTAGCAATGCCCGTGATGATACTGGTAATTGTTCCGGTTTCACGCGGAGTAAGAGCGGGTATGACAGACTCCCGCGCCTGAGCAATTCGGCTAAACACACTGTCGAACAGCTCGGTGAGGGTATCGCCGAAGGTGTCTTCAGTGCTCATGGCTATCAACACCCTTTATCATTGCCGTGCCTGAGCTTTCCGGATCAGTGCTCACCACTTCAGACCGGGGTTTCAGCAGCTCGTCAACACTCCGTTCTAACGAGCCCAGATAATCAGCAATGCTCCATGCAATCTTACGTCCCTTCGCGCTGATCTCAATTCCACTGATCAGATCCGCTGTGATAACAAATTCGACCGATTTCTGCTCACCAAAAATCTCTGCAATCTGCATTTCAATATCGGCCTGCTGTTGCGCTGACAGCTGAAAAGCCGTTCGTATACGCAGGACATCACTGAATGCCGATTTCAACCCCGCTATTTGTTCGTCATTCAGCTCACGCAGTCGCGCCATAAATATTTCGGTCATGCGCTGCTCCAGAGTTGTTCCGGCAAGATCACATAACGCTTTACGGGCAATCGCAAACACCTCTTTCTGTGTACGACGTCTGAGCTCTTCATTCAGCATAAGCTGCTCGCTTCTCTGTGCCTGAACCAGGCGCTCACGCAACACCTCAGATTGCTTTCGAGCGACATCAAGCAACATTTCACGCTCCGCATTCACTGCCGCATGCATCTGATTAATCTGCGTATTTCGCTGCTGCTCAAACGCCTCGTTTTTTAACTGATAGGCCTGACGCTGCTGCTGTGCTTCATGCTCTTTTGCTTCGGCAGAAGCAATTTTCGTAGCAATACGCTGTTCCCGGTCATCAATCGCATCGAGAATTGGCCGATAGAGGAAACGCTTCAGCAACCACACCAGAATTAGGAAGTTGACGACCTGAGCGATAACGGTAAACCAGTCAATCAGCATCGGTTATTGTCCGGTTGCCGGAGTGATAAAGTAGTTCCAGAACGGATTGGCAAAAATCAGAATCATCGACACCACAAAACAGTATATAGCGGTGGATTCAATCATCGCCAGCCCCACAAACAGCGTTCGGGTAATGGTGGCAGACGCATCAGGCTGCTGCGCCAGCGAGGTTAGCGCGACGGACACTGCCCGGCCCTCCCCCAGCGAGGGCGCAATAACGCCGATGCTAATAGTTATGCCTGCAGTAAAAATGGATACCATAGCGATCATTGTTGCGCTGTCCATCATAGCTCCTTACATTTTCGTATTTGAAATTTCACAATGTGCATACAAAACATGTCTGTTTTAAAAAACATCTCGCTTTCAAATATAATCAGCTTCACAGCTCTTTTTTATCATCCAGCCGGGTGTCGCTGATCCTCGTAGCTGCCGCAATATACACGGTGGCCAGAATGCTGAAGATGTACGCCTGCACCATCCCGGTCAACAACCCCAGCGCGCTCATCACAACCGGGAAAATAAAGGGGGTAATGGTCAGCAGGATGGCGAGTATCATAGCGCCGCTCATCATGTTGCCAAACAAGCGCACCGCCAGCGCCAGAGTGCGGGTGACCTCACTAACAATATTAAATGGCAACATGATAACCGTTGGTTTCAGGTAACCACGCAGATACCTCCCCAACCCACTCTGCTGAATACCAAACATCGGCACCGCCACAAACACGCAGATCGCCAGAGCAGCGGTGGTTGAAAGCGATCCGGTTGGTGTTTCATAACCCGGTATAATCGTTAACAGGGCAGCCATAGCAACAAACAGAAACAGGCTGCCAAGAAAGCCAATGTATTTTTGCGGATTTTTCAGTCCCACCTCTTCGATCTGCTGATTAATACTGGTGACGATAATCTCCATCAGATTCTGCCAGCGTGAACGCTGCAGACCGATCGACAGACGTCGTGTGATCAGCTTTGAAGTGATCACCAGCACAAACATCAGCCCCCAGGTGTAAACAATGGTGGCATTGAGCTTAAAAAAACCCACCTGCCAGTAAATAATATTGTCCGGACTAATATTCATGAGTTATCAGCCATAACAGAGGTTGTCAGGTCATCGGCTGGACGGGTTAACCGGATAACGATGAAACGCGCAATAACAAAACCGGTCAGACCTGCCAGTAAGTGTTGCCAGCTATCACCCAGAATAAAATAGAACCCCAGCATAACCACTATCGTGCGCAGTAGCAGGCTGCCTAAAAACAGTAGCGCTACCTGTTTAACGGAGCCCAGTCGGCGCACGGTCCACCAGAGCCCTGCGTAAAAAAACACCCCGAGTAATACGCCCTCAATAAGCGCCAGCAATAATGCCCATAGAATAGGTAGAATCTCACTCATGATTATCCTCACCCTCGTCCCGATGAATCTCCCTGTCTTCCTTCACAACCCAGCGCCAGGCATTAAGACACCCCAGCCCAAGTCCGATAGCCAGTAGCGCCAGTGTCCATGAATGTTCGCCAGGGTTACGCTTATCCAGCCAGAGCCCAAGCGCAGTGCCAAGCAGGGTAGGCATCGCCACCGACCAGCCAATCAGTCCCATCATTCCCAGACCAGACCAGACCGTTCGGGAAATATGACGCTGAGCCCTGAGTTTGCGCTCAGCCATATCACCCACTTGTTTGCTGAACTCTTGTTTGCTGAGCTCTTTTTTTCCGGTCCGCTTATTGATCCCGGGTTTTTCAGTCATGATGAAATTCCACCAGATGATGAATTAACCCGCTTTCAATTTTTGCCAGCACCGCACGCACTTTCTGTTCCTGCTCATCCAGCTGCTCAAACTCTGTCTCTATTGCGGCTCGCAAATACTCAAGACTCACACCCGCGATAGCATTACGTACCGACACCTGTACATTAGCACCGGTTTTCACCAGCCCCCCTTCATCAACCGCGATATAGCACTCACCCTCTGCCGCCGTTTCATACACCAGTATTCCCGCCGACAGCGATGCCACGCAATCCCGTCGTCGTGGTAAAAGTCCGAATGCGCCCTCGCTGGTTACTGCAACAATACGCAATACGTCATGTTTGTCGGCAAAGACTTTAAAAGGCAAAAGCACTTTAAGATTCATCCGTGCTACCCGCGGGCTCTGCTACCATCTGATTAACACTATCATCATCCTTGCGCACCTCATTGATTGCACCGATCATATAGAGCGCACTTTCAGGATAGTCTTTAAACTCATCCCTCAGGATGCGTTCACAACCATCAAGTGAATCACTGAGACTCACCAGCCTCCCTGTATGACCGGTAAACTGCTCGGTGGTAAAAAATGGCTGAGTGAGAAATCTCTCAAGTCGCCGGGCACGCCCAACCACTTTATGGTCCTCTGGAGACAGCTGCTCCATACCCAGCATAGCAATAATATCTCTGAGTTCAGCATACTGTGCGAGGGTGCGGCGGATCTCCTGCGCCAGCTCATAATGACGCTCACCAATGATGCCAGGGGTGGCCATTTTAGAACTGGATTGCAACGGGTCGATGGCGGGATAGAGCCCTTCGCTTGCGCGCTTACGCGACAATACAATAGACGCAGACAGGTGCGAAAAAGTATGTACGGCTGCCGGATCAGTGAAATCATCTGCCGGTACATACACCGCCTGGATCGATGTGATAGCACCCGTGTCAGTATTGGCAATACGCTCTTCAAGCTGCGACAACTCGGTCCCCATTGTCGGCTGATAACCCAGACGTGCAGGCATCTGTCCCATCAAGCCGGACACTTCCATGCCCGCCTGAATGAATCGGAAAATATTATCGATCAACAGCAACACATCGCGATTCTCATCATCTCGGAAATATTCCGCCATAGTCAGCGCAGCGTGTCCCACCCGAAAGCGCGCCCCCGGTGGTTCGTTCATCTGACCAAACATCATCACCATATTGTCCAGTACACCAGCGGCTTTCATCTCGCGATAGAGTTCTTCACCTTCGCGACAACGCTCCCCTATTCCGCAAAAAATACTCACGCCCGCATGTTGCCCGACCATATTGTGGATCATCTCGGTCAGTAACACCGTCTTGCCCACACCGGCGCCACCAAATAAACCTGCTTTACCGCCACGCTCAAGCGGCATCAGCACATCAATAAGCTTAATGCCGGTCTCGAATATCTCTGATTTAGTCGAGCGCCTGGCTAACGGAGGCGGCGCTTGATGCACGCTGCGCCACTGAATGTCAGTCGGCGCTGGCTGGCGATCAATAGCATTACCAAACACATCAAACATCCGCGACAGAATCCCTTTGCCCACCGGTGTCTGTAGCGGCCCGCCGCTGTCTTCCACCACCATACCGCGTGACAGCCCCTGGGTTGCCGTCAGCGCAATACCACGTACCCGATGTGCATTCAGCTGTGACAGCACCTCTATTGCAATGGTCCCCTCACAGGCATGCAACAGAGTGTTAATCGGGGGCAGATGCTGATCAAATATGATATCCACGATACTGCCACGCACCGAGACCACGACACCGGTATTCATTATTGAATTGCCTTCAGATCCGTCCTGATTCATGTCCATAAGACTATCTCTGACTTCCCCTGTAGACACCTTACAAAGGTTTTAACTGTCTGGCAGATAACAATCAGTATAGAAGCGGGTCGTTCTGATGGCGAAACGAAATAAGAAGGTATTGCACATTGCAGAAACCAGAGGCTTATAACAGGCCGAACTGCAGTGGTCCTGATGCGCGTCCTTACCATCGGGTAGCAAAACACCTGCACACCGTAGCCTCTCAGCGCACAGGATAACAATTCGCCGTCGCAGTCTACGTTTTTGGTCAGCCTGGCCTGGCATGATCGAATAAACAGGCAGTAGCCTGCTTCTATCGAAAAATCTGATTGAGTCAATGGAAAAGCAGAGAGGGAGAATCTGGTGTCCTCCCGGCAAGACTGTAGTCGTGGCTGAATAAAAATCAGCAGGCCAACGCTCGAATTCTGGAATATCCCTTCACAACTAAACCGCTGTAAAAGAGCCTGTGGCTGGGTTATCGCTATTTTGGTATAGTTTTGTTTTGATACTGCTCTTTTTGCAAGGTAGCCATGACGACAATAATCTATCGCTGGTCGCTATACGGTTTTTTATTTGGGTTATGCTTCCCGCTGGGAGCAATCGCTTTGGATATGGTGCTCAGTGAACTTACCGTTTCCTGGGCTTCCGTTAAGCAGTTACACGCCAACAACTACCTTCATTACATCATCGACAGCGCACCTTTTGTGCTCGGTTTCATGGGCTGTCTGATCGGGATTCAAAAAAGACGCCTGCAACAACTGATCTGCGACCTGGAGACAACTGTCGCTGACCGTACTCATGAACTGGCCGAAGCGCTGGAGCGTGCCGAGCACGCAAGCCAGGCCAAGACCCGGTTCCTTTCATCGGTGAGTCATGAGCTGCGAACACCGCTGAACGCCATCCTCGGATTTGGGCAGCTGCTCGAGATGGAGCAGGAAATTATGACTGAGTATCAGAACGAACATGTCGGCGAAATTCTCACGGCAGGACGTCACCTGTTAACACTGATCAATGACATGCTCGACCTGGCCAAGATTGAGTCAGGGCGAGTCGATATGTGTATCCAAAACACCTCACTGACCGAGGTGCTGAATCAGTCCATATCACTGATCAGTGGCGCTGCGAAAAAACGTAATCTGCAGCTTATTAACCACATCAACGCCAAACCACATATGGTAAAAGCAGATTTTTCACGACTGAAGCAGATCATGCTGAATCTGCTCAGCAATGCCGTTAAATATAGCGAGGACAATGGCCCAGTCGTCCTCGACAGCCGTGTTATTGATGAGCACTACCTGCGAATCTCCGTCACCGATTCGGGACGCGGCCTCTCTCCGGCAGAAATCAACCAGTTATTCAAGCCCTTTGTCCGCCTGGCCAGGCACAACACTATAGAAGGAACAGGCATCGGTCTGGCTCTGTCAAAAAATCTGATTGAAGCGATGGGCGGGCGGATCGGTGTCGAGAGTCCTGCCGGTAAAGGCTGTAGTTTTTGGGTGGAACTTAAACTCGCCGACGATACGAACTCTTGCGAAGAGGAGCATCATGTCACACTGGAGCTGTAAGAATAAGCTGTAACCGATTTATCAGGTGATGACATTAAGAGCGATCAGGTACTGCGCCTATTCCATTAGCCAATTTACAGTAATTTTTACTATCTGAGCGGTACCAACAGTCCGGTAGCAACAGTATAGAAATGGCTCGTCCTGATGGCGAACCCAAGATGAGGATATTGCACATTACAGATCAGAACGTAAGTCCCATTGTGGATATCCACCAGATAACGCGGCAATACATCTCTGATGAAAGCCCCTAGAATACCAACTGAGCTCTGGTTGAATCGTACTGCTGTTCTGCCTTCAAGTCGTTTTACCATCGGGCAACACCACACTGGCAACATAACGTTGCGGGCACCTTAGAATAATGCCCCTGTTCCGCTTCAGTACTGGCTCTCTGACTCACGAAAGCCACGTCTGAAAACAACTTTAATACTAATAATTTTCAGGTCCTTCTCGAGTAAGAACTGGCGCGCATCAAGCCACAAAAACCTTCTGAATAGCTACTTAAGGGCTTCTTTTCAACGATCACATCTTCATCAGTACACCGTCGATCACATCCATAACTTCGGTTACAAACCATGGTCGCATATGGCCACTGTCCTTATATATTGGTCTTCCATCTCCGGATAACGCCCTACATAACCCATTCGGACAAATGAGCTCTGATTGCCTTATTGTTATAACCTCTGACGCTGAAAACACTTGAGTCATTTCATCTTCAAGCTGTATTTGCAAATCGTATCTTTCAAACGGTGAAGAGTAAGTTTTCATGTCGGTCATCAACAACGGTCGTTTTTTGTTTGTTGCATTCAACATCGCCTGCGGTGAAAAATCCTGCCCGCTTGGTATATCGAGCAAAACAATTACACGATATCTATCAGCCAGTTCTTTAGCAAAGTTGTAAAAAGATTTTTTCGCCAGAGCAATGCCCTCTGCAGAAGAAAGCGATACAGCATTATCGCCATCTTTATAGTAGTAGTCGTACTTACCTCCGGCATGTTCTGGCGTGCTTAAATAACCGTTAAAAGCTGCTCCTATTACCACCGTATCGATAGGGTATTTTCTCAGAACACTGTTAAAGTTTTCCAGAAGATTGGCACATTTTTTATGATTTTTTACGATTATTGAAGGAATTGGCGGACACCCTCCCACGGTAACAAAAACGACTTCTCTTGATAATCCCTTCTGATACAGATCGACAACACGTGGTCCATACTGCTCTATATGCGAATCCCCCAGAAAAGCAACGTTTGGTTTAGACCGACTGGTGGTGAAAACCTTAGCCTCATAACCTCTTATCCGCTCAAGACCGTCAGGATAACTCCAGTCGCCTTTCGCCTCGACAATCTTACCTACTTCAATATTTCTTGATGGAAAACCTTTGCTATTAAACGTGAAGTAACCCGTAATACCTAAAGTAAGAGTTAAAACTCCAGCAACAGTCGTTACTGAGTATTTATATCTGCTAAACCGAATAGGTTTTTCTATCACTGCATAGGTCAGCCAAGCTAAAAAGACAGATACGACAACAGCAATAATACGCGTCTCTATATAAGAGGTCTCACCCTCAACAATTCGCAAAAAAGATAAAATCGGCCAATGCCATAAATATAATGGATAGCTAATTAAGCCTAGCCAAACAACTATTGGATTCATTAAAAAGATGCGGTTAAACAAAGCATCAGAGCCAGAACCAATAACAAGCAAAGCACCCATCACTGGAATTAACGCCCATACCCCAGGAAATTGGAGCCCTTCATTAATCAGAATAACGCCACTTATTAAAATCAGGAGTCCAGAAAAAGACATTAAATTAGCAACTATTGATCCATTGGCTATAGATTTATCTGAATAAATCATACGCATCAGAACATGATCCAATGACATCTTTAAGCGCGTCAAATAACTTCGCTTATAAAGCATCAGCCACGCTAAAGTGCTGCCACTAAGCAACTCCCAAAATCTGCCTATCGGCCAGAAAAAGGTGTGTGTTGGTTGGCTTCCGACAAACTTAAGATTCAGTGTAAATGAAAGCAAAACCATGGTCAGAGTTAGCGCAAGTATATTAAATTTACGCTTCCATGCTAACCATAGCATCAAAGGCCAAATAATATAAAACTGCTCCTCAACAGCCAAACTCCATAAGTGAAGCATTGGCTTGGTCTCTGCAACATTATCAAAATAACCACTTTCCTTAACCAAAACAAAATTAAGGATGAAGGCTGCGCCACTTGCTATGTGCTTACCTAGCTGGGCATATTCATCAGCTAATAGCACAAACCAACCACATACCAATGCTGTAACCATCACGAGTATTAACGCAGGAAAAATACGCCTGATACGACGACCAAAGAAGTCAATAAAACTGAAAGTATTCTTATCTAACTCTTCAAAGATAATACGCGTGATCAAAAAACCACTGATGACAAAAAAAACATCAACGCCAATAAATCCGCCTTCAAGCCACATAGGAAAAGCGTGAAATATCACCACTGATAAAACAGCAAATGCTCGTAAGCCATCAATTTCGGAACGGTATTTCACAACAAAAATCCTTTGCTTAGTAACGTAAACAGCTGTATTTCAAACACCTTACGAGTCCGACCTTTGTTCAAGTAAATATTGGATATGCATCATCCTTGCGTAACCGGGAATATTTATATCCAATGATAACCCAGAAATAATCCTGCCCCTGTAGATGAGGTTTGCGATTGTACTAACTATCGACAAAGGTGTGCAGGTAACCCATCGTGAATATCTTGGATTTAAGGCCGGAAAACTTATTCCCTGCCCCCTATCACCTATCATTCAACTAAAATCTGCCATAGTTCCCCCCCCTTCTCAGGTAACTTCCCAAGCAAACGCTAACGATACTGAATCCGTGTTCGTACCTGACCTGGCCGTAAAACAAAAATTTTCTACCGGTATGAAGTAAGCTGAAAATAGGATGCGCATCCCCCCCCCCTCAACCAATATCACGCTACACAGAGCGGCGTCATACCCTTACCAGTCAACAGAGTCTTTGAAAACAACTACTTAAAACAAAAAAAGGCCTGCAGAAGCAGGCTTTTTATCTAACCAGGATGGAATTACTCCCATTCAATCGTTGCTGGCGGCTTAGAGCTCACGTCGTAAGTTACCCGGGATACGTGAGGTATCTCGTTAATGATACGGCTGGAGACGGTTTCCAGCAGCTCATACGGCAAGTGCGCCCAGCGAGCAGTCATAAAGTCGATGGTTTCAACAGCACGCAGTGCTATTACGTACTCATAACGACGGCCATCCCCAACAACTCCGACTGATTTCACCGGCAGGAACACTGCAAATGACTGGCTGGTCTTGTGATACCAGTCAGCTTTGTGCAGCTCTTCCAGGAAGATCGCATCCGCTTCACGCAGAATGTCGGCATAGTCTTTCTTAACTTCACCAAGGATACGCACACCCAGACCCGGTCCCGGGAACGGATGACGGTAAACCATATCGTAGGGCAGACCCAGCTCCAGACCAATCTTACGCACTTCATCTTTAAACAGCTCACGAAGTGGCTCAACCAGATCCATCTTCATATCATCCGGCAAACCGCCGACGTTATGGTGAGATTTAATCACATGGGCTTTACCGGTTTTAGCTGCTGCTGACTCAATGACGTCAGGATAGATCGTCCCCTGCGCCAGGAAGTTAACTTCGGTCAGCTTAGTCGCTTCATCATCAAACACTTCGATAAAGGTGTTGCCGATGATTTTACGCTTGGCTTCAGGGTCATTTTCGCCCTTAAGACGCCCCAGGAAAAGGTCTTCTGCATCCACACGGATAACTTTAACACCCATGTTCTTAGCGAACATGTCCATCACCTGATCGCCTTCATTCTTGCGCAACAGGCCGTTATCAACAAATACGCAGGTCAGCTGTTCGCCAATCGCTTTGTGCAGCAGCGCTGCAACAACGGATGAATCAACACCACCGGAAAGCCCCAACAGTACTTTCTGATCCCCTACCTGATCCCGCACTTTTTCTATCAGATCAGCAATAATGTTGGCTGGATTCCAGAGAGCATCACACTCACAGATATCACGCACAAAACGTTCCAGAATCCGACCACCCTGTTTGGTATGGGTCACTTCAGGATGGAACTGTACGCCGTAGAAGTTTTTCCCCGGATGGCACATCGCAGCAACCGGAGCACTCTCTGTGCTCGCGATTACATTAAAGCCTTCAGGCAGATTACCCACCTTATCACCGTGGCTCATCCATACATCCAGCAACAGGGAACCATTGTTGGCAATATGATCCTCAATCCCTTCCAGCAACCGGCTAGGGCTGTCTTCCAGACGTACTTTAGCGTAACCGAATTCACGCTGATCGGAGGTGACAACGCTGCCGCCCAGCTGTTCAGCCATGGTCTGCATACCGTAGCAGATCCCCAGCAATGGAATACCCAGCTCAAACACAACCTGAGGTGCGCGCGGCGAATTACCTTCAGTAACCGACTCCGGTCCGCCTGCAAGGATAATTCCCTTAGCGTTATATTCACGAATTGCAGTTTCATCCATATCCCATGGATGTATCTCACAGTAGATTCCGATCTCTCGCACACGTCGGGCGATCAGCTGTGTATATTGCGAACCGAAATCCAGAATCAGAATTCGTTGAGCATGAATATCTTGTGACATTTCGATGACTCCGAAATCATCGCCATTGGCCGTTCCGGCGCTGTCTGGCGAGTGGCTGTTTTAGCAGCGTGTTAAAAAAGAAAAAGTGGGAGGGCCGAAGCCATCCCACCTGTTTTATTCATCAGGAAGCCGTTACCCAACGCGATAGTTAGGCGCTTCTTTAGTGATGCTGACATCATGAACGTGGCTCTCTGCCATACCAGCACTGGTGATGCGAACAAACTGCGGCACGGTACGCATGGTATGAATATCCGCGCTGCCAGTGTACCCCATTGAGGAGCGCAGGCCACCAACCAGCTGATGCACGACACCGCCCATTGGTCCTTTACAGGCCACCCGACCCTCAATACCTTCCGGTACCAGTTTCTCAGCACCTTCCGATGCATCCTGGAAGTAGCGGTCTGAAGAGCCAGAGCTCTGCGCCATCGCCCCAAGTGATCCCATACCACGGTATGACTTGTAAGCACGCCCCTGGAATAACTCAACCTCTCCCGGAGCTTCGTCGGTACCCGCCAGCATAGAGCCTATCATCACAGCCGATGCGCCCGCCACAATGGCTTTGGACAGATCGCCGGAGAAACGCACACCACCATCAGCGATACAGGGTACACCATATGGCTCAAGAGCAGCGGCAACATTTGCCACAGCACTGATCTGTGGCACACCAACACCCGCTACGATTCGGGTCGTACAGATAGATCCCGGACCAATACCAACCTTAACGCCATCAGCACCGGCTTCGGCCAGCGCAACAGCCGCCTCAGCCGTCGCAATGTTACCACCGATAACCTGTACATTCGGGTAAGTTTGCTTCACCCAGGCAACGCGATCAATTACACCTTTGGAGTGACCATGCGCAGTATCAACAATAATCACATCAACACCCGCTTTAACCAGGGCATCAACACGATCTGCTGTTTCGGCGCCGGTTCCGACCGCAGCACCAACCAGCAACTGACCTTTAGCATCTTTTGCTGCAATTGGATGAGTTGACGCTTTATTCATATCCTTAACGGTCATCATACCGCGCAGAGCAAAGTTATCATCAACGACCAGGATTTTTTCAATTCGATGCTTACGTAACAGATTACGAACATCGTCAGGATCAGCACCTTCAATAACCGTCACCAGGCGCTCTTTAGGGGTCATAATCGAAGCAACGGATGCATCCAGTTTCTTTTCGAAACGGGCATCACGTCCGGTCACGATACCAACCAGTTCACCATTATCAACAACAGGAAAACCAGAAAAACCGAGACGGGCAGACAGGGCGTTCAATTCGCCAACCGTCATATCCGAACGACAGGTCACAGGATCGCTGACCACACCGGCTTCATATTTCTTAACCTTGCGAACCTGTTCAGCCTGTTGTTCGATGGTCAGATTTTTGTGAATAATACCGATGCCACCTTCCTGAGCCATAGCGATAGCCAGGCCGGATTCAGTGACTGTATCCATAGCGGCAGAAACAAGGGGGATATTCAGTGCAATGCCTTTTGTCAGGCGCGTCTTTAACGAAACGTCTTTAGGCAGAACCTCGGAGTAACCGGGAACCAGTAGAACATCATCAAAAGTGAGGGCTTCTTCAGCGATTCGCAACATGGGTGAGATTGCCTGTAGTGTCTAAAAAAATAAGACGCGGGATTATAGCCTTTTGTCGAACGTCCGACAATCAAAATGCAACTATTCCCAACCATTTTTATTCATTTCACCAATTCTGCCAATTGGTCATTACAAACCGATGATCGGTTGGTTTAATATGCGCACTATGCAACCGTATACACAACCCCGGAATCACGCCGCCAGCAGGGCCGAAAACCGCGCTCTCAGCGTCACAGAGCTGAACCAACAGGTAAAATCCCTGTTGGAAAGTTCATTTCTCACCATCCACGTGGAGGGTGAACTCTCCAACGTTGTAAAAGCCAGCTCCGGACACTGGTACTTTACCCTTAAAGACAGAGATGCTCAGGTACGTTGTGCGATGTTCCGCAACCGTAACCAATACCTGAAATATCAGGCAAAAAACGGCGACAAGGTTGTTGTCAGGGCAAAAGTCAGTCTTTATACCGGCCGGGGCGATTACCAGCTGATCTGCGATTATATGGAGGAGAGCGGAGTCGGATCCCTGCAGCAGGCTTATGAAGAGCTCAAACTCAAATTACAGCAGCAGGGGCTGTTCGATCAAGCATTCAAAAAACCGATCCCCAGCCACCCACGCCACCTGGGCATCATTACCTCACCGACCGGTGCCGCAGTCCACGACATCCTGACCGTACTGAGACGGCGTTTTCCATCTCTGCCCGTCACCCTCTACCCCACCGCCGTTCAGGGCGCCGAGGCGGCTGGCCAGATTGCAGACGCTATCCGGCTGGCAAATGAAGATGCCCGCTGTGATGTTTTGATTGTTGGCCGCGGCGGTGGCTCGCTGGAAGATCTCTGGCCGTTTAACGAAGCGGTGGTCGCTCACAGCATCTTCCACAGTGAGATCCCCATCATCAGCGCGGTGGGTCATGAAGTGGATGTATCTATTGCGGACTTTGTTGCGGATATGCGGGCAGCCACACCCTCAGCTGCAGCAGAACTGATCAGCCCGGATCAGCAACAGATTCTGCTTCACCTGCAGCAGATACAGCAGCGACTGATACGGGCCTGGCAGCGCAACCATCAGCAGCGTCTGCAAAAGCTACAATGGACCCGCGCCAGGTTGCGACACCCGGGCGACAAACTCAGGGAACAGGCTCAGAAACTGGATGACTTTGAACTACGGATGCAGCGTGCGGTCCGACTGAATATTGAGCGGCAGAAGCAACAGTTTCGCCAGCTTCAACAACGCTATCTGCGCTGTTCACCACTGCCTCGCATCGCCGCCGGACAACACCGTAAACACGAGCTGGAACACCGGCTATTCAATCTGATCCGGACCCAGCTGAAACAGAACAGCCTTAAACTCAGCGGTCTGGCCGCCACCCTTAACAGCGTCAGCCCCCTGGCAACACTGGATCGGGGTTACGCCATTGTTCAGGATGAACAGGGTAAGGTGATACAGGATATCAATCAGATAACGCCGCAAAGCAACGTAGAAACCCGACTCAGTAATGGCCGCTTTCTCAGCAGGGTCACTCAGATTATTAAGGAGTAACACATCTCTATGCGTCTCATTAGTTTTATATTCACACTGTTATTAAGCGTCCCGGCAATCGCAATCGAACTGCCGCAAGAGTCCCGGGTACCCGGTGGTATCGCTCTGATTCCGCTGACCGGTCTGAACAGCGATACGGCACCATCAGCCTGGTATAGAGGCAACCGCGTAATGGTTCTGCCAACCCGGAACACCGGTTATGATCAGCAAGCGCCCTGGATTGCAGTTATCGGCATCCCCCTGTCGGCAAAATCCAGCCATGAACAACTAATGAAAGCCGGTGACAAAAGCTACCCGTTTCAGATTCAGAATAAAGAGTATGAGGAACAGCGACTCACAGTAACCAACAAGCGCCACGTCAATCCAAATACACAGGACCTTGCCCGTTATAAACGAGAAAAAGAGGAGATGGTCGCTGCATTTAAAACCTGGAGTACGCCACAGATCAGCAGCGTGAATTTTAATCTGCCGGCAAGCGGTCGTTTCAGCAGCCCTTTTGGCCTTAAGCGGTTCTTCAACGATCAGCCCCGTAACCCCCACAGCGGTCTGGATATCGCCGGAGGACAGGGAGGTGCAATCACAGCGCCAGCCCCGGGCAAAGTCGTTGCCGTAGGAGAGTATTTTTTCAACGGCAACACCGTCATTGTTGACCATGGCTACGGCCTCACCACCATGTACTGCCATATGAGTCGTATCGATGTAAAACCCGGCGATCAGCTCAACACAGGCGACAACATCGGCGCCATCGGCAAAACCGGCCGGGTAACAGGCCCACACCTGCACTGGAGCGTCAGCCTGAACAATACCCGGGTCGATCCCCTGCTGTTTATTAAAGAGTGATGCTGCAGACGAGATATAGGCAACTAAATATGATAGGCTTTCGCGTTCTTTAAAACCGAACCGACAGAGTACTCATGTCTGATATTAAATTTGAAACAACTGAACAGATCGCCAGCTACGGTATCGGCCGCCAGATGGGCGATCACCTGGCAACCCAGAGCTTTGAAGGCGTAGAACTGAATGCCGTCATTGCTGGAATCAAGGAAGCGTTTGCTGGCGAAGCACTGAGCATCGAAGGCGAAAAGATCCAGGCTGCATTTAATGAGCTTCAGGCTCGCATGCAGGAACAAGCTGAGAAACTGGCCAAAGAAGCGGCAGCAGAAGGCGAGCTTTTCCTGGAGAAGAATGCTCAGCGTGAAGAGGTATTCGTAACCGATTCAGGCCTGCAGTACGAAATCATCACTGCCGGTGAAGAGGGTGGTGAGAACCCTACCCGCGAATCAACTGTTCGCACTCACTACCACGGCACATTCACCGACGGTAAAGTATTCGACAGCTCATATGATCGCGGTCAGCCCGCTGAATTCCCTGTCGGCGGTGTTATTGCTGGCTGGACTGAAGCACTGCAACTGATGACTAAAGGTGCCAAATGGCGTCTGACTGTTCCCTATCAGCTGGCATACGGCGCTCAGGGTTCACCGGGCGGTATCCCACCTTACTCAACGCTGGTATTTGATGTAGAGCTGCTGGATATTCTGTAATAAGATATTCACAACTGTTGTAATAAAGACCGGTCGCTTATGCACCGGTCTTTTTTTTATGGAGCGCAATGATGCAACTCAATCTGCAGATCTCCGGCCATGGAGCCCCTCTTATCATTATGCATGGACTGTTCGGCACCCTGCTGAACTGGAGCGGACAGATCAAAGCCCTGTCAGAGCATTTCACTGTGTATGCCGTTGATCTTCGCAACCACGGCCGCTCGCCCCACACCGACACTACCAGCTACCCACTGATGGCCGGTGATATTATCAAACTGATGGATCAACAGGGCCTCGAAAGTGCTCATATTCTGGGTCACTCCATGGGCGGTAAAGTCGCCATGCAACTGGCCATGAATTACCCTCAACGGGTCGACAAACTGATTATTGTCGATATCGCACCTGTGCAGTACCCCAACCATCACGGCGATGTGTTTGCCGGCCTGAATGCCGTCCAGCTAAACAGCCTGAAATCCCGCGGAGAAGCTGATCAGCAGCTGGCGCAGTATATTGACGAACTCAGTGTAAGACAGTTCCTGCTCACCAACCTGTATCGCACCGAAGAGAAACAGTTTGCCTGGCGCATGAACCTGCCGGTGCTGGAAGCCTGCTACGATGAGATTAGCAAGCCCCCCTCCGGCCCCGCGTTCGAAAAGCCGGTACTATTTATCAAAGGCGAAAATTCAGACTATATCACCGCAGACTATCGCGATCAGATACTCAGACTGTTTCCTGAAGCCGAATACCGGATGATACAGGGCACCGGACACTGGCCACACGCTGAAAAAGCCTCGATCTTTACCCGACTGGTCTTAAATTATTTACTGAAGTAAGGAGACCCATAGCCAACAAAGCCGGAATCAGCTCGCTTAAAAGCGAGCCGCAGGATGCGCGCACCGTCAACTATAGGCAATTATAAAGAGCTGAGGCTGGCGCTTTTTTGTCCCTATCAACCAAAAATTTCAGACAAAAAAAGTTCTTCACGTGTTATGGGGAAGGATATAGAAACATCGATATCTTCATGGTTAAGCCCGTTTGGCGAGCTCTCCAGGCAAGAACTCCTGCAGAGCGATTTTTCATTGGGGATACCCTATCGCTGCAGGACACCGCGCCAAAACCAACTGGCGGAGGCCTGAAAAGCGTTTTACCACAGAGCACACAGAGGACACGGAGAAGCACTATTAATCAGGTTTTCTCTGTGCTCTCCGTGTCCTTAGCATGCCCCCCCCCCCCCCCCCTGGGTACTGTGATGAGTCGGTTTTAGATTCTAAGGGCCCCTGCAATATATAGCTCCACTACTATTTACCAAGATGGAATCCTTTCCCGGTAAAACGCGATGAACCAAAAAAAAGACCAACCTTGCGGTCAGTCTCCTCTTTTCGTTGTGGTAGCGGGGACCAGATTTAAACTGAGAACCTGCCAGCCCTTATTAAAGAGCCGGGCCCGACGCTTTCTATGCCGACTTAAAACCACCGAATTTCAGGCACAAAAAAAGGCATGTCATTACGACACACCT
>JAAEYW010000017.1 GCA_018223185.1 Oceanospirillales bacterium | reverse complement strand
GTTTGAACTGAAAAATGTAGCTTAATCAGGTGTCCACTTTTACTGGGGCAGATCAAACTGCCCATGATTGTATATACCGTAGGTACGTTTGATTTATTGCATGTAGGCCATGTTGCGTTACTCGAATACTGTAAATCATTAGGGGCTGTGCTGGCCGTTGGTGTTGCTTCAGATGATGTTGTCGGCTCTTACAAGCCCAATGTGCCGGTTATTCCGCTGGAACAACGGATGGAGATGCTGAGGGCGTTGCGTTGTGTTGATATTGTGCTGCCTTACTATGAACTGGAATATGTGTCCGGCTGCAAAGCGGTGAGTGCTGATATTTTTGTAATTGGCGAAGACTGGGGAAGCCAGCCTCACAATGTTGCGGTAGAAGCCTATCTGGAATCGGAAGGCAAGCAGATCCGCCAGGTCGCCTATAATCCGCGCACATCCTCATCAACGATAAAGCAGAATGTGATGACCCAGCCCTACAACTCAAATGGTTCAAATGTGGTTTTTGCGTCATGATGTTATCCTGACAGGGCCGGGTAAATCTGATGCCAGATGGTTAATGTAGTGGCACACAGGTTTTATTACGTAGCCCTCTTCCTGTGGGGAAATAAGTATTACGATGAAAACATATATTTTACTGTTCAGAGGCATCAACGTTGGCGGGAGAAATATTCTGCCGATGCGGGATCTCGGTTTGCTGTTGCAAGAGAACGGTTTCGATGGAGTTAAAACATATATTCAGAGTGGCAATGTCGTTTTAAAGGGAAAAGCGAAGCCCGACGACCGCTTAAGTTCAGTGATTGAATCGAGGTTTGGCTTCAGGCCTGAGATTATCGCTCTGGAGGCGCACGAGTTTGAAGCAGCCGTGAAACATAATCCCTATGATATGGCTGATGCTAAATCGGTCCATCTTTACTTTTCCGAGCGGGAGCCTCAGCCCGATATGGACAAACTTGTGGCGCTTGCATCTGAACGTGAGCGCTTTGAACTCAAGGGCAAGGTTTTCTATCTTTATGCTCCGGATGGGATCGGCCGGTCAAAACTGGTAGCTGGTCTGGAAAAATGCTTAGGTGTGTCAGCCACCGGAAGGAATCTCAACACCATCAACAAACTCAGGCAGATGGTGGAAAAGGCTTAAACCCGTTTCTGCCTTAATTTCGCTCTTAATTTCACCTCAGGACTGGCGTAAGCCTGCCATTTGGTCAAGAATACGCATAAATCAGATGGTGTCCCGGTTTTGGGGCATCGCAGCTATACTGGCCCCACCTTATTGAGACGTTAATCCATGTTCAGTGACTCATCGACCCGCTTGAATAAATATATCAGTGACAGTGGTATCTGCTCCCGCAGGGATGCGGATCGTTTTATTGAACAGGGTAATGTGTTTATCAATGGCAAGCGTGCAGCGATTGGCGACAGGGTCTCTCCGGGTGATCTGGTTAAGGTGAATGGTCAGGCGATTGATCCTGAAGAAGCCGAAGATCTGGTATTTATCGCGTTGAATAAACCGGTGGGGGTTGTCAGTACAACCGAAGGCAGCGAGCGAAACAATATTGTCGATTTTGTAAATCACAGTACCCGGATTTTTCCGATCGGCCGGTTGGATAAGGATTCTCAGGGGCTCATTTTCCTCACCAATAATGGCGATCTGGTTAATAAGATTCTGCGTGCGGGTAACAAGCATGAGAAAGAGTATCTGGTGACGGTCAACAAACCGATAACCGATAGCTTTATTACCGGTATGAGTGCCGGTGTGCCGATGCTTGGTGTGATTACTAAGAAATGTAAGATCACTAAAGAGTCCCCTAAGGTGTTTCGTATCACTCTGATTCAGGGCCTGAACCGCCAGATTCGCCGGATGTGTGAGCACTTCAACTATCAGGTGACGAAACTGGAACGGGTGCGCATCATGAATGTTGATCTCAAAAATTTGCCTGTGGGTGAATGGCGGGATCTGACAGAAGATGAGCTGAAGGTGGTTTTAAAAGCTGCTGCAGCCTCATCCTCGGAAGCGCCTGCCGGACAGAAAAAAAAGTCAGGGGGGCAGAATAAAAAGAAAGCGCCACCGCGTAATCAACAGAAAGCCAGAGCGGGTGATCGTTCTGGGTATTCACCCAAATCCGGTGAAAGCCCCCGGAGTAAGTCGGGCCGTCCTGCCAGAAAAGCCCGGCGACGTTAAGGTCTGTTTAACCCGTAAGCGTCACAGCTTGCTGTCGGAGCTGCCAACGAGTGTCAGCTTACGGGCAAAGAGGCGGAGAGCAGAGCAGCCGCTCTCCGGTTATCTATCAGCTGTCTTCCACTCTGAAGCCGACCTTTAGTGTCACCTGAAAGTGTCCGACCTCCCCATTCACTACGTGCCCACGCGTTTCAACAACTTCAAACCAGTCGATATGTTTGACCGTTTTACTGCATTGAGCCAGTGCATTACGGATCGCATCGTCTGTACCGTTTGGGGATGAACCAACAACTTCTATCTTCCTGTATGTATGGTGATCAGACATCTTAATCTCCTATCCTCTCAGACTTTTAAAACTACCGAATTAAGCGTAGTCGAAAAATATGCAAGAGGGGGAGCGCTGCAGTAAAAGGGCAGAACACTGTTTTCAGTCGTGCACCTTCCGGGCGTAATGAAGGATATTGTGGAAGACTGTGGGGGCCTGGCTGCGATTTCTATAGCCGTGCGGGGTATCGCCGGCAAAGCGTACCGATGCGCCTTTGGTTAATCGAATCCACTCCCCGTCGACCAGGATTTCCAGTTCGCCGCAAAGAACCACAACATGCTCGGTTACCCCCTGAATATGAGGCTCCGAGAGTCGTTCGTAGCCTGGCAGCAGGGTTAATTCAAACATCTCAAAACCAAATCGCTCGTCATAAGGAAAGATTGGCGCAATCGGGGCACCATCGCTTGCCAGAGAGGTGGGCTGTGCCGATGGCGGACGAATAATGGTGTGACTGTTTTCGTCAGCCGGTGGCTCTAATAAACTGGACAGTGATTGATGAAACCCTGTCGATATCTTCCACATCGTGGCAATGGTGGGGCTGGACTCTCCACGCTCAATCTGGCCTAACATCGCTTTACTGACCCCCGTTTCTCTGGCCGCTTTGTCGAGACTCCAGCCTTTTTCCTGTCTGAGCATTTTCAGTGTAGTGGCGAGATAAAGATTGATTTCCTGCATCGCGGGTTCCGGTTGGAAGGTGAGACTTTATTTTTATTGTACGCTATAACGCACAATGTTACTCTCTTGAAAGTTGGACGTTATAACGCACAAGTGGTTTGCAGAGTGTATGGAGTTGTCAGTATGGAATCAACAGGGGATCGACAAAGTGTGGCGGGTTTTTTCAGCCTGTCTCATCTGTCTGCGGGATTTGTTGCGGTATTGGTGGGTTATACCAGTTCTGCGGTAATTATTTTTCAGGCTGCAGGTGCTGCAGGTGCTTCGGCAGCGGAAATCAGTTCCTGGTTATGGGCTCTGGGTATCGGAATGGGGCTCACCAGTGCCGGATTATCGATCTACTTTCGTACGCCGGTCCTGACGGCATGGTCCACACCGGGGGCTGCGCTACTGGTGACCGCTCTGTCCGGTGTGCCCATCAATGAAGCTATAGGCATCTTTATTTTTAGCTCCAGCCTGATTCTGTTGTGCGGTATCACCGGCTGGTTTGAAAAAATAATGCACCATGTGCCAATGCCGCTGGCCGGGGCGATGCTGGCAGGGGTTTTACTTCAGTTTGGTATTAACCTGTTCACTGAGATGCAAAGCAGTCTGCTGCTGGTGGGGGTGATGCTGGGTGCCTTTATCCTCATTAAGCTGGTGCTACCGCGCTATACCATTCCCATCGTATTGCTGGCAGGCTGTGCGGTGTCTTTTTTTCAGGGGCAGCTGAATATTGACGCCCTGAACTGGCAGTGGTCATCGCCTGTATGGGTGACGCCGGTATTTAATCTGCAAACGATGATCGGGGTGGGGGTGCCGCTGTTTATTATCACGATGGCCTCCCAGAACGTACCCGGCGTAGCGGTGTTGCGGGCCAATGGCTATGACACCCCGGTGTCACCGCTCCTGACCTGGACCGGTCTGACCGGAGTGGTTCTGGCACCGTTCGGTGGTTTCTCATACAACCTGGCAGCGATTACTGCGGCAATCTGTATGGGTAACGAAGCGGGTCAGGACCGTTCCAAACGCTATATGGCTTCTGTTTGGGCCGGTGGTTTCTATCTGTTAACCGGTCTGTTTGGCTCGACAATCGCATCGCTGTTTGCCGCTTTTCCAGCAGCACTGGTGATGGCGATAGCGGGACTGGCACTGTTGAGTACCATCGGTAACAGTCTGTCTGCTGCACTGGCTGAACCGTCTGACAGGGAAGCCGCACTGCTGACCTTCTTAGTCACCGCGTCGGGGTTAAATCTGCTGGGCATCAGCAGTGCGTTCTGGGGGCTGGCTATCGGCCTGATCGCCTATTATGCGCAGAAGAGTATCAGGTTTAATCATTAGCACGTCTGTTCACAGAGGGTATTTAATAGAATGTATTTAAGAGGGGGGTATTTAAGCCCGCTTTTCTTAACTATTTGTGTTCAGATACACTGTAGTTTTCGCAATATTTTCTGTTTATCACCGATGTAGTATTTCGCTGATTTAAAGAAGGGGTGTCAGGGTAAAGCTGGTTATTTATTACTGAACCCTGCTCTTTGGTGTAAATATCTCCCGGAGAGGCTTGGAAAATGATATAATTTACTGCCACCACTCAAACGGAGTTTTGTTTATGTCAGTTAAATCTAAAAAAGCAGCGGCAAGTCAGACTCATGATTCAATTGCAGAACAGACTGCCGCCTTCCTCAAGGCTGGTGGCGAGATTCAGAAAATAGAGAAAGGTGTTTCCGGACGTGAAAATAATGGTGGTCCGCGTCATATCGTATTAGGCAAGCCTCAGGACAAGTAATTTCGTTAGCAGATAAACTAAGCCGCGCTCAGTCATACAGAGCGCAGTCACCTTTATACCTGTTTATATAGCGCCTGTTTTATCCGCTTCAGATTTTTTATAACACCGTCGTTTGTTCGTTGCTGACAGAGTTTACCGGAAAATAGTTTGCCGGTAATAAGGCGAATATCATTACCCTACAGAACCATACTACCTATATCACCCATAAGACTGGATATTATATTCATGGCGACCCGAGCGTTTACACTGCAACGAATATGTAATTTTGCCGGAAAGACGTTTGATCCTGACTCAGATGAGCAGGTCAATCAGGTTTTACGTGATAAGTTTAATATATCACTACCCCAGCGTCGGACGATGAACGATGCGCTGGAGGCTGTGTCCAGTGATCACGATATTATCGCGCTGATTTTGCAGTACCGCACAATGGCATAGTCTGGCAGTAAAAGTATCAGACTCCAGAGCAGGCTGAGTTCTTTCTGTGAACAATGCAACAGCGAAAAAATGGATGCAGCAGCGGGGATAGTCTGGCTTTAGCGAGTATTTTTTATCAGCCAGCGAAACAGAGAAAACTGTGATGGCAGATAGATAAGATATTCCGGGTGCCACTGCACCGCAATGATTTTATGCTGCTCAGACTCGACCGCCTGAGTGATATCATCCAGATCCCGTCCAACAATCTTTAGCCCTTTGCCGGTGGATTTTATCGCCTGGTGATGCAGACTGTTAACCCTGAGGTGAACCTTTTTGAAGATGCCTGCCAGTTTTGACTCGGCGGTTATTTTCACCTGTTTGGTTGGCAGCAGTCCGGATCGGTTATAGGTGTGCTGCCTGATTGAGCGTATATCCGGGTGCAGAGTTCCACCTAAGACAACATTGATCAGTTGCGCCCCCCGGCAGATGCCCATCAGCGGGATGTCGTTATCCAGCGCTGTCTTTACCCAGTGGATCTCCAGCTCATCCCGCGCCGGATCGCTTTTGACCGGCTTATCAATATCGCCCTGATAATGCTCTGGGCTGATATCATCGCCACCCCCAATCAACAGGCCATCCAGCGGTTTACCACTGGCCGCATGGCGCACGCTGATTCGCTCGGGAATCCCTCCCGCCAGTCGCAGGGCCAGTGCTGCGCACCACCAGCCGGGAGACCAGAACTTCGCCGTTCCGGTTACGCCAATGCGTGGTTTTTTAGCCATTGATCGATATACTCTGTCCACAGTTTACGGCTGACACCGAGCAGCGGCTGCTCTGCCGCCAGAAACGCTGCACTCAGTTCGTTCAGGTGATCCGGTCGGCTGGCCAGCTGTTCCACCACCCACCAGATATTCCATGACTGCGCTAAAGACCAGTTATCATGCTCAATGTTGCAATTGGGCATGCGGTAATGGAAGGTGGGCCGGGCTTTAATTTTAGGGTCGTCGATGCAGCCACGAACCCTGTGCTCATCAATCTCTGCCAATAGTGGTAACAGATCCAGTGCCCGGTTGCGGGAGGGGTTATATTCAAGGTAATCGCTGAAGATCGTCTCCATATCCGGGTTTGTTCGAGATAGCAGCTGCTTGATATATTTTTCCGGATAAAGATCGATATAGGGGCTGATTTTACGGGTTGTATTAACCTCGTGGGCCTCAACAAGCCACCACTGCAAGAGTGAAAAGGCTCTCAGATAATTAAACAGTGTAGCGGCATCTAAGCTGGGTATTTCGCTATTAATATGCACACCATACGCGGCAATCATTGACTCTTCAGTACCGATAGCACCGGCTTTTCGCAGTTGAATCACTAACTCATCAAGTTGATCTAACTGTGAGAGTGCAATGGGTGGACAGACTACCTCAACCGGTACAAGTAAGCTGGCAGCATCACTGAGCAGATCGAGTAATTCAGGCGGGTGCTGACCGGGAGTTGCCGCTTTTTGCTTCAGGTAGTTCCAGTCCAGTTCAATATTAAAGTCGCCCAGTCCCTCTGCTCGAAGCTTATGTTCTGCTGCGGTTTCAGATTGCAGGGTTCCACCCAGAGTCCTGATTATAATGTCGGAGGTTTGCCGCAGGGTTAACCCGGAAAACTCCAGTTCAAAGCCGACACGACGTTCAGCGCCCTCTTTATTGGTGGTACAGGTGGGTAATTTATAACTGATAGCTTTCTCCATTGTTTAACATTGCTGGTTTCATTCTGACTTTATATCGATACGGATGAAAACCAGTATCGGAGCAGTCATCGAGGCTGAGTTAATGATTTAACAAGGAGTATAACAAAAGCTTTAACCAGGCGAGTTGAACAGGCGGATGAATATCTGCGGTTGCTGGATTTTATAACCTCCTTAATGGCGCTGAGAGGCTATCTTAGCGGCAAAATGCCTGGATATTACAAAGTAAATTCGCTCGTTCCCGATACTTAGGAAGGCGTGTTGCTATCATGGGCAGTCGGTTAATCTGTGTTATCTGTATGATCGTAACGTCACAGTGTATTGCTAACGCAGTCGGGGTCTTACATGAAAAGAAGCAGCGGGAGTCATCGCCGTCTGTTGCAGATCATTATCCGGTTTTATATCTGACTGGCCGGGGGGATCCCTGCAAAGATACTGTCGCATATCCAGTTCTGGATATTGCGGGTCAGGGCCGAAGGGCCAACCAACATCATCCGTTTTTCTACAATTGCCTGTTTGTAAGTTTCATCCCCCATCCAGCAGTTGACCATCGTCCTCAAATCGGTAGTCAGATAGATATCCACATCTTTACCCGGATTCTCCAGACAGATATCAACATTGCAGCCTTTTACCAGCAGCCACCAGTTATTAAGAGTGTTCAGGTCGGTAAATTTAAACTGAATGACGGACTGGTCTCCGGGAAGCATCTCGGTTTTGATGCAACGCTGGAGATAAAGCATCAAGAGTTCAACATCAAGATCTGAATCCCGTATATCCCCTCTGGCCCAACGCATTCCCCATTCCCCAACGGTTTGCAGCAGGGGCAGGGTTTCTCTGCCCGCCTGGGTGAGAACGTACTCATAACCCCGCTGTCCGGGGATCTTTTTCCGCAGGATCAGCTCAGCATCAGCTAACTCGTTGAGTCGTTTAGTGAGAATGGTCGGTGAGATAAGAGATAACCCCCGCTGAAACTCATTAAAACGGGAGGCGCCCATATGCAGTTCGCGTAGCAACAGCAGGGTCCACTTTTCCCCCAGTAACTCCAGCGCCTTAGCGATCGGACAAAACTGACCATATTCCATAACTACACCTTTTACTGTCTTGCTGTTCAGCAACGTTGGCGGGATTTTTTAGCTGCATCGGATTCTGTAGTGGGTTACTACAGATTACGTAGTGGGTTACTACAGTCTGAGAAGCAGTCAGATTCATCCTGAAGGCTTAATCTACCTATATCAGATTAGTTCATTCTGATACTCAAATAAAAAAACGGAGAACGATCATGCCACTTATTACTGTAAATCTGATTGAAAATGTATTCAGCGACGAAGAGAAAGTCGAGATCATCAGCAAACTCACCGACACCATGGTATCTATCGAGGGTGAAAATATGCGCGGAGTAACCTGGGTGAAAATTGAAGAGGTGAAAGAGGGCGACTGGGGAATCGGTGGTACAGCGCTCACTTCGGCGATGGTGCATCAGCTGCAGAGAGACGGAGTACTTTAAGCAACAAAGGCCGGGGCGAAAGCCCCGGCCTGGTGTCATATACCGACTGTATAGTCTGTTGTGTAAAGAGGGAATCAGATTAAGAGCGTCTTCAGCGTTCAGTGAGAAGAACGTTAGTTACGCTCCGGGCCGTACGGCCATTCCAGGCTTCGATCTTGCGGCAGAGTGATCCTGTTTCATCTAAATAAGCGGGAAATACTTCTTTCAGGTACTCATTTTGGGCGCCTGTATTGTGTAGAATACGCGGGATCTGCTTGCCAGACTCACTGTAGAGTGTCATCGTGTTATCTGCTTGTCCCCTCGCTGTATGGAGCATCGTGAACATTTGAACGTTCAATTGAATCCGATAGGCAAAACCGCTTATCTTGTTTTTTTTCTGCTCTATGTTGGACTCGCATTCTTTTTCTCCAGCTTTAGTCCCCAGGCGCAGATCGTTTCATTATGGCCCTCGGCTGGTGTAGCACTGGCGGGGTGCCTGATCTTCGGTCAAGGTTTCCTGCCCGCCATCTTTGTTGGCTCTGTACTCTTTAAT
Source organism: Oceanospirillales bacterium (assembly GCA_018223185.1). Taxonomy (GTDB): domain Bacteria; phylum Pseudomonadota; class Gammaproteobacteria; order Pseudomonadales; family Balneatricaceae; genus Amphritea. The sequence continues at coordinate 82,015 of JAAEYW010000017.1, read as the reverse complement.
TCAGGCAACTATTTTGCGCACAATGGTGAACTGGGCCTCCCGATCATTCTGACCTCAGGGGTTATTGCGTTTGGTTCTGTGGTTCAGGCCTTTGTTAATTACAAAATTCTGAAATTCCGGCGAATCAATATTCTCGATGCTCCTTCATATTCACATGTGGCGGGATTTATCGGTACAGCCTTTCTTTGCTGTCTCATAAGCGCGATGGTGGGTAATGCTGCGCTGAGCTTTGGTCAAAGTGTGAATGCCGCAGCACATATCTACTGGAATAATGTACTGATCTGGTGGATAGGGGACTTTTTAGGCGTCATTCTGTTAACGCCTCTTATGTTGGCTATGTTTGTTCGACAACCGGATCGGGCCACCTGGCTACGCCTGATGAAGTCGTTATCGATCCCTCTGTTTACCCTGATTACTGCATTTCAGGTGGCGCAGCAATATATTGAAGATTCTGTGGTGGCGAAGACTGAAAATGATTTCTTACTGAAATCTGAAGCAATCGAAAATATTCTGAAACAGCATATGACTGACTATATCGGTGCTCTGGATGTTCTGGGACGTAGTCTGGCGCAGACAGAAGAGATTAATCAGGAGGAGTTTATCAGGTATACCGGTCCCTATCTTGCTAATCTTCCCGGAGTCACGGCAATCTCATGGAATATTGTGATCGGGCAGGATGAGGTCGCTGCATTTGAACGGCACGCTCAGGCGGAGGTGCACCCTGAATTTAAGATAAAAGGGGCTCCTCTGCTACCGACTGATCCGCTGGTGGTGGTTGAGTATATTCAACCGTTACAAGAGAATCTTCCGGCATTAGGCTTTAACGTTTTTTCCAATGCTGCCCGAAAGCAGAGTATGTTGCTGGCCAAAGCGACCCGGGAAGATACTGCGACCGATATTATTCAGCTGGTGCAGGCAGAGAAGGATGAACCCGGGTTTCTTATATTCTCTCCGGTATTTCAGCAGGTCAATCCGGGGGAGAACTCGATCGGAGGACATGAGTCGCTCAGAGGTTTTGTCGTCGGGGTCTTTCTGGTGTCTGAAATCCTCAGTAATACTAAGACCGATCAACGACTGGATTATATCGACCTCTATGTTTACGAAAATGATAATCCGTCGGACGCCGTGCTTGGCCGTGCGGATCTTATGACCAGGATCGCTGCAGGGGAGGGGTTGAGTCATACGTTTGAGATGGGGTTCGCGAATCATAAATGGACCTTTAATATGCATGTCAGTGCTCAAAAGGTGACTGCACTTCAGGTCGGCGACACCCTGACTTTTCTGATTGCAGAGGTTCTGTTTGGCTCTCTGTCGGTACTCATTGTCCTGTCAGCGTTTGGTTATCATGAAAGACTGAGCCGGCTGGTCAGTGTGCGTACCGATGAATTGAAACAGGCCAATGCTGAGCTGAAACGTTTTGCTTTTTATGACTCGCTGACCGGACTGCCAAACCGACGGCTGTTTATTGACAGAGTGGAGCATACGCTTGCGCAGTGTCGTCGGAATTACAGTTCAGCAGGGTTGCTGTATATGGATCTTAATGGCTTTAAAGCGGTGAACGATTCTCTGGGGCATGATGTCGGTGATCAGCTATTGGCGGAGGTCAGTCGCCGCTTTAGTAGCGTGTTACGGGACAGTGATACCCTGGCTCGCCTGGGAGGTGATGAGTTTGCCCTTCTGGTGCCCGATAATCCGGGGACCGAAGATATTCTGGTTATCGCGAATAAACTGACAGACTGTCTGAAAGATCCGATAAAGCTCGCAGGCACTGAACTTCAGGTTACCAACAGTATTGGTGTGGCATTTTATCCAACGGATGGCGCTAACCGGGTTGACCTGATCGCTGCCGCTGACTGTGCGATGTATGCGGCTAAAAATAATTCGGCAACGATCTGTTTTTATTCGGTTGACTTAAAAACAGAAACGGAGATTACCGACAGCGTCGCCTCCGCCTGACCTGCAAACATACCGGACTGTCAGGCTCATCAGAGTCTGACAGTGTCAGTCAGGCAGTTTGGCATAACTGTTACGATGAATGTCAGCAACTTCAACCGTGAGTGATACACCTGCCGGACTCAGATCAGTTAACCCGGTCAGCACTGCAGAGGTTAAACTCTGTTTTTGTTCATCAGTTCTTCCGCTCAATATTCGTATTGTTACGTGAATAAAATCAGCAGGCTCTGCACCTGTGAGGAAGTCCTGGAATGCCAGTGCGCGGGTTTTAATATCAGGTCCCTCAAACAGATCAGATTTCAGCGCGCTCTCATAAACGCTTTGCACCAGCTCCGATGGACTTAGCCGGGACCTGAGAGTTTCTGAATATTCAACGATACAGTGTGGCAATGGCTTATACTCCAGATAAGTTTTTTTGTGCGACGGTGACGTCCTGACAGGCTCAGTTGATATTCAGCCAGTTGAAAGATCGCTTTAAAAACAGTTCCGCCTGGCTGTTAATTATCTCTCCGTGGGCCATAACGATCTTTTTCGGGTGCCAGTGTAATATGTTTTGCAGATGTCGCTTCGCTTCTGCTTTGCTGAACATAAAGCTTAGCCGCCAGTCCAGCGGCATTTTGCCATCCGGCGCCAGGATTCCTGCCATTCCGGCCACACATCGTTTCAGTGGTGTGAAAGAATCGGGGGCAAAGTTTTCGATCAGATCAGTAACGATCAGTGTTTCAGAGGTTTTATGGAAGAATACACACTCTTCCATGGCCGGAGAACCCGTAAACAAGAGCTGTGCGATATGCTCTGACCAGGGGGCATTAAACAATGGGGTAAACACACCATCAAAACAGATGTCAGGGCGCTTCTGTTGCACGCCTTTTGTCCCAAAGGTCAGTGCGTCCTGATAGTGCTGTTGCCACGCCTGAATAAAAAGGTGGTGCAGATGGTTGGGTGAAATCAGATATTTAACCGTACCGAGCTGGTCAATCTGACGGATCAGTTCATCTGTGAGGGCGATCGGACTGTGAATCCAGAGCTCATTATCCGGTAGTCTGACCACGGTCATGCGTGTCGTGTAGGGCAGCGTAAAAAAAGGCACTGCAGCCCCTTCAAAAATCCATATGTTTTCACCGAGTTCAGTCACAGCCTCTCCATTTCCCGCGTTTACTCACCGTATCAGATTAATATCAGATGATTGTGATGATGTGAAACAGAAAAGGCCGGGAATTGCTTCCCAGCCTTTTGTGTGTGTCGGTTGCTTACAGGCGGATGATTATGCCGCCAGTCTCTGCTCCCGCAGAATTTTAGCGGCCGCGACCATATTGATCAGACTGGTGGCTACCTCATCCCAGCCACGGGTTTTCAGACCACAGTCAGGATTGATCCAGAGCCGTTCGGCCGGAATCAGCGTGGCGGCTTTTTCAATCAGCGCCTGAATCTGCTCCACGGTTGGTGTATTCGGACTGTGAATATCATACACGCCGGGGCCGATCTCGTTGGGGTATCTGAACTCAGTAAAGACCTCCAGCAGCTCCATATTGGAACGACTGGTTTCAATGGTGATTACATCGGCATCCATGTCGGCAATGGCCTGAATGATGTCATTGAACTCGGCATAACACATGTGGGTGTGGATCTGGGTTTCCGGCTGCACGCCACTGGCGGAAACGCGGAATGCATAGACCGCCCACTGCAGATAAAAATCCCACTCGGACTGCTTCAGCGGCAGACCTTCACGAATGGCCGGTTCATCAATCTGGATCGCAGCGATGCCTGCCTGCTCAAGATCAACGACTTCATCCCGCAGAGCGAGGGCGATCTGCAGACAGGTTTCAGAGCGCGGCTGATCGTCCCGCACAAATGCCCATTGCAGCATGGTGACCGGACCTGTCAGCATCCCTTTAACCGGCTTATCGCTGAGTGACTGTGCATAACGGCTCCAGCTGACAGTCATCGCTGCTCTGCGCAGAATATCGCCATAGATAATCGGTGGTTTAACACAGCGGGAGCCGTAGGACTGCACCCAGCCCAGCTGGCTGGTGGTATAGCCTTCCAGCTGTTCGCCGAAGTATTCAACCATGTCGTTACGTTCCGGTTCACCATGCACCAGCATATCCAGTCCATAGCGCTCCTGCCGTTCGATACAGTCTTTAATCTCAGCCTGCATCATAGTGGTATAGGTGATTTCATCCAGTTCGCCACGACGGAAGCGGGCCCGGACTGAGCGGATATCGGTGGTTTGTGGAAAAGAGCCGATAGTGGTGGTCGGGAACGCTGGCAGCAGCAGCTTTTGCTGCTGCCTGATGGCACGCTCTGCATAGGGCAGACCACGGTCACCATCTTGTGGCATCAGTCCGTTAACCCGCCGTTTGACTTCGATACGGTGCACCCGCTGGGATTGCGTCCGGGCGGTGACATCCCGCAGATTGGTGGCTAACTGATCGCTGCTTTCTCCCTGCAGTGTCTGTTTAAGCAACGTGATCTCAGCCAGTTTCTGTCGCGCGAATGCCAGCCAGCTGTACAGCTCAGAGTCAAAACCGGTTTCCTGTTCCAGATCCACGGGGACATGCAACAGTGAACAGCTGGTGGATAACCACAGGTTTTCACCACGCTGAATAGCTACTGATTTAAGGCGTTCGGCTACGGCGCTGATATCGGTTTTCCAGATATTACGGCCATCAATCGCACCGACTGATAACACCTGGTCGGACCGCAGTCGCTCGTTGAAACGAATAAACTCATCTCCACCGCGCACGGCATCCAGATGGAAGCCGTCTACGGGCAGATATGCAGTAAGGTCGAGGTTCGTGTCCAGTGCACCAAAATAGGTGGTCAGCAACAGTTTTAGCCCGGTACCGCAGGTGCTCAGTGTCTGATATGCCTCCCGATACGCTTCCTGCCATTTAGGCGATAACTCCAGCACCAGCGCAGGTTCATCGATCTGCACCCAGTTGATATTTTTCCGCGCCAGAAGTTTTAACAGGCCTTTATAGCTGTCCAACAGAGCTGGCAGCAATGTGAGTTTATCAAACTCCTCTGCGGCACATTTGGCCAGCCACAGATAGGTTATCGGGCCCGGGATTACCGGCTTAACCTCATGTCCCAGCTGCTGCGCCTCGGCGATTTCTGCCAGGAGCTTTTCCGGGTTGAGAATAAACTGCTGACTGACCGACAGCTCGGGCACCAGATAATGATAATTGGTATCAAACCATTTCGTCATCTCACAGGCCCGGGTTGCGCTACCGGAAGGCGCACGACCCCTGGCCATGCGGAAATAATTATCAAAACTGTCGCAGCTGCCATCGCTGAAACGCTGTGGCACTACCCCCAGCAGTACAGAGTGATCGAGCACCTGATCATACAGGGAGAAGTCATTGACGGTGACGAAATCCATGCCGCTTTCGGCCTGTATATTCCAGTTTTGCATTCGCAGAGCTTTTGCCATATCAACCAGCTCATTGCGGCTGGATTTTCCATGCCAATAATTCTCCAGAGCGAATTTCAGTTCGCGCTGTGCGCCGATACGGGGAAAGCCCGGAATATGTGTTTTCACCATCTTCTCCTGTTGATAGTTTTTGAGTAGCTCTTGCTGAACTGCTCTGATGAGCTGTGCAGCGGGGCATAAACCTGCCCGGAAAGAGAGATGGATTATGGTGTTGAATTACTATGAGGTAAATTGATATAAAATCACAAATTATTGAATTAAATTAATACAGGCTGTTTTGTGATCAGTTGTACATAAGAATGGCCGAGGGATTACTTAAGCGTGGACTCTGATTCTTTATCCGCGGGTAGCGGGCGTGTTGATGGTTTGCTCCAGACATACCAGAGGGCAAATATAACGGTAGCTGCGGCCAGCGCTTTCACACCGTAATGGAAACTCATGAACAGAAGAGGGTAACTGATCATGATCAGCATCATGCTGCTGGCAAACAGTTTCGCTTTCAGCGGGATGATACCGTGTTCCTCCCAGTTACGAATATAGTGTCCAAACCAGCGATTGTTGAGCAGGTACTGGTGTAAACGTTCTGAACTGCGGGAAAAACAGAACGTGGCAACGAGCAAAAAAGGGGTGGTTGGAACCAGCGGCAGTAACAGCCCTATTATCCCTAACAGAACGAAAAAGATGCCGCTAATCAGGAAAAGCGTTCGGATCAGTGTCTGGCGCACATTCTATCCTCTATGGTCGGTATAGGCTCATCCTAGCAGATCGGACGATATCAGATCTATGTATAAAAACGCAGCAGAGGATTAGTTGCTGTGGGCAGTTTTTTTAACACAACACCGGACGCTGATACTGAAGATAAAGCGTGTCAGGCAGGTATTTCAGGCGAGTAACGGATCACCTTAGCTTTCTGATATGCAACTATACTGAAAGCCGGTTAGTGATGTTTATTGATGATTTTCAAGCCTCCCCCGGTTGGGGCATATACCGCTGACAACCGTGAGCGGTAGTATCAGTATCAGGACAAAATCGATATCACCATAGTGGTTTTCGGGGCTTGATTTTGTAAAAAATAATGAACAATATGCTGCTATCATTCCAATTATAACTGGTGGAAATCGCTGTCAAAGGCGGTGGCTGCAACTAACGAGAAGCAAGAGGCGTGTTCCATGAGCAAATCTTCTACAAAGCCTGCATTTAACTGGGAAGATCCGTTTTCCCTTGAAACTCAACTGACCGAAGAGGAGCGGATGGTACGCGATGCCGCTCGTGATTACTGTCAGGGGCAGCTGCTGCCGCGGGTTACGGAAGCAAATCGCAACGAGATATTCCACACAGAGATTATGCAGGAGCTGGGAGAACTCGGCTTGCTGGGATCAACGCTGCCAGAGCAGTATGGCGGTTCAGAAGTTAATTATGTGTGTTACGGCCTGGTTGCCCGTGAAGTTGAGCGGGTAGACAGTGGTTACCGTTCGGCAATGTCTGTGCAGTCCTCTCTGGTGATGCATCCGATCTACGCTTACGGCACCGAAGAGCAGCGGATGAAATATCTGCCTAAACTGGCCTCCGGTGAGTGGATCGGCTGTTTCGGTCTGACTGAACCGGATGTTGGCTCTGATCCAAACAATATGAAAACCCGCGCGACCAAAGTGGATGGCGGTTATATCGTCAAAGGCGCGAAGATGTGGATAACCAACTCTCCGGTCGCTGACGTCTTTGTCGTCTGGGCGAAACTGGACGGTGTGGTCCGCGGTTTCGTACTGGAAAAAGGGATGCCTGGACTGAGTGCGCCGAAGATCGAAGGTAAGTTCTCTCTGCGTGCCTCCGTGACCGGTGAGATCGTGATGGAAGATGTATTCGTTCCTGATGAAAACCTGTTGCCGGGTGTTGAAGGACTGGCTGGTCCTTTTGGTTGCCTTAACAAAGCCCGTTACGGTATCGCCTGGGGCGCGCTGGGTGCGGCTGAATTCTGCTGGACTGCGGCCCGTCAGTACACCCTTGACCGGATTCAGTTCCAGCGTCCGCTGGCGGCTAATCAGCTGATTCAGAAGAAACTGGCGGATATGCAGACTGAGATCTCTCTGGGGCTGCAAGGCTGTCTGCAGATGGGGCGTCTGATGGATGACGATCGTTGCCCGGTCGAGCTGATCTCGCTGATGAAGCGCAACAACTGTGGTAAGTCGCTGGATATCGCCCGTGTTGCCCGTGATATGCACGGTGGTAACGGTATCTCTGATGAGTTTGGTGTTATTCGTCATGTGATGAACCTTGAGGCGGTGAATACCTATGAAGGCACCCATGATATTCATGCCCTGATTCTGGGACGAGCAATGACAGGCATTCAGGCGTTCTTCTGATGGCTGGCGCGCTGAGTCATATCAAAGTACTTGATCTCAGCCGTATTCTGGCGGGCCCCTGGGCTGGCCAGATGCTGGCGGATTTCGGTGCCGAAGTGATTAAGGTGGAGCGTCCGGGCTGCGGTGATGATACCCGTGGCTGGGGGCCTCCGTTTGTTAAGGACCAGGATGGTAATCCCACGGACGCAGCGTATTTTCATGCGGCGAACCGGGGTAAACACTCGATTGCAATTGATATGACTACCCCAGAGGGGCAGGCGCTGATAAAGCGTCTGGCGGCTGAAGTCGATGTTGTTATTGAGAACTATAAAGTCGGTGGACTGAAAAAATACGGTCTCGATTATGACAGTCTGAAAGCGGTTAATCCCGGTCTGATCTACTGTTCAGTTACCGGCTTCGGTCAGGACGGTCCCTATGCGGAGCGTGCCGGATATGACTTTATGATTCAGGCGATGGGTGGCCTGATGAGCGTTACCGGTGATGCGGATGGTCAGCCGATGAAAGTGGGTGTCGCTCTGGTGGATGTTATGACGGGTCTGTATGCCTGCAATGCAATTCAGGCGGCGCTGCTGCATCGAAATGAGAGTGGTATCGGCCAGTATATTGATATGGCGCTGCTGGATGTACAGGTCGCAACCCTGGCAAATCAGGCGATGAATTATCTGGTGGGTGGTAAACCTCCGGTGCGTCTGGGTAATGCCCACCCGAATATCGTTCCTTATGAGGCGTTTCCTACCGCAGATGGTCATATTATTCTGGCGGTAGGTAATGATACTCAGTTTGCGCGTTTCTGTGCTCTCGCCGGCGCTCCGGAGCTGGCTGATAACCCGGCCTTTGCCACGAATGCTTTGCGGGTTGAAAACCGCTCAGCGCTGACACCGTTGGTGGCAGAGCTGATGCGCAGCCACAGCAGTGACTGGTGGCTGGAGAATCTGGGACTGCAGAGAGTGCCATGCGGCCCGATCAATTCACTGGATAAAGTGTTTGATGATCCGCAGGTAAAACACCGGCAGATGCAGATCGAGCTGCCTCTCCCGGGGGGCGGAAATGTGCCGGGTGTTGCGAGTCCGGTGAAGTTTTCGCACACTCCGATTGAGTATAGCGCAGCGCCGCCCGCTCTGGGTCAGCACACCGATCAGATACTCTCTGCTCTGGGGCTGAGTGAAGCGGATATCGCACAATTGAAAGCCGGGAAGGTTATTGCCTGACAGGGCAGTAACCTGCTGCAGGCATAGCACCTGCAAAAAATAGTTACAAAAAGTCCGGATTAAATGTCCGGCCAAAAAGCTCAGCTAAAAAGCTCAGCTAAAAAGCTCTGCTGAAAAGTTTTATTAAAAAGTTCTGCTAAATTTAGTTCTACTAAAAAGTTCTACTAAAAAAGCGCTACTAAAAAGTTCTACTGAATAGTTATCGCCCGTTTGAATAAGGCAGGCGGTAATGCTGTTTTTGGAGTTGCACATGATTACCCTGAAAGATCCCTCTCTGTTGAAACAACAAGCGTATGTAAACGGTCAGTGGATTGATGCGCTGAACGGCGAAACCAATCCGGTATTGAATCCGGCTACCGGCGAACAGATCGCCACGGTGCCTGATCTGGGGGCGGAAGAAACCCAGGCCGCTATTGCTGCCGCTGATGTGGCTTTTAAAAGCTGGAAAAAGAAAACGGCTAAAGAGCGTTCAGTGTTGCTGCGTAAGTGGTTTGAACTGATCGTGGCCAACAAAGATGATCTTGCCATACTGATGACGGCAGAGCAGGGGAAACCAATCGCCGAATCTGCCGGTGAGGTGCTGTATGGCGCGTCATTTATCGAATGGTATGCAGAAGAGGGCAAACGGGCCTACGGTGATGTTATTCCGTCCCATGCGGCAGATAAGCGTATCATCGTCACCAAAGAGCCCATCGGCGTGACAGCGGCTATCACTCCCTGGAACTTCCCCAATGCGATGATTACCCGAAAATGTGCTCCGGCGCTGGCGGTGGGCTGCACCATGATTATCAAGCCTGCGGAAGATACCCCGTTGTCTGCTCTGGCGCTGATGGAACTGGCCGATCGTGCCGGTATTCCGTCGGGCGTCATCAACGTTGTCACCACTAAGCGTCCAATCGAAGTGGGCAAAACTCTCACCGATAGTTCAGTGGTGCGTAAGCTCTCCTTCACGGGTTCAACGCCAGTGGGTAAACAGCTGATGCGTCAGTGTGCCGACACGGTGAAGAAAACCTCGATGGAACTGGGTGGTAACGCACCGCTGATTATCTTTGATGATGCCGATCTGGATAAAGCGATTCCGGCGGCGATTGCGTCTAAATACCGCAACTCAGGTCAGACCTGCGTGTGTGCTAACCGTTTGCTGATTCAGAGTGGCATCTATGAAGAGTTTGCCCAGCGCTATGCGGCCGAGGTGGCCAAGCTGCAGGTAGGCAACTGTTCGGAAGGTGAGTTCCAGCAGGGGCCGCTGATCAACCGGGCTGCGCTGGAAAAAGTGACGGCAATGGTTGACGATGCCGTGGCTAAAGGCGCCCGTATTATTGCCGGTGGTAAACCACATGAACTGGGCGGTAACTTCTTCGAACCGACCATTGTTGCTGATATCACCGGGGATATGCGTCTGGCCCATGAAGAGATATTCGGCCCGGTTGCACCGTTGTTCCGCTTTGATACTGAAGAGGAAGCAGTGCAGATCGCAAACGATACAGAGTTTGGTCTGGCGGCGTACTTCTTTACCCGTGATTATGCCCGCGTGTTCCGCGTGTCTGAAGCATTGGAGTACGGCATGGTTGCGGTTAATGACGGTATTTTGTCAACCGAGGTCGCGCCGTTTGGTGGCGTTAAGGAGTCGGGCACCGGCCGTGAAGGCTCCAAGTACGGTATGGATGACTATCTGGAGATCAAATACACCCTGGTGGGCGGGCTGTAATACCGTTCACCCGTTACCAAAAAAGCGCATCCATCCGGATGCGCTTTTTTGGTTATGCGGTTGCCGTTTACAACTGACTTAGCAGTTGTTCAAGTTTCACCTGATCGGCGGCGAAGCTGCGAATACCTTCAGCCAGTTTTTCGGTGGCCATCGCGTCTTCGTTCATCGCCCAGCGAAATGCCGCTTCGCTGTTCTCAAGCTTTGGTTCATTGCACAGAGGCGCGCCGACAAACAGTTTCTGATCCAGCGGCAGTTTGGTTTCTGCCAGCTCAGAGATCAGTGCCGGGCTGATGGTCAGTCTGTCACAACCTGCCAGTTGGCGAATCTCTTCGCTGTTCCGGAAGCTGGCACCCATCACCACAGTGTTATAGCCGTGCTGCTTGTAGTAGTTGTAGATACGGCTGACAGACTGAACGCCGGGATCTTTCGGACCGCTCAATTCAGTGCCTTCAGGGCTGTTGGCTTTATGCCAGTCAAGGATACGTCCGACAAAAGGTGAGATCAGAAATACTCCGGCATCGGCACAGGCAACTGCCTGAGCGAAACCAAACAGCAGTGTCAGATTGCAGTTGATACCCTCTTTTTCCAACTGACGGGCCGCTTCGATTCCCTCCCAGGTGGAGGCGATCTTGATCAGTACCCGGTCATTACTGATACCGGCTTCGTTATACAGCCCGATCAGTTTTCTGGCTTTTGCTATGGTTGCCTGAGTATCAAAGGAGAGCCGTGCATCGACTTCGGTGGAGATCCGTCCCGGAACCAGTGAGAGTATCTCGCAACCCGCCAGCACCGCCAGTTTATCGGTCATGTTAGCCAGTTGTTCCGCATCGCTGCCACCCAGACTTAACGCCCAGCTTTTTGCCTGCTCAAGATAGGGGCGGTAGGCCGGATCCTGGCTGGCTTTAAGCAGCAGGGAGGGGTTGGTGGTCGCATCAACCGGTTTCAGGTCACGGATCGCATTGATGTCGCCGGTGTCGGCAACGATTGTGGTCATTTTTTTGAGCTGATCCAGCTGACTTTCCATACTTTACATTCCTTTAATCTTTTAGAACGCGGCTACTCTGGCAACCGCCTGTTTCAAAACGTCGACATCGGCACCCGCTTTGTGGGCATTTTCACTGAGATAGCGGCGGAACTGACGTCCGCCTGGCTGGCCGTGAAACAGCCCCAGCAGGTGACGGGTAATATGACCCAGATAACAGCCTCGGCTGAGCTGATCTTCAATATAGGGATACATCTGCTCAATAATCTGTAATCGGGTTTTAACACCGGCGTCCGGATTATAGAGTTTGTCCACTTCAGCCATCATATAAGGGTTGTGGTAGGCTTCCCGGCCGATCATGACACCATCGACATATTGCAGATGCGCTTTGGTTTCATCCAGTGTTTTGATGCCACCATTGATCAGGATCTCCAGTTCAGGAAAGGCCTGCTTTATCTGGTAGACCCAGTCATATTTAAGCGGTGGGATATCCCGGTTTTCTTTAGGGCTTAATCCCTGAAGTATCGCTTTTCTGGCATGGATTATAAAGGTCTTACAGCCGGATTCCCGGACAATTGATACGAATTGATGAAGCTCTTCGTAGCTGTCCATATCGTCGATACCCAGACGATGTTTGATGGTCACGGGAATACCGACAGCGGATTGCATCTTCTCCAGACATTCAGCCACCAGACCGGGGTGAGCCATCAGGCAGGCGCCGATCATATTGTTCTGTACCCGGTCGCTGGGGCAACCCACATTGAGGTTAACCTCGTCATAGCCGAAATCTTCGGCCATGCGGCTACAGGTGGTCAGATCATCGGGATTACTGCCGCCAAGTTGCAGCGCCAGCGGGTGCTCTGCCTGGTTGTATTGCAGAAAACGTTCGCGGTCGCCATGGATCAGCGCGCCGGTGGTCACCATCTCGGTATAGAGAACAGCGTTGTGACTGATAAGCCGGTGAAAATAACGGCAGTGTCTGTCGGTCCACTCCATCATCGGTGCGACGGTGAAGGTGCGGTTTAATGGAGCGGTGTTTTTTTTGTCAGCGATCATTGATAGGGTCAGATTATGGTTTACGGGTGTCGTTTGGATATTTCCCGCATCAGCCCACTCAGATCAAGTCCCTGAAGCTCAGCAAGTTTCTGAATATCATTTTGGGTACGGGGCGGCGCTTTACTGGCTGCTTTAATAGCCTGTTTTTTTTCTGCGGTTTTCTGTTTAACTTTTTCCAGCAGATTATTTAACTGTTCCAGACTGAGATGACTCAGCTTTTCATCTACTTCATTATTAAGCATCGGATATTTTAATTTTCCTGAGAGAAACGAACTATTCCTTACGTTTCTGCAGTGGCAGCAGATCACTCATACATCCATGGTAGACCACGCACCAGCTTGCCAGAGGCCGTTATTGGCGGTAACTTTTAAGTCAGCTCTTAAATGAGTTCTTAAGCCAGCCCTTAAATCAGCTTTAAATTGTCTCTGTCTGAGCGGGTTGTGCGGGAGGCTAACTATAGCATTCAAACCGTTTGTTTTTAAACTGATATTGCAGCTATTCGCACCGCTCTGCCATTTTTAAACGTTTCAGAAGCCGCAATTTTAAAACCACACTGCCGCAGCAGCGTAATAATATCATCCGGGTGATAGCGGTTGTGTTCCTGAAAATGCTGAAAGGCATTTACCAGGGCATCATACTCTGGCGTCTGGTTTGCCAGGTTAATATCGGCATACTGGTGATGCAGGTATTCGGCCAGCGGTTGGCGCACCATATCGCAAAGGATAAAAACCCCGCCGGGCTTCAGCCATCGGCGCAGTTTACAGAACAGGGTAACCGGCTGGTGCAGTTCATGTATCAACAGGTTTGCCAGGGCAATATCCACCGAGTGCTCAGGCAGTTCGGTGGCAGGGTTGTTGAGATCATCGCTGATAATACTGACATTGGCAGCCAGATCTTCCATGCGATCAAGCATATAGGGAGCCAGCTCGAAACCTGTCAGGCGAGCGTTTGGATACTGCTGTGCCAGCTCGTTAAGCCACAGGCCTGTGCCACAACCGAGATCGATAATGGCGGCCTGCTCGCACAGCTGCTCATCACAGTGATCGTGCCAGAATCTGCGAAAACCCTGATCATGATTTCTGGCGAAACTCTGAACCGTTTTTTCGGCGGCTTTATGACCGTCGCCACCGTGGTGGTGACGCAGATATTCGGTGGTTTTTTGCATCTTTGTTACAGTGTCCCGCTGGCCATAGTCTGGTGATTATTTTCATGTTTTAATGCCTGCTTCGCAAACCAAAAGTTGCTATTCAGATGCATCAGATCAAACGTACCGGCATTAAACGTTTCTATTTTGCCACGAAATATTCAATGCAGGGGATTAACGCGGCCTGGAAGGAAGAGCCCGCTTTCCGCTATGAGGTGTCAGCATTAGTGGTTATGCTGCCCGCGGCTTTCTGGCTGGCGCAATCAGGCCTTCAGCTGGCACTGCTGTTGTCATGCTGTTTTCTGGTGCTGGCGTTTGAGATTGTTAACTCGGCGATAGAAGCGGTGGTGGATCGCTGGGGACCGGAATATCACGAACTGGCCGGGCGGGCCAAAGATATGGGCTCCGCCGCTGTGTTTATGATGCTGAATATGACCTGGGTGGTGTGGGCAGGCGTCGCCTGGGATAACGGATATCTGGACTTCGTCAGAGCGCTGTTTTAGCGCTCTTATACTAAGCTACTTAGTCAGTAAGCTACTTACGAGTAAGCTCTCATGGATAAGTTCTTATGTATGTAAGTTCTTATGATAAGTTCTTATGTGAGCAACGCTCTGATCTCTGGCAGACAGGATCCACAGTTACTGCCACACTTCAGTTTTTCTGCCAGCTTATCGGTGCTGTCAGCCCCCTGACTGATCGCCTGGCGAATAGTATTTTCACCTACTTCAAAGCAACTACAGATGACCGCACCACAGTCATCATTGTTATCCACCGGCTTTCCGGCCAGCAGCGACATCCGTTGAGCGGCAGAGCCGATGGTCTGATCAAACTGCTTACTCAGCCAGGCACTGTTTGGCAGGGATTTGTTTTCCACTGCTGTGGTGGAAGCGAAAAACAGCAGTTCCGGTTGCTGATCGGCAAACGTGGCCAGCCGGAAAGCGGCACTGGAATTCAGCTCGATTCTATCGTCGCCGATCTCGACAAGGTTCCCGAGCCAGTCCTGCCAGTTTTCCGGCAGCTCTAGCCCCGCCAGTTCATAGCGAAACCCTTTTTGTGTCGGCACCTTACACCAATACTCGCAAGGCAGGTCGGTCAGCTCCTGATCGGTAATCAGAATACCTTGCCAGAGAGGTTCCAGTTTGCGGATAGTGACCGGACAGTGTTTGGACTCGGGTTGTCCGGCAATGGGGTCACAGACTGAAGCGATCAGGCTGTCCACCCGGCCCCGCGAAGTAAACTGTGCGGTCCAGTGAATCGGCATAAACAGTGAGCCGGCGGGCTGCCCGTCTGTCACTTTAGCACGTACCACGCAACGTCCCAGTGAATTGCTAATCTCGATCAGATCGTTATTGCTGATGCCGTACTGCAGGGCATCGACTGGCGACAGATCGACGAACGGCTGATCAATGTGATTCAGCAGACGGATCGCTTTACTGGTGCGGGTCATGGTGTGCCACTGATCCCGTATCCGGCCGGTATTCAGCACCATCGGGTAGCGGGAGGATGTCTGATTGAGGGGCGCTTTGGGTTCGACCGGCAGCATCCGGGCGCGGCCAGAGGGGGTATTAAACTTGCCATCACTGAAGAAGCGGACCGGATTGGTCTGCGCCCCCTTAACCTGAGGCCAGCGTACCGGTGTCATCTCGTTATACTGACGCTCGGATAGCCCTGCCAGTGCCGAGATATCAAAGAAGCGTTTACCGTTGTTCCCAACTCCGGACAAGGCCGCATGCTCAATAAAAATCTCCGCTGGAGAGCTGAACGGGAAACCTTCAGCGTATCCCATCGCCTGGGCGACCGAACAGATGATCTGCCAGTCATGACGACTGTTACCGGCCGGTCTAAGGAAACCTTTCTGACGTGAGATGACGCGCTCGGAGTTGGTGACGGTGCCATCTTTCTCTGCCCAGCCGGTGGCAGGCAGAAGAACATCGGCACAGGCGGTTGTATCGGTTTTTTCCACGCAGTCGGACACCACCACCAGTTCACAGCGTTGCAGTGCATCACGGATAAAGTCTGCATCCGGCATACTGACCACCGGGTTGGTGCCCATAATCCAGATCGCTTTGATCCTGCCATCATGGACTGCCTGAAACATATCCACCGCTTTCAGCCCTTCCTGGCGGGCTATGTGCGGAGCCTGCCAGAAGTTTTCAACCAGTTCGATATTGGCCGGATCGCTGAAATCCATATGTGCCGCCAACTGATTTGCCAGGCCGCCTACTTCCCGGCCTCCCATCGCATTGGGCTGCCCGGTAATGGAGAAGGGTGCTGCGCCGGGTTTACCAATCTTACCGGTGGCCAGATGGCAGTTAATGATCGCATTGCCTTTATCAACACCGGATGAGGACTGGTTGATTCCCTGTGAAAACAGGGTGACGACTTTCTCTGTTGTACTGAACCAGTGGTATAACAACTCAAGGTCGGTCTCATCCAGACCACACAGCCGGGCGGCTTCTGCCACGCTGCCGGTGCACTGACTAGCCGCCTGCAGGGCATTGTCAAACCCCTCTGTATGATGATTAATAAAGCTTGAATCCAGCGCTTCGTTGACCGCCAGATAGCTCAGCAGACCGGTAAACAGATAGCCATCACTGCCGTGCTTGAGTGGCAGATGCAGGTCAGCAATGTCGCAGGTCGCCGTATGACGGGGGTCGATGACAACGATCTTCATCTGCGGCCGTGCTTTCTTAGCGGCCACAATGCGCTGATAGACCACCGGGTGTGCCCAGGCGGTATTTGAACCGACCAGTATCAGCAGGTCGGTCAGTTCCAGGTCTTCATAGCAGCCGGGCACCAGATCGGCACCAAACGCACGCTTGTGCGCAGCCACCGCTGAGGACATACAGAGGCGAGAGTTGGTGTCGACATTAGCGGAGCCGATAAAGCCTTTCATCAGCTTATTAGCGACGTAGTAGTCTTCCGTCAGAATCTGGCCGGAGAGATAAAATGCCACGGAATCGGGGCCGTACTGTGCTATCGTTTCCTGAAATCCCCGGGCGACTTTGTCGATGGCCTGGTCCCATGATACCGGCTGCCCGTTGATGTGTGGTTCCAGCAACCGCCCCTGAAGGTCGGTGGTTTCATGCAGGGCAGAGCCCTTGACGCAGAGTCGCCCCAGATTGGCCGGGTGGCTTTTATCACCGCTGACGGCAATCAGCCGGTTATCAGTGACTTCAGCACTGACACCGCAGCCTACCCCGCAATAGGGGCAGGTGGTTTTTACCTGGCAGGCTTGGGAAGAGGCTGAAGTCGTCATCGATCATGGCATCCTGTATTACACGGTTAAATAAGAGCTGATATTGAACAGGTATCAGCGCTTAAATGAGAACTTCCACCAGCCCATTTTCAATGCGGGCAGGCCAGGCTTGAATGCGGGTGTTCTCATCATCCAGACAGCGTCCGGTTTTCAGACAAAAATGCTGTTTATACACCGGAGAGGCGACAAACAGGTCGTCCCCCTTCGAGCCGATCAGCCCCCGCGACAGAACATTGGCTTCGCTGAAAGGGTCATGGTTCGCGATGGCATATACCGCCTGCTCTTTTTTCAGGTAGAACAGGGCTATCTGAGTGTCATTGACAAGGGCACAGATGCCGGAATCACTAATCAGGTCATTCTGACCGCATACGGCGGTCCAGTTGTTTTCAGTTGTCATTATTATTTCCTCTGTTTCAGCTCACCAGCTTGATCGGTTCAGCCTGAATTTCAGCTTTCTCTTCCGGGGTAGCAGGGCGGATCTGCTGGCGCTCTTCCACGAATACGATGTTGCTGTCACTGGCATCGGAATTAACAAACGGGCGGAAGCGTTTCAGTGCCTCCGGACTTTCCAGAGTGGTTTTCCATTCGCACTGGTAGGTCGAGACCACATGAGCCATCTGCTGCTCCAGCTCTTCACCCAGTGTCAGGCTGTCGTTGATAACGACCTGGCGCAGGTAGTCCAGCCCACCTTCCATATTCTCCATCCACACCGAGGTGCGTTGCAGCCGGTCAGCTGTTTTGATGTAGAACATCAGAATACGGTCGATGTAACTGATCAGCGTGTCACGATCGAGGTCGGTGGCAAACAGGTCGCCATGCCGGGGTTTCATGCCACCATTTCCGCAAACGTAAAGGTTCCAGCCGTTTTCAGTTGCGATAACACCAATATCCTTACTCTGTGCTTCAGCACATTCGCGGGTACAGCCTGAGACGGCAAATTTGATCTTATGCGGGGCACGCAGACCCTTGTAGCGGTTCTCCAGATCGATCGCCAGACCCACACTGTCATCCACGCCGAAACGGCACCAGGTGCTGCCAACACAGGATTTAACGGTACGCAGGGATTTACCGTAGGCATGACCGGTTTCGAAACCCGCCTCAATCAGCTCTTCCCAGATACCGGGGAGCTGCTCCAGCCGGGCACCGAACAGATCGACCCGCTGACCGCCGGTGATCTTGCTGTAGAGGTTATATTTCTTCGCCACCTGACCCAGCACGATCAGTTTATCCGCGGTGATCTCCCCCCCGGCAACCCGTGGCACAACCGAATAGGTGCCATCCTTCTGCATATTGGCCATAAAGGTATCGTTAGTGTCCTGCAGGCTGACGTTGTTTTCCGTCAGGATATAATCATTCCAGCAGGAGGCCAGAATGCTGCCGGCCGCTGGACGGCAGATTTCACAGCCGTGACCGCGTCCATGTTTTTCCAGCAGTTCATCAAAGCTGCGAATCTCCTCGATGCGGATGAGGTTGTAGAGGTCCTGGCGGGTGTAGGGGAAGTGTTCGCACAGGTCGCGGTTCACTTCGATTCCCATCTCTTCCAGTTCATGATTCACCAGATCGGTCAGCAGGGCAGAACAGCCACCACAACCGGTTGCCGCTTTGGTCGCTCCTTTAACATCGCCCAGGGTACAGCAGCCGCTGTCCAGTGCCGCGCGCACATCCCCTTTGCTGACATCGTGACAGGAGCATATTTGTGCCGTTTCCGGCAGTGCGGCAACCCCCAGACCGGTTTGCTTATCATCGCCCCGGTCCGGCAGAATCAGGGTGTCCGGGTATTCCGGCAGATGGATACCGTTGAGCATATACTGCAGCAGGGTACCGTACTGTTCTGCATCGCCCACCAGAATAGCGCCCAGCAGAATTTTGCCGTCTTCAGACACCACCAGTTTTTTGTAGATCTCTTCCCGCTCATCAACGAAGGTGTAGTTGCGGGCACCCGGTGTCTGACCGTGGGCATCGCCAATACTGGCGACATCAACACCCATCAGTTTCAGTTTGGTGCTCATATCGGCACCGGTGAAGTTGTCGCTTCCGCCGGTCAGGTGAGAGACCGCGACTTTTGCCATCTGGTTGCCGGGTGCGACCAGACCGAAGATCTGTTTATTCCACAGGGCACACTCACCGATCGCGTAGATAGCAGGGTCAGAGGTCTGACAGTAGTTATTGATAACAATACCGCCACGTTCGCCAACCTCCAGTTCGCTCTGACGCGCCAGTTCGTCGCGGGGACGGATACCGGCAGAGAACAGGATCAGGTCGGTTTCCAGTACCTCACCATCGGCAAAGTTCATCTTGTGGAAACACTGCTCACCATCATCGATCAGTTGAGTGTTCTTTTGTGTATGTACGCTGACCCCCAGCGCTTCGATTTTCTGGCGCAGCATACCACCGCCGCCGTTATCCAGCTGAACCGCCATCAGCCGTGGAGCAAACTCCACCACATGGGTTTCAAGCCCCAGATCCGTCAGCGCTTTAGCCGCTTCCAGTCCCAGAAGACCGCCACCCACGACGGTACCGATCTTTGATTTTTTAGCCACTTCGGCGATCGCATCAAGATCATCAATGGTGCGGTACACCAGGCACTGCGGACGATCATGACCGGGCACAGGGGGAACAAACGGATAGGAACCGGTCGCCAGAACCAGTTTGTCATAGCACAGCTCACGCCCTTTATCGGTGGTGACGGATTGATACTCTCGGTCGATTTCGGTGATTGTTTCACCGGTCAGCACAGTGAGTCCCCAGCTGCGGTAAGTTTCAGCATCACCCATCGCCAGGTCTTCAGCGGTTGCGCCAGAGAAATATGCGCTCAGGTGAACCCGGTCATAGGCTAGCCGGCTCTCTTCACAAAAGACCGTGACGTCGAAACTATCTAACTGACCACTATCGGCCAGACTCTGTAGAAATTGGTGGCCAACCATGCCGTTGCCGGCGATAACCAGTTTTGTTTTACTCATGAGGACGCTCCTGTTGCCAGACTTAATTCAGGTGCTGAAGTCTGGACTTGTTCTACACCCACAGGGGTTAATCGGGAAATTGATTCAGCATCGCAGTAACGCCGGCCAAAAATCAGCTCCGGTGCCAGGTGTTGTGCCTGCTGCTGGGCCTGAATCAGTTCGAAATACCAGTTACCATCGTTAACAGCGCCATAAAGGACGACGCCGGTGAGTATCTGGTCACGGAAAATTAGTTTGCGGTAAACACCGCTGGTGGTGTCCTGACAGACCACTGATTCGGTCTCCGGGGAATCAAGAAACTCACCTGCGGAAAACAGATCGATACCGGACACCTTCAGTTTGGTTGCGCAGGGCTGCACACTGAAGCGGCTGTCGCTGCTCTGACACAGCTGGTCCGCCAGTACCATTGCCTGATCCCATAGCGGGGCGACCAGACCAAAGGTGTGGTTGCCAAACTGAGTGCATTCACCCAGCGCGTATATATTCGGATGAGAGCTCTGCATCCGGTCATTGACCAGAACCCCTCTGTCGCAATCGAATCCGCTGATCTTTGCCAGCTTATGGTTTGGGGTTATACCGATTGCGATAACAGCCAGGCAGGTATTTAATACCGTGCCGTCATTCAGGGTAATTTGCTGGAGAGAGGGCTTCACAGAGATTGGGTGCACTTCGCTTTCTGAGTCGCCAGCCCGAATAGCAGAGCTCTCATCGGAATATAACGTTTGATTCGCACTGAACTGAGTGATTTCGGCATTCAGCCGGAAGCTGATGCCACGTGCTTCCAGTGACTGCTGCAGCAGTTTGCCCGCAGCGGGGTCAAGCTGCCGGTTGAGCAACCAGCCACCCCGGTGGATCACGGTGACTTCCAGTCCTTGCTGGCGTAACCCCCAGGCGGCTTCGAGTCCCAGTAGACCACCGCCGATAACGGTTGCGTGACGGGAGTTGCCGGCTCTGCTCATGATCCGATCAATATCCGCCAGATTGCGGAAGCTGAGTATGCCATCCAGGTCACAGTCGCGGGCTGCAGGAGGAATCACGGCATCAGAGCCGGTGGCCAGCACCAGCGTGTCATAGCTAAACAGGCTGCCGCTTTGGCAGGTCAGGGTCCGGCTTTCAGCGTCGATAGCGATAACCGGATCGTTACTATGCAGGGTAATGTTGTGATCCCGGTACCACTGTTCTGAGTGAGTGATAATGTCATCGGCTCTGATCTCTCCGGCAAGCACCGGCGAAAGCATAATGCGATTGTAGTTGGCACAGCCTTCGGCGCCGAATACGGTTATCCGGAAGCGATCCGGATCACGCTTCAGAATCTCGTTCAGCAACCGCCCGCCTGACATGCCGTTACCGATAATGATGAGATCTACTTTGGCCATAAAAAAAATCCAAAAAAAAATGGCATTCACCAACCAGTACGAGTGCGAAGTACTGGAGGATGAACACCATTGTCCAAAAAATATGAGAAGCCTAAGATAGGCATGTTAGTTAATGCAGGTGCTATGCCATTTATATTTTAAATATTAAAAAACAATGGCTTATCATGTTTTTGGTTGTTGTTTGTACATGCGGGCAACATTTTTAGTGCACCAATAGTGCTAAATCGGTCAGATCCTGCACCTTTGCGGTGCCATAATTTAGCGGGTATACAGATACAGCAGAACAAGATCAGAGATCAGCAACAGCAGACAGAGAACCTGCCACACCATTACCGGATTCTTCTGGATCAGTGGTTGCCTGTTGATCGCTTCCGCAAGTTTCTGATTGGGCGTCGTAAAATCCTGAATGAATTCGGACAGCGCCTGATAACGGTGAATCGGATTGGGTTGCAGGGCTTTCTTCAGGCAGCCCTCCATCCATAAAGGCAGGTCTTTACGATGGTGTCGTGCCGGACGATAACTGAGGTCTGAAAAATTATCGATACTGATCTGTTTCACCGATTGCTCTTTAAACGGCAGAGTGCCGGTGAGCATCTCGTAACTGATCACCGCCAGTGAGAACAGATCTGATCTGAAGCTGCCTTTTTGTCCCATCAGGTACTCAGGAGCGATATAGTTTACCGAACCCTGTGGTATCGACTTATCCAATGGCGATCCCAGCTCGTTTATACCAGCGATAAGAACCGTGCCAAAATCCAGAATCTTGATCTGACCGTCATGGTTGAGCATGATATTTTCCGGTTTCAGATCCTGGTGCACCATCCCCTGCCTCTGGAACGCCCGGAGTCCCTTGATCGCCTGCTGAATGATAGGGCGTACCAGCTCTGGTGCCGGTTGGGGATGATCATCCATCCACTGGCGCAGGTTGATGCCTTCAATATACTCCCCCAGATAATAGAGAAATTTCTTTTCTCCGGCGGGTGCGAAGGTCTTCATCACATTGGCATGGTTGATCTGCTGGCCCACCCATTCTTCGCGGACAAAACCATCAAGATACAACGGATCATCGCTGAAATTAATTGAGGGGGCTTTCAGTGTATAAATATTGCCGCTGCTGAGTTCCCGTACCTTGTACATATGGCTGCGGGTGCCGCTGAAAATAATATCCAGTACTTCATAATCATCAATCCTGTTGCCTACGTTCATGACCGGAGGGATTGGTAAACGGGTGAGCTTACGATGGTTCTCCTCCAGTGTCTCCGCTGGTAAATGATTAATACTTACCAGCAGAACGGTCAGATTATCATCGCTGCCTTTAGCCAGGGCGTGTTCAACAATTGTTTGTGCGACCGTTTCAAGGTCGTCAGTGGCGGCACTGGTTAACAGGCTTTTTAATTCACTGGCGGAGAGAAACTCATGTACTCCATCGGTGCTGAGCATCAGCAGATCACCAACGATTAGCTCCTGTTGCGAATAATCGACCTCAAGGTGCCGGTCAGCACCCAGCGCCCTGGATAGGTAATTTTTACCGCCTTCAATGCGGTTATGGTCGGTGGTCAGTTGTTCCAGCTGTTGGTTATGAAAATGCCAGATGCGGGAGTCACCGACATGGAAGGCATGCAGGGTATTGGATTTGATAATCAGGGCTGAAAAGGTTGTCAGCATGCTGTCGCGGTTGGCAGCTGAGGTGCTGTTTTGCTGATACAGCCAGCTATTAAGGCCTGTCACAACACGCGAAACGGATTGTTTGACGCTCCAGCTGTCAGGGGTGCTGAAGTAGTCTTCTATAAAACTGGTGACTGAGGTCTGACTTGCAATATGGGAGTCTTCGCAGCTACTGACTCCATCGGCAATCGCAGCAGCAGCACCCTTAAAACGGGCGCTGCTATTCATTGGCAGGTGGGCCGCAAAGGCGTCCTGATTGACCGGTTTTTGTCCTGCGGTTGAATAGCCGCCAAAGCTGACATTGAGTTCAGCGGGGGATTCTTGCGGGCGTTGTTGTGCGGTCATACTTTCACCAGTAACACTTTCACCTGTAACAAAGGGGGTGCCGTCCGGTCACTGTCCGAAAACAGTAACCAGACAGCGGTGCTTCTTCAGGTCACGCTGATCAGTTCTACCGTGCCATCATCATTCACTTCTGCCATGTGGCCTCTGGGCTCTTCCAGGAAAAATAAAGTGATAAAACCCACTACCGCCGTGGCCGCGATTACCGTAAAGAATGTCTGGTAGCTTACCATAGACAATACTGTCAGATAGAATACCGCGCCCACATTACCGTAGGCTCCGGTCATGCCTGCAACCTGGCCAGTCAGACGACGTTTAATCAGTGGGACTACAGCAAAAACAGCACCTTCACCGGCTTGTACAAAAAACGAACAGGCCATTGCGGTAATAACCGCGACAATCAGTGGCCAGCTGCTGTCAATCATAGACATCAGGCCATACCCTACAGCCAGGCCTGCGGTCAGTATCAGCAGGGTCTTTTTACGGCCGCAGCGATCGCTGATCCAGCCGCCGCCGGGGCGGGACATCAGATTCATAAAGGCATAGGCTGAGGCCAGCAGACCCGCAACGACCATATCCAGATCAAATACCTCGGCAAAGAACAGAGGTAGCATCGATACCACCGCCAGTTCAGAACCAAAGGTTGCGAAGTAGAGAATATTCAGTACCGCAACCTGCTTGAACTTATACTGCTCGATTTCAGGTACCGGTGTGGTAAAAATCTCGCGGTTAACATTGTAAGCACTGTAGCAGTCATAGATAAAGATGGCCGCCAGCGATAGATTGATCATCAGTGCTGCGGTATCGCTGATAATATTGACCCCGGCAGGAGACAGTTTCCAGGTCAGCAACGCCAGTGCGGCATACATCGGAATCTTCATAATCAGAAGAAACAGAAAATCACCTTTACTGGTCACTTCGAGTCCGCCGATCTTTTTCGGTTTAAAGTAAGTAGAGCCCTTCGGCGTATCCGATACATTAGCATACCAGATGAAACTGAATACCAGGCTGATAAGGCCGGTCAGGGCGACGGCATAGCGCCAGCCATCTTCACCGCCAAACAGCAGTGCCAGTGTTGGCAGTAGCATGGCTGCCGCGGCAGAACCAAAGTTGCCCCAGCCGCCATAGATACCTTCAGCCGTTCCCAGTTCATTCGCCGGGAACCACTCACTTACCATACGGATACCGATGACGAAGCCTGCGCCCACAAAACCCAGTAAAAAGCGGGAGATAGCGGCTTCGGCAAAGTTATCTGCCAGCGCGAAAATAAAGCAGGGGATACTGGATAAAAACAGCAGGGCGGCGTAGGTGATGCGGGGGCCATACTTGTCGGTCAGCATACCTATAATGATCCGGGCCGGAATGGTCAGTGCCACGTTCAGGATCAGCAGAGTTTTGATCTCTGATTTAGTCAGTCCAAGAGAGTCAGCAATGGCACCCAGCAGTGGTGCGTGGTTAAACCAGACAAAGAAGGTAATGAAAAATGCCATCCAGCTGAAATGCAGGATTTTCATTTTTCCTTTCACTGAGAATATATTGAACTTGGAAACTTCACTCATACTAAGTGCCTTTGATTTAAGATTTAATAAATCAGAGCCAAAAAAAACGCCCGGGATCCCCCATACAATGATGGTTGATTCCGAGCGACATTGCTCAATTTGGTGCGCTGGATCGCCTGTTTTGCCTTGTTGTGGTGCATAACTATAGAGGCTTCGATTTTAGGAAACTCTACTGTTAACCGGCAAATATTGCTTTAAGTCTTTGTTTTGTTTGCAATCAGGAGGTGAAGTATCGCCATTTCCTAAATCAGGCTGCTTCTTCACCTCTTTGTTCAGCGTCTTGTTGTTTAGTATTAAGCACTTTCTGTGCCGGATTGTTGGATTTGGCTTTTTTTTCGTTTTTTTCCGGTTGGCCGGCTGCCTCGTCAGGCTTACGCTGTTTTTCATACAGGAAGCTCAATACGGCTGCCCGGTAGTGGTTGTATTCCGGATCGTCAGCCAGTTCCAGTCGATGGCGCGGTCGCTCCAGCTTCACATCGAGTATCTCACCCACTGTTGCAGCAGGGCCATTGGTCATCATCACTATCCGGTCTGATAACAATACCGCTTCGTCAACATCGTGTGTGATCATAATGACGGTGTTATTGAGATCGGCCTGAATCTCCATCAGCGAGTCCTGCAGGTGAGCCCGGGTCAGGGCGTCCAGTGCGCCAAACGGTTCATCCATCAGCATGACGGTAGGTTCCATCGCCAGTGCCCGGGCGATACCAACCCGCTGCTTCATACCACCGGAGATCTCATCCGGGCGTTTATGCATGGCATGATCCATGTGCACCAGATGCAGGTTGTGCTCGATCCACTCTTTCATCTCAGCTTTGGTTTTACTGTTTTTAAAGACCTGCTTTACCGCCAGTTCAACGTTCTCATAAGCGCTGAGCCAGGGCAGCAGCGAGTGGTTCTGAAATACGACAGCCCGCTCCGGACCGGGTTCGTTGACCTCTTTGCCATCCAGCAAAACCCCGCCTTTGGTTGCCTGATATAAACCCGCAACGATATTCAGAACGGTGGATTTACCACAGCCGGAATGGCCGATCAGGGAGACAAACTCGCCGCGTTTGATCTTCAGGTTAACATTGCTCAGGGCTTTGAAAGGGCCGCTGGGAGTCGGAAAATCGATATCGACGCCGGTAAGCTCCAGATGTGTTTTAGTTGACATGATCTTGCTCCTTACCGGTTAACGTAATTCCTGGGACTTATCCCAAGAAACTTTCTTTTGTAGCATCAGCATGATCCGGTCCAGCATAAAACCGATCAGGCCGATCACAATTACGGCGACCATAATTCGTCCCAGTGAGTTGGAGCTGCCGTTCTGAAACTCATCCCAGACAAATTTACCCAGTCCCGGATTTTGTGCCAGCATTTCAGCGGCGATCAGAACCATCCAGGCGATCCCCAGTGACAGACGCAGACCGGTGAAAATCATCGGGATAGCCGATGGAATTACAATCTTGATGACATGCGTCAGCCAGGACAGACGCAGCACTTTACTGACATTGTTCAGGTCTGAACTGATAGTCGAGACGCCCACTGCTGTGTTTAGCAGGGTGGGCCACAGACAGCACAGCGACACCGTAATCAGTGAAGTCACAAATGACTTAGCAAACATCGGATCATCACTGACATATACTGCACTGACAACCATTGTCACCAGTGGCAGCCAGGCCAGGGGGGACACCGGTTTAAACAGCTGAATCACTGGGTTAAACGCACTGTAGAGGGTTTTATTCAGGCCGATGACAATACCCGCCGGGATGGCGATCAGGGACGCCGCAAAAAAACCGGCCAGCACCGTTACCAGGCTGGTGCCGATCTGATCGATAAAGGTCGCTTTGCCGGTATAGGAGCGTATCTTAATTTCGGCGTCGGGATTTTTTGCCAGTTTTTTGGCATTACGATCATCCTGGCGCTGATAGAAATCCGCCTCTTTCTGTCGCTCTCTATTGTGTTCATTCAGCAGGTTTTTACTCTGCTCATAGACTTGTGCGGGACCCGGAAACTCCCCCAGTGAGGTATGGATATTCCGGGCACCGATATTCCAGATAAACAGGAATATCAGAATGCCGCTCATGGGAACAACCAGTGCTTTGATCAGCGAAGCCAGATTCAGCTTATCCGGGAAGCCTAAAGGCTTTAACAGTTTCAGTGCCATGCTACTCATAATCAGTCTCCATCGGGTCGCCCAGGGCGACCCTTTGGTTTTTTTTCGGGGTGCCTGAAGGCTTATTCACAAGCGCTTTAATCCGTTAAATTTTGCTGTCGGGTTTCAGGCCGATTTTAAACTTGGTCAGATACTCATTAGGTTTGTGGCCATCATAGGTGATGCCATCAATAAACTGAGTCTGAGGTGCCTTGTAGCCGGTTTCCGTTGCAAAATCAGGGAAGTCACTAGCGTTCAGTTTGCCCTCTGCGATCAGTTCCTGAGCTGCCACGGCGTAGATATCCGGGCGGTAAACCTTTTTCGCCGTATCCATAAACCACTCATCAGACTTAGGCTCGGCAATCTGACCCCAGCGGCGCATCTGGGTCAGATACCAGATAGCGTCAGAGTAATAGGGGTAGGTTGCGTTGTGGCGGAAGAAGACATTGAAGTCGGGGACTTCACGCTTATCACCTTTTTCATATTCAAAGGTGCCGGTCATCGAGTTGGCAATAACATCGTAATCCGCACCCACATATTCCGGACGAGAGAGGATGTCGACCGCCTCAGGGCGGTTGCCGTTGTTATTGTCGTCCAGCCATTTAGCGGCACGGATCATCGCTTTAACCACGCGAATATGGGTGTTCGGATATTGGTCAGCCCAGCCTTTGGAAACGCCAAACACCTTCTCAGGATTGTCTTTCCAGATTTCGTAGTCGGTTACTACCGGTACACCGATACCTTTAAATACGGCTTGCTGGTTCCATGGCTCGCCAACGCAATAACCATAGATAGTTCCGGCTTCCATGGTAGAAGGCATCTGCGGAGGCGGGGTAACTGAGAGCAGGGCATCCGCATCAATCTGTCCGGCAGTATCGCCTTTCAGGGGCGCATAATAACCCGGGTGGATGCCACCGGCTGCCAGCCAGTAACGCAGCTCGTAGTTGTGAGTGGATACCGGGAACACCATGCCCATCTTGAACGGTTTTCCTTTAGCTTTATAGGCATCAACAACCGGTTTCAGCGCATCCGCTTTAATCGGGTGAACCGGTTTGCCATCGGCATCCTTGTCTACATAGGGTTTCATCTGCTCCCAGATATCATTGGAAACGGTAATCGCGTTGCCGTTCAGGTCCATGCTGAAAGCGGTAATAATATGTGCCTGAGTACCAAAGCCGATGGTTGCGCCCAGTGGCTGGCCGGCAAGCATGTGGGCACCATCCAGCTGACCATCGATAACCCGGTCCAGCAGTACTTTCCAGTTGGCCTGTGCTTCCAGCTGAACATAGAGTCCCTCATCCTCGAAGTAGCCTTTTTCATAAGCGATGGCAAGTGGCGCCATATCGGTCAGTTTAATAAAGCCGAACTTAAGCTCCTCTTTTTCCGGCTCGCCCACGGCGGCCTGAGCAGCACTCAGCGTCAGAAGGCTGCCGACCGCAACAGCACCGAAGGTTTTAACCGCGCTTTTAAGTAACGTGCGTCGGCCCATAAGTTTAGAAAGCAGTGTGTGAGTCATGTTGTGTGGCTCCTGGATTTACGAAAACGGCAAAAAAAAACGCCTGCCTCCAGCGATAAAACTATCGCTAGGAGCAGACGTCGTTGTCTTGAGTGAAACCGGGAATACCCGATTCCTGAAATTTGTTTTTATTAATCTACATAAAGCAGACAACATGCCATTATATAAAAAGTATTTATTAAACAATAACTTGTTAGTTTTTAATTTGATTTTCACAAATTCATGGTTGAGAACACGCACTTTAACTGTGCTGTTTTTTGGGGGCAGAGAGGGGTGCTGCGCTCTGATTGAGCAAAACAGATGCATGTCATCGGTGACGTGTTCAGAAATACTCCGCTGTGGTGATTACGGTAGGCGCTTAACAGTCGAGCAGGTATAATGCGCGGCAATTTCCTTTAATCAGCCTGGATGCATATTTTCTGATGACCGTACGTACCCGTATCGCACCGTCTCCAACCGGTGATCCGCACGTAGGCACCGCCTACATCGCCCTGTTCAATATGGCTTTTGCCCGTCAGCACGGCGGCGAATTTATCCTGCGTATTGAAGATACCGATCAGACCCGCAGCACCGCAGAATCTGAACAGATGATTCTCGATTCACTGCGCTGGCTGGGGCTGGAGTGGGCTGAAGGCCCGGATAAGCCGGGTCCATACGGTCCTTATCGTCAGAGTGAGCGGGGCGAGATCTACCAGAAATACACCCAGATTCTGCTGGATGAAGGTAAAGCGTTTAAGTGTTACCGCACCGCTGAAG
Organism: Oceanospirillales bacterium; assembly: GCA_018223185.1. Taxonomy (GTDB): domain Bacteria; phylum Pseudomonadota; class Gammaproteobacteria; order Pseudomonadales; family Balneatricaceae; genus Amphritea. Next base: position 52,601 of record JAAEYW010000017.1, on the reverse strand, counting down.
AACTGGATCAGCTGCGTAACCAGCGTCGTGAGCAGGGCCTGCAAAGCGCCCTGAAAGAGAGCGATCTTGCACTGCCCGCAGATGAGGTCGCCCGCCGTGAAGCGGCGGGTGAGCCCTATGTTGTGCGTATGAAGGTGCCGGAAGAGGGTGTCTGCGTCTTTGACGATATGCTGCGCGGCACTATCGAAGTCGAATGGGCACAGGTTGACTGCCAGATTCTGATGAAATCCGACGGCATGCCTACCTACCACCTGGCCAACGTTGTCGATGACCACCTGATGCAGATTACTCATGTACTGCGCGGTGAAGAGTGGATTAACTCTGCGCCCAAGCACCAGCTGCTGTACAACTATTTCGGCTGGGATATGCCGGTGTTGTGTCATATGCCACTGCTGCGTAACCCGGATAAATCCAAGCTGTCGAAGCGTAAAAACCCGACCAGCATTATCTACTATCAGCGCATGGGCTACATGGCCGAAGCGCTGATCAACTATCTGGCGCGCATGGGCTGGTCGATGCCGGACGAACGCGAAAAATTCTCGCTGGATGAGATGATCGAACATTTCGATATCAACCGTGTCTCTTTGGGTGGCCCGATCTTCGATCAGGAAAAACTCAGCTGGCTGAACGGCCTGTGGATTCGTGAAGAGCTGTCTGATGAGCAGTTTGCTGCCGCGTTCCAGCAGTGGGCGCTGAATCCGGAATACCTGATGCAGATTATTCCACTGATCAAACAGAGGGTTGAAAAATTCTCTGATGTAGCCCCCGTGGCGGGCTTCCTGCTGTCCGGTATGTTGCCTATCAGCGAAGAGAGCTTTGCCCACAAGAGTCTGCAGAAAGATGATATCCGTCGCATCCTGCAGTTTGCTTCCTGGATGCTGGATACCGAGCACAACTGGAACAAAGACCACCTGTTCGCACAGTGCAAAGCGCTGGGTGACGCAATGGGCTATAAAGTGCGTGACTTCCTGTTCCCGCTGTTTGTTGCCATTGCCGGCACCAGTGCAAGTGTGTCGGTGGTGGATTCCATGCAGATCCTTGGCCCTGACATGAGCCGTGCCCGTATCCGTCATGCCCTGGATACCGTCGGCGGTCCTTCTAAGAAAGAGACCAAAGCCTGGGAAAAAGAGTATCGCGCAGTGACTGAAGCCCTGAACTGATCACTTATTTTTATAGGCTAAAAGCCCTGCACTGCAGGGCTTTTTTCGTTTAATGATCTCTGGTTAGTGTAGAGCGGCTTCATGCCGTGATAGATCTGCATCCATCGCCCCAGGATGGGGCTCCTACAAGGCATCTGCATCGTGATAGCCCCGTCCCGGGGCAATCAAATCTTGGCAAGAAAACACCGCCTACCGATGATGACCCATACAGAAATCTGAGACTCTCTTCTCTGCGCCCTCTGCGGTGATTCTTTATTCCATTTTCGTCATAGCATTAACCGAATATCTACACAACCGCACACTGTAGGAGCCCCGTCCCGGGGCGATTAAATATTTACACCACAGAGGACACAGAGGGCACAGAGAAAGATCAAATGTGATAAAGCCTTGTGGATGCAACGCCAGGGCACCTCCTATCGAAAAATCTGGCAGCTTAAATAACTGTTTAATAATCAACGAATGTGACTATTAAAATAGTCAGATTCGTTGCTTGACAGTTAACCGGGCCGCCATTATTATAGCCGCCACTTGGTATTGGGGCCTTAGCTCAGCTGGGAGAGCGGTTCGCTGGCAGCGAACAGGTCAGCGGTTCGATCCCGCTAGGCTCCACCAATATCCTATTTAATCTCATCTGAGATTGTCCTGAAAGCCCGCATATTGCGGGCTTTTTTGTTTATCTTTTTTGTTTATATTGTGTCCATAGTAGTCCGATAGAGTGCCCCCGGATCCTGGGTAACCAGGCGCCATCTTCTTTACAACAGAAATACTTATTCAGAATGCCCTCCTATCGGCAATGGAGACTGTGTGTCATTGACTGATCTGCATATAAAACAAGCGACGTTCAAAGATAAAGCATACCGGCTGAGAGATGGTAAAAGATCGTATCCGGAAGTAACGCCCGCAGGTTCAAAACGCAGGGGACTCAAATACTCGCATTGCTGGTAATAAGAAGCGCTTATCGATAGGGGTGTACCCTGGCGTTACGCTCAACGAGGGGTGAAACGACGTCGGATAGTGCTTGTTTCTTCGGATGCTACTAAGTGAGCTGTTCGCTATTCTGGACTTATCAGGAAAGCTAACGGGTCACGGTTCTATAAGTTTTGCACTATTCCTTTTGTGCAGCTGTTTGTTGTGCCACTTCCTTGCGCTGAGCCGGTTTTCTAATTTTTTTGAGCTGTTCACATGTCTCTGACACTTTTATGGCTTAAATTATCAAATAAGCTGTAATTTAACATGGTTTTATACTTTATTGATGATTATATTCTCTTAATGTGAGAATATTGCTATAAAGGGTGTGCCGCTTTCCGACGGTCATACGAGTTTAAATGAAAATGTGTTGTGCAGTTTATCAGCACATGATGGAAAGGAGTCAAGATGACAAGTCTGAGCAAGATGCTGAATGTACTGAATATGTTCGGGCCGGATTCTCTGCTGTTGGATGTTGATTCAATTGCGGATGGTATGGAGCTCTCACGGGCTACTGCATACCGGTATGTAAAGGAGTTGTGTGAATCCGGACTGCTGAGTCGGGTGGATGGGCAATATACGCTGGGGCCAAGGATCATCGAGTTGGACTGGATGATGCGTCGTTATGACCCGTTGCTGTCTAACGGACGAGAGATCATTTCTGAGCTGTGCAAAACGACAGGGCTAAATGTTTATATCAGTGTTTTTTACGACGGACGCATCATCAACACCTATATCAATTCGCCGGATACAGAAGCTGGCTTTTCATTTGGCCGGGGGCAGCCACTGCCACTTTTTAAAGGCGCTCAGTCTAAAGTACTGGTGTCCTATCAAAAGGGTCGCAAGCTGAAAAAGTTGTTCCATGAAGCGATAGAAAATAACGCTGAGTATGATTTTACCTGGAAGAGCTTTTCTCAGATAACCCGTTCAATTCGTCAGAATGGCTATTGCATCACCCATGATGAACTGAATTCTGGTTTAACCGGTATTGCTGCTCCGATCATAAGGCCGGATACGGACGATATTCTTGGAAGTATTGCTGCAGTGGGGGGAACATCCAGTTTTCAGCTACTTCGGCATGAAGCCGTGATCGAGCTGGTAAAAAGTGCGGCTAATCGAATTGCAGCAAAAATTGTCTCTTCAGATTCGGATAAGTCCCCAGCCGCATAGGCTGGTGTTTATGCTTATTCGATTATGAAAAAAAAGGCTAACCCGATTATCGGGTTAGCCTGAAAATACTGGTGGGTTTGCCAGTAGGAGATCAATCGTGCTTCGCTTTAAATGCGTTTATTTAACCGTGCTGAAGGCAGTATCCAACGCTGCAGCCATCTTGTCGGCTTCCTCAATTGTCAGGGTCAGCGGTGGTGAAAGGATAATCTTCGTGCCAACAGGCCGTACAAGTACACCGTTCTGCTTAGCGACTTCAGCGATACGGTTTGCATAGCCTTCCATCGGATTAACCGGCTGACGGGTTGCTTTATCGGCAACCAGATCAAGCGCCAGCATCAGGCCTTTACCACGGACTTCACCCAGATGCGCATACTTTTCAACCAGCGGCTGTAGCGCCTCTTTCAGATGCGCGCCCACTCTCTTAGCATTACCCGGCAGGTCCTCTTTTTCGACAATGTCGAGTACGGCCAGAGCTGCAGCGCAGGCGATCGGATGACCGGAGTATGTGTAACCGTGCATAATCATGCCGCTGAAATCTTTACTATTTTCGATAGCATCAGTAATACGTTTATTGAAAACAGTCGCACCCAGCGGAATATAACCGGCTGAGATACCTTTCGCCAGGCAGAGAATATCAGGCACAACACCCCATCCCCGCGAACCCAGCATGCAGCCTGAACGGCCGAAGCCGGTTACAACTTCATCGGCGATCATCAGAATGTTGTACTTGTTCAGAAGCTCACGCACCGCAGGCCAGTAGCTTTCTGGCGGAACAATAACACCGCCGGCACCCTGAACAGGTTCAGCAATAAAGGCAGCAAAACTGTCAGGACCATGGAACTGAATCTGCTCTTCCAGCTGTCGGATACAGTGCGCAGTCAATTGCTCAGGATCTTCACAATCCCACGGATTACGATATAACCAGGGTGTATCGACCTGAACACAGCCCGCCAGCAGAGGACCGTGGTTCATATGATAGACATTGTTACCGCCAACCGAAGTACCGCCCATGTGGACACCGTGATAGGCGTTGCGCAGGGAGATAAACTTAGTGCGCTTCGGTTCACCGGCCGCGATCCAGTATTGACGGGACAGCTTCAGGGCAGTCTCAACGGCATCTGAACCACCGCTGCTGAACAGCACCCGGGCCATATCTTCCGGCTGGAACATTTCGATCAGCTTATCAGCAAGATCGTATACGCGAGGGTGAGCGATCCCATCAAACATCTGATAGTAGGCCAGCTCATCCATCTGCTTGTTAATAGCTTCTTTTACGTCTGCGCGGTTGTGCCCAATATTGACATTCCACAAGCCGCCAACGCCATCCAGCAGTTTATTATTATCAACATCGGTGACATAGTTGCCATCTGAAGAGGTGATAATCAGCGTGTCACCTTTATTACCCGGAGTTGGCGGCCCCATTGGATGCCAAAAGCGTTTCTGAGCTGTTTTATATTTTTCGTACATTGCGAATTACCTGCTAATTATTTCTTAATGTGCACGACTTGCATCGATGTATATTCCAACAGCCCTTCCTGGCCAAACTCGACGCCAAATCCTGACATCTTGCAGCCGCCGAACGGGACATTGGGTTGAATTTCAGCATGAGTGTTAACAAAGGTTGTGCCGCACTCCAGGCGGGAGGCGATGGCAGTGGCCGCTGCTGTATCCGGGCCCCAGACCGAGCCATCAAGACCCATATCAATACCGTTGGCCATCTCGATGGCATTTTCAACGACTGAATACTTAATCACCGGCAGTACGGGACCGAACTGCTCTTCCTGAACCAGGGCCGCGTCATTGGCGATGTCGGCGACAATTGTTGGAGGGTAGAAATAGCCGACACCAGCCAGCGGCTCACCACCGGTCAGGATACGCGCACCCTGGGCTTTAGCATCGTCGACTAAACCTTTCACCAGATCCAGCTGGTCTTTGTTTTGCACCGGGCCGAAGTTCACGCCTTCGTCCATACCGTTGCCGACCACCTGCTGCTTAGCAATATCGGCCAGCGCTGTACACATCTCTTCATAGAGAGATTCATGAACATAGAGACGCTTCAGGGCACCACAGGTCTGTCCCATATTCAGGAAGGATGCGCCAAAAATAGCCGGAGCCACTTTCGCGACATCGGTGCCTGGAAGAACGATACCTGCATCGTTGCCACCCAGCTCCAGTGTCAGGCGCTTGAGATTATCCGCCGCATTACGCATCACTGACTGTCCGGTCGGGGTTGAACCGGTAAAGACAATTTTATTAATACCGGGGTGAGAGGTAATACCGCTACCGATACCCCGTTCACCTGTGACGATGTTGACAACACCGGCCGGAAGATGGTTGTTAATGATTTCGACCAACCGGATGGTGCTCAGTGGAGTCAGCCCGGAAGGTTTGCTGATCACCGTATTACCGGTGCGCAGAGCTGGCATGATGTGCCAGATGGCGATCATGAACGGCCAGTTCCATGGCGTGATCGAAGCAACCACACCCAGTGGTTTACGGTGACCTTCAATCAGTTTATCTGCGGTGTCTTCAAATACTTCAACAGGGATTTCAGTGTCAGCGGTATAGCGTGTCCAGGCGATACCGCCCTCAACTTCTCCAATCGCCAGACCAAATGGTTTACCCTGTTCCGCAACGATCAGCGCGGCCAGTTCATCACGGTTTGTCGCAATTTCATCCGCGATGCGGTGCAGAATGGCTTTACGCTCTTCATGCGAAACATGCTGCCACTTCTTAAAAGCTTTGCTGGCTGCCTGAACGGCCAGATCTAACTGTTCTTTGGTACCGTTGGCACAGGTTGCAACGGTTTTCAGTGTTGCTGGGTTGATCACTCTGAACGGTTCACCGGCGCCTTTAACCCAATGACCATCGATAAGTAATTTGTAGTCGTTCATTTACTTTCACCTGCTTGTAAAAAAGGGCCGGGAACTTAATCCCGGCCAGGGTTGCATTTTCTGATGAAGGGGTTATCAGAAAGGTACAATCGCGATAACCTGCATATAGGTATTGGTGTTGTCGTTACCCTGAGCGCTGTTAGCATTATCAGGAGTATAGAAACCCAGAACCGGACTGATAATCAGATGATCCATAGCCACCCACTCAGCCCAGATGTTCAGTTCTTTACCTGAGATATCAAAGTTTTGATTCGCAACATCAACACCATTTTTATCTTCAAAGTCAAAGTAGCCAGCACCGACTGTCAGCATTTCCGTTGGATGAGCGGTGACACCCAGATAGTTGATATCTGTACCGGTGGCAAACGGGCCTGCATAGTTGGCAGCAACCTCACCCTGGAACCAGGTACCATAACCACGGTTGAAACCGAAGAACAGTGGGTCATAACCCTCATCGTAGCGGGTGAAGCGGTAATTAACACTTGGCGCCCATGGGGCATCTGCAAATGTCCAGCCAGCTTCGACATACCAGGCGTTGGCATCCATCGAATCATCGCCCTGAGTCTGATCAACATACTCGCCTGACAGGAACAGATTTTCAACGCCTGCATTACCCTGATAGCGAACGCTGACAGTTTTCTGGCCGTCACGTTTATCATGTCCGAAGAAGGCTGCCTGATCAGCATTAACTCCCAGACCTTTGATGTACATTGCGCCGAAGGTGCCTTTCTCTGTTACGTATTCAACGTTAGCCCCCGCCAGTTCAGTGCTTGCCTGAGCCTGGTTGTCTGATTCTACCCAGAAAATATCTGAACGCAGACCGTCATCACCGCCGACACGCACCATAACCGATTTATCAAACGCTTTGCGTGGTGCCAGCCAGTATGCGCCACCCCGGTTGGGCTCTACATTAAATGGTGTTTCTGCAATGATTGGGTCCAGGCCTTTACCCATATTCAGGGCATCGCCGTTCATAATAAAGCCGTCGCCGATGGTGATATTCTGGCGACCGACAGAAATTTCGAACATCCCGGTACGCAGCCCAACAAACAGATCTTCGATCTCAGTTTTACTTTCGTCGCCTGTGGTTACGCCACTGGCATCACCATCACCCCAGGTGCCGGATGTGACTGCATTGGCAGAACCAAACAGTGTTGCTCCATTATTCAGATCGCGGGAACCACTGAAGCCATATTTGACATAGCCTTCCTGCCAGGTAGGGTTTGATTCCGCATTACCGTATGTTTCATCACTACTGAAGGTTCCAACAACGGCTTCAACATCCAGGTTCAGCTCAGAACCGTTTTCATTATAAAGAGGGTAAGCATGGGTTACGGCCGATGCAGTAGCAAGGGCAATGCTTGCGGCGAGCAGGGAAGCTTTTTTTGTGTTTCTAGTAAGGTTCATCCGACCTTTACTCCTTCTGGTTTTTTTCTTTGTTATTACATTATTTGTGACGATGAATATAAAAATACGTTAATTTTAAAAATAATCAAGCGTAATTCTCACAATACGATAATTATGTGCTTTTTTGGTGTTTATTGTAGTGTTTGTATTACGTGTTTTCGTTTATTTTAAGAAAAGTGTTGAACTTGTGGCTTTAATTATGTAATTTTGGTTATTCAAGTCTCATAATATGAGATATGTAACGTTTGGAGCTTATTTATGAATGGTGCGGAACTGCTAATTAAAGCAGCTGTAGAGGCTGATATTGAGTATTGCTTTGCAAACCCGGGTACGACTGAGATGCCGTTGGTTGCAGCAATGGAGAGTGAGCCTCGCTTCCGGCCGGTGCTTACTATGTTTGAGGGCGTATGTACTGGCGCAGCTGACGGTTATGGTCGCGTTGCCGGACGTCCAGCGATGACGCTGACCCATTTGGGGCCTGGCTTTGCGAATGGCATTGCAAATCTTCACAACGCGCGTAGGGCAAATACCCCGATTGTAAACATTGTCGGTGACCATGCCTCATGGCATGTGAATTATGATCCACCACTGGCAAGTGATATCCACTCTCTTGCCAGTCCGGTTTCTAAATGGGTGCGTACATCCAAAACTGCCGAGAGCGTTGCTGCGGACTTTGTTGATGCTGTTAATGCTGCATGGCAGCCTTCTGGTGCAATTTCTACACTCGTGTTGCCGATGGATCTTCAGGCAAAATCGATTGAACACCCGCTGGCTGCAGGGCATGTAAAAGCCCCGGTGCGACGTTTTTTCAGCGATGGCGTAGAGGCCGTTGCGAAGAAGATTAAAGCAGGTAAGAGGCTGGTTTTTATCGTTGGCGATAACGGTGTGACGGAAGAGGGTCTGAGGGCTGCTGGTCGTCTGGCTCAGCTGCCTAACGTTAAGATGTTTGCTGAAACCTTCCCGCGTATCAGTCATCGCGGTGGCGGTTTGCCCGATCTTGATCGTCTGCCGTACTTTCCTGAAGTTGCGATTAAAGAGCTGGATAAGTATGACGAAGTCGTGTGCGCAGGTGTACCTGAGCCAATCTCTTACTTTGGTTATGAAGGTTTACCATCCCGTCTGGCTGAGCAGGACCGTCTGGTGGTGCTGGCTGAGGTTGGGCATGACGTGGTTGGCGCAATGGAAGCGTTGGCGGATGCCGTTTCCGCTCCAGCCTTTGTTGAGCTTGAAGGTGAGCTGGAACTGCCGGTTGCTGATGCAGAACTGACGCCACAGTCAATCGGTCAGGTTGTTTCCGCTGGCCTTCCGCATGACTGTATCGTCTCTGTTGAAGGGGGCACCTGTGGTTATCCTTTTTTTACCGCTTCAGCGCACGCTGTTAAGCACCGGGTGATTACCAATACCGGTGGTGCCATTGGACAGGGTATCCCTGCAGGCTTTGGTGCAGCTCTGGCGGAGCCGGGTAACACGGTTATCTGTCTGCAGTCCGATGGTAGTGCGCAATACACTATTCAGACATTGTGGAGTATCGCCCGTGAAAACCTTCCGATCGTTATTCTGATCGCGGCAAACCACCGTTATGGAATTCTGCAAAACGAACTGCGTCGTTACGGTATTACTGAATTTGGTCCACAGTCGCTGTCGCTGACTGAACTGGATAAACCAAAAGTTGACTGGCAATCACTGGCTAAAGCGTACGGTGTTGAATCCACTGCAGTGAAAACCAATGCTGAATTGGCGCGGGCATTGAAAACCGGAACGGATTCTAAAGCACCGTTCCTCATTGAGATGTGTCTGTAAGGAGAGAATTGTGGCTGTTGTAACGATTAATTCAGAAGTCGAACGCTTCCTCGCACAACCGAAAAAACTCTATATCGGTGGCGAGTGGGTTGCTGCAAGTTCAGGGGCTACCTTTGAGATCGAAAATCCTGCCAATAAGCAGGTGTTTGCTCACTGTGCTACCGCGGTAGAGGCCGATATTGATGCCGCTGTGCAAGCCGCGCGTGATGCGTTTAAGGGTGAATGGTCAACAATACAGCCTGCTCAGCGTTCGATTCTGATGAATCGGCTGGCGGCGCTTATGGAAGCAGATACCGAAAATCTGGCGCAGATCCTGACACTGGATAACGGTAAAACACTGCTGCATGCAAAGGGCGAGATCGCTGCAGCCCTGGCTATCCTGCGCTACTTTGCTGGCTGGCCTTCTAAGATTGAAGGCAGCACGCTGCCGGTTTCACCCCGCAGTGGTGCGCCGATGTTTGCTTACACGCGTAAAGAAGCCGTCGGTGTCTGTGCACTGATTGTTCCCTGGAACTTCCCTCTGTCGATGTGTCTGTGGAAGTTGGCGCCAGCACTGGCAACCGGTTGTACGTCTGTGCTTAAACCATCTGAAACGACGCCGCTGGCGGCGCTACGACTGGCTGAGCTGTTTGATCAGGCGGGCTTTCCTAAAGGCGTATTTAACGTGGTCACTGGTTTTGGCGACCGGGCAGGTGCTCCGCTGGCGGCCCATCATGACGTTGATAAGATCGCGTTCACCGGTTCGACTCAGGTTGGCAAGCTGATTGGTCAGGCTGCTTTGGGCAATATGAAAAAAGTGTCCCTCGAGCTGGGTGGTAAATCACCTAACATCATTATGCCGGACGCCGACATTATTCGCGCAGCGCAGGGTGCCGCTGACGGTATTTTCTACAACCAGGGGCAGGTGTGTACGGCCGCTTCCCGTCTGTATGTACATGAAAGTGTGCTGGATCAGACCCTGGAAGAACTTGCAAAGCATGGCTCTGGTTATGTGGTGGGTAATGGTATGGATACAGACACCACCATCGGTCCACTGGTGTCTGCTGCACAGCATGGCATTGTCAGCAGCTATATCTCCAGGGCGCTGAATGAGGGGGCTGAGTTGATCTGTGGTGGTCAGGCTCCATCAGGAATGGATCATGGTCACTACATGCAGCCCACTGTGTTTCTGGATAAAGCCGAGCAGACCTGTATCGCCCGGGAAGAAATTTTTGGTCCGGTTGTGACGGTGATGAGCTGGTCCGACACTGATGAGCTGATCTACCGGGCTAATAATAGTGATTTTGGTCTGGCCGCAGGTGTCTGGACTAATAATCTTCAGAATGCTCATCGTATTGCTGCTCAGCTAAAAGCAGGGTCTGTCTATGTGAATTGTTGGAATGTGGTAGACCCTGCAGCACCGTTTGGTGGTTATAAGCAGTCCGGCTGGGGCAGGGAGATGGGTAAAAATGTTATCGATGCTTACACCGAAACGAAGAGTGTTTTCGTCGATCTTTCTTAATAAGAATTGAGGAATTTAATATGGATTTAGAACTAAAAGATCGCGTTGCTATTGTTACCGGCGGCGGTATGGGTATCGGTAAAGATGTTGCCCGTTTCCTGGCTGAAGAGGGTTGTGATGTTGTTATCTGTGCCCGGACGATGTCTGTGCTGGAAGCGACTGCTGCTGAAATTTCAGAAGCAACAGGCCGCCGGGTATTGCCACTGTTCTGTGATACTAACAGCGATGATGCAGTAAACGCGATGGTTGATAAAGCTATCGAAGAGTTTGGTCGGGTTGATATTCTGGTAAATGGGGCTGCGGCGCCTTCCGGTGTTGTGCGTAACTCGATTGAATTTGCCGGTGCCGATGAGCTGTTGGGTGATATGAATACAAAGGTTATTGGATATTTCCGTTGTGCTAAAGCGGTCACCCCGCACATGAAGAAGCAGGGCTTCGGTCGCATCATTAATATAGGTGGACTGACGGGTCGTAGCAGTAAGGTTATGTCCGGTATGCGCAATCTGGCTATCGTGCACATGACTAAGAATCTGTCTGACCAGTTGGGTCCTTTCGGAATTACCTGCAATATTATCCATCCGGGTGTTGTTGATACCCCTCATATACAGGAACTGTATGAGCGTGAAGCGGTATTGCAGGGTAAGACTCCACAGGAAGTTGAGCAGGGCTACATTGATGTGACACCCATTAAGCGGACATTGCAGCCGATTGAGATGGGCTGGCTGATCGGCTTCCTGGCTTCTCCAAAAGCAGGAGCGGTTACCGGTGAGTCTATCGGTATTGATGGTGGTTTAACCCGCGGTATCTTTATCTAGGAGGCATGAACATGAGCGGAACATTATTAGTAGCAACAGCAGGTCAGGGTGTTATCAAAAGTGGTGATAATGGTCAGACCTGGCACCGTCTGAGCCTGGGGCAGGATATCGAGTTTGATGCGATCACCCGCTCACTGGATATGCACCCGGCCGAGCCTGAAAAAATCTATATTGGCACTGATACGGGTCTGTGTATCAGTCATGATGCCGGAGCTAACTGGACACATATTGATACCCCTTTCAATGGTGAAACTGTCTGGAAAGTGGCGGTTGATCCGGCTAATCCACAGCGTATCTTTGTTGGTACCGGGGCGCCTTCCCGTGCGGTTCTGTGGCGAACCACCGATGGTTGTAAAACCTGGGACCGTGCTCCGGTAGAGATTCCTGAGTTCTGTGCCGGTGTAAGCAAGCCTCGTCTGCTGGCGTTCTCTTATGACCCAACCGATGCCAACAAACTCTGGTTTGGTCTGGAAGAGGGTGGGCTGTTTAAAAGTGTTGATGGTGGCGACAGCTGGGAACGTGTTGATGACCGTCTGCTGTGGGATTACAACTCCGATATTCATAATATCAATGTGTTGCCGAACCATGGTAACAAGGTGATTGTGGTTGTCTGTGTGAACGCGATCTACACCAGTCACGATGAAGGACTGACCTGGAAAGGTGTTAATCCTAAGTCCGCTTTCGGCTTGTATTACGCCCGCGCAACGGCTGTACCTTATGGTTCAGAAGATACTATCTATGTGAGCATCTCTGATGGCACCCCAGGTACAACCAGTCAGGTTGTTGTATCCCGTGACGCGGGCGAAAGCTGGGAAAAACTGCCACTGCCGGTACAGCCTAACTCCTGTATCTGGGGTATCCATGTGAATCCTGCTAATCCGGAACAGATTGTGATGGGCTGTAAGTACGGACACCTGTTTACCAGTGATAAAGCAGGGTTGTCCTGGAAAAAAGAGTGGCGCGAATTCAGTGAGATCGCTGACGTATTGTGGACCCCTGCACAGGCAGAAATTGCTGTTGCACACCAATCTGTTATCAACCCGTAAACCGAGGCAGATATGAAAGTTAAAGTAAACAGAACGCATATTGCACTGTTCGTTACTGATCCTGAGACTTCAGCTACATGGTATGAAGATATCCTGCAGATGGAGCGTATGGCCTGCAATGGAAACGACTGGATCATGATGGGCTTTGGTGAAAAGCATCACGACATCGCGTTGATCAAAGCACCCGCAGGTTCGGCCCAGGGCACCCTGGGTCTGCAACATTACGGTCTGGAGATTGACGGTGATGAAACGACGCTGCGTACCCTGTATGGCATGTTGCTGTCGAAGAAAGTAAATGTCGTTAAAACCACTGATCATGAAATTGGCAAAGGCGTTTACTTTACCGATCCGGATGGTAACCGGCTGGAGTTTTTCCTGGAAACAGAGCACGACGATGAGCTGGCCAAGCAGCGGTTTAAGGCAACCAATGCGCCCAGTCGTGAAATTGTTATTGAGCCAATATTTGAATAATTTTTAGTTACACATTGTTAGTCGTTAATTTTGAAGGTAATCGTGATGAAAGAAGCTAATTTTGGGCCATACCATATCCGTAAGTGGTTCAGTTTCTATGAAGAAACACTGGCAAACGAAACCGGTATTCTGGCTGATGGTAAGCCGGTTAAGAAGTACGTTATCGCTGCAGCGATTCAGAATCCTTTTGCGGGTAAGTTCAGTGAAGATCTGTCTGCACTGATTGATCACTCACCCGAACTGGGGCGCGAATTTGGCCGCCGTATCAATGAACTGGCCGGCGACAACGAGATTGTCAGCTACGGTAAAGCGATTCTGGTCGGTGCTGACGGTGAATATGAGCACGGTAACGCTTTCCTGACTAACCCGGCTGCAGATCCGATTCGTGAGGCGCTGGGTGGCGGTAAATCATGGGTGCCTTCAACCGGTAAGATCGGAGGTCCGGGTGCTACGCTTGATATCCCTCTGGCGCATAAGGATGCCCTCTATGTGCGTTCGCATTATGACTCTATTTCAGTCTCTTTTAATGATGCACCGCGTAACGATGAGTTGTTGATTGTCTGGGCATTTGCCACCCGTGGACGCCTGCATGCACGCTTGGGTGGTTTGAAAGCTGAAGACGCTAAATGTGAAAACGGTCTTGTATAAGGCCGTTTTATAAACACAGCTTTTAGTTATATCGAAGAACAGAGGTACCCGATGACCCCAACCAGTAATTTCTTTAACAGTGGTGATTTAAAACTGCACTATCTTCAGTGGGGTGATCCGCAGGGGATTCCTGTGGTGATGCTGCACGGTTTAAGAGGTTTTGCAGAAACCTGGGAAGAGCTTGTCCATGCGCTGGGTAATCAGTATCTCTGTTTCGCACTTGATCAGCGGGGCCGTGGTGAAAGTGACTGGGGTGCGGTCAGTGACTATCATACTGACGCCTACGTCAAAGATCTGAACGCTTTTGTTGAGCATCTTGGACTGGAGCGTTTTATTCTGATTGGCCACTCGCTGGGTGGCACCAATGCCCTTGAATATACACGGCAAAACCCCGATCGGGTTCAGCTGCTGGTGATTGAAGATATCGGGCCGGGCTCCTCCAATCGTGGTGACGGTGCTGAGCGCATCCGACGCGAGATGCGTAATACACCGCTCTCATTTAATTCCTGGGAGGAGGCGGAAACGTTCTGGCGTACCAGTCGGCCAAATCTGACAGATGCGGCGTTAGACGCTCGTCTTAAGTTTTCTCTGCGTGAAAAAGATGGGCGTATCACATGGAAGCATGATCAGCAGGGGATCGCTGAAGCGCGCCTGACGATTGAACCAATTGATCTCTGGCCTGCGGTGAATGCTATTCGTTGTCCTGCGCTGCTGGTTAAGGGCGGTAACTCCGACTTTCTGCCTGCTGAGACAGTTAAAGAGGTTATCCGGAAAAACCCATGCTTTAGCGCAGTCAGCATCGACAACGCGAGCCATTACGTGCATGACGATCAGCCTGATAAATTTAACGAGGCCGTGGTGCATTTTGTGAAACGTGCTTCAGTTTAAAATATTAGAGAGAGATTATTCTGATGGAAAAACAAAAAACACAGGTTGTGATTGTTGGCGGCGGCCCGAACGGCATCACATTGGCTAACTACATGGGTATGTACGGTATTGAAACTGTCGTACTGGAAACCTCTGAAGAGATTCTGCCCTATCCCCGTGCGGTAGGTATGGATGACGAGGCGATGCGGGTTTTGCAAGGTGCAGGCCTGGCTGACGAAGCGATCAAGGATATGATCCGCAACGTGCCACTGCGGTACTACAATGCCCGCGGCGTTTGTTTTGCCGAGGTGAAACCTAAAACGGCACAGTATGGCTGGCCGATGCGTAATATTTTTATGCAACAGCTGACGGAAGCAACCATGCGTGCAGGCCTGAAGCGTTTTGATAACGTTGATTTGCGTCTGGGTCATACCATGCAGTCCATCTCTCAGACTGATGAGCTGGTGACTCTTGAGGTAACCGATAGTGCGGGTAAGCCATACACCCTGGAAGCAGACTTTGTGGTTGCATCGGATGGTGCCCGTTCCGAAGTGCGTAAGCAACTGGAGATAGGTTATACCGGTCTGACGCATGAGGCGAAGTGGATTGTTGTCGATGCTGCGAATGACAAGCTGAATGCTCCCTATACCGCACTTCATGCCGATCCTTCACGTCCCTTTGTCTGTATCTATCTGCCTTATCAGTATCGTCGCTGGGAGTTCATGCTGTTCCCGCATGAGAATGAGGAAGAGATGTGTAAAGAGGAGGTTATCCGTAAACTGATTCGTGGTCATATCGGCGATGATGTTGATGATCTGGATATAGTCCGCATCCGTGCCTACACACATAACTCACGGGTAGCGGATACCTTTACCAAGGGTCGCGTAATGCTCTGTGGTGATGCTGCACATATTACCCCTCCCTGGGCGGGTCAGGGCCTTAACTCCGGCCTTCGTGATGTTGTGAACATTGCCTGGAAAGTTGCCGCTGCCGCTAAAGGCCTTATCCCTGTCAGTGTTCTGAACACCTATGATCAGGAGCGTCGTGGTCATGCCACCGATCTGATCGCACTGGCTGACAATATGGGGGCTGTTCTGGGTATGACGAACCCGATTCTGGCGGGTATCCGTGACTGGATCTTCAAAGCTTCGGACTCTGTCGATAACCTGCGAGAGCATCTGGTTGAATTTAAGTTCAAGCCTAAAGCGCATATCACCAAGGGAATAGTTCATCACGATGGCGATGAGATTTATCCTGACAGCCTGGTAGGCCAGCTGTTTATTCAGCCGGATGTTGAAACGGCCGATGGCAGTCGGGAGAAATTTGATGAGGTTCAGGGCCCCTGGTTCTCTGTGATCGGCTTCCGCACCAATCCGCTGGAAAATGTTTCTGACGAGAATAAAGCGTTCTGGGCAGGTCTGGATACCCGTTATATCCAGGTCAATCGTTCCAAGAGTGGTTTTAGCTATAGTGAACGTTTGCAGGCAGAGGGTGTTATCAGTGTCGAAGACGTCGACCATACGCTTGAGGACTGGTTTACAGCCGCCCGCGACAAGATCGTTATTGTCAGACCTGACCGGTTTGTTGCGGCCATTACTTCGCCTTCCCGGCTGAATGAAACTCTGGATGCGTTGCGTAAGCAGTTGAGCTAATCCTGATGGCCGCAGCTGACCCGATTCGCTGCGGCCTTTTTGTTTTCTTTTTTCACCGAATTTGATCTATTAGAAAGAGTTTACTCCATGCTGACACTGTCAAACCCAGAGCTACTTAAAAGCTTATGCTTCATTAATGGCAAATGGACACCAGCGGATTCAGGCGAAACTGTTGAGGTTGTTAATCCTGCTGATGATGCTGTAATAACGGTTGTTCCTGTTATGGGACAGAAGGAAACGGAAGCTGCCATCGGTTTTGCAGACTCAGCCTGGAAGTCGTGGAAGAAAACCACCGCGAAACATCGATCACAGATTTTGCGCAAGTGGTTTGATCTGATCATGGAGAATCAGGATGACCTGGGTAAGATTCTGTCTGCCGAACAGGGCAAACCGGTCGCAGAAGCCAAAGGCGAGATCGCCTATGCCGCATCCTTTATCGAGTGGTTTTCTGAAGAAGCAAAACGCACATATGGTGATGTGATTCCTGAGGTCGTTCCTGGCACCCGTCTGACGGTCAGAAAAGAGCCGATTGGTGTCTGTGCTGCAGTAACGCCGTGGAACTTTCCGGCGGCGATGATTACCCGGAAGGCCGGTCCTGCACTGGCTGCAGGTTGCTCCATCATAATCAAGCCGGCGTCACAGACGCCTCTGACAGCTTTTGCCCTGGCTTACCTGGCAGATAAGGCGGGTGTTCCTGCGGGTGTATTACAGGTGGTTAATGGCCGCTCTTCTGAGATTGGTACCGCACTGTGCGAAAGTCCCACCGTGCGCAAACTGTCATTCACCGGTTCTACCGATATTGGCAAGTTACTGATGCAGCAGTGCGCTTCCAACGTTAAAAAAGTCTCTCTGGAACTGGGGGGTAACGCGCCGTTTATCGTATTTGATGATGCCGATCTCGATAAAGCGGTAGAGGGGGCACTGATTGCCAAGTTCCGCAACAATGGCCAGACCTGTGTCTGTGCCAACCGCATACTGGTTCAGAGTGGTGTGTATGATCTGTTTTCTGCCAGGCTTGCCGCCGCTGTGGATAAACTGGTCGTGGCTGACGGTGCAGTGCCGGGTGCCGAACTTGGCCCGCTGATTGACCGTAAAGCCTATCGTTCTATTAAAGCGATGATCGATGATGCCCGGGATAAAGGGGCCGTGCAGATCACCTCAAGAAACGTTGAGTTTGATGAGCAGCAGCGCTTTATGCACCCGGTGGTGCTGGGTGATGCGCAGCGTTCTATGGACTTCTACTCCGATGAAATTTTTGGCCCGGTCGCGGCGCTGTTTAAGTTTGACACTATCGATGAAGCGATTGAGATGGCCAATGATACGGAATATGGCCTGGCGTCTTACATGTACACCCAGAGTATCTCGACATATATTCGCGTCAGCGAAGAGCTGGAGTATGGCATGGTCGGTGTTAACACGGGACTGATTTCCAATGAGGTTGCCCCTTTTGGGGGGGTTAAGTCATCCGGTATCGGCCGCGAAGGCTCTAAGTACGGCATTGAAGATTATCTGGAAATTAAGTATGTCTGTCTGGGCGGTCTGTGATGAAAAACACCGTTTATCAACAGGCGGCCGCAGCGATTCATAACGCCCGGGTTGAGTGCCTCCCACTCAGCGAGGTGACTGAATTTGATTGTTTCACTATCGAGGATGGTTATGGCGTCCAGCGGCAGCTGATTAAGCAGATGGTTTCAGAAGGCAAAGCCCTGTCTGGCTGGAAAGTCGCGATGGCCAATCAGCCGGCACTGGACCGCTTCGGGCTTGAGGAGCCGGTTTATGGTGTGCTTTTCAGTGATATGCTGATTGAGGGCGACAGTCTCAGCTCTGACGCGGTGATTGCACCCAAGCTTGAAGCAGAACTGGCGTTTATTCTGGGCCATGATCTTGAGGGTGATGTTTACACCGACCAACAGATCATTGAAGCGATTGCCTGGATTGCACCGGCTTTTGAAATTGCTGATTCCCGGCTGGGCTGGACGTTCAGCATCGGCGGCTTTGTGGCGGATAATGCGGTCGCTTCTTTTTATCAGCTAGGTGAGCTGCAGCCATTTATACCGGGGCAGACAGCAACCGAGGTTGAATGCAGTCTGACGACGGCGACTGAAACCCTCAGCGGTTCGCCGGCCAGCGTGCTGGGAGGGCCATTGAACTCCTTCATTAAGATGGTGCGTAGCTTGCTGGCACTTCACGGACGTGTTGAAGCGGGTCAGCACTTTATCAGTGGTTCTCTGACGAAACCGATCGATATGATTCCGGGAACAACCTACCGTTTAACGATGCTGGGAGGCGAACTGGTTCTTTCCTATAAATAGGTGAGCTTTATGGATACACAGGTGAGTTATGAGTGAAAAATTTGACGCAGGTTTGAAGTTGAGAAAAGAGGTATTGGGCGATACTTATGTTGATCGTTCTATCAATAACTCTAACGAGTTTAATAAACCGTTGCAGCAATTAGTGACGGAATACTGCTGGGGGGATGTCTGGCAACGAGAGGGGCTGGAGAAGAAAGAGCGGAGCATGATTAATCTGGCGATGATCTCCGCCCTTAACCGTCCACACGAGCTTGCGTTACATGTACGGGGGGCTCTGAACAACGGCCTGACACCCGTGCAGATTCGTGAAGTGCTGATGCAGGTTGCTATCTATTGTGGCGTTCCTGCTGCTATTGACAGTTTCCGTATTGCGATGCAAGTCATGGAGGAAGAGGGCATCGATCTGAACAATCTTGAGGACTGATCAGACCGTGTTAATCCCGGATTAATGACGCAGAACACGTCAGTAGGAGAGAGTGTTTGGAACTCGTCATTAATATTGTTTTACCGGTGTTTGCGGTGATTTTTATCGGCTGGCTGGCTTGCAGATCCGGCGGTATACCGATGAGCGCTGTGCAGGCGCTCAACTATTTTGTCATCAACTTTGCTGTGCCGCCGATGCTGTTTCTGGCGATGGCCAGGGTCTCGCTGGACTCGTTGGTAAATCCTTCCTTTATTGCCGCTTATTTCATTGCCACCGCTTTGACCATGCTACTGGGTGTCTTTGGCTACCGGGGCCTTAAGAGTCGGGATAGTCTCGATGCGACCGTTATTTCACTGATCTGTGGCTGGGGTAATACTATCTATATGGGCGTGCCGTTAGCCTTCTATATGTTTGGTGAAAAGGGCACCGTGCCGGTTGTGATTGCGACACTGGCGACCAACATGGTGTTTATTATCGGCCTGGCGTTTGTCGGTAACAAAAGTACCGGTGGAACTTACTGGCAGAATGCCTGGAATACGTTCTCCAGAATGTTTCTTAAAAACCCCGTGTTGATAGCACCAGTTGCTGGCGGACTCTTCTCCTACTTTTCAATACCGATCCCTGTACCGGTTAACAATCTTTTTTCGATGCTGGCCCCATCTGCGGCCCCCGTCGCACTGTTTGCCATGGGCGCTTCGCTGGTGGGTATTACCATTCAGGGTGAGAAGGGGCGGTTGATCTGGGTAACCCTGGTTAAAGGGGTAGTGAACCCGTTAGTTGCTTTGCTGGTTGTCTGTCTGATGGGGCTGGATGCGTTCTGGGCGGCGTCCGTTGTTCTGATGTCCTCTCTACCGACGGGCTCAATGGTTTTTATCTTTGCCAGGCAGTATGAACGCCGGGTAGAGCTGGCGTCCAGTGCCATTATGTCTACCACCGTGCTCTCTCTGCTCTCATTAGCCATTATTCTGCCGTTGCTGAAAATCTGGGTTGAATAACCGCGCGACCTCTTTTAGTGCGCTATTTCTGGGTGAAATATTGTTGTGCTCACCCGGAGTGCAAACAATAAGTGCTAAATGTTGTTTTTTTGTCAAATATGAGAAAAGTGTGTATTTTTTATGTTGATGTTTTAAAAATAAGTATGTATTCTCAAATTATGAGAAATTTGATGGTTTTTGATATATGAAAATAAATACAATCATATACGCTTCTGACTTAGGTCTCGGTAGTCGTCCTGCATTCAGGGCTGCCATTGAACAGGCAAAAGCTCATAGCGCTCGAATCATTTATCTGCACGTTGTAGAACCACTCGCCGGTGCTACGGAAGAGATAATCAATGACTATCTGCCTGAGTCGGTTAGTCGTTCACGACTGGCAAAAATCTTTTCTGAACGCATGGAACGTATTGAACAGCGTCTGATCAGTTTTCATGATGAGGAGCTGTCGGAAGAAGATGCAAAGCTGATTGATGAGCCCACTGTTCAGGTTCTTCAGGGAGTGCCGGATAAGTGTATTGTCAAAGCTGCAAAGATGTTCAATGCAGATCTGATCGTGATGGGAGACAGGGAAAGTTCCTCCCTTTCTCGCATGTTTCTGGGCTCTACGGCGCAGAAGGTAATCCATCACAGTGTCTGTCCTGTTCTCATTGTTCCGCTGAAAGGGGCAAGTGAATAACTTTTAAACTCAACAAGTAAAAGTAAAAAATAGAGGTAATTCATGAAAAAAATAACAACGATGGTTTCAGGTCTTGTATTAGCATGTTCAGTGCTTGCAGCACCCATGGTGGCCGCATCTGAATATCCATCACGTCCGGTTAAATTTATTGTGCCATGGCCTCCGGGCGATCTCGAAGATGTCCTCACCCGCATCATTGCAGAAGAGATGACCAAAGAGACTGGTAAACCTGCAACCGTTGTTAACAAACCTGGCGGTGGCGCAGTTATCGGAACCTCTGAAGTGGCATTGGCACGTCCTGATGGTCTGACCATCGGTTCATTTGTTAATGATCTGCTTACTGTTAAGATTCTGGTAGGTGATGTACCTTGGGGCCACGATACCTTTGAGCCGGTTGGTATCTTCCTGGATTACCCATTTGTGCTGGCTACCCGGGGCGATGCTCCCTACAGCTCTATGAAAGAGCTGGCTGATTACTCTCAGAAAAATGACGTTTCTCTGGGTCATTTCGGTTATCAGGCAGGACCGACCGCTATGACCTTCAAAGCTGCAGAAGCTCTGGGTGTTAACTTTTCATCTGATGCACCTTTTGATGCGACTGACTGTTCAGTTCTGGCAAACGGTGATGCTGATGTAATCAACACCACGACTCAACTGATTCTGGCGTGTCTGAAGTCTGGCGATGCGAAAGTGCTGACCTCTTTCACATCACAGCGTATCAGTGTTGCGCCTGATGCACCGACACTGAACGAAATTGCCGGTATCCCGCTGACCACCTGGAATGGCTTGTTCGTACCTAAGGGTACGCCGCAGGAGATCAAAGATAAGATCGCGGAAATCGCGAAGAAGGCGCTTGAGTCTGAGCGTGTGAAGCAGATCGCGGAGACAACGGGTGCAACGGTTTACTGGCAGCCTGAGGCTGAAGCCCGTAAGCGTATAGCTGATGAAGTCGAACAAAGTAAAGATCTGCTCAAATATATGAGCAAGTAAGTTGTCAGTTATTTAGAAGTGTCTCTCTCTGGCTGGTATAAGAGTTGGAGAGAGACTGTTTGAGCGTTGATATGAAAAATAAAGACAATAACTCACCCACTGATAATGAAGATATGCTCTGTGAAAAACGGAGGTTGCTGAATGGCGAGGATAACTTTCCTTTCTATATTCTGGTGATCTTAGTGAGCATAGGTTTACTCTGCTTTGTCCCTTCTCAGGCCCGCATAATTGATACTGATAAAGGCTGGTTCCTGCAGCCCATGATTGCTCCTCTTATCGGGCTGGGAATTATGGCAATTTTTTCTCTTGTAATGGTTGCCGGGAAATTGAAAGAGATCTTTTCAGTCGATCTGAAAACCTGGTCAGAGTATCTGTATGATTCGGTTTCCTATAACCGGGTCCCTGTTATTACCAGCGTGTTCTTTTATATCTACATTCACATGCTCAACGTTACGGGTTTTTTTCTCACGACATTGCTGTTCGTTACGGTTCTGCTTGCGTTGTCCCGATTGCTTAATCGCTACTGGTTCATTGCAACTTTTTTAGTCACTGTCGCCATCGCTTTTATCTTCAGATACGTAATCGGTCTGTGGATGGATGATGTCTGGTTGTATGAATTCTTACCGAATGACTGGTCAGATTTTGCAAATTCTTATCTCTAATATTGGGAAATGCAATGGATAGTATTCTGCTGGGTTTAAATGAAGTTGCCCACTTAAATGTGTTAGTGGCGATCTTCTTAGGTGCGCTGATCGGTGTGACTATCGGTTCTATTCCGGGTCTTGAGCCCGCCGGAGTTATCGCAATACTGTTGCCCCTGAGCTTCTCGATGGAGCCTCTTGCGGGGGTTATGCTACTTGTTGGTGTGTATGGTGGTGCCTGGTATGGCGGTGCAATCCCCGCGATTCTGATGAATACCCCCGGGACACCTGTGGCTGTACTGACTACCTATGATGGTTATCCGATGGCACAGCGGGGAGAGGGTAAACGAGCGTTATCAATCGCTTACACCTCATCGTTTGTGGGTGGCATTATTAGTGTTACCTCGCTGGTACTTCTGGCTCCGGTTCTTGCGAAAGTTGCGCAGAAATTCGGTTCACCTGAATTTGCTATGCTGGCATTGCTGGGGATGGTTTTTGTTGTGTTGGCACACCGGAAGCATGTGCCTGCAGCCGTGATAATGCTGGGCTTTGGTATTTTTCTTGGATCTGTCGGTATTGACCGTTCGTTTAACTCGCAGGTATTTACCTTCGGACAGACCTGGTTGCTGGGTGGTATTCCGTTGGTGCCGGTTGTTATCGGTCTGTTTGCGATGTCTCAGGCGTTTGTGTTGCTGTCTAAAAAGGGTAATGACGCTCACGTAACAAAGCTGGAGGGCGAAGGGCACTTCAGTGGTGTTATCGAGCTACTACGCAATAAAATGACTGTCGCCCGCTCCGCATTTCTGGGGGTCATTATGGGGCTGCTGCCCGGGGTGGGAGAGTTTGGTTCTCAGTTTTTCTCGTACACACTGGCCCAGAAATTTTCTAAAGATCCTGACTCATTTGGTAAGGGCAACCCGGCGGGCCTGATTGCATCGGAAACATCTAATAATGCGGTGACTGCATCGGTTATGGTGCCGCTGCTGGCGTTTGGTATTCCTGCTGATGCGTTGATGGCTATGCTGCTGGCGGTCTTTATGGTACATAACTATGTACCGGGCCCAACACTGTTTGCAGAGCGGCCCGAGTTTATCTCCGGTCTTTATATTTCATTGTTTATGATGAATATCTTCTGTTTTGTCTATCTGACGTTTGCAACTAAATGGATGGTGAACCTGACCCGTATTCGGGGGCGGTTTATCGGCGCATTTATTCTTGTTCTCGGTTTTATCGGTAGTTATAGCCAGAATTATCAGGTCAGTGATGCACTGATTGCTCTGTTTTTTGCCGGTGTTGGATATGTTCTCAGAAAGAACGATATTCCAGCAATTCCTATTATTCTGGGGATGGTGCTGGGGCCTGTGTTCCTGACGCGCTTTAAGCAGGCGATGGGGATATCATCAGGTGATCTGAGTATCTTTTTCACCAGACCGATCAGTCTGGCATTATTAAGCATTACTGTTCTGTCTATCGTGGTGTATATCATCAGTAAAGTTAAAGAGGGTAAACGCGTTTCAGCGGCATAAGACCAGATGCTATTTCGGGTTATATAGCCAACTCATTCGGTATGTTGTTCAGTACTTACTTAATATGGTCTAAGGGGCACAATATACCAGCACGCTCGGTGCTGGCATATTGTGACCCTCTGTTATGGTTAAATACCAAACCCTGCTTCCGCTGACGCAGATTAATAACTGACTGTTTTTAGTCTGCTATTTAAGTGTCCGGTGTTATCAGACCCGTACAGTTTCCTTGCGAAAAAGCCACGACGTTTTCAAATGCTACTTTAAAATAAAGTTCGTAACTCCCTTTTTCTACATAACCAAGGTGAGGAGTGCAAAGTACATTAGGCAACGACAGTAATGCTTCACTCTCTCTCTTTGCGGGCTCAACTAAAAACACATCTAATGCAGCACGTTTTGTTTGCTTCTCTTTCATTTCGCTATACAGCGCATCAGGCTCAACCAACTCGGCCCGACTTGTATTAACAAATAGTGAGTCTGACTTCATGCACGCTAAATCAGCTTTGGTAACACAGTTTTTTGTCGTCTCATTTAACCTTAAATGAAGTGAAACAATGTCAGCGCTACTAAAAAACTCATGTTTGGATGTTGCTGCAACAAACCCATGTTCTTCGGCTAGTTTTCTGGATGCCTCACTGCCCCAAACAAGCACAGACATACCAAATACTTTTGCGTATTGGGCAATACGCTGCCCAATTTTCCCATACCCCCAAATCCCTATCGTTAAACCATGTAATGTCCGGCCTAACCCCAGCACTCCTGAGTCCTGCCATTGAGAGCGTGACAGGTTTGCACAATATTCAGGGATGTTTCGCGAAGCAGCCATGATCAACGCCCAGCAAAGTTCAGATGGTGCGACAGGAGAGCCAATACCTTCAACGACAGATACACCATATTTTTGGCACAACGTTGGATTCAAGTGGTTACTGATTTTACCGGTTTGGCTGATAAGCCTGAGGTTTGGGAGTTTTGACAACAACTCCCCGGTAATTTGAGTGCGCTCTCTAATTAAAACTAAGGCTTCAAAATCAAATAGTTTTAGAGCTAACTCGTGTGTATCGGTGTAGGTTTCAGTAAAGACGTGAACATCATGTCCACTGAGGATCTTGAAACAATCCAGCGTTTTAACAGCATCCTGATAATCATCTAAAACAGCAATTTTCATGAAACTCTCCTTATCGATCTAACGATGCCAACGGATTAAACACTGTGGATAGCACCGCCTATGTGTTGACGAAGAAACTGCGGAGCGATGATGAAACCGACGTACACTACCCCGGTCACACTAGATTACGCTTTTTGCAAAACGTTGCGTGTCGCTCTGTCATATGCCCGGATCCTATCCGGATCATCAACTGAACAGAAACAGCTTGATTGCTGCAACTGCAGCCATCCCTCTGATTATCCATTTAAACTGCGCTAATTCTAACCCACGTAACATCCAGAACCCGAGAAATGCACCAATAGCAACCGCGGGTAAAGCCATTATACCGGCCAGGGTTGTTTCTAAATTAACGTACCCTAAGCTCAGCAACAGGGGGATTTTGGCCAGATCAATAATCAAAAATAAAAACGCACGGGTACTGATATAGGCCGTTTTTGTGAGTTTCTGCTCCAGCATATAGAGACTCATTAAAGGTCCTGCCGCACTGGCAGTCATACTGACAACGCCGGCCACCAATCCAATGCAGGAAGCCATCGCCGGATGACGCATAAATCCAGCATCATGATGCTCCAGCCACCAGCTTAAGGACACCATAGCGATAATGATGCTGCCAACAAGCAAAGAGAACACCGAGGCACTCATATCGGCTAACAACCAACTACCAATTACCATCCCCAGGAGTTGCAGGGGGAGCAATCGTAACAGCACTCCCCAATTCACCTCCTTGCGATATAGCGAGATGACGACCAGATCTGTCAGGATATACATCGGCACAATCATACCCAATGCTTCGGGACCCGTGTAAGCGATCATCAGTAATGGCAGGATCAGCATTCCCATACCGCCAACCGAAAATTTTGAAAAGCCGGTGATTAATCCTGCGCCCAATAAGACCAGCGTTGCACTGTCCAACTGTCTACTCCTTACCGCTCAAACATAGAGGGTCATTCAATCGTAAAAGAGCGATTAGAGTAGCGTTAAAGACGGAAACATGATAACTACATATAGCTATCATAATGATAGGTTTTTACATTCATGAAAAGTGACCAACTGCGAGCGTTTGTAAGTGTGGTGGAGCAGGGTAGCTTTCGCGCGGCAGCCTCACACCTGTTTAAAACCCAGCCCACTATCAGTGCGGCGGTAAAGGCATTGGAAGAGCAGTTTGGCATCAGTCTGTTAAGCCGGGATGCTTATCGACCGACCCTGACCTCTGAAGGAAAATCCTTCTATAAGGAAGCCAAACGTCTACTGACTCATGTAGCGGAACTGGAATCCCTGGGGCATCAACTGTCTAAGGGCGCCTCACCCAGTCTGTCGATCTCTCTGAGTGCCATGTGTGCTATACCGCCCGGTCTTAACACGATCAAACAATTTTGTGACAGGCACCCGGACCTGCAACTCAATATCAGCACTGAGCACCTCTCCGGTATTCTCGAAAAACTGCATCTGGATAAGGCTGATGTTGCTATTGGTCCTCATACCGGGCTGGATGACCGCTTTGAGTTTGTGGACATCGGAAAGGTATCAATGATTACCGTGGCCACCCCCGACTGCATAGCGGCCTGTTTTCTAAAAGCCAATAAAAGCAATACTTCAGGGGTCATTGCGCAGCAAGTGCTCCGTCAGATTCCGCATATTCTGGTGGCAGACACTGGCTCTCAATCACCGATTGATAATATCAATATTTTATCCGGTGGACGGCGTTGGTATGTCAAAGATTATCAGGTTAAGAAAGCGCTGTTGCTGGCTGATATGGGTTGGGCTCGCATCCCTTTACATATGATTGAAGCAGAGCTGGCAAGCGGCGCGCTGATTCCGCTACAGGTAGAAAATTTCGCTTCGTGTAGCGAGGTGCCTATCTATCTGATCCGGTTGCGTCAACACCCCTTGAGTGAGCTTGCCAGCCATTTCTGGGATGAGATGATTGCGAGCAAAGACCGCTAGAAGCGACTAATCGACCGTTTTCATGGCCGCGTCCCATTCATCCAGAATCAGGCGGCGCTTCGCCTTATCTGTATGCACCAACAGCGAGAGTCCCAGTGGGATTGGCTGAAAGCGACTTTGAGTTGTATTGCGAAGGGTATGGGCGGTTTGCTCGCCAGTTACATCATCACGAATGGGAAACAAACTGGCGCGATCAGCCAGCAGTTGCTGCCCTTCAAGCGATAGCAGATAGTTCAGAAACAGACGCGCGTTCTGTAAATTTTTGGCCCGCTTGGGAATAAAGGCACTGCGCATCACCAACGCCGTGTAATCCTCGGGCATGATTACCTTAATCATGGTGTGTTGCTTGGCTGAGGCGAGCGCATAGGAGCCCAACAGGTTGTAAGCGATTACAATTTCGCCACTGGCAAGCGCCTTCAGCATCGATGAACTACTCGGAAAACGCCGCGCCTGGTGGGTGCCGAAGGACTCTAGCAGCCGCCCGTAGCTACCTGATTGTTGGCGGTCATTAGCCCAGGTCAGATAGCCAACTCCCACTCGTTCGATATCAAAAGTTCCGATCCGACCTTTCACCAGATCGCCTTTGCGACGGATAAAACTCAACAACTCTGAGCGACTACGGGGTGGGCTCTCACCTTTCAACAAATCACTGTTGATGGCAATTACCGCCGGTTCATAGGTAAAACCAAAAATCTCATTACGCCAGTTTGCCCAACGAGGTAACCGCTCTGTTTCCAAAGATTGATGAGGCTGAGCATAGCCGTCGTTAACCAGCTTAATTTGAAGATCCATAGCAGAGCTCAGCACCAGATCGACACTATTTGGCTGTTCCTCAAGAAAACGCTGATACAATACCCGGGTATTAAACTCAGTATAATGAATAGAGATACGCGGGTATTTTTTCTGGAACTGCTCCAGTACCGGAGCAATGGCGGGATAATCCGCAGCCCCGTAGATTTTTAGTTGGGATTGCGGTTGCTCAGGCGCCGGTAGAGAGTAGAGCGTTTCAGCATAAACCTGAACATTCCAGATCATTAGCAATATCGCCAGCATTGCTTGCCATATCATTTCACTAGTCTCCCTTCAAAGTAAATCTCCACTATCAGACCATGCGGCTGGTTGTCTTTCAGTTCTAATTTTGCATGATGATGCTCAGCTACTTCACGAGCAATAGAAAGACCCAAACCACTACCCGAGCGCTTATTATTCGGGCTACGATAAAACTGTTCAAAAACATGCGAACGCTCATTTTCCGGAATACCCGGGCCGCTATCGCTCACCTGAAGAACGGCACTGACCTTGCCTTTTGGTGCGGAGCAGACAACCAGATCCACCGCAACTAACCCCCCTCTTGGGCTATATTTAATCGCGTTCTCTAATATATTTCGTATCATCTGCTTTAACGCAAATTCATCACCATCAACATAAATTTCCACAGCACTCAGATAAACAACCTCGACATCGCTGCGCAAAGCAGCCACCGCAACGTCACGACAAACCTCTTTAATTAAGCTATCCAGGCGTATAGAACTGAACATCTCGCTCTGAAAGCGATAGGCTAATTTTGCCTGATTCAACATCTGCCTGACCGTGCCAGAGAGCAGATCGCTGCACTCCACCACACGTTTTAATTGCTGCTCGCGTAGCAGTGGATCATGCTCTTCCAATGCATTTTGCGCTTGTGATTTCAATCCTGCGAGCGGTGTTCTGATCTGGTGGGCCGCTTCACCGGTAAAGCGCTTCAAACGGTCCAGTGTGGCGGCTAATTGCTCCATGAAATGATTAATCGTCTTTAATAACGGCTCAACTTCTAACGGTACCTGAAGATCCAAAGGGCTAAGATCCACATGGGAACGTTCGCTAAGCGCTATGTTTAACTGATTCAATGGTCTTAATAGCATCCAGATACCAAACATAATCAGCACCAATGCAAGCACGGAAAAGAAGGTAACAAACTGTAGTACTCGCCAGCTAATATCAGCCGATAATGCGTTACTCGCTCGCCGTGTCTGACCAATTTGTATCTGTACTTCTAACGTAATACCGACATCATTCAGTACCCGGTTCACAATAACAAACCGTACCGGCTCATTACTGTAATAAGCATCAAAGAACTGTGGAGAGAGCTCTCTCCGTCCATTCAATTGCGTCAGTTTTCCAGTGTGAGGGTCGAATTTGGGTAGTTTTTCATAGCCGGTAATATGGTCGCCAGCAGCAGTAGTGATAGCGTAAAATACACGGTCATCCGTTGCCAGCGACAGGGTTTCGAAGGCTGCCTGCGGCAAGTCAACAATCACCTCTCCATCCTGAATACCAATGCTTTCGGCTACCTGCAAAGCAGCTCCAGCCATCAACCGGTCATAAGAGAGCCGAGCTGCTCTGTTGCCATACATATGAGCCGACCAGTAACTCAGAGCTGCCAATATAAGCAGTAAACAGACGGTCATCACTGATAGCTGACTGCGGATAGACCGGGGGGAGTAACTAATCATTTTCCCTATCCAACAGATATCCCAAACCGCGTAGCGTCCGAATATCAACCGAGCTGTTTTGTAGCTTTTTACGAAGGCGCGCCACATAGGTTTCTATAGCGTTGGGACTCGGAGATTCGTCAAACCCGTAGAGGTGATCAAGTAACTCTTCTTTGCTTAATACACGCCCTGTGTGACTGAGAAAAATCTCCAGCAAACGAAATTCCCGTTGCTTAATCTCGATCAGCTCATCATTAATTTTTACAGTACAGGCACGACGATCCAGCTCGAGCTTGCCATAACTAATGATGTCCTGTGATTGCCCCTGATTACGTCGAAGTATCGCCCTGCAGCGAGCCTCAAGCTCTCCAAAATCAAAAGGCTTAGCCAGATAGTCATCCGCACCGAGATCCAGTAACTGAATGCGATCTTCTATCTGGTCACGAGCGGTTAGAATGAGCACGGGTGTTTTAGTCTGGCGACTACGTAACTTTTCCAGTACCTGGTCGCCGTTCAGTCCTGGCAGGTTGAGATCCAGAATAACCAGGTCATAAGACTGATGTTTGAGAATCTCATTGGCTTTCGTGCCAGTCGTAACGAGATCAGCGCCATGGCCTTGCTTAGTCGCCCGCTGGCTAATGGCCTCTCCAAGAATTTCATCGTCTTCAACTATCAGAATTCGCATATTTTTTTGCCACGGAAAATTTTATAACGATCAGTTTTTATTGGTATTCCCGTTTTATCCTATCAGTCTAGCTCACGAAAACTGAAGAAATAATTTCTTATTCTGTCTCTCTACCCTCCACACCTCTTCACTTATCCGTCGTGACAGGTTCGTGACAGCTTTGCGCAATATCATGTACTCATATGTATTCATTTGTATGCAATAGAGAGCAGGCTAAATAATGATCAAGCAAGCCAAAACCTATGATCTGGTAGTCATTGGCGGTGGAAACGCCGCATTGTGTGCTGCTATTACTGCCGCAGAGCATGGCAGCAAGGTCTTAATATTAGAGGGTGCACCCAAATCCTACCGTGGAGGAAACTCCCGCCACACGCGTAATTTTCGCTGTATGCACCAGAAACCATTGGCGGTATTGACGGACAGCTATACAGAAGAGGAATACTTTGAAGACCTACTCAAAGTGACTAAAGGCAAGACAGACGAAAAACTGGCAAGACTGGCGATTCGTAGCACTGAGGAGAGTTACGCCTGGATGGAGGCGCACGGCGTACGTTTTCAGCCTTCTCTCTCTGGCACCCTGTCTCTTTCCCGCACGAATGCCTTTTTTATGGGCGGTGGTAAAGCATTGGTCAACGCCTACTATCGCACCGCTGCTAAATTAGGTATTGAGGTCATGTACGAAGCTCAGGTGACTCACCTTGAGCGCTGCGCAAACCGTATTGATGCCGTAGAGTTCACCTACCAGGCGCAGTCTTATCGATTAACACCTAAAGCCATTATTGTCGCATCCGGCGGCTTTCAGGCAGACCTCGACTGGTTAGCCAGTGCGTGGGGGCCTGCGGCGAAAAACTTTCTGATTCGCGGAACGCCATACAATAAGGGCGTAGTGTTACGTGACTTGTTGGATCAGGGCGCCGAATCCGTTGGTGATCCAACCCAGTGCCATGCAGTTGCTATCGATGGCCGTGCGCCAAAATTTGATGGAGGCATCGTCACTCGCCTGGATTGCGTTCCGTTTTCTGTGGTCGTTAATAATGCTGCGCAGCGCTTTTATGATGAAGGCGAAGATGTATGGCCAAAGCGTTATGCCATCTGGGGCCGCTTAGTAGCCGCCCAGCCTGAGCAAGTTGGCTATGTCATTATTGATGCAAAGTCGCTGGAACTTTTTATGCCATCAGTATTTCCGCCCATCAAGGCCAACAGTATCGAAGAGCTGGCTGAAAAGCTTGAATTACCCCCTGATGCATTACAGAACACCATTGAGGAATTCAATGCCGCTTGCCGTCCTGGCAATTTCCACCCAACTGAACTTGACGGTCTTGCCACTGACGGGATCTCACCGGCTAAAACAAACTGGGCCAGACCTATCGATACCCCACCGTATTACGGTTACAGCCTGCGTACAGGTGTTACTTTCACTTACTTAGGATTAAAGGTGGATGAAACCGCCCAGGTGCAGAGCGCCGAGGGGCCTATCGAGAACCTTTGGGCCGCAGGAGAAACCATGGCCGGGTCAATACTTGGTCAGGGATATCTGGCTGGATTTGGAATGACTATAGGTACTGTTTTTGGTCGTATTGCCGGAAAGGAGGCAGCAAATTATGCAAAGCATTAATGTCGTAAATATCGATCCAAACGATCATGAACAAATTACTGATCGTTCGATGAACGAAGCCCGCCGACAACTGGAAGTCTGTAACGCCTGTCGTTACTGTGAAAGTTTCTGCTCAGTCTTTCCCGCCGTGAACCGCGAGCGGACCTTCTCGGATGCGACGATTACCCAGTTGGCTAATCTCTGCCATAACTGTCGGGGTTGTCACTACGCCTGCCAGTATACGGCACCGCATGAATTTGGCATTAACATACCTAAAGCGCTAGCCGAAGTACGTCAGAACAGCTGGCAAGACAATGCTATTCCTGCGTTCATGGCCAGAACATTTCACCGTAGCGGTGCTGTTCTAGCGGTCGCTGTTGTTATCGGGTTTGCATTGTTGTTATGGCTGATCAATCAGTTACCGCAAAGTCTTAACGCCAAAATAGGCGAAGGCTTTTATACCCAACTGTCTCATAACGCCATGATTACCATTTTTATCCCTGCTTTTATACTCCCGGTGCTGGCCATTGCCGTAAGCGTGCGTCGATACTGGCGCAACGTTGGTGGCACTAAGTTACAGTTGTGTCACATCAAAGCGGCGTTAGCGAGTGTTGCTAAAATGCGCAACCTTGCCGGGGGAAGCGGGGAGGGGTGTAATTTTGAAGATGAAGATCGCTTTTCCAATGCTCGTCGCTGGTATCATCAGGCAACAATGATTGGTTTCCTGCTCTGCTTTGCCGCAACCTCTGCGGGCACACTGATGCACTACCTGTTTGACATGCAAGCACCGTATGCGCTTTTCTCTCTTCCCAAAATGCTAGGCATTTCGGGTGGTGTACTGCTTAGCATAGGGACGCTGGGATTCGGGTTGTTAAAGTTACAAGCCGATCCGGATTTGGCTGATCGCCGCGTATGGGGTGGTGAGATGGGCTTTATCATATTACTATTTTTGGTGAGCACGTCAGGATTAGCGCTTTATGTTTTGGCCGCCAGCTCCTGGCTACCAGAACTGTTAGCCTTTCACCTTGGCTCAGTATTGGCATTCTTTGTGTTAATGCCGTTCTCAAAAATGGTTCACGGTTTTTATCGACTAGCCGCGCTGTTACGTGAGCAACAATTGCAGCAATAGTCGCAATTCAATTGACCATTGATCCACAGGGGTTTTTCGAATAAATCCCTGTGGCATTAACTTTCTCTTTTCAATTTGATCCTGGGGTTCTCCATGGCTACGCAGTCCTCAAAAAATCCGCAATCATCCAGGGCTGAACACGCCTATCAACAACTGCTTAATGCAATTCTCAGTGGCGAGCTAAAGCCTGGCAGCCGGATACGCGAAGTAGAACTGGCCGAATGGCTGAAAATCAGTCGTACACCGGTACGTGAAGCGGTTCGGCGACTCGAGTCTGAAGGGCTCATCTGTCTGGTCGGTCATAAGGGAATGGCCGTCGCCGAGTTGGACTACCAGGCGGTAATAGAACTCTATCAGATGCGAGAAGTGCTGGAAGCCGCGGCAGCCAGCCTCGCGGCTAAACATGCCTCTGAGCCCGAGATTTACAGTCTTCGGGAGATTTTCAATCAGGAGAAGCAACAGGATGGTAATGTAGCGACACAAGCGGAAATTAACCGTGCATTTCACAACGCTATCTATCATGCAGCACATAACCGTTATCTACTGAAATCACTCAGCAGTCTGCGCGATGCGATGGCACTTCTTGGCTCAACCACTTATACACTGCCTTCGCGCAGTGAAGCGGCCCTGGCCGAACATCAACGAATCGTCGAAGCGATAGAAAAGGGTGATTCTGCTGGTGCAGAACAGGCCGCCCGCGACCACATCCGTCAAGCTCAGCAGGCAAGAATCCGAATTCTTACAGGTGAATTATCCAATCAGGCTATATCGCCTGAGCACAACTCTTAATCCCTATTTAAAAGTCCTCAGTCTGCAACAGTGGAAGGTTGTGACAGGTTTATGACAGGTTGGTCCGTTATGGTGCATGAGCTAACAGGGACAAGTACTCATAGATGCACCCATAATGAGCGCTTGTCCCGCCTTATTTATCTATCAACAGCTCATACCACTCGCTTTGAAGGGAAATAGATCCATGCAAAAAATAACAACAACAAAATTACTTACTGTCGCCGTAGCATCAGCAATGCTCAGCGGACAAACGGTTGCCGCCGATAGCAATGACAGCAGCTACAAACTTAATACCAAAACCCGGTTAGTCTATTTTGACCGGGAGTATGAAAATACAGCGAATGATCGTACTCAGTCAGCGCTTGCCATCACTGCAGACTGGAGCACGCCTCAATATGGAGGATGGTTCGGAGTTGGCATCTCTCCCTATTTTGTCCAGGAGATTGATTCAGACGGGAAAATCACCGAAGACGTGCTTACTGTCAAAGATGGAGAAGCTCAAGGCTATGCATTGATAGGGCAGGCATTTGTCAATCTGACCCCGTTCGAAGGTTTCAGCGCTAAAATTGGTCGCCAGACTCATAAGTCTATGTTCCTTAGCAGCTCTGGTAGCCGCGCAGTTCCTAACAGTTTTCAGGGTATCAGCGCGAAATTCATACCTGTAAAAGGGCTGAACCTTTATGGTGCGGTGTACAATAAGTGGTCACCGCGTGCCAATAATGATTTCATCGGATTTAAAACTGACCAGTCGAGTGAAGGTGATCTGAATTATGTGTCGCTGATGGGTCTTCAATATAAGAAAGATGCTTTTGCAGTAGACGCGGAATACCTCAACGCTAAGGACTACATTGGTAAGCTTGGTCTACGGGGTAGTTATGTGACCAAGTTTGAAGACTCCAGCCTTAAATTCACTGCAGGTGTGTTCAGCTCTTTTGACAATGGTGATCTGTTCGTAACCTCTTCGGAAAAAGGCGAGCTGGACGATGAAGATGTTGCAGGCAGTGTTGACGGTGTCAGTAAAAGCAGTAACGATGGCCTGGGTGCCTTCCTTGAAGCTAAATGGAGCAAAGGCAATACTCAACTGACGGCAGCTGTATCTAAAACAGATGACATTTGGATAGAAGACAACTTTGCTGGCGATCACGGAACCAACCCCTTTCCAACCCGGTCTAGTGTCGGACCGGATTTGACCAATGCGAATGAAACCGTCCTGAAACTGGAAGTGAAATACGACTGGAAAGATTACGCTCCAGGCCTGGTGACCAGTATTGCCGCTGCAAAAGGTTGGGATGCAGAAAACTCCGCCAATCCTTCATTAGGTTCTGCTGATGAAGAGTGGAGAGAGCTCGTGGTCAGCTACAAAGTGCCTGCAATAAAAGGATTGAAATTCACCGGCGTTATTCACGACTACAATTCAGACAAAGTTGGTCGAGTGGATGGTGTTAAAGATGATGAAACTGATGTCCGCCTCTACCTGGACTACACATACGCCTTCAATCTTTAATATATACGCCTTCAATTTTTAATACATACCTGAAAAAGCAGTCGCATTAGCGGCTGCTTTTTAATACCTATTATTTACCTCCTCCCATGCATCAACTCAGGTTGAGTTCTACCGGTGATTATTTTAGCCACCACACCAGCGATGACAGGTTACTGACAGCTTGACTCGTTAAAGTTGTCCCCTCAAAACCGAATTTTTACGTCTGAAGCGATCCCGGAAACACGATTTATAGCGTGTTAAGTGATGCGAATTCAGAGAAAGAGAATACCTATGTTGCCACAAAGAGTAATACATCCATCCATCCATCCCGCTTTGAAGTTAGTTATAGACAACTCGATAGCAAAACCAGTCACTCACAACAAGCCTGATGAGCACGAAACCCCAGACTATCTGGATGATATTGAGAAAGTGGCAGTGCTCAGCAATAACTAATTTTTATCTCTTATAACTCAATAACGATTTCTGCAGCAGGCCTGCAACCGACGATAAGAGGATTCCTATCATGGCATCACAAACAGCCATTCCCTGCACTATGATGCGAGGCGGAACATCACGCGGTCCATACTTCTTAGCCAATGACCTGCCGCGCGACCCGGCATTACGCGACGAAGTTCTCCTCACGGCTATGGGGTCAGGTAACGCCCAACAAATTGACGGTATCGGTGGCGGAACCACCCTGTCCAGTAAAGTGGCTATCGTCTCGGTTTCCAAGCATCCCAATGCTGACATTGAATACCTATTTGCGCAGGTATCCGTGTCTGAGCGGATCGTAGATACCGCACCTTCCTGTGGCAACATGCTTGCCGGTGTTGCTCCTTTCGCTATTGAGTCTGGGCTGGTCACAGCAGAAGAGGGTGAAACCTTAGTCCGTGTCCACAACATTAATACTGATTCCTTTATCGAAGTCGTCGTACAAACGCCAAATGGCAAGGTTGAGTATGACGGGGACACGCAGATAAATGGCGTCGAAGGCACGGCAGCGCCCGTGGTGCTTCACTTTCTTGATGTCGCAGGGACAAAAACAGGACATCTACTTCCAACAGGCAATTTACGTGACATTTTTGATGGCGTGGAGGTCAGTTGTGTTGATGCGGCAGTGCCCATGGTGCTTATTCCTGCCAGCTCACTCGGCAAAAGCGGATGGGAAAGCAAAATAGAGTTGGATAGTGATCGAGAGCTGCTGGCCCGTATTGAATCTATCCGATTACAAGCCTCTTTAAAGATGGGGTTGGGTGATGCAACAGGAAAAGTGCTGCCTAAAGTGTCATTAATGGCACCGCCACAGCACGGAGGGACTATCAGTTCCCGCTATTTTGTTCCTACTGACTGTCACGCAGCTCACGCGGTAACCGGCGCTATCTGTGTCAGTACTGCCGCTATGATGCCTGGGACAATTGCTTACGATCTAGCTGATCAGCCTGTTGGTGAACCTATTATGGTCGGCGTGGAACACCCCAGCGGGAAAATCGATATTGTGCTTGATCTGACTGAAACGGATAAAGGTTTGCAGGTCAACCGGGCTGGCCTGGTTCGCACGGCCCGGAAACTTTTCCGGGGGGAGCTGTATATCCCTGCCCGTGTCTGGTCTCACTCGCAAGCGGAAGCATCCTGAAGCAAAAACTTAACATCAAAATAAATAATGCATGACAGGTTACTGACAGTTTTGGAAGGTAACTTGAAGTACAAACAATGAGAAGACCAACAGCTTAATGGTCATCTCTGTTCCAATTATAAAAAAATAACCGGAGTCCTGAATGAACACTATAGAAAATAACAAGAGAAGTGCTGCCAAATTAATTAAAAGCCTGGTTGCCAGCGCTGCCTGCATCACTAGCCTGACCCTCGCAGCCCCTGTGCATGCTGTCGACTTTGATGGCGAGCGCGTAGAGTGGATCGTGCCATTTAAAGAAGGTGGCGGTTCAGATACCTGGGCTCGTTTTTTCGCCCCACTGATCTCTGAAAATATACCCGGAAAACCTGCTATTGTGGTGAAAAACATTCCTGGAGGTGGTTCAACAAAAGGTGCCAATCAGTTCCAGCGCAATGCCAAAAATAACGGTTTAAATATTCTGGGGACTTCTGGCTCCACACAGTTTCCGTATCTGCTGGGTGATACGCGTGTTAACTATGACTACAAAGACTGGACAGCAGTACTGGCATCACCCACCGGTGGCGTTTTTTATGTAAGTCCGGAACTCGGTATCAAATCGGCGGCAGAACTTACATCGCTACGCGGCAAAGAACTTAAATATGCCAGTCAGGGAGCGACCTCCCTTGATTTAGTGCCACTGTTAGCGCTGGATATTCTTGATATTGATGTACAGGCTATCTTTGGTATGAAAGGCCGGGGTGCTGGTCGTCTGGCTTTCGAACGTGGCGAAGTTAACGTAGATTACCAAACATCATCTGCCTACCTGAAAAAAGTTGTACCACTGATAGGTGAAGGCAAAGTCGTGCCTATCATGTCCTGGGGCGTTTTAGATGATGATGGCAACCTGCAACGTGATCCAAACTTCCCGGATCTGCCTCACTTTGCTGAGGTCTATGAGATGGTCCATGGCAAGAAACCAGAAGGGACTGCATTTAAAGTGTGGAAAGCATTCTTCGCGGCAGGCTTTGCTGCACAGAAAGGTATTTTCTTACCTAAAGGAACCCCACAAGACGTCATTGATGCCTGGGGAGACGCAGTAGAAAAAACAGTTCAGGCTGATGATTTCAAAACTCGCTCGGAGCTTGTTCTCGGTGACTACCCTCAAGCCGTAAAAGGCAAAGCAGTTAAAGCATTCAAGGCTGCCCTTGATATCTCTGACGCTGATCGTGAGTGGGTTCGTAACTGGCTAACTGCCCGATACAACGTGAAGTTCTGAATTTAGCTTTCTCCTTCATCACGTAAACACATCAACTAAAAACTATTCCTGTTGTTCATCCATAACACGGGCTCATCCGAGCCCGTTGTTCACTTTTAATGAGGTAAGGAACAATGTTAGATGCATTCCTAACCGCCCTACAGACTGTCATGACTGGTACCCATCTGCTCTATCTGGCAGGTGGTGTATTACTGGGACTTGCCATCGGCATTTTCCCCGGTCTTGGAGGCATTGCCGGGCTTTCTCTGTTACTCCCTTTTCTATACGGTATGGAACCGACCACCGCGCTAGCGATGCTAATCGGTTTAGTCGCTGTTATTCCTACGTCTGACACTTTCACCTCGGTGTTGATGGGCATTCCGGGATCCAGTGGCTCACAAGCCACTGTGTTAGATGGATTTCCCATGGCTAAACGAGGGGAGGCCGCTCGCGCACTCTCTGCCGCTTTTGCTTCTTCTTTATTCGGCGGTCTGTTTGGTGCTGTCGTATTAACCGGATTCGTATTGATTGCCCGTCCGGTAATTCTAGCTTTCGGGTCGGCAGAACTCTTTATGCTGACTCTGCTCGGATTAAGCATGGTAGGTGTATTAGGCGGTAATAGTCTGGTAAAGGGCCTAAGCGCTTGTGGCGTGGGTTTGTTGCTGGGTAGTATTGGCGGTGCGCCTGCCACGGGTGAATACCGAATGACCTTCGGAAACTTCTATCTAATGGACGGTATCCCGCTGGTCGTTGTCGGCCTGGGTATCTTCGCGCTCCCTGAAATTATCGATCTTCTTCGCCAAAACAGTGCTATTTCAGAAGCAGCAGAGCTTGGTCGTGGATGGGTAACGGGTATCCGGGACCTGATTAAAAACCGTTGGTTGGCCCTGCGCTGCGCCGTTATCGGTTGTGTAGTCGGTGCCCTGCCAGGCCTCGGTGGTAGTGTGGTGGACTGGATCGCCTATGGCCATGCTGTCCAAACGACTAAAGATAAAGATCAATTTGGCAACGGCGATGTGCGTGGTGTTATAGCACCTGAATCCTCTAATAATGCAAAAGAAGGTGGAGCGCTCATTCCTACACTTCTGTTTGGCATTCCCGGTTCAGGCAGCATGGCAGTATTTCTGGGCGGTATGGTATTAATTGGTATAGAGCCCGGACCATCGATGGTTACATCTAATCTGGACATAACCTATACCATCGTCTGGTCATTGGCGATAGCAAATGTAGTGGGTGCTGGCGCCTGTTTGTTTTTATCAAAATGGGTCGCAAAATTAACGACCATTCCGTATGCATTGATGGCCCCATTCATGATCACCGTGATCTGTTTCGCTGCTTATCAGGCAACCCGTGATCTGAGTGATCTTGTGACACTGTTGGGAATTGGCGTTTTAGGTGTGCTCATGAAACGCTTTGACTGGCCTCGCCCTGCTTTCCTGATCGGATTTGTATTGGCTAGCGGAATGGAAACATACTTATATCAGGCGCTTCAGTTTGATGGCCTGGGATTCCTGCTGAAACCGGGTGTATTAATTATCGGTGCAATTACTGTCATTTCTATCTACTTTGCTGCACGTCATGCATCAAATAGTGGTAAGGATGATTCAGACACTGAATCCAGCACTAAGGTAAAGCCGTTGCGTCCAACTAACTTAGGACCGCAAAAGCTATTTGCCGGCGCTATCTTTCTGGCATTTGCTTATGGCCTTTATGATGCATTACAGCAATCGATGCTAGGAGGCGTTTTTACCGGCGGAGTCTGTGGTGTAATGCTTATTCTTAGCGGTATCGTATTGTTCAAGCTTGTAACCAATCAGGTTGATGATGCTGTTAACTTTGATAACGAAGTCGCTGCCGGTTATCAGGGTGACCAGAGCATCGCAAGCCTTTTACACTATGTTTATTGGATAGCCGGACTCATTGTCAGCTGTTACTTTGTAGGATTCTTAATATCTATTGCCGCTTTCTTCATTGCATTCCTGTTAGTTAAAGCGCGGGCATCGATACTCCGCACTGTCGTACTGACCAGTTCAGCTGTTGTATTTATGGCAACGCTGGCGCATGTGATGGTACTGGATCTTCCAAGCGGATTTTTGCAAGAAGCAGTACAAATGCCTTGGCCTCTGAACTGATTAATTAGGTATATAAGGAGAAGAATCATGTTATCAGTAAAATCTATACTGATGCCGCTTTCTAGCAGTGGTGAGGTGCAAGAAAGACTGCTTGGTGCCTTATCAGTCACAGCGTTCTTCGGCGCTCACTTGGAAGTATTGCATGCACAAGTCAGCCCACGACAATTTATTCCTGTCGATGCGGTGGCTCGAACAATGCCCCAGAAACTCTTAAATGAGTTAGAAGTGTTAGCCGACAAATATTCCAATACTGAATCGAGCGAACTTAAATCTATGTTCGTAAAGCTTTGTGAACAAAACGATATTGTTCACAGTGATGACTCAGTAACAGGCCAGCCAAGCGCCTTCTGGCGCGAGGTTAACGGCCTGCGCAGCGAGCTTGTAGGAGAGTGTGGTAAGGTTAGTGACCTTATCATTCTGCCTCAACCAAGAAGTGGCAAGCCAACGGCCACTTTCCAGGCCGCTTTAATGCGCAGTGGCAAGCCCATCTTATTAGTCCCCAGAACGATGACGACGTTTAGTGCTGAACGTGTGTTAATCGCCTGGAACGGTAGCACAGAAGGTAGCCGGGCGATTACGCATGCGATACCTATTTTACAGCAAGCAAAAGAGATCATTATCGCCACCAGCGACAGCTCAGCTCAATGTAAACCTGACACTGAAGAGCTGATCAGATATCTTGGGCGTCATGGTATCAAAGCGGAATCAAAGTACTTCGATGCTGGACGCCGATCCACCGGAGAAGCAATTCTTACTTTGGCTGACTCGATCAAATCAGAACTGCTGATAATGGGGGCTTATACCCATCGCCGTGTGCATGAACAGATATTTGGTGGTGTCACCCAGCATATGGTCGGTCACGCAAGATTGCCGGTTTGGATGATGCATTAAAATGTAATTCAATTGATAGCACTATCATTTGCACGCGGATGGTAGTCCTTCAATCCATTTTTTCAGACACTCTAAATACCTGTCCATCGGTGTAGTGATCCAGCCGTTACCCTGACGACTAGATCTTTGCGTAATACGATAGCGCCACAGGTGGGCTTAACGAATGAAACTCAAGGGAGAGAGTTTGGGGGTGTTCTCTTAGCATGGATTTCGGTAATTTGACGAAGACTTTAAAGCCCCGTAAGGGGCTTTGTCTGTTGATAGCCGCCATAAGGGCCTGTAAGGACTTGACCCGCAGTGGCGTTAACTGTCTGCCGGAATAGGCACGATCAGCACCGGAATAGTGGATAACTGCATCACATTCTGTGCGGTGGACCCCACAAAGAAACGTTCCAGGGTTGAGTGGGTCCGGCTGCGGCTGCCGACGATAATAAGGTCAGCGCCGATATCGTTAGCAACCTCTATGATGGTTTCAGCAGCATGGCCTTCCTCTATGCGGGCTTCAGGCTTATGCTGTAGCGTCACCCCTGATGAATGACACAGCTTATCGATGCGTTGTTCGATGAGGGCCCTGATTCTTTGCAAGCCTTCCTGACGCATCGCCTGGAATGAGTTTTTATCGCTCAGGTTGCCAAAAATGGTTTCCGCTGAGTGAGAAGGGGGCTCAACCACATTCAGGAAGGTTATTTTTGCGTTGTGCTTACTGGCCTCTAAAGCCGCAAACTCAAACGCATATTTAGAGCTGTCGCCCAGATCTGAAGCATATAAAATATTTCGAATTTCAATACTCATCAGCGTCGCCTTTTATACCGATATGAGAACAGCCCTGTTTACGCTAACAGGGCGGTGGTTATATATGCCTGAATTATCAGATCATGCCGGGTAGAAACAGAGAGATTGCCGGTATCAGTGCAATCAGAACCAGACGAACAATGTCCGCTATCCAGAAGGGGGTTACCCCTCTGAAAATAGTACTCAGTTTAATATCCGGGAGTACTGTCCTTAATACGAATACGTTCAGGCCAACTGGTGGGGTGATCAGACTGATTTCGGTGACCACAACCACCAGAATACCAAACCAGATCAGATCCATTCCCATCGCCGAAACCAGCGGGTAAAACACCGGAACCGTCAGGAGTATCATCGACATACTTTCCAGCACGCAACCAAGCAGAACATAGATGCCGATGATTGCCAGAATCACCAGTACCGGGCTGAGATCCATCGCCAGGACGCCATCTTTTAAGGCATCCGGTAAGCCCGCCAGGTTAACGAAGTTGGAAAACAGTACCGCACCGATAACGAGAAAGAACAGCATGGCTGTAGTCCGGACTGAACTGACCAGGGTGTCGACTAAACTTTTAAATGTCAGCTTACGTCGCAGCAGAGCGATAAAAAATGCCCCCGAAGCACCGATACCTGCCGCCTCTGTCGGAGTGAAAATACCACTGTAGATACCCCCCATGACGATGAAAAACAGCAAACATATGCCCCAGACATCTTTCAATGCGATCAGTCGCTCAGTCCAGCTGGAGCGCTCTGCTGCCGGACCCAGCTCGGGCTTGAGGTGAACTGTCACTGACACCGCCGCCATATAGAGGATGATGCCGATTAATCCGGGCAGCAAGCCGGCAATAAACAGTTTACCGATATCAGTTTCTGTCATGATGCCATAGATCACCAGGATGGTACTGGGGGGGATCAGTATCCCCAGGGTTCCACCTGCGGCTATCGAGCCACTGGCTAAACTGTCGGCGTAGTTATACTTGCGCATCTCTGGCATAGCGACTTTCGACATGGTGGCGGCAGTCGCCATCGAACTGCCGCAGACCGCAGAGAATCCACCGCAGGACACGACTGTGGAGAGCGCCAGACCGCCCTTGAAGTGGCCCAGAAAAGCGTGGGATGCGCGATAAAGCTGGCTGGAAAGCCCTGCTTCAGTGATGAAGTTACCCATCAGAATAAACAGGGGAACCACGGACAAACTGTAGGATAAGCCGGTCTCGAATGAGACCTGAGATACCATGTTTAACGCAGCATCCATACCTCTTGAGTTACCAAACTCGAATATCTGTACATAGGCAAAGCCCAGAACGCCAGTGGTACCCATTGCAACGCTGAGTGGAACCCTGAAAAAGATCAGGAACATTAAAACGGCAAGGCCTGATAAGCTGGTTTCCATCG
Organism: Oceanospirillales bacterium; assembly: GCA_018223185.1. Classification (GTDB taxonomy): domain Bacteria; phylum Pseudomonadota; class Gammaproteobacteria; order Pseudomonadales; family Balneatricaceae; genus Amphritea. The sequence goes on along the minus strand of JAAEYW010000017.1, from coordinate 9,309 downwards.
TGTATTAATACTCCTGCTTTGTCTTGCTGTGGAAAAGTTTTTTGCCACGTCTGACAAACAGCATCATAACCAGTGCGATTGTTGCCAGTGTGCAGCAGCTGGCCATCAGAACAACCAGCCCGGTAAAGGGGATCTCAAGGATGGCGGTGGTGTCCTGGTAGCTATAGGTGCGTATGGCCAGTTTCCATAGCATCCATGAAAGCACACCAAATGCGGCAGTATTGACCAGACAGATGATGATCGTCTGCAATGGCTTTAAAAAAGCCGGAACAGATGAGTCCAGAAGGTCGACATCCACATGTTCATTCGCCGCAGTGACCATCGGCAAGCCTAAAAATATGAGTGTTGCTAACAGGAATTCTGTTATTTCGAAACCCCCTGGCAGAGGGAAAGAAAACAGGTCCCTTCCCACAACATCCACCAGGGTTATCATCATCATAAGGAACATCGCGCCAGCTGCGATGTAAGCCAGAACGCGCTCGTATAAAAACTCCAGCGCGGTTAGCAGTCTGTTGGTGACGTTTGTGAGTACGAGGCGCATAGTGATTACCTATACTTATTCAGGCGTGTAGCTGTTGGCAATCTCACGCAATTCAGCCAGTGCAGCAGCGCCATCAACACCCTTTTCATTCACTTCAGTGACCCACTCACTTTCAATGTGAGCTGTTTTCGCTTTCAGATCGGCTACGAAGGCATCATCTGCATAGGTAATGGTGTTGCTATTGGCTTTAGCCGCATCAAGACCTTCCTGAGCGATACGATCCCAGACTTTACCGCAGCGTTTAGCAAAGGCTTCGCCGGAGATACGTTCGATGGCGGCCTGATCTACAGGATCAATCTCATTCCAGCGATCCTTATTCATCACCAGAAAGAAGCTGATGTTGTAAAAGCCACCGGGTACGATGGTGGTATTTTTTACCATATCAACGATGTTGAAACCGACCAGTGCATCGGGTGGGTTCATCGTGCCATCAGCAACACCATGAGACAGAAGTTCGTAAGCTTTTGAGGCTGGCTTCAGCAGGGGAACAGCCCCAACAGATGTTGCGACCTGATTAACAACACCACCACCGACACGCAGTTTAAGGCCGTCGAAGTCAGATGTTTTCTCAATAGGGTGTTTGCTGTTATGCACAGCACCGGGTCCGTGGGTAAACAGCCCCAGCAGCTTGACATCTTTATGCTCATTCGCATCAGCTAAGTACTTATTATAAACCCTCCAGTAGGCCACCGACTGAGCTTCAGCACTGTTACCACTGAAGGGAAATTCGGCAACTTTGGTCAGCAGGAAGCGTCCGGGAGTGTAACCGTGAGCACTGTAGGTAATGTCTGCCAGACCATCCCGGGCAATATCATAATGAATTTTTGGATGTCCCAGAGCTTTAGCCAGAATATCGACAGTCACCCGACCCTCAGTAACCTCAGCCACTTCTTTGGCCCATGGGAAAATCATTTCTGCGGCCATTGGATGCTGGCTGGGCATCCAGGATGAAAGTGTGAGCCTGGTTTCAGCAAATACGTTCTGACTGCAGGCGATCACTGATAACCCTAAGAGTATCTTTGAAAGTGTACGTTTCATCTTTTACCTCTGGCTTACAATTCTGAGTTTTAAAAATCTTTAATTTATGAGTGAGTCGGCACTGCCTGAACATCCATGTTCAGCGTTCTTCAACCCACTGTGGATCTAATAATTAGCATATAGATATAAAGCCTTCAATGTATAATTATCAAATTATGATAATTTTGTATTTAAAAATGCGTTTTGTTTAGTATTGGTTCAAATATAATCTCGTTATTTGTTTTTGTGCGCCATATTGAGTCACTTGTGTCTGTAGTGATTCGGTGGGAGTTGAACGGGAAAAATATGGGTACAAATATGCTCAGATGTGCAAGCTGATATATCGCTTAAGAAACAGCTAAAAAAGTTACCGAAGAGCAGGGGTTTAGAAAAAGTGGTGGTGTACTTCGTCAATCAGTCTGGGAGAGGTACACCTTCAAAGAGAGGTGTTCAGCTATCTTCTTCCAACTCTATATGCGTCAATTTGCTGAGTGATCTTGCCCAGTGAACAGACCAAATGCCTGAAGTTATCTTTTCCGTAGACTTGTTTACGCGGAATTGAACTCATCGCATCCCAGGCTTTCGAGCCATTACTCATACCGTCAGCGATAACGCCTGCAATTACGTGACTGGGTGTGACTCCAAATCCTGAATAGCCCTGTGCAAAGAAAACATTCTTATGTTCTGTCAAAGTTCCTATTTGAGGGAAGAAGTTCAAAGTACACTCCATAGGTCCCCCCCATGCGAGATCAATCTTTATATCTTTGAGATAAGGAAAGAGTCTCAACATCTTTCCATGAAGGAAGGACTTCAAATCGTTAGGTACATATTCCAGCAGCATTCCGCATGTACCATACATAAGCCTGTTTTCATTGGTTACACGGTAATAATCAATGATCGGTGTAATATCACTGAAAGCACCTCTGATTGCACTAATCTGTTCAATCAGATGATTCGGAAGAGGTTTGCTGACAGAGTTAAAGGCATAGACATTAATGGTCGTTTTATGCAGTTCAGGCTCCAGTTTGTCCAGAAATGCACCGCACGCCCAGAGTATTTTATTCGCCTTAACCGACCCTTTGGCTGTGCGTACGACAATTTTTTCACCGTATTCAACTTCGAGCGCCGGCGTATTTTCATAAATTCTGCCACCATAGAGATCGGTAAATGCTTTGGCATAGCCCAGCAGTAGATTGAGGACATGAACTTGACCATTCCCCATGTGCTTGAGAGCACAGGTGTATCTCTCTGAACCAACAATATTCTGAACGTCGTTACCCTCTAAGTAGACGATCTCCTGGTCAGGATTTAAGCTGGAAAACGTTCTCTGCCAGGATTGTAGCGTTTTGGCTTGACGTTTATTAAAGCCTAAATAACCATAGCCGTGCTGAAAATCGGCATCGATATTATATTTCTGTATGCGTTTCTTGATGATTGACGCGCCAACATCACTGATGTTGAGAATTGCCTCCAGCCCGTCAGGGCCTACATCTTTCTCTATTTTCTCAAGATCATGTCCAATGCCGGCCATGACGTGGCCACCGTTTCTGCCTGATCCGCCAAAGCCCAGGTAATTACCCTCTAATACAACAACATCGTTAACGCCTCGCTCCGCGAGTTCTAAAGCCGTATTGATGCCAGTTAATCCGCCGCCAATGATGACAACATCCGCTTCAATATCATCCTCTAAGTCCGGGTAGTGCAAATCATATTTCCGGGTGATCGTATAATATGTTGATGGGTTTTCAAGTGACATACAGGCCTCTGGTAAATCTTATTTTTGGTGTTCTCGCAATTGCTTCTTACACGCGCCAACAGCTAAACTGTTGCCTTTAAACGCAACAGTTATGCTCTGTTTTTGGAAAAATTAAGCTTAGAAACGGCCGAGTCCGTACATATCTGAAACAATTTTCCACGTTTCATCGACTTTCTTCCAAACGGCAAGTGATCTGAACTCGATTGGACCTTCGTCGCTTGGACAGCTCCACTGAAGCCAGGTTGATACTACAGAAGGTGTTATTTCCTGAGCCTGAGTTATCGAGATACTCAGGTTTGGCGTCGCTTCCAGTACATAGCCCAGTACTTCACGGATAGTTGCTTCACCACTTGCAATACCCGGGGCTCCCTCACCACATATCATTGCTTGCGGAGTGAAACACTCAGCCTGTAACTTATCCACGTTTCCTGCCCGACATAGAACCTGAAGATTGTTGACGGCGTTTTCAATACTGGTCATTTTAACCTCACAAAAGAGTCGCGTTTTAAATAGACATTCGATGGCTTAATCCTGAGGCCTGGACGATTTCATTTGCATCCCCCATATATGTCACCGCTCCCCCCCATCAGGGGGGGAGGGGCAATGTTGTGATGGTGAAAATCGATATGGGAGCAGTCTATTCCGAAAAATGACAGGAACGGGAAGGTAAAGCTAAGAGAACACAACGGTAGTTAAGAGGCTTATAAATAACCAATGAGCGGGTCTGGTGCACTTTCAGGATTATAAGCTTTAAGTGAACCGATAAAGAGGTTAAATAACTCAGCCTGAGAGGAAATATCCAATTTATGGTAAATACTCTTTTTATAGGATTTAACCGTCTCAGAGCTGATATTGAGCCTGAGAGCCTGCGCTTTAACAGAGTATCCTTCCAACGAAAGTCGGGCGACCTGCATCTCTCTTGGCGTCAATAGCGATGCGCCAAAATTATCCAGAGCACCGTCCAACCGGGCTCCTATTGCAGCGGTTTCTGTTTCTGTGAAACTATTTGTACGTTTAATACCCCACCAATTTTTAATGATGACTTCCAAAATAGAATAACAGCCATACAGGTAATCGAAGTCCTGACTATCATAACAATTCTCAGAATCGATTCTGCATACTGATACTAAAGCTGAAACATCATCAGAAAGCTGGAAAATGGCACACATCTCATCAACCACATCCGTCTTCTCATAATAGATCCGGTAATACTCTGTATTGGCAAAGCTATCAGGCGCATTATCATGCAGTCTGAAAACACCTTCAGCTCTTTTCTGGCACAGGTGATAGTAGGGGTCTAATAGATAAGCGCCCTCGCGATAAGGCAGAGACATCGACTTCCATTCGCGTTCACTCATTCTGGTCTTAAACGGCCAGTATGGCTTTGTTCCCCTGGAGTACAGAATTAAGGTACTCACCTGACTATTAAGCATAGCGGCGAGCTCATATATAAGATTAACCAGAGATTCATCCGAAAAACCAAACTTTAGCACTTCAGCAACAGAATCATTCCAGGACTTTATCCTTATCGCACGCATACTCTACACCACATGGTTCAAAACCTTATCCTACACACAAGAGTAAAAACCTCAACGGATAAAGACTGGTTAAGTGGACGCTGTAAGGATCAATCATCAACGTGCTGATTGTCAGGAACGACATATACGGTGCATGCAGGTTGCAGTCCCTCTTAGCCACTACTAAAAGGGGGCAGGGTAATCGGTTTTGGCTGATTGATCTGAGTAGAAAAGTTTATAGTGAATTTATGGCCGGATGTTGAGGGAATCGATCTTTTAATTGCTGAATGACCTGCTCAGCTTCACTTAAGTGATGGGTGTATTTTAACGCCTGAGCCAGACGGTACCCAAAGCTGATATTCTCTGGCGCTAATTTGTACGCTGCTCTGAGGTCAGTCAAAGCTGGGTTTATCTGTTTTAGCTGTAATTGTGTCAGTCCCCTCAGGTGTAGCAAGTTAGCGTCCTGAGGTATCAGTTCAAGCGTCTTTGTCAGCAGTGTAACCGCTTCGCTGAAGCGTTTTTGATTTCGAAGCAGCTCCGTTAACATGAATACTGCGGGTAGGTATTGTGGGTCTTGATCGAGCGCAAATGCAAGGTCCTCCCCGGCAGATGAAGCGGTATTGTCAGTTAAAATTTTATAACGGGCTAACATCGTTCTGCCAGCCGGCCTGTCAGCTATTTGCTCCAGGTAGGCGATATATTCTTGCTTTACGCTGGTAAAGTCTGCAGGGAGAGCCTGCTTTATCAGAAGGGTCTCATAAGCCGCCAATCGGACACTTAAGTGTTTATCGGATAAGCCCTTGGTAACATAATTATCCAGCTTGTTTTTCGGTATATTGACAGCAGCTTTCCAGCTACTTTCCCTGATTAACGCAGAAGGACTACTCAGCTGGGCCAATATGGTCTCTGGGTTATTGAAGGCCAGTGATGCAGCCTGCTGCTCTAGCAAGGTAGCGCGGTATATAGATGGCTGTTCACGGTTTTCAATAAATTCCCGCATGGCAGCAATTGGTGCTCGTTGAATATCAAACCAGTCAGAATGCTTTTTCTGAGTGGGCCAGAGGCGCCCGACCTGATCTCTTGACCAGATATTATCTTTGTCTTTGTGACAGGCCAGACAGGGATCCGGGCTTCCCGCCTGTGCGGCAACAAAAGGATTCGGAGTGGTGAAATTATGCTCACGACGTTGATCAATTTGCATGTATGTACGTGTCGGCATATGGCAGTTAACACACTGCGAGCCTTCAGAGTTGCTCATATGTTGATGATGTTCTGGACGATCAAAGCTTTCGAGAGCATGACACTGGCCACAGAGCGCGTTTCCTTCAATCTTCAGTTTTGCTGAGTGAGGGTTATGGCAGTTGCTACAGACGACGCCGGCATTGTGCATCTTGCTTTGCAGGAATGAGCCTAATATGAAGACTTCCTCTTTTACCCGGCCATCCTCAAAATAGAGTGGGCTAAAAAGGCGGTTGAGGCTGTACTGATCATTAATTTTCCCACTTTTCGTCGGATCCAGGCGGGTTCGCAGTGAATGACAACGACCGCACATCTCTGTCTGTTCCGGTGAGGACACCGCTCCGGTATGAACCGGCGGGGTAGAGAGATTCCCTGTTAACCAGGCGCCATCTGATTTCAAATTCTGACCAGCGGCGACGGATTTTCCAGACCTGGCTGCAAGCGCGTGAGTGTCGGCGTTCTCATGACAGGCGGCACAGCTCACATTGACCGTTTTGAAATGTGTGCTGAATTGATTATCTTTTAGTGAGTAACCTTTAGACAGTTCTGTTGAGTGACAGTCTGCACACATAGTGTTCCAGTTTTGATATATTCCTTTCCAGTGTAATGGCTGACCAGGATCCTGATGGTCAGGCTGGTCTAACCGAAACCAGTTTTGCCCGCCATCTTCTTTGCTCCGGCTGTCCCAGGCGATATTAAGTGCCTGAAGGCGTCCATTACCTGTTTCAATCAGATATTGCTGCAGTGGATAGTTACCAAAAACATATTTGATGACCCAAACCTGTTCTTTTCCCTGTTCGGTCAGTCGTACTTTATAAATATCTGAATCGAGGAAAAAGACGGCTTCAACATCTTCACTCCGATATGTCTGGTTAAAGTTTCCTAATACACTGTCTGTAGTCGCAAGCGCCATTGAGAGGGCATGCTGTGATTGTTGCCAGTCGGATACTTGTTGCATATGGCATTCGCCACATTCCGCTGCTTGTGAGTTTAATGAGGGGAGAGCTGTTAGCAATATAATCAGGAGAAAAGAAACAATTTCCAATTTTAATATTTGCAATAACATATCATGCTCTGGTTTTGGTCTGATGCTAAGGTTTTCACGATATCCGGTAAATCTACTCTGACTATAGCTGTCAGCGCTATAGTCAGAGTAGTACTTTTATCGATAAAACCAGGCTGGTTCTGTGTTAGCGATTATGCTTAGTAACCACTTACCCAGTCTGGAATGATCAGGTTAGTCTTTTTGGCAAACTGTTGCCATTCTGCGATCAAATCGGTGACTTTTTGCGGGTTTTGCTGACTCAGGTCGTGACGCTCAGCCAGATCCGTATTTATATTAAACAGTTGCCAGTTACCGTTGCCGTAAGGCTCAGGCATATGAACCAGCTTCCATTCGCCATTACGAATGTAGTATTTACCGAATAATTCACCCGCCTCGAGCCGATCTGTAGAAACCTGCTCACCTTTGAGAACAGGTAAGGCTGAAACTCCGCTCATCGGTTCAATTGTGCGACCCTTATAGGAAGTACCTGGGTGCTTTACATTAGTAAGCTCAAGTAAGGTGGGGGCGATGTCCTTCACAGAAATATAGCGGTTATCTATTTGTCCATCACGTTTTACACCGGGGATATCAACAATAGCAATTGAGCGTGTTCCACCTTCTGTAGGGAATGCTTTATGCATGCTGAATGCGGGTGAAGAGACCCAGCCCCAGTTAGGTCCATACAGCGTATAGGAACCGGGTTTTCCCATTGCTTCATAACTGAAATCATTTGTTTCATCGATTACCTTACGAATTTTCGGGAAAAGGTCTCCAGGCCAGGTTTCGTCCAGGTCATGTCCTTCGGGTCCATTATCAGACATAAAGACCACGATGGTATTATCATAAACGCCTTGTTTTTTCAGTTGGTCAATCACTCTTCCAAGGTGATAGTCCATCCGGTCAATCATAGCGGCATATATTTCCATACCCCGTTTTTCAACTTTTTGCTCTTCAGGTGTGAGGCTATCCCAGGGACGTCCTTTAGGTGGACGGAGGGCACCTTCTGCGTCGGCAGGAATCAGGCCAAGATCTTTCTGATTCTGCAGACGTTGTTTGAATAGCTCATCGTAGCCAGCATCATATTTACCGCGGTATTTTTCGATAGCTTCATCTGGCGCCTGCAATGGCCAATGGGGTGCTGTGAAGGACAGCATTCCGAAGAAAGGAGCATCATCTTTTTCACTACCGATATAATCGATCATTCTATCTGCATAGTATTGGGAGGAATACTTGAACTCTGCCGGTAGCTTTTGCAGACGCTTTCCGTCTTCTGCGTAGGCAGCTTTAGCCTCTGGTGTTGGAGCATAACTCGGCTTCATATCAGGAAAGTGACTCGCCCCTCCGGATAGGAGTGTAAAGGAACGATCAAAGCCACGATCATCAGGTCCCGTATCTTCGGTGTGGCCAAGGTGCCATTTACCGGAAAGGTAGGTGTGATAGCCGGCATCTTTTAGCAACGACGCAAATGTAACTACTTTATCATTCAGTACGCCTTCATAGCCTGGCTTGTCTTCCTGATTAGGTGCTATCTCTTCCAGCATTGCACCCAGTCCGGCAATGTGAGGCTCTACCCCCGTCATCAGTGCTGCCCGGGTTGGCGAACAGGCAGGGGCGGTGTGGAAATTTGTCAGTCGCAGGCCAGAGTTTGCCAGCTGATCAAGATTTGGCGTATCGATTTCACTACCGTAACTACCAATGTCAGAGAATCCGAGGTCATCAGCGATAATCAACAGAATATTGGGTTTTTCCGGATTAAGTGATGCAGCTTCAACAGAGTAGCTTATGGCTGAAGTTGATATAGATAAAGAAAGCGCAACGGCTAACTTTGAAACCTTAAAGTGGTTCATATCTGATCCTTCTTTTTATTTGAGAATATAGATGAAAGATTGTTTTTTTATTCCTGATTAATATTCATCTATCTCAAAATATAAGAAACAAGGTGCTATTGGTCAAAAGTTCATTTTACAGAGTGAAATCGTTGTTTGTGCCAAACAGCCCTGATACTTACGCTTGATCGTGTCTTGGGCAGAATAGCCTTTCTATTAGGAAGCTTCTGTTTGCCCTGAATCACAATAGACTAAAAATAAATGGAAGACACGATGAAGAAAATTGCTGTTGCTGCATTGTCATGTACCACGCTGATGTCTGCGCTGCCGACTCTGGTACAAGCTGACGAACATAAGCTGGATCTGAC
>JAAEYW010000016.1 GCA_018223185.1 Oceanospirillales bacterium | reverse complement strand
CGGTCAACTTTGAAAATTTACAAAAAAAGGTGTCCGGTTGGAGTTGACCAGTACAAACCGTTGACGCCGCGTTGTTGAACTAAACGTTTGGCAACTTCTAATATCGTATCTTTCATATCCATGCCTTCAATCTACCTACCAATAGGTAGACTGTCAACTATCTATTGAATGTTGTTTTTGATCGATGCGATTCAAAGCGTTTTTTTGGTGTTAGTTAGCTGAACAAAGCTGTGTTGATAAAGCCGGTTGAACAACATACTTACAGCTAGGGGCTAGGAGCTAGACGCTTCGCTTGCTAGGAAAAGCAAAAGACGTAGCTCGAACGTCACAGAGAACAGGAAAGGAACAACCGTCGCTCGACAAGAGCGATCTATATACAGTGATAGAGAATCAGAGCGTTCTTAACTTTGCCAGAAAGTTACTGCATGAGCTTTATGATCAGTTTGAGAAACTAACTAAAGGGCTTTGACCCCTTTAATTCACCTTGGAAGAAAAATGAACCGTCAGAAAATAGGTGTTCTATTCGTTCAGGTGGTTTTCCAGAGAAGTATTGAAGGAGTTCTTCTCTCATCCTCTCGGATTCCTGCTCAAGTATATCTATCGCTGCGGGTTCCATAATCCACCTAACGCCCTTTAGCAGGGGCGGTAGCACAGCTGACGTCCTGCGGGCTAAACTTGTTACACGTTAAACACAGCGCTACTTTTGCAAGCTACTATAAATAGCATTACAGCCTTGCTTTACCCAAAGTACCTTATGAACACGCTGCCAATCAAAATCATACTTTTCTTTCAGAGATTTCTTTTCATCTTGATACTGAAGATCAACATCCGAATATCCTTTTAGAAGAAAACCGACAAATGCTTCTCTACCCATTATTTCTTCGAAATAATCTATGGCTTCGTTCTCAGGCTCACTCTCTAAGGCTATTAATTTCTTAATATTCAGGATCATAGCCTTATAAAAAGCTCTAATAGAGTCCTGAGCTTGTTTGTCTGAAGTAAAATTCCCTACTGCTACATCAGCACACTTTGCATAGTCCTTAGTGATACTCGCTAACTTTTCAGTTTGCTCTGTCTCGGCTTGTGCATTAATCGTGAGGAGACATGAAATAACCGTTAAGATCATTGTTCTGAACATCTGTACCTCCTGTACGTTTCGCGTAACCGGGCGCACAAAGTTGCAAAGCGAAGCGGCGCAGCTTTGCGCGATTCGTGTTTACGAAATCAAAGGAGTCATATCCCTTTTTGGGGTTAACTCACAAAAGGCATACTAACTATCAGATAGTAAAGAGGAAATTTTTAAAATCGCGATCTCCTTTAAGACAAAAACGAGAATGCACAGTTGCACTCTTAGCCCAGCAAAGTAGCCCGCCAGCGTTTTTTACCTATCCCTTTGTTTCTGATGTTTTGCAACATAGCGAAGCTGCAAAACACGCCCTTATCTAACGATAAAACCAGCATAACCGCTGGACCGAACAAAATAAACTGTAAATACAAACAACCGCCTACAACGCACCTAACGTAAACGCTTACCACTGAATCTATTAAGAAGGCTCTTCCTAGCCACTAGCTACAAGCAAGTCGCGTTTTTTGCGACGTTCTAGCCACTGCCTTTATTCATGACTAGCTATCAGCCTAAGGGCCACCCCCGCCGCCGCGGTGCGGTTTTCAACGCCGAGTTTGGGGAAGATCTGTTCCAGATGTTTATTGATGGTGCGGGGGCTGATTTCCAGAATTTCAGCAATCTCGCGGTTGGTTTTTCCGTTGGCCAGCCAGAACAACACCTCGGCTTCCCGTTCGGTCAGCTCAAGTTCCTGTTTCAGTAAGTCTGCGCCGGTGGGCTTGTTTCCATCGATCAGCTGCATCAGCACCTCACCGTTACTCTGATAGCCGATCAGTTTCAGGGCTAAGGGATATTCGATATTCCTTACCAGCATCCGTTCCTGCTCTAGAGGGTTGTGGGCCAGCCAGTGCCTGATCTGCGGCAACAGACACTCCTCCTGCACCTGCTCAGTCACTCCAGCCCGGCCCAGCAACGCATAGGCCCGGGGCGTTGCCCAGCGCAACAGACCATCACTGCCCACCGTCAGCAGATGCTGCCCGGTGCTGTCCAGTGCGCTGTGAACACTGCTGGTCTGACGGGCATTGCCCAGATGCACCCGGATGCGCGCCAGCAACTCATTGGGACTGATCGGTTTGGTCAGGTAATCTACCCCGCCGCAATCCAGTCCGCGAACAATATCGTCGGTGTCGGTGAGACCGGTCATAAACACCACCGGAATGGTGGCCAGATCAGGATCAGCTTTGAGCATCTGGCAGGTTTCAAAGCCATCCATGACCGGCATTACCGCATCCATCAGAATAATATCGGGGCGAATACGTTTACAGATCGTCAGCGCCTGACGTCCTTCGAGAGCCACCAGAACATCCAGCCCGGCGCCTTCCAGTGCATCATTTATGAGACTCAGCGCATTAGGCGAATCGTCCACCACCAGCACAACGTCGTTACGGATAGATCCGTGTTCACTCATATTCATTGACTCTGGGTCTCCAGATATACGACCAGCTTGTCAAACAGAAAACTTTCACTGAGCTGCCGCAGATGGGTTAACGCCCCGGCCGACAAAACCTCCAGGCTTTCGATCTCTTTAAGACACTGCATCACCCCTTTGTGATAGCCCAGTCCGGCACAGTTTTTTAATTCCAGCAGCAATGGGTGATCGGGCTGCAGAATCTCAATATCCGGGCTGACCGTGACTGCGCTGTCTGCTGAAATGACAGCCTCCGGTTTAACCGGTTCAGTACTTCCCCGGTAGATCCATTTCAGTTCAAGATGCCGTCCAAGGGTTTCCAGCAGTTGATGATTGGCAACCGGTTTTACCAGATAATCGTCATAACTGTCATGTCCTTCGTCTCTGGCAGAGAGTTCCCGGGCATCAGCAGACAGCATCACAATCTTCCCGGACACTTTACGCTGCCGCAGAATGCTGGCCAGTTGCAGGCCCGACATTCCCGGCATCGAGATATCCAGCAGAAACAGATCCGGCTCACTCTGCTGCAAGAGCGCCAGGCAGGCTTCAGCATCCTGCGCGTCGATAATACTGAAACCCAGCGGCATCAGAATATCAGCCAGCAAACCGCGTAATACCGGGTCATCATCCACCAGACACAGCGTACGCTGATAACCCTCATAACCGATAACACGCTGCTCCTGCAGCACCGGTGTCAGCACCTCGTTGCTGACCCAGGGCAGCATCATCGAGATACGGAAACAGCTTCCCTTACCGGGGTTGCTTTCAACCTGCAGGTCGCCCCCCATAATTTCGGTCAGCAGTTTAACAATGGTCAGCCCCAGCCCCGTACCCGGAAGGTGGGCGGTATCCTGGTTGCGAATCCGCTCGAAGGGCGCAAAGATCCGCTGCATCTGATATTCATCAATACCGGTGCCGGTATCCCGGATAGCAAATTCGGCCACCTGATTACGGTAATGGATATCAAAATCTACCCGGCCTGTCGGGGTATATTTAACCGCATTGGAGAGCAGATTGATCAGAATTTGCCGCAGACGCTTTTCATCAGTAACAATCCGCTGCGGCAGCGGGTTGGCAATATGGCAGTGAAACTCAATGCCTTTCTGGAGCGCCTGCATACGAAACATCTCTGCCAGCTGTTCAATCAGTTCCGGCAGATTCACCTGATTGCGATACAGATCCAGCCGCCCCGCTTCGATCTTGGAGATATCCAGCAACCCTTCGATCAGATCGGTGAGATAGAGGCCACTGCGATGAATAATATCCAGCCCCCGCTGCTGGTCTTCCTGCAGTTCTGAACGCTCCCGCAACAACTGTGCATACCCGAGTATCGATTGCAGCGGTGTCCGCAGTTCATGACTGATCCCGGACAGATAACGGCTTTTAGCCGCATTAGCCCGTTCAGCCAGCTCTTTTGCCTGCTGTAACTCAAGATCAGTCTTTTCGTGAGCATCAATCTCCCGGGTTAACTTCATGGTCTGCCGGTTGGATTCCTGCTGGGCCACGACCCGGCTCTCATGGGTCAGCAAAAACAGCCAGGTGACGACGCCGGAGGCGATAAACAGGGTGAAAAACAGCGTCCAGATGGTCTGCAACACCAGTGCAGTCTCCTCTGGGGTGGCCGGGGCCAGCTGACGGAAAATGACCGCCAGCAATGCCCCCAGCACCAGATTCACCACCAGCAGCAGGATGATGAACTTGCTCAGCCGGGAACTGACCAGTTTCACTCCCCGCCGGGGCAGAAACAGGTGCAGCATCTCCATCACCTGCCGGGACAACCGCGCCTTCGGTTTACAGTTATCCAGACAGCGTACATCCAGTGAACAACAAAGGGAGCAGATCGGCAGATCATAGGCGGGGCAGAAACTCATATCCTCCCGCTCAAAATCATTCTCACAGATACCACAGGTGACAATACTGACATTGCGCACATGTCCGGCAACCGGCACCAGACGGATATACTGATTCAGTTCCTCATTGGTCCGGGCGATATAATACCGGCCTCCGGTCAGCCAGGCGATCAGCGGCACGCAGATAAAACAACTGATCAGGCTGACAAAGTGACAGAGGTTACGGGCTTCTTCGCCAAACAGGCCCAGATAGCTCAACATTCCGAGCGTCGTAGATATCACCATCGACCCCATGCCGACCGGGTTGATGTCATACAGATGGCCCCGCTTGAACTCAATCTCAGGCGGACTCAGCCCCAGTGGCTTATTGATCAGCAGATCGGCTGACAATGACGCCAGCCAACTGATGGCAATAATGGCAAAGATTCCCAGAATCGCTTCCAGCGCCTGATAGATACCCAGTTCCATCAGAATCAGCGCAATAGTCACATTAAACACCAGCCAGACAACCCGGCCCGGGTGACTGTGGGTCAGTCGTGAGAAGAAGTTCGACCAGGCGATAGAACCCGCATAGGCGTTGGTGACATTGATCTTCATCTGACACACCACCACCATCAGAGCGGCTAACAACAGCGCGATCTCGGGGGAGCCGGTCATCAGCTGGAACACCCGCTGATACATATAAGTGGGATCGGACGCCTCAATCACGCTCATGCCCTGAGTGATCGCCAGATAGGCCAGAAACGATCCCAGCAACATCTTGATCATCCCGGTAAACACCCAGCCGGGACCGGCCAGAATCAGCCAGAACCACCACTGTTTTTTATTCTCTTCGGTTTTCTCTGGCATAAAGCGCAGATAATCCACCTGTTCGCCGATCTGGGCAAACAGGGCAAAAAACACCGACACTGCCGCACCAAACATAATGATATCGAAGTCACCGCTGGCGGTTGCGCCCATTCCGGGGCTGAACTCTGTCCAGCCCTGCAAGCTGTCGAACTCATACCAGAGCACCACCACGATGGCGGCCAGTTGCAGTGCCACCCAGAGGTTATGGGTGCCCACCTGAAACCGGCTGATCGCCGTGATACCGTGAGTCACGATGGGGATAACCGCCACCGCACAGAGCAGATATCCGATAGCCAGCGGAATGCCAAACAATGCTTTCAGAGCCGAGGCCAGAATCGCCGCTTCTATGGCAAAGAAGATAAAAGTGAACGATGCATAGATCAGCGATGTCAGCGTTGACCCCAGATAACCAAATCCGGCCCCCCGGGTCAGCAGGTCAATATCCAGTCCATGTTTAGCAGAATAATAAGCAATGGGCAGACCGGTGATAAACAGGACAATACAGACCGCCAGCATCGCCATCACCGTGTTGGTAAAGCCGTAGCTCAGTGTTACCGCGGCAGCTAACCCTTCAAGCGCCAGAAATGAAGCCGCTCCCAGTGCCGTTTTACCGACCCGGGAGATACTCATATGCCGCCCTTTGCGCGCGGTAAAGCGCAGCGCATAATCCTCCAGCGTCTGGTCGGCGACCCACTTGTTATAGTGGCGTCGCACTTTAAGAATTTTCTGAAATGCTGACATTACACTGGCCCCGAATACTCCGTATTGCACAGATTTAGCGCAAACAAAACCTCATGGTGCACGCCGTGCACCATAAAAGAGCTGATATAGTCTGTTTGTCCGTTAAGCGGACTGCTTACCGCTTATGACTGCATGCTTTATGCCAGAGAATCCATTGGCACTATGATAAATCGATCGATGCTAAGCTCTGACTGAAGAGTCCGCATTTACCCCCGGGTGAGGAACAGAGAGATGAGTAAAGGTAGTTGCCTGTTTAGTCCTACACGTCCAGTGCAGATAAACGCCATACCTCGAGCCTGTTGAACTGCATGACGTTTCACTCACCCCGGATAGTATTGATAAGGTCCGCGATAATTGTAAAAGTGGTACAAAAACAGCCCGGGAAGGGTGCTATGAAATCGCCTGCGCAGCTCCTGATATCAACTGCTATAGTCATAAACACAGCACTATTGAGGAGGTATCAGATTATGTTGATCGCGAGGTGGAATTGTGAGGCCCGTTTCGGGTACAAACAGGATGCACTCAACCTCATGAAGGAATGGATGGAACAGATCGGCAATCAGACCAATCTGGACATGAAAAATTCACGTCTGATCACCGGTTCTGTCGGCGCAAAAGAGGCGTTAATACAGCATGATATTGAAATCGATGATCTTGCAGATCTCGATAAGTTCTTTGACACGATTGCTGGTATCAAGATGCACAAGGACTGGGGTCGAAAACTGAGTGATGTGGTCGTCTCAGGATCGACCTATTGGGAAGTATTTCGTGTGGTTGAACTGTAATAAGCCTGATTGACTGCAAGTAAGAGGTCGGTGTTGTTTTTTGCAGGGTTGCTAAGTTAGCTATCCGGACAGGTGTTATCGATTGACCCTGAACGAATGCACCTGAAAAATTGAATGTGCAGACGCGCTTTATCACGTCACGGCAAGAGGGAATGCAACAGACAAGACCCGGCCTCTATTCTGTTCTTGCCCTCTTGCTGCTCGAGCTCGCTTTCTGTTCGGGCTCTCTTTCTGTTCAAGACCCTTTTTATTCGAGCTCCCTTTATGTTCAGGTACTATGCTGCTTTTCTAAAGCAGTTCCCTGATTACAGTTATTACCCACTGAGATCGGGATGGTCTGCAAGACAATCCGGCGTATCACGACTTAATTGTATTTTTAAGACGCGTCTATACTGATTACTACTCGACTGGTCACTGCACAACTGATCCCTACTCGGCTGATCTCTACTCAACAAGAGAAAGCGTCCAAGAGGAAACCGTTATGGATAGGAAGTTTGTTTTCGCAAGTTTGATTTATGCTGTCATCGGCATGTCTTTAGGCATTTTCATGGCAGCATCACAGAATCATGGGCAGATGGTTACCCATGCTCACATCATGCTGGCAGGGTTTGTGGTGTCGTTTATATACGCGCTTTGCCACAAATTATGGCTCGGTAGCTCCGACAACTCACTGAAACAAATTCAGTTCTATGTGCATCAAATCGGTGTTGCTGTGATGTCTCTGGGATTATTCCTGCTCTATGGCGATTTAATTCTTCCGGAGGCCATCGAACCAATCCTGGCCGTATCATCCTTTTTTGTCCTCTCGGGCATGATTATGATGATCATACTGTTTATCAAATCAGCTAAAGCCACACAGCAGGCCTGAGAGCCCAGTTCACAGATTTGATCTGTGACCAGGAATAACCCCGTGACTATACGCTGTTAATGCACAATCACAGCTCCGGGGCCATTTTATACTGTAGGAGCTGCTTCCAGCAGCGAGGGTCTGGCCACGTCTGCCTATTTCTTAGAAATGACTGATGTTTACCACAGAGGACGCAGAGGTCACCGAGAAAAGCAAAAAATCGCCTCTGGAAGAGGCTCCTACGCCACCATATGGCAATGCGGAACTTCGACAATTTATACTGTAGGAGCTGCATCCTGCAGCGATGGCCTGGTCGGTCAAGCCTGACCTCAATATTACTGGTGCTTACCACAGAGGACGCAGAGGTCACCGAGAAAAGCAAAAAATCGCCTCTGGAAGAGGCTCCTACGCCACCATATGGCAATGCGGAACTTCGACAATTTATACTGTAGGAGCTGCATCCTGCAGCGATGGCCTGGTCGGTCAAGCCTGACCTCAATATTACTGGTGCTTACCACAGAGGACGCAGAGGTCACCGAGAAAAGCAAAAAATCGCCTCTGGAAGAGGCTCCTACGCCACCATATGGCAATGCGGAACTTCGACAATTTATACTGTAGGAGCTGCATCCTGCAGCGATAGCCCATGCAGGCACTGCGTAGATGCAGCGCCTTCAATCCACAGCTAATGGCTCGACGGTCACTTACTCAAAAAAGCGTAAAAAGCCGCCCCGGGACGGATATCAGAATGAACTGTGTATATAACGCTTCATCCGGACAGGTGTTGCCTTTGCTCTTCTCCGTGCCCTCTGTGGTGATATTTTTTGAACAATGGCTTTACCACAGAGGGCGCAGAGAGCACCGAGAAGAAACAATAAATCGCCTCTGGAAGAGGCTCCTACAACAGCACCATATGGCAATGCGGCGCTTGGGGCCATTTATGCAGCGCCGGCAATACCTGGCAAATATCGCTCTTTCAGACAACGGGCAAGTGGCGAAGCAACGTCTGACAAGCCGCGCAGCAGCGATCGGGCCACGGCTTTTCAACCTACCCGGTAAAGACAGAGTCTACTGAGACGACACTTCCACACTCATCCGGCGAATATCCCGGCAGTTTCATCACCGCCTGCTGGAACGCGTCCCCTCGAATACTTTCCAGCAACCGTCGCATCGCTTCCTGTTTCAGGGTTTTGTTATGGCACACCAGCAGATAATGCTCAGAAGATAACGGTATAAAATCAAGACCGAACTGGCGGGCGGCGGCTTTTACCCCTACACCTACATCTGCCATGCCGGCGGCAACGAAAGCAGCCACAGCTGAATGGGTAAATTCCTCATCCGCAAAACCGCTGATCTTTTTACTGTTAATTCCTTCCCGGCGCAGCAGTTCATCCAGCAGTGCGCGGGTGCCGGAGTCTTTTTGCCGGTTGATAAACTTCACATCCTTACGCAACAGGTCCTGCAGCCCGGTTATCTGTTTCGGATTGCCCGGCTTTATCATCAACCCCTGTTGCCGGGTAATAAATTTAACGATCTTATGCACCCGGGGTTTCAGGTGCCGGCTGTAGGTTTCATAGAGGGCATCACTCATTCCCCCTTCCCGGCCGTTAACGGGCACATGGAAACCCGCGACATCACAGACACCCCGGTTAAGAGAGGCCAGTGCCTCCTCAGCACTCCGGTACTGCAGATCCAGCTGGATTTCACCGGCAAAGTCCGGTAGCAGGGCCACGGCATAACCGTAACTGGCATGCAGTCGCAATAGCGGACTGACCCCCTCCAGAGCCCGGTGAATCTCCAGATTAAGCTCTGACGCAAGGCTCTCTAACTGGGGCTCCAGACGTGCCAGCACTCGCTGCTCTGCCCAGAGAAGCTTCTCTCCCAGTGCAGACAGTGTTGCCCCTTTACCTTTCTGCATATCCACCAGCGGCAGGCCAAAGAACGCCGCCCAGGTGTTAAGAAGGTTCCAGCCATGACGGTAGGAAATGCCTATTTTCGATGTAGCGGCCGTTAACTTACCGGTCTCATGTATAGCCCCCAGCAAAGAAAATAGCTGGGGATTCAACTGGTTACCACCAGAGTCCCGGAATGACCAGCTTGGAACAACCTGAATTCGCTTCATATGCACAATATTTCATATTTTGTAGAACACCAACTAATGCTACTTTAAATGTAACGTTAAAGCACATAATTTGAGCTTTTCTGATACCCATACAGCAACATATGAACTTAAATTTATATGTGAAAGAGAATAAAAAAATGACCGCAGTTAACGAGCAGCAGTTGCCGGTAGTGACCGACGTCATCTCAGGTTTAAAACATAAACCGGGCGCATTGCTACCGATCCTCCATGAAATCCAGAACCGACTGGGCTACATCCCTGCAGAGTCAGTGCCACTGATTGCAGAGGCACTGAATCAGTCCCGTGCAGATATTCATGGCGTCATCAGTTTCTATCACCAGTTCCGTACCACTGCACCGGGCAGACACACCGTTGAAGTCTGTCGCGCTGAAGCCTGCCAGTCGATGGGCGCGCGCCAGCTGGAAGCCTACGCAAAGGCGACCCTGGGAGTGGACTATCACGGCACCACCAGCGATCAGAATATCACCCTGGAAGAGGTTTACTGCCTGGGGAACTGTGCCTGCTCCCCATCGGTCAGAATTAATGATGAGATCGTCGGCCGGGTGACTCCGGAGAAGTTTGATCAGTTAATCGACGAACTGCGTTCACAACCCCTGGAGGTGCACTGATGAGCGCTTCAGTAACAAAGATTTATATCCCACGGGATACCACTGCACTGGCTATGGGTGCCGACCGACTGGCTCGCGAAATCGCGGCGGAAGCGGCTCACCGGGGCGAAACTGTTGAGATTATCCGCAACGGCTCCCGCGGTCTGTTCTGGCTGGAACCTCTGCTCGAGGTGGAAACCAGGGCCGGACGCATCGCCTACGGCCCGGTAGAAAACAAGGATATAGACAGCCTGTTTGATCAGTCCTTCCTGCTGGGCGAGACCTCTCACCCACTGTGTCAGGGACTCACCGAAGAGATCCCCTACCTGAAGAAACAACAGCGACTCACCTTTGCCCGTGCCGGTGTTACTGACCCGGTTTCGCTCGAAGATTATCAGCAGCTGGATGGTTTCAGTGGCCTGAAAAAAGCACTGCTGATGGACGGCCAGGCCATTGTTGATGAGGTGAAAATCTCGGGTCTGCGTGGTCGTGGTGGTGCAGCATTCCCAACAGGGATCAAATGGCAGACGGTTCTCAATGCAAGCCCGGGAGCAACCGGGCAGAAATATATCGTCTGTAACGCCGATGAAGGTGATTCAGGCACCTTTGCTGACCGGATGGTGATGGAAGCTGACCCTTATATGCTGATCGAGGGTATGACCATCGCAGGCCTCGCAGTCGGAGCCGATCAGGGGTATATCTATCTGCGCTCAGAATATCCGGTGGCCCATCAGATTCTTAACGAGGCGATTGCTAAAGCGGAAACCGCAGGTTTTCTGGGAACAAACATCCTCGGTAGCGGTAAAACCTTCAACCTTGAAGTCAGACTGGGCGCTAAAGCCTATATCTGCGGTGAAGAGACCTCGCTGCTGGAAAGCCTTGAAGGCAAGCGCGGTATGGTGCGGGCTAAACCCCCACTCCCCGCGATTGTCGGGCTGTTCGGTCAACCCACGATTGTCAACAACGTACTGTCGCTGGCGGCCATCCCCTACATTCTGTCCAAAGGCGGTCAGGCGTATGCGGATTACGGCATGGGACGCTCTCTCGGCACTCTGCCTTTTCAGCTGGCGGGCAATATTAAACAGGGCGGCCTGATTGAACTGGCCTTTGGTGTCACGCTGCGCGAGCTGCTAGAAGAGTATGGCGGCGGCACGTTCACGGGCCGGCCAATGCGGGCGGTGCAGGTGGGCGGACCGCTGTGTGCGTATCTGCCGGAGAGTCAGTGGGATACACCGATGGATTATGAAGCCTTTCAGGCGATCGGTGCAGGCCTTGGACATGGCGGCATTGTCGTGTTCGATGACACGGTGGATATGTCGGAGCAAGCCCGCTTCTCTATGGAGTTCTGTGTCGCTGAATCCTGCGGTAAATGCACCCCCTGCCGGATCGGTTCTACCCGTGGCGTCGAGGTAATCGACCGGATTCGTAACAATGAAAACCGGACAGCCAATATGGAACTGCTGAGTGACCTGTGCGAAACCATGATCGACGGATCGCTCTGTGCCATGGGCGGCATGACGCCATTTCCGGTACAGAGTGCCGTTAAATATTTCCCTGACGATTTTAACCAACAACCCAAGAACAGCGAAGGAGGTGCCTGATCATGCTGCAATATTTTGATCCGGATAAAGATTACGGCACCCCTGCCAGTGTTTCAGAAAACCTGATCACACTGGAAATCGACGGTGTCAGCATCACTGTGCCAGAAGGCACTTCGGTTTTGCGCGCCGCGGCAGAAGCGGATATCAATATCCCTAAACTGTGTGCCTCGGATAACCTGGAAGCGTTCGGTTCCTGTCGTATCTGCGCGGTCGAGATCGAGGGCCGGCGCGGCACACCTGCGTCCTGCACCACACCTGCTGAAGCGGGTATGAAAGTGACCACCCAGAATCAACGACTGGGAAAATTACGCCGCAATATTATGGAGCTGTATATCTCCGACCATCCGCTGGACTGCCTTACCTGTCCGGCCAACGGCAATTGCGAACTACAGGATGTTGCCGGTGAAGTCGGACTGCGGGAAGTGCGTTACGGCTTCAGTGGAGAGAACCACTTACAAGCAGAGAAAGACCACTCGAATCCCTATTTCAGCTTTGATCCCAGCAAATGTATCGTCTGCTCCCGCTGTGTACGCGCCTGCAGTGAGGTTCAGGGCACCTTCGCCCTGACGATTGATGGCCGCGGCTTTGATTCTAAGGTTTCCCCCGGGCAGAATCAGGCTTTCCTCGATTCCGAATGTGTCTCCTGTGGTGCCTGCGTACAGGCCTGCCCGACCTCAACCCTGATGGAAAAATCGGTGATAGACGCTGGCCAGCCTGAGCACAGTATTGTCACCACCTGCGCCTACTGTGGCGTTGGCTGCCAGTTTAAAGCCGAGATGAAAGGCAGCGAAGTAATCCGCATGGTGCCCTACAAGGGTGGGCAGGCAAACCATGGTCACTCCTGCGTAAAGGGTCGTTTTGCCTTTGGTTACGCGACCCATGAAGACCGCATCACCCAACCGATGATCCGGGACTCCATCGATCAGCCCTGGCAGGAGGTCAGTTGGGACGAAGCGCTGAATTTTGCTGCCACCCGACTGCGCGGTATTCAGGACAAGTATGGCCGTGAAAGTATCGGTGGTATTACCTCATCCCGCTGCACCAACGAAGAAACCTATCTGGTGCAGAAACTGATCCGGGCAGCCTTCGGTAACAACAACACCGATACCTGCGCCCGGGTGTGCCACTCCCCCACTGGCTATGGTCTGAAAACCACACTGGGTGAATCGGCAGGTACGCAGACTTTCGACTCAGTGATGTATGCCGATACCGTACTGGTGATCGGTGCCAACCCTACCGACGCTCATCCGGTGTTCGGCTCGCTGCTGAAAAAGCGCCTGCGCCAGGGTGCCAAGCTGATCGTTGCCGACCCGCGTCGCATCGACCTGGTAAAAAGCCCCCATGTACAGACGCAGCACCATCTGACGCTGCGTCCCGGCAGTAACGTCGCGTTTATCAATGCGATGGCGCACGTGATTATGAGCGAAGGGCTGGAAGACAAAGCCTTTATCGCCGAGCGCTGTGAAACCGAAGCCTTTAATGCGTGGCGCCACTTTATCAGTGAAGAACGCCACTCACCGGAAAACACCGAAGCGATCACCGGCATTCCTGCCGCAGAGTTACGCAGTGCGGCACGGATCTACGCTAATGCCAAAAACGCTGCCATCTACTACGGGCTGGGGGTGACTGAACACAGTCAGGGTTCCAGCATGGTAATGGGTATCGCCAACCTAGCGCTGGCCACCGGCAACATCGGTCGCGAAGGTGTCGGCGTTAACCCGCTGCGGGGTCAGAACAACGTTCAGGGTTCCTGTGATATGGGCTCATTCCCCCATGAACTTCCAGGCTATCAGCATGTTGCTGACGATGTGGTCCGGGCACGGTTTGAGTCTGCCTGGGGCGTAAAACTGGATAACGAACCGGGTTTGCGTATCCCCAATATGTTCGATGCGGCTCTGGATGGCACCTACAAAGGGATGTACTGTCAGGGTGAGGATATCGCTCAGTCAGACCCCAACACCAACCATGTGCAAGCAGCACTGCGGTCACTGGAATGTCTTGTGGTGCAGGATATCTTCCTCAATGAAACGGCGAAGTTTGCCCATGTATTCCTGCCGGGCTCCTCCTTCCTCGAAAAAGATGGCACCTTCACCAACGCCGAACGCCGTATCAACCGGGTGCGTAAGGTAATGCCGCCTCTGGCGGGCATGCAGGACTGGGAAGTGACTCAGGCACTGTCTAAAGCCCTGGGTTATCCGATGGACTACAGCCATCCCTCTGAAATTATGGATGAGATCGCGCAACTGACACCGACCTTCACCAACGTCAGTTATAAGCGACTGGATGGGCTGGGCAGCATTCAGTGGCCCTGCAATGACGCAGCGCCGGATGGCACTCCGATCATGCACCTGAAAAGCTTCCCGATCGGCAAGGGGCATTTCGCCATTACCGAATACGTTGCTACCGAAGAGCGTTCAACCCGCAAATATCCACTGTTGCTGACCACTGGCCGTATTCTGTCGCAATACAATGTGGGGGCTCAGACACGCCGCACCGACAACCAGATCTGGCACGATGAAGATGTGCTGGAACTGCATCCGCAGGATGCTGAAGATCGCGGCCTGAAGGATGGCGACTGGGTAGGCGTTACCAGCCGTGCCGGTGAAACCGTGATGCGCGCTAGAATCTCCGATCGGATGCAGCCAGGTGTGGTCTACACGACCTTCCATCATCCTGACAGCGGAGCCAATGTCGTCACGACCGATAATTCCGACTGGGCCACCAACTGCCCCGAGTACAAGGTAACCGCAGTACAGGCGGTGAAAGTAACCGAGCCATCGGACTGGCAGCAGCGCTATCGTGAATTCAACCAGACGCAGTTAGGTTATCTTAACAAAGCACGCTCAAAAGAGACTGCAGCGGGAAAGTAAGATGGCAATCAATAAACTCAAACAGGGCGATCCTGAAACCAGAGTAACGGTGGAAAGCTGCTATAAGCAGTCCACCGTTATCCGCTGGCAACAGGGGAAAACGCTGGACGCACTGGACAGTATTGCCGAAGAGATTCCGGTTGCCATGATCTACAACGGCATATCGCATGTAGTGATGATGGCCAGCCCCTGCGATCTGGAAGACTTTGCACTGGGGTTCAGTCTGAGCGAAGGAATCATCAGGAAGCCGGAAGAGATCTACGAGCTGGATCTGGTGATGGCTGACCCTGAGTCTCTGGCAGCCGGTATTGAAATCCGGATCTCGATTACCACTCAGCGCTCTGTGCAACTGAAACAGCGCCGCCGGAATCTCACCGGTCGAACCGGTTGCGGCCTCTGTGGTGCCGAATCACTGCAGCAGGCGATCCGCCCGGTAAAACCGGTACAGCCTCGGCCACTGCCCCACTCAACAGCGGTACAGACGGCCATCAGCCAACTGTCTGACAATCAGCCTCTGCAAACGATCACCGGTGCCTGCCATGGCGCAGCCTGGTGTGATAATGCTGGCAATATACGACTGATCAGGGAAGACGTCGGCCGCCACAACGCGCTGGATAAACTACTGGGCGTACTGCAACGAGAGAACACTGATCTGAGCGATGGATTCGCGCTGGTTTCCAGTCGCGCCAGTTACGAGATGGTACACAAAGCATCCAGCTGCGGCATCGGCACTCTGGTCGCCGTTTCCGCGCCGACAGGGCTCGCTCTGGAGCTGGCACAACAGGCCGGATTAAACCTGATCGGATTTGCACGCACCGGCAGACATGTCATTTACAACCAGGCTGAAATTGCTGATTCAGAGGAATAACTCATGGGACAACACCAACTTAACAGCCTGATCAAAATGGCTAACCAGATCGCGGCCAACAACACCCATATCGGCGACGAAACCGCCGAAGCAGAGATGGTCGCAAACCATCTGAGCAAGTTTTGGGCGCGCTCAATGAAGGCCCAGATCAGAGATTATCTCGAAAGTGACGGCAGTGAATTGCTGCCAATCGCCAGAAAGGCGGTGGCTCAACTAAACTGATAGCGCTTCACGACAGGATAAACCGACCTGCGGCAGCACGGTAAAAACCGCAGTTAAGTCATGTATAATCCACCGTTGCCAGTTGTAGTTAAACGCTAAAAAAGAAAGCCCTGGCATTTGTTATCAGTGGAGCAGACATGCAAACAATTGTGTTTTTACCGGGTTTAATCTGTGACACAGCCGTGTGGCAGGATCAGGTTAATGAACTGACCCGGCAGGGATATGAATGCCGGGTAATCAATTACGGTGATGCCAACAGTCTTGGCCATATGGCTGAGATTGCAATAGAGCAATCACCGGAGCGGTTTGTACTGATCGGCCATTCAATGGGCGGCCGCGTTGCACTGGAGGTGGCCCGCCGCGCACCTGACAAGCTCTCTCAACTGATTCTGATGGATACCGGCTATCTGCCTCTGAGCGAAGGCGAAGCAGGCAAACAAGAGGTATCCGGACGACAGGCCCTGATTGAACAGGCCCGCCAACACGGGATGCGCAGGATGGGTGAGACCTGGATGCAGGGAATGGTGCTTCCTGAACGACTAAAGGACATACCGCTCTGTGATGCTATTCTCGATATGATCGAACGCAAAACAGTGCAACAGTTTGAACACCAGCAAACCGCCCTGATCGAGCGACCCGATGCGACCAGCGTGCTGACCTCACTGAGCTGCCCAACGCTGTTTATCTGCGGCGATCAGGATAGCTGGAGTCCGCTTGAGCGTCATTATGATATGGCGAAATTAGTCGTAGGTAGTGACGTTATTCCAATCAGGCGATCAGGCCACATGAGTACTATGGAGCAACCTCAGGCCGTTAATGAAGCCCTGACTGACTGGCTGCAACGCACCCCGTCTTAAATATTATTCGGAGAGTACTGCCCCAGCAGATTGCAGATGATCATTTTCAGATCTGCCAGCGTGCGCTTTGCCCGCTCACCTTTCTGATTCACGACCACCAGCATGACACTGTGAGTGACCTCCAGATAGAGCCGTCCCAGCCGTTCCCGCTCTTTCAGGTGACGGTTGATGCCGATTCGCTTAAACACCTCCGCCATCCGGCTGATCTCCAGTTCATCGTGCTGTTCATCTAACTCGCGCAACTCCGGCACGGAAAACATCGCCTGCACCAGGGTAAGGATCGCCTTCTGCTGTTTATAGGTTTTCAGTTTCAGTCCCAGCATCTGTTCCACCAGCGTTTCCAGCGGCAGATCTTCAACCGGCCAGCGGGCTATCTCATCTAAAGCGGCTTCCACGGTTTCCAGCCAGCGCGACCCCATCGCATATAAAATCGCATGTTTATTGGGAAAATAGTGATACAGAGAGCCGACCGAAATACCTACCTCTTTGGCGATCAGAATAGTGTTCAGATCATCCAGTCCAACCCGCTCCAGAAGTTCGCCGGTGACATCAATAATCTGCTTTGACCGCAGCTTAGAACGCCCCTGCACCGGCGCATTGCGCGGTGCCAGATCCTGTGCTGTTTTTACCCGGCGATTCTCTGTCACTTTTGTTTTCAACTCTTGCTACTCAACAACCACTGAATGACGGCATTATAGACTGAATGATCAGGGTTCTGAAAACACCGAGTTCAACAATCGTCATTCTGTCAGCCGTGCTCAGAAAAAACGGTCACGCATTGAGTAATACAGCATACCCGCCACCAGCCCCGGCCATCGAAGCAGCGTGCCGCCAGGAAATGTCGGTGTCGGGACTTTAGTAAACAGATCAAACTTCTCAACCGAACCGCTGATCGCCTCGGCCATAAGCTTACCCCCCAGTGTCGCCAGCGCCACACCATGGCCGGAATACCCCTGGGCAACGAAGAGGTTTTCATCGATACGGTCAAAATGAGGCATCCGGTTAAGCGTGATCGCCAGCGTCCCTCCCCAGCCATAGTCGATCTTCACATCTTTAAGTTCCGGGTAGAACTGCAACATATAGGGCCGGACAAAAGCAGGAATATCTTTCGGAAAACGGCTGCTGTAGTTTTCACCGCCTCCCCAGAGTAAGCGATTATCGCCGGACAGCTTGAAATAATTAATCACAAAACGTGAATCCGCCACAGCGACATCGTCCCGGTTAATTCTGCGACACAGCGCTTCACTGAGCGGTTCAGTGGCAATAATGAAATTATTGATCGGCATAATCTTACCGGCTATGCGGGGCTCAAGTTTGCCCAGATAACCGTTACAGGCCAGCAGAATATATTTTGCTTTAACCACGCCACTTTCAGTGCGAACCTCCGCCGTTTTACCGGTGGTATAACCGGTAACCCGGCTGTGCTCATGGATAACGACCCCGGCCCGGGTCGCCGCCGACGCCAGTCCAAGTGCATAATTAAGCGGATGCAGATGAACCGCGTCTTCCCAGTACTCGCCACCGAAATAGTTTTCAGTCCCCAGCATCGCCTGCACTTCACTGTCCGGGACAAAGCGGATCTTGTCGTAATTCAGAACCCGGTGTTTATACTCAACACTTTCACGCATCTCTGCGACATGTCCAGGCTTAGCAGAAACATGCATCACTCCCTGCTTCAGATCGCAGCTAATCTGATGTTCATCTATCAGATCTTTAACCAGCTGTACCGAATCAAGAGAGCTTTGCCACAATGCATCAGCAGCGTTGCGACCCACTTTTCTGATCAACTCAGCATGACCCATGTTATGACCCGGACACACCTGACCGCCATTGCGACCAGAAGCACCCCACCCTACCGTCTCCCCCTCCAGCAGGGTAACTGAGTAGCCTTTTTGCGCCAGATGCAGCGCAGCAGACAGACCCGTATAGCCAGCACCTATAATACAGATGTCAGCCTGCTGCTCACCGGTTAACGCCGGATAGTCAGGACCGGCATTGGCCGAGTCAGCATAGTAAGAGGGCTGATCATTGTTAAGACTCATAAATCGGGTCTCCATAAAAACACATTAACAGTCATAAAAAGACTTACAACAACATAACAAACCGAATAATAATTCTAATTTAAACGAACAACAACCCCATAAAACTGTAACAAATATAAAATTACTGTTGATTTTTGAAAAATCATGAAATAACCTAAAACCCGAATAATGTTTCGACTAAGCAGATTTAAAAAGGTCCTTAAACAGACCGCTTAGACAAAACGTATTCCAGTTTTTACACAATAAACCCTGCATACAGATTCATCAGCTCTATAGTGAACAGCAGACCCTCAGATAAACACGACAGATAGGTGATTTATGGAAGCCGTGGAAAGGTTTCTCAAAGAGAACAATATTACAGAGGTCGAATCGACCCTGCCGGACATGACCGGCAATGCCCGGGGGAAGTTTTACCCGACTAAAAAGTATCTGGCGGAAAAAGGGGGAAAAATCCCTGAAACCCTGCTGGTACAAACCGTGACCGGTGAATGGGCTGATAACCACTATGATATTGTTGATCCGGCAGACCGGGATATGGTTCTGGTGCCGGACTCAAACACCTTGCGACTGGTGCCCTGGGCAGACGAACCCACCGCCCAGGTGATCAATGACTGCTATACAAGTTCGGGCGAGCTGCACCCACTCTCCAGCCGCTCAGTGCTCCGTCGGGTGCTGAAGCTGTATGAAGAGATGGGACTGCGCCCGGTTATCGCTCCGGAAGTTGAGTTTTATCTGATTCAGAAGAATACCGACCCGGACTATGAACTGAAACCGGCAACCGGCCGCTCCGGTCGACGGGAAACTGCGCGTCAGTCATACGGAATAGATGCGGTTAACGAGTTCAACCCGGTCATTGATACGCTGTATAGCTATTGTGAGGCACAAGGGCTGGATGTAGACACGCTGATCCATGAATCCGGTGCCGCACAAATGGAGATCAACTTCCTTCATGGTGATGCGCTGGATCTGGCCGACCAGGTGTTTGTCTTCAAACGCACCCTGCGTGAAACAGCACTCAAACATGATATGTATGCCACCTTCATGGCCAAGCCGATGCAGCATGAACCCGGCAGCGCAATGCATATTCATCAGAGTCTGATCGATATGAAAACCGGTAAAAATGTCTTTGCCGGCGATGACGATAAGCGCTTCTCAGAGCATTTTTATCACTACCTGGGTGGATTACAGAAATACACTCATCATGCGATTACATTCTATGCTCCTAATGTGAACTCTTACCGCCGTTTTGCGCCTGACATGGCTGCGCCGGTTAACTTCAAGTGGGGCATTGATAACCGTACCACCGGTTTGCGGGCCCCCAACGCGCCACTGGAAGCGACACGGATAGAGAACCGTTTCCCGGGTGCTGACTGCAACCCTTATCTGGCGATTGCAGCCAGCCTGGCATGCGGGTATCTGGGATTAAAGCAGAGCTTAAAACCGGGCAAACCGGTCGAGGCACTGGCGGCAGATGAAGATGATACTGTTGAAGTGGCCCGCTCTCTCGAAGAGGGCCTGAGACTGCTGGAGGACTGTCCTGAACTGTGTGAAATCATGGGGGCTGAATTCGTAGCGGCCTACATCGGCGTAAAACGCGCCGAATTTGAAACCTTCCATGAAGTCATCAGTTCCTGGGAACGGGAATACCTGTTACTGAACGTTTAATAACTCTGCACCTCAATCTGCATCACTGCAGATTGAGGTGCAACACGACAGATTGCTACAACCTAATCTTACAACTCCAACGAGAGGCGGTTCACTATGAAGAAAGCTGTACCTTCGCTGATCAGAAAAGCATTGCAAATATCTACCCTGAGCCTTGCTGCTTCTGCTCCCCTTGCCCAGGCCGAAGAGGTTCTGAACTTCTATAACTGGTCCGACTATATCGCTGAAGATACCATAGCCAAATTTGAAGCCGAGACCGGGATCAAAGTGGTTTATGACGTCTACGACAGCAATGAAACACTGGAAGCCAAGCTGCTGGCAGGTAACTCTGGCTATGATCTTGTTGTGCCCAGCGCTCACTTTATGGAGCAACAGATCAGAGCCGGTATATTCCAGCCACTACAAAAAAACAAACTCAGCAATATCAGCAATCTCGACCCATCCCTGATGACTCTGCTGGATAAAAAAGATCCCGGCAACATGTATGGCGTGCCCTACCTCTGGGGAACAACAGGGATAGGCTACAACCCTGAACAGGTGCGGGCAGTTCTGGGGGACGATGCCCCCGTTGACAGCTGGGAACTGGTGTTTAATCCGGAGAATATGAAAAAGCTGGCTGAGTGCGGCGTCACCTTCCTGGACTCACCCGATGAGATGTATCCACTGGCCCTGCTCTACGCAGGTCAGTCGTCAACCGACACCACTAAAGCGAACCATACGAGCGATAGTCCCGCGGCTAATGTACTCAGAAACATTCGCCCCTATCTGCGTCAGTTCCACTCATCTCAGTATGTTAACGACCTGGCAAATGGCGATATCTGTGTAGCGATCGGCTATTCCGGCGATGTCTTCCAGGCACAGGCCCGGGCGGAAGAAGCAGGCAAAGGCGTTGAGATCAGTTACAGCATCCCGAAACAGGGAACTGAGATCTGGTTTGATATGCTGCTGATCCCAGCCGATGCCAAACACGCTGAAAACGCACATAAGTTCATTAATTTCCTGTTGCGTCCGGAGATCATCGCGGATATTACCAACTACGTATGGTATGCAAACCCCAATACGGCATCCACTGACCTGGTCGATCCTGAAATCACCGCCGATACTGCGATCTATCCGGATGCAGAAACCCGGTCACGCCTCTATATGCCGGCAACACTGCCCGCAAATGTTGCCCGGGTGCGCAGCCGCACCTGGTCAAATATCAAAACAGGCAACTGATCCGATAGTTTACTGAAACAGCTTTACTCCATATTAACGCCCCTTTCGGGGCGTTTTTTTTTGCCTGATTTTTTGTCTGATAAGGGACAGTCCCTGCCCGGTAACGACAATAACGGACAGCGTACTACCTGAACCGGACAACCACTTTACAACACAATTCTATGGGGAGTAAGTTGCGCGATTCTGATAAGATAAGTTATCGACACCAGGGATGATTTCGGCTGTCGGCCCGATAATTTGCTTTCCGACAGATAAGATATAATGAGCCATATAACGTTACGCAAACCCTCTTTTATCCTGATCAGCAGCCTGCTGCTGGTCACCGCTTTCTCAGCCATCAGCCTGATCAGCTATTATGTGGCCAACAGTTCTCTGAACCAGCACATCAAAACCAATACCCTGCCCCTGACCAGTGACACGATCTATTCAGAGGTGCAGCGGGACCTTTTGCAACCGGTACTGGTCTCATCTTTGATGGCGCATGACACTTTTGTTCACGACTGGATTGAGGACGGCGAATTACACCCCAGGCAGATGCAGCGCTACCTGACATCAATCCAGACACGCTACAACGCTTTCACCGCTTTTTTTGTGTCTGAAAAGACAGCGATCTACTACCACAGCTCAGGGATCCTCAAACAGGTGTCTGAATCGGATCCGACCGATAAATGGTATTTCACCAGCCGCAAAACACCAACTGAGTTCGATATCAACCTTGATCAGGATACCGCAGATTCTTCAACCACAACCCTGTTCGTCAACCATAAGGTAAACGATGCCCAGGGACGCTTTTTGGGAATTATCGGCGTTGGCCTGTCATCGCAAAGAATCAAAGAGCTGATTGAAGTTTACCAGAACCGCTATGGCCGCCAGGTCTATTTCATTGATCGCCAGGGAAACGTCACCCTGCAGGGCAGCCAGTTCAGCGGTGCTGACACTATCCAAAAGGTTGCCGGGCTTCGCGATATTGCCCCCCTGATACTGAGCACCCCCAGCGGTTCATACAGCTATAGTAATGGTGACCGGAAATATCTTATAAAAACCCGTTTTGTTCCTGAACTGAACTGGTATCTGATTGTTGAGCATACACAACACAGCGAATCAAAAATTACCGCGACACTGTGGGCCAACCTCGCTATCAGCCTGGTGGTTATCCTGATCGTGCTGCTACTGCAACACTTTACCCTGGGCGGGTATCAGCGCCGCTTAGAGTTTATGGCAAACACCGACCCGCTGACCGGCACCGCCAGTCGCCACGCGTTTGAATCAACCTATGTGCAGATTCTCAGTTTTGCCGATCGTCACCAGAATCCGGTTTCCACCATTCTGGTCGATATCGATCATTTCAAGGTTTTTAATGACACCCATGGCCACCTTCTGGGCGATAAAGTACTGACTCTGGTCGCCACCATTCTGACTGACTCCCTGCGTAAATCAGACACGATTTGCCGCTGGGGTGGCGACGAATTCTTTATCGTCCTGCCTGACTGCAATCAGGAAAACGCCCGCCTGGTCGCGGAAAAAATGCGCCTGCAGATAGAAGAGTCCTTACTGATGGTTGATGATCTCAGGCTTGGCGTGACCGCTAGTTTTGGTATAGCTGAATATATCGGCCAGGAATCTGCCACTGAGTTGTTTAATCGTACAGATAAAGCACTGTACCGGGCGAAATCCAGATCCCGTAATCAGGTAGAAGGGGCGTCTTCAAATGCACCGGAAACCGCTTAAAGTTGAAAATATATAATTTAAGTGTTGATATAAAAAAACTATATGTATATATTAATACCTGCTTGAAGATTCACCGTATTTTTATGCATCATTTCGAAGATCCTGTTTCAGCTTCTCGTCCTGTTTCCATAATGTATAGTAAAAATTCCTGCATCATCTGCCATCTCTGATGGCAAAACATTATTTATAAAATAGGACAACTAACATGGCTACTGTAACCGGTACTGTTAAATGGTTTAACGCTGACAAAGGCTTCGGTTTCATCGAGCAGGAAAACGGCCCTGACGTATTCGCACACTTCAGTGCAATCCAGAGCAACGGCTTCAAAACTCTTGAAGAAGGCCAGCAGGTACAGTTCTCTGTAACTCAAGGTCAGCGCGGTCCACAAGCAGAAAACATCGTTGCTATCTGAGACCGTGTAAGCTGACAGATCTCTGATCTGAATAGCTGACACAAGAAAGCCTGATTACGATCAGGCTTTTTTTATGCCTGCTATTTAGCAAATTCACTCCGCCCCGCGTCTGAACCTCATCGCCAGAAAGGCTTACGCACCTCCTCAAGCGCCTCCTCCCGTGTAATACCAATATCTTTAAGTTGCTCTCTATCCAGCTGCAGCAACATCCGACGACTACGATAACGCTGTAACCAGCATTGCAAAGCAGACCAATAGCTAAGTTTTTCTTTACAACCTGATTCAATATCTTTTTGATTTAATACTATCGATTTCATAAAAAACCCCATTTAACGGCTGATGCATAAAGCCTATATTCGAGGTTTACCCAACTGACGACAAACGAGTTTTAACACCTTATAATTAAGTTTTTCTTATTTATAAGTCGTAATGGAAGCTATCATGACCCGTCTTCCCTCACTTAAAGCACTGCAGGCCTTCCGACATGCCGCTGAGATGAAAAGCTTCAAGCTGGCAGCCGAGCAGCTCTATGTCAGCCAAGCCGCCATCAGCC
Source organism: Oceanospirillales bacterium (assembly GCA_018223185.1). Lineage (GTDB taxonomy): Bacteria > Pseudomonadota > Gammaproteobacteria > Pseudomonadales > Balneatricaceae > Amphritea. The sequence goes on along the minus strand of JAAEYW010000016.1, from coordinate 67,073 downwards.
AACAGATCAAGACCCTCGAGCAGCAGTTAGGAGTCACACTGTTTCATCGCCTTACACGCGATATTGAACTCACCCGGGAGGGACAACAACTTCTGCCGTATATAAGCAAAGCCTTTCACAGCCTGGAACAAGGGATCGACCGACTCAATGATGATCCCGCCCCTCAACGATTGACACTCAGCACCCTACCCTCATTTGCCAGCCGCTGGCTGGTACCCAGACTCGGCAATTTTCAGTCTCAGGAAGAAAACCTGAGCATCCACATATCACCGGGAATAACACTGGACAGCTTTGACGACAGCACGCTCGACCTGGCGATCCGCTTTGGTAAGGGAGACTACCCCGGCCTGAGCAGCCGACTGCTGATGCGGGATTATATACTGCCGGTCTGTCACCCATCACTGATCAACCACAACAGGCCCGCCGCAGAACAGCTGAAAGAACTGCCATTGCTGACGGATGACGCTCCGGACATGAAAGATCTCTGGCCACTGTTTGAAACAGCCCTAGGCCTGCCTGGCACACCGAAAACCCACCGATTACAGGTCACCGACTCCAACATTCTGGTGGAAGCCTTATTAAGCGGACAAGGAGTGGCGGCCGCCCGTTTCAGCCTGATATATGAACTGATTGAACGTGGCCAGCTCACCTGCCCACTGCCGATCTACCTGCCCAGCAGTTTTGATTATTATCTGGTCGCACCTGAACACCACTTCAAACGACCGAAAGTACAACGGTTTGAGCACTGGCTGCGCCAGCAGACCGACGATATAAGAAGGCGCTGGGAGATATTTTCACCCCAGCTTAAACCGATCCACTGTGTGACTGAGCACTATGGAGAACAGCAACAATCTGATCAATAATCACCGCCGCCCTGGCCTGCTGCGTGCGCAACGAGTGCATGGCACTCCCGGCATCCTGATAACTTATGTGCTCAGGAGCAATCCAGGCAAGCAGCACCTGCATATATTCCAGAGTAAATTCAGGATGAGCCTGCAGGGTAAAAATGTGATCGTCATATCTGAGCACCCCGTTCGGGCAAAAAGCGGAACCTGCAAGCCGTTCAGCACGCTCAGGCAGGACAACCACCTGATCCTGATGGATAACATGCAGAGGTATCGGATCACACCCAAGCAGGCCCTCACCCCTACCTACGGGAGCATAACTATCGATACCCAACCCCCATCCCAAATCAGACTTAACCACTGACCCGCCCAGCGCCTGGGCAATAATCTGATGACCAAAACAGATCCCCACCAACGGCCGCTCTACCCCATCGATCTCCCTGATCAGCTGCTCCAGAGGTGAGATCCACGTCAGCGGTTCATAAGCACTAAAGGGTGAGCCGGTAATCACCCAACCATCACACTGCGCGGCTGAATCGGGAAACGCGCCCAGCCGGACATCCCAGGTCTGGAAATCAAACCCAGCACCCGCCAGCATCGTCTCTGTCATCTGCGCAAATGAACCAAACTGCGCCAACAGGTCACCTTCATTACTACCTGCCGCCAGAATCCCGATTTTCATAACGCCTCCAAATAAAAAAACCGCTGAAAACAGCGGTCTTAACTTTCATCAGACAAACCCGGCTTACCGACCCAGAAAGCCAACCATCCAGCGAGCGACCCGCTCCGAGTCGGTGGCCGCACCCTTGGCGCGCAACGCTTCCAGTCCAGCATCAGCAACATCTTCAGGGATCACAACACCCTTTCGCAGCGCCACTAAATCCGTTTCATATTGCAGATTAAACTCAGGGTGCGCCTGCACAGTGAGGATTTTGTCGCCATACACCAGACCTGCGTATTTACAGAAATCAGAGTGAGCAAAGACTCTGGCATTTTCGGGCTTTTCAGTGACCTGGTAACGATGCATCGCGCTGATCGAAAAATGATCGGCCCCATCTTTTATAAATGGATTGTCACCGAGCAACTGATAACTATGCAGCCCCACGCCCCAGCCGCCCTGATATGGCTCAACCTTGCCACCAAACGCATCAGCAATAATCTGATGACCAAAGCAGATCCCCAGCAAAGGGCGGCTACAGGCATCGATTTCAAGAATCAGTTCTTTAAGTTTTTGCATCCAGTCGCGATTTTCATCGACATTAAACTTTGACCCGGTAATCACCCAGCCATCACACTGTTCAGCACTGTCCGGGAAGATACCCTCTCGCACATCAAACACGACATATTCAAAATCAGCGTCAACCAGCGCAAACAACTGCTCAACCATATCTGCGTAAGAGCCATACTGACCCAGTAACTCATCCGGTGTAATACCGGTCGCCAGAATACCTATTTTCATAATCTGTTTCTCACCCTTAAAACAAAAGCGCCCACTCGGAGTGGGCGCTGACATAAAGCCCCGAATTAGCCGCCCTGCTTCTCCAGCAGTTTTGCCTGACGCCGCATCTGATACATCGCCCCCGTCACACCAATCGCAACCACCGCGATCATCAGTGTCGCCAGCGCATTCACTTCAGGCGAAACCCCCAGACGCACCTTGGAGAAGATCACCATCGGCAACGTACTGTTACCCGGCCCGGATACGAAGCTGGCGATAACCAGATCATCCAGAGACATGGTAAAGGACAACAACCAGCCAGAAATAACCGCTGGCATAATCAGAGGCAACGTCACCAGAAAGAACAGCGATGAGGGCTTGGCACCCAGATCCATTGCAGCCTCTTCCAGGGTTTCATCCAGCTGCGACAGACGCGACTGAACAATTACCGCGACATACGCCATACAGAAGGTAACATGGGCGATAATGATGGTGCTGGTGCCACGACCCGATGGCCAGCCAAACGCCCCTTCCATCGCTACAAACAGCAGCAGCAGTGAAAGACCGGTGATCACCTCAGGCATTACCAGCGGCGCACTGATCCAGCCCGCCAGCAGCATCTTGCCCCGGAAACGTCTGAAGCGACTCAGCACGAATCCCGCCATAGTGCCCAGAACTACAGCAGCACTGGCGCTAATGAAGGCGATCTTAAAGCTTAACAGAGCCGCATCGATAATCTGATCATTGCGGAACAGCTCACCATACCACTTCAGCGACCAGCCACCCCAGACCGTTACCAGCTTGGACTTATTGAAGCTGTATACCACCAGTGCGATCATTGGCGCATACAGAAAGATAAATCCCATAGTCGCGGTCGTATTTAAAAACAGAGATCTACGTTTCATCAGACCGCCTCCTCTTTACCCTGACTGTTTCGGATCATCATGATTGGCAACACCAGCACAATCAGCATCACAACAGCAACCGCCGAAGCCATCGGCCAGTCACGATTGAGGAAAAACTCATCCCACAATACCCGTCCGATCATCAGCGTATCAGAGCCACCCAGCAACGCCGGAATAACAAATTCGCCCACCGCCGGAATAAACACCAGCATACAGCCGGCGATAATACCCGGCATCGCCATCGGCACCGTGATCAGAAAGAAGCTGGTTGCCGGTTTTGAGCCCAGATCTTCAGCCGCTTCCAGTAACGTGATATCCATTTTTTCCAGCGCACTATAGAGCGGCAGAACCATGAATGGCAGATAGGTATAAACAATACCGATGTAAACGGCAAAATCGGTCTGCAACATAATAAGCGGCTGATCGATGATACCGGTACTCAGCAAAAACTCATTGATCAGGCCATTCTTCTTAAGAAACCCCATCCAGGCATACACCCGTAACAGAAAGGAGGTCCAGAAAGGCAGAATCACCAGTGACAAAAGCAACGCCCGGGTTGTCGGCTTACTTCGGGCGATCATATACGCAATCGGAAACGCAATCAGCAATGTAAACACCGTTGAGATTGCAGCAATCTTAATCGAACTCAGGTATGCATCGATATAAAACGAATCTTCAAACAGGAACAGATAGTTCCCCAGATTCAGCTTCAGATTGATAAACGCGTCTTCCAGGTTCCAGTCCAGCAATGCGGTATAGGGCGGCACTGCAATGGCTGTTTCTGACAGAGAAATCTTAAACACCACCAAAAAGGGTACAAAGAAAAAAACTGCCAGCCAGAGCATGGGGATCGCGATAACCGAAAACCGCCCCCAGTTAATTCGATTAAGTAAATTATACTTTGCCAGGCGTGAACCGGAGCCCTCCACCCAGGCAGAACCGGTCTGAATACTCATGATGTCAACACCACGCTGCTGTCTATATCCCAGTAAAGATACACTTCATCATTCCAGGTCAGCCGGGCACCTAATTCACGGGTGGTGTTCGGCTGAGTGACACGCACCTCCATCCCGCTGGCCAGACGCACCCGATAGACAGACAAACTGCCCATATAAGCAGTCTCTTCAATCACACCCTTAATGCAGTTTTCCTGCTGTTCCGGTTTCTCTTTGCTGATATGGGTTTTTTCCGGACGCAGCGCAACATGAACCTTCTGGTTCGGAGCACAACTGATGCCATGATACACATGGAGGATCTTCCCGGCATCTTTTGAATCTATCTTTACAGAATCAGGCAGGTCTTCAACTACCCGGCCTTCAAACAGATTGACCGAACCGATAAACTCAGCCACGAAACGACTGTTCGGGTATTCGTATACATCGTGAGGTTCAGCGGTCTGAACAATAACACCGTGATTCATAACACCGATGCGGCTGGCCAGCGTCATTGCCTCTTCCTGATCGTGGGTTACCACGACAAAGGTCACCCCCAGCTCTTCCTGAATATTGATCAGCTCAAACTGTGTCTCTTCGCGTAACTTCTTATCCAGAGCACCTAACGGCTCATCCAGCAGCAGCAGCTTTGGTCGCTTCACCAGAGAACGGGCCAGCGCAACACGCTGACGCTGACCACCGGAGAGCTGATTAGGCTTACGCTTACCAAGATGCCCCAGCTGCACCATATCCAGCATTTTAGCCACGCGCTGTTTAACCTCAGAGCGATCAAGCCCTTCACGCTTCAGGCCAAAGGCAACATTCTCTTCTACCGACAGATGGGGAAACAAGGCGTAGGACTGAAACATCATATTGACCGGACGTTTCCATGGCTGAATACCGGCCATATCAACCCCATCAATGATAATACGGCCACTTGTAGGTGACTCAAAGCCTGCCAGCATACGCAGCAGAGTACTTTTACCAGAACCGGAACCGCCTAAAAGACAAAACAGTTCGTTTTTATAGATATCCAGAGAGATATTATCGACGGCGGTAAACTCACCAAATTTTTTGGTAATGTTTTCTATTCGCAGAAAAGGCTCTGCCCCCTCCTGCTTCCAAAGAGGCATTTTGGAGGTTTTGACAGATGCCGCAGCTACGATTTCACTCTGCGGCTCAATTGTTAAAGTAGAAGTCATACTACACCCTGATTACATATTCATACTCTGAACGCTGATCAGAAGCGCCCAGGTAATTATTTATGAAGCTCTCTATCTGCGCCCTGCCCGTTTCTGTACCGGTTCATGGCGCATTCCGAAAGCTTTGTGATAACTCACAGGCAGGGGATACCCCCTGCCAAGGGCAGACTTATCGACCGGTTTTAATTCCAGTCCAGGCCCGGGTCAGCAAACGGTCAAACTTAGCGGTGTGGGCATTCTGAGTAAACAGATTAGCCTTCACTTCGTCTGACGGATAGATACCGGGATTATTCAACACCTCGTCCAGCAGCATTGGTTCAGCTGCCTTATTAGCTACAGCATAGTAGGCATAGTTAGAGATAGATGCGGCGCTGTCACCTCTGAGGATATAATCCACCAGCTTATAAGCAGCGTCTTTATGTGGAGCATCAGCAGGAATAGCCATCAGATCGAACCATACCAGAGTGCCCTCTTTTGGAATGGCATAACCGATATTGACACCCTGACCCGCTTCTTCTGCACGTCCCTGAGCCTGCAGCACATCACCGTTATAGCCTACAGCCACACAGCTATCACCATTCGCCAAATCAGAGATATAGGCAGAAGAGTCAAATTTACGATAGTTGTCGCGGACAGACTTCAGCAGCGCTTCAGCCTTATTCAGATCAGCTTTCTTCTCAGAGTTTGGATCAAGCCCCAGATAATTGAGCGCCATCGAAACCATTTCGGCAGGAGAATCAAGCAGGGAAATACCGCAATCTTTCAGCTTGGCAGCAACCTCAGGTTTAAAGACCAGATCAAGCGTATCAACCGGCATATCACCCAGTCGCTCCCTGACCATATCAATGTTATACCCCAGACCGATTGTTCCCCAGGCATAAGGAACGTTGTGTTTATTGCCTGGATCGTGACGGGCAATTTTCTCAATCATAACAGTATCAAGGTTGCCATAATTGGTCAGCTTAGCGTGATCAATCTCACCGTAGATTCCGGCCTGCACCTGGCGCTCAAGAAAAGAACCAGTGGGTACGACGACATCATAACCGGTGCCGCCAGACATCAGCTTAGCTTCAAGCACCTCATTCGAGTCATAAACGTCATAGTTAACCTTGATTCCGGTATCTCTGGTGAAGTTTTCCAGGATCTCAGGGCTAATGTAATCAGACCAGTTGTAAAAATTTACAACCTGTTCTTCAGCCATTACAGCAGTGGAAACAGACGCAGCCAGTGCTACTGCAAGACCAAGTTTCTTCGGATTCATTTTATTACTCCATTTCTGGTGCTATAAGATGTCGCAACGTTTGCTGTCCATCCTATAAGCATTAACTCTTTAGATACCGCAGTGCGGCGCTCATCAGAGCCACATCTTTTTTTTGTTATTATCCTGGCTGCCCCTCTGATTAAGAAGACAGCGCTCAAGCTTCCCGGTCGCAAATGGTTAGTTTGCGACACTTTTAAAAATGTACTTCAACCTCCCTGTCAGCTATATACCCCCCAATAGGTATCAGCGATTAAACCCTTTATATCAATATCTTACAGCAATCCTAAATATGACTCATACTCGATATCAGAGATCTGTTCATTGAGTTTTCGCTGTTCCTGTCGCTTTGCTGCAGAGAAGACTCTGACAAACTCCTCGCCAAGGTACTCTTTCAGCACTCCGCTTTCGGCAAACAGATCGGTAGCAATATCCCACTTATTCGGCAGAGTCAGCTCCTGATCACCGTCCGCATAAGCATCACCCTCTATGGGAGCCGGCGGCATCAGCTTATTCTCAATACCGTACAACGCCCCGGCCAGGATAGCCGCCAGTACCAGATAGGGGTTTGCGTCGGCACCGGAAACCCGGTGTTCAATCCGGCGGGCCACACAAGGACTTTCAGGAATACGGATCGCCACTGTGCGGTTTTCATAGCCCCAGGTAGCAATAGTCGGCGCATGAGCGCCCGCCATAAAACGGCGGTAGGAGTTCATATGCGGTGCAAAGATCAGCATGCTGTCAGACATGGTATGCATCAGACCCGCTACTGCATTTTTCAGTATATCGGTCCCGTCTTCACCACCGTCATCAAAAACGTTATTACCCGCCTCATCCAACAAACTGAAATGAACATGGAAGCCATTACCACTTTTATCGGAGTAAGGTTTTGCCATAAAGGTGGCAGAATAACCATGCTTACGGGAGATCCCTTTAATCAGGCGCTTGAACATAATTGCCTGATCACCCGCCATCAGAGGGTCATTTACGTGCAGCAAATTAATTTCAAACTGACCTGGTCCCAATTCAGAAATAATAGTGTCCGCAGGAACACCCTGAATTTCACAAACTTCACGCACCTCAGCAAAAAAAGCTGACAGACCATCCATCTCATCAATCGAGTAACAGTCGGTTTCACTTAAACGGCGCCCATGCCCTTCAGAAAGCACAGGAGGCTTAGGACGCTGGGTCTCTTCTGACTCGCCATCCATAAGATAGAATTCAAGTTCAGTCGCCATCACAGGCGTCAACCCGATTGCCTTAAACCGCTTAACTACCCCCGCCAGCACCTGACGCGGGTCACAACCAAATGGCGTACCATCCGGGTTAGACATCATCGCCAGAATCTGATCCCTTGGCTCTTCAGCCCATGGCACAGGAATCGGCCGGTCGCCAACAGGCATACAGATACCATCCATATCGCCGGTCTCAAAAACCAGACCATTATCCAGAACATCATCACCCCAGAAATCGAAGCCAAGAACTGAACGCGGCAGCTTCACACCCTCTTCAAATACTTTAACCGCTGCGTTCGCTGGCAGCCGCTTACCCCGCAAGTTACCATTCAGGTCAGCTATAAACAGGTCAAACTCTTTATCTTTTTCTTTCTTAAACGTCATAAGATTCTCACTCGAAATCTTTCATTCCCACACTCTGGTGGGTCACAACATACCGTCATGATCAGTTTAGCTTAGCCATCACGCTTTTGTGATCACAAACAATAAAGCAATGTGATCACATTTTTTTCTGGCGGTCAATATCGACATCTGTTAAAAATGTCATGTAACCTATTTAGTGATCGCATTACAACAAGAGAATCTGCTTAGTCAGATTCCCAAGAGAACAAGGCCAGAACCAACTTTGATTATGGACAAGAAATCTCCGATAAAAATAACATTAACTGAACGTGATGAATCTGTAACTATCACCCAATGGGTATACCAGACACTTCGCAGCGCAGTTATGTATGGCGAAATCCTCCCTGGGAGGGTACTTACCATCCGCGAACTGGCGGGAATTCTGGATGTCAGCCCCATGCCTGTGCGCGAAGCACTGCGACAACTGGCGGCAGAAAACGCACTGGAAATTCAGGGCAACCGCAGAGTTATGGTGCCAAAAATGACCGCCATGAAATTCAATGAGCTATGTGAAGCCCGAATTGCTATTGAATCTCACGCTGCCGCCCGGGCCCTGCCTTATATTGACAATGACCGGCTGGAACAGCTTCGCTCACTGGATAGTATGATCGATCAGGCACAGGAAGAGGAGAATCTTGATCAGATCAGCATTCTCAACCAGAATTTTCACCGTGCACTTTATACCGCCAACCCGCATCAGGTTACCCTGCCCCTGATCGAAAGTCTCTGGCTGCAGCTGGGGCCTTTTATGCGCATGGCCACAAGCGAGCTGGAGGAGCACTATCTGGTTGACCGGCACAATGAAGCGATGTCTGCCATCGAAAGAAAAGATGCATACGCCCTGCAAATGGCAATCGCTGCCGATATCCGCGAAGGCATTGCGTTTGCCGGAACCCCTGAAATGCTTCACACATTTATTGAAAACTCAGGCCACTGAGCTTTATCTGCCCTGCTTTTTATACCCGGCACAATAATCCACCGGAAAGCCTCTGAAGATAACTTTTATCTTTTGAGGCTTTTTTTATTGACTTTGTATTTTTGTGATCACAAAATAGTGATCACAAAATTGATTCGAATATAGCTATCCGAATCGTTTCATCGTTTTATTTATTCACCGGCCACTGTTCAGATCCGGTGACTGGTTGGGAGAGAGTCAATGCTCGAAAATAACAACAGTTCATTAAACACCGCAGATGTACAGGCTATCGACGCTGAACACCATATGCATCCCTTTACCAACACCGGTGCACTGAATAAGAAAGGAGCACGGGTAATCACTCACGCTGACGGAGTGTATCTGTGGGACAGTGAAGGCAACAAAATTCTCGACGGTATGGCAGGCCTGTGGTGTGTCAATATGGGCTATGGCCGAACCGAACTGATTGAAGCGGCCAACAGCCAGATGAAACAGCTGGCGTATTACAACACCTTTTTTCAGACAACCCATGCACCCGTCGCTCAGCTTGCCAAAGAGATTGCCAGTGTCACTCCGGGTGATCTGAACCACATCTTCTTTGCCAACTCGGGTTCTGAAGCGATCGACACCATTATCCGGATGGTACGCCAGTACTGGTCTATCAAAGGCAAGCCATACCGCAATATTCTGATCGCCCGTGAGAATGCGTATCACGGCAGCACCATCGGCGGCACCAGCCTTGGCGGAATGGGCGGCATGCATAAACAGGGCGGCCCGATGGTTCCGAATATCGCCCGTATTCGTCAGCCCTACTGGTATGGCGAAGCCGGTGATATGACCGAAGAAGAGTTCGGCATCGCCTGCGCTAAAGCACTGGAAGAAAAAATTCTTGAAGTTGGCCCTGACAATGTAGCCGCCTTTGTCGGCGAGCCTATCCAGGGTGCTGGCGGGGTAATCGTTCCACCTGCCAACTACTGGACAGAGATTCAGAAGGTCTGTGATAAATATGACATTCTGCTGGCTGCCGATGAAGTAATCTGTGGCTTTGGCCGTACCGGCAGCTGGTTTGGCTGTGAAACTCTGGGCTTTAAACCTGACATTATGTCGATGGCGAAAGGACTCTCTTCCGGATACTTGCCAATTGCAGCAGTTGCTGTAGGTGACCGGATCGCCAACGCATTTATCGAACATAACGAGGACTTCAACCACGGCTTTACTTACTCCGGACACCCGGTTGCGGCGGCGGTTGCCATCGCCAACATACAACTGATGAAGAAAGAAAACATCGTTGAGTATGTTGCCAAAGATATCGGCCCCTACTTCCAGAAAAAACTGCGCGAAGCAGTTGCCGATCATCCGTTGGTGGGTCATATCGAAGGCACAGGTCTGATCGCGGGTATTGCCCTGGTAAAAAACAAAGCGCCGAGAGAACTGTTTGGTGACGATATCGATATCGGTATGGTCTGCCGGGATCACTGCTTCAACAATGGCCTGATCATGCGTGCGGTAGGCAGCCGGATGGTTCTCTCACCACCACTGGTCATCAGTCATGCTGAAGTTGATGAGCTGTGTGAAAAAGTGCGTCTGTGCTTTGACCTGACCCTTAAGTCAGTGAGCTGATCAGAACACTAACCTTTTACCTGTGTAATTCTTCCACTATCGTTATGCAGGAGGAGATCAGAAGCAGACAGCCCTGATCTCCCTTATCCGGCTGCACTGGATCAGTATTACCGGTATTGATCCTTTGTCCTTATCATTGACGAAATCGTTACTGATAATTGCAGCCGGATCTTTTTCTCTTTTTAATGCCCGGAGCAGGAGCCCTGCCATGCAAAGTATGAGTGCACAGCGCAACGCATCTGAAAACTGGCAAAAGGACCTTGCTGCTCTTATAGACACCATACGCCTACCCAGTTTTGGCGGTATGCTGGAAAAATTTCTTGCCAGTCAGTGCCATTTCGACTCGATGCTGGTCGTGACCTTCAGAAAATCGCTGAAACCACTCATTCTTCATCCCACTGACCCTGCAGAACAGAGCCTCACGCTGCATAATTATATCAACCGGGCCTACATTCTCGACCCGCTGTTTAATGCAATCCACAGTGGTAGTCTGGGAGAAGGGGTCAGCCGGCTGATTGATATCGCGCCTGACAGCTTTGAAACCACCAAATACTACCAAAGCTGCTACAAAGAGTTCGATCTGATCGATGAGATCAATCTGATCATCGAGCTCGACCCGAAAGTCAGTTGCGCCATCTCACTGGGACGCAGAACCAGTCGGGGCACTATTACCCGGGCTGAGCTAAGCCGTCTGAATGCTATCTACCCGGTTATCAAATCGATCATTCGTCAGTTCTGGTGGTCGCAATCTCAGGAGTTTGTCAAATATGAGAAATCTGAGGGTGCCATGAACCAGGCGATCAGCACCTTCGGCAGTGGCGTGCTAACCCCAAGAGAGCAACAGATTGCGGGGCTGATTTTGCAGGGGCACTCCTCAAAGGCGATCGCCAATATGCTGGATATCAGTCTGGGGACGGTAAAAGTACATCGCAAGAACATCCACACCCGACTCAACACCTCCACCCAGTCCGATATATTTACGCTGTTTCTGGCCCACCTGAAAGAACTGGATCCGACAGCCAGCGTCTGAGTCGCCCGAAGGCGCTGCTCGCTGTTTGAAAATGGACTGCTCTCAATCAAGACAACAATTTTTTGTAAGCGCGGCTTCCAGCCGCGATGAAATAATGCAGAAGTAGCTCGAACGTCGCTGCGCGATTTGCTCGTGGCTCGAAAGTACAAAAGCCTGCGGAGTTGCTGGGTGTTGGTTGGCTTTGTAGCAGCGGTTTTCTTGCGAATGTTTAACCGCCCCTGAAAGGGTCTCCTACAATGTGCGGTCGTGTAGATATTCGGTAAAACGCCAAGTTTTGTCACTAAAACCGAATAGAGTATCCCCACAGAGGACGCAAAGAGGTGCGCTTCAGGTTTCTGTATTAGTCATCATCTGTAGGAGCGGCTTCCAGCCGCGATGGATTCGAACGTCCTGCGCGACTTGCTCGTAGCTCGTGGCTCGTGGCTCGGAAAAAAAGCCTGCGGAGTTGCTGGATGTTGGTTGGCTTTGCAAGCGGTGTTTTCTTGCGGATATTTAATCGCCCCTGGAAGGGTCTCCTACAATACATACTGAAGGAAGCCCGTTAGCATGCCCTCTGGATACCCGGGGCGATAAGGCTGAAAAGCCGAAGTCCGCTGCCCGAACGCTGCGTTTCTTCGGGTCCGAAAAAGCAGGCCGTGTAGGAGGCGCGCCCTCGCGGCGATAGATTTACTTGCTGATGGCTTTATCGCGGCGGGACGCCACTCCTACCAATATAAAGACTGCTCTTTTGAGTAACGGACAAGTCACGTTTTTGTGATGCTCGAGCGACGAGCTACGCTTTTTGCCTCCAGGCTATGGCCTGAAAAAAACCGCCAGTTGGCGGTTTTTTTAAGTAACTTACACAGCGGTAAAGTCGCTATTTTTTATAGCCGAATCAATACGTTCTTAATGTCAGTATATTTTTCCAGGGCGTGCAGTGACTTATCCCGGCCGTTACCGGAGGCCTTAACGCCACCAAATGGCACGGTGCTATCACCCTCACCCCAGGTGTTTACCCACACCATGCCGCTTTCGATTTTGCGGCTGACACGGTGAGCCCGGGACAGATTCTGAGTCCAGACGGCCGCGCCCAGTCCATAAGCCGAATCGTTGGCAAGCGTAATCGCTTCTTCCTCTGTTTCGAATTCACACACGGCCAGTACCGGCCCGAAGATCTCCTCTTTAACAAAGGTCATACTGTTGTTGGCCCCGTCAACGATGGTGGGTTTCGCATAGAAACCCTTGCCTTCATGGTATTCAGGAACGCCGCCCATAATAACATTACCACCCTCGTCCTGAGCTGAACGGATATAACGCTCAACTGTTGCCAGCTGGGTAGCATCAACCATGGGTCCCATGGTGGTTGCAGGGTCTAACGGGTCACCAGGCTGGAACCGTGCAGCAGCCTCAACCAGTGCTGCAACAAACTCTTCCTTAATGCTTTTCTCAACATAGAGGCGGGAACAGGCGATGCACACTTCCCCCTGATTACAGAAGATCGCTGCGGCAGATGCCGCTGCAGCGGCCTTAATATCAGCATCGGCAAACACCAGATTGGGCGACTTACCCCCGGCTTCCAGCCATACCCGTTTCATATTCGACTCCCCGGCATAGCCCATCAGCATTCCGGCAACCCGGGTAGACCCCGTAAAGGCCAGGACATTGACATCCATATGCAGCGCCAGAGCCTTGCCTGCGGTATGACCAAACCCTGGCAGCACATTCAAAACGCCAGCAGGCATACCCGCTTCAACCGCCAGTTCAGCCAGACGCAAGGCACTTAAGGGAGATTTTTCAGACGGTTTAAGTACCACCGAGTTACCCGCAGCCAGAGCCGGAGCAATCTTCCAGCTGACCATCAGCAGAGGGTAGTTCCAGGGTGTGATCGCACCGACCACGCCCACTGGCTGATGGTGGATCATCGCCAGAGTATCATGTCCGGTAGGCGCTATTTCACCATATATTTTATCAATACTTTCAGCGGTCCAGCGGATACAGTCAATCGCATCCGGCACATCGATATTCACCATTTCAGAAATCGACTTACCCATGTCCAGCGTATCCAGCAGGGCAAACTCATCCTGATGCTGCTCAACAAGATCTGCCCATCGGAGCATCACTTTTTTGCGCTCCCGGGGATGCATCTCAGACCAAACGCCAGAACGGAAAACTTCACGGCCATTGGCAACGGCAATATTCACATCGGCTTCATCACAGCTGGATACATCGACAAGCAGCTGCTCTGTGGCCGGATTGATACAGGGGAAAGTATCGCCGCTCACCGCTGACTGAAACCCACCATTAATATAGGCCTGATGATGAAAGGTCAGAGCCTCGCTCAGGGCTTTCCATTCAGAATAGCTTTTCATCGGTTTTCTTCTCCAGAATCTCTGTTCGTCAGTCGCAGAATCAGGAAAACAGGCCCTGCCTGTGCTCCCATTCATATTTGCACACAGTATATTCCCCCGGTTTCTGGTTTCTCTATATATATGAAGGGGTATGCAGAAAGGTAATAAAGGTAATGGTGACAAGAGTCGCCAATAAAAAGAGAGTTAAGGACTCACTCATCGATAAGCCCCCTCTGAAGAGATACCCCCAAGGAGATACCTACCCATGGGTATATCCCGCGGCATCAGGCTTTGCAGATAATCAAGATTCATAAAAATTATTACAGGAAAAATCGATGAAGAAGATTTTTACAGGCCTGGTCGCTGCAATGGCTCTGGCATCTACAGTTCAGGCTGCTGACGTAACCGGCACCGTATCATTCACCAACGATTATCGCTTCCGGGGCATCTCTCAATCCGCAGGAGATCCCGCTGTACAGGGCAGTCTGGATGTTGCTTTTGATAATGGCGTGTATGCTGGCGTCTGGGGTAGTAACGTAGATTTTGAAGATGATGCAAAGCTTGAAATTGATTATTACGTTGGCTTTGCCAATGATATCAATGACGATCTGAGCTATGACATTTCCTACGGTTTCTATACCTACCCTGGCTATAACACAGACGCAGAGTACGGTGAGCTGGCTCTGGCACTCTATTACGGTGACTTCGGCTTCACCATGGCTTATTCCGATGATTTCTTTAACACCGGAGAATCAGCACAGTACTATAGCGTAGATTACAGTCACAGCATCACTGAAGAGGTTAGCCTGGATCTTCACGCCGGATACAGCACCGGAGATTACTGGGGTAAAGCAGACATCGATGATTATCAGGATTACTCTGTCGGCATCTCAGGTTCTGCTGCTGGCCTGGATCTCTCCGCCGCTTACCTGTTTAACAGCATCGACAACGTAGACGAAACCGACTCTGGCGCGTTCCGCAATGATAATACGCTGCTGCTGACCGTTTCCCGCACTTTTTAATATCGCTTATCACTGAATCAGGCACGTACAGACCCCTTCTGCTGTCTGATTGAGGCCACACAGAATTTCTCTGTGTGGCCTTTTTTATTCGTGTTTCAGGGCGTAAAATCCGGCTTTAATTTATTATTTTCGAGGCACGGATGTCAGCTGCAATACTCTCCATTTTTATATCTACGTTTTTCTTTGTCTCAATTACCCCCGGAATGTGCATGACACTGTCACTGAGTCTGGGCATGTCCATCGGGGTGCGCCGCAGCCTGCATATGATGTGGGGCGAACTGCTTGGCGTGGGTCTGGTCGCTACCGCTTCTGCGGTAGGTGTTGCGACGCTCATGCTGCAATTTCCACAGGCATTTATCTTTCTGAAGTTCGGCGGCGGGGCCTATCTGATCTGGCTGGGGATTCAGATGTGGCAATCCAAAGGCAAACTGGTGATGCCAGAGCCCGGTAGCGAAACAAGACATCAGGGCAATTTACAGCTCGCGCTGAACGGCTTTATCACCGCAATTGCCAACCCTAAAGGCTGGGCTTTCTTTGTCACCCTGTTGCCCCCGTTTCTGGACCAGAGCCAGCCGATGGCTCCACAACTGTCGATACTCATAGCGATGATTCTGCTGTTAGAGTTCAGTTGTTTACTAATCTACGCCAGCGGCGGAAAGGCGCTACGGCATCTGCTGCTGGACCGGGGCAATGTAAAACTCATGAACCGGATTGCCGGATCGCTAATGGTCGGTGTAGGTGTCTGGCTGGCGCTGGGCTGACAAACCGTTCACTGAGGAACAGAGAACCGACGCGGCTGCGGCCACGGCTCCTGAACCGCCTGGGAGCCATTATCATTGCGATAAAGCAAGTAGTATTCCATTGCCAATACATCCCAAACCACATGGGTTGCGAAAGTCGGTGGTACGCGGTATTGTCCGCCGCCAATCGGCTCTGGCTGATAACTGCCATCAGGGGGATTCAATACTAAGGCCACCAGCTCATCGCCAGTCCAGCTGTAATATTGTTCAGGCATACCGAACGCATCAGCGATCCACTGCTCTCTGTAAGAAGGGCCGATAAGTGAAAAAGACCGGCAATCAGCCCCGCCATCAATACAGTAACGTTGCCATCTGAGATCAACAATATAATTTTCGGAGCCAAATCTCCCTGCAGTGGAGCAACCGCTCAGTAACAGCAGTAACAGCAACCCCGTAGTGAAGTATTTCATACGCCGTAACATGTCCGTTATTTATAACTCTTAAATTCAAGATTAGCTCTGTAAGAGCAATAAAGAAATATGATGCAACTTACCGACAACATTGTTTCAGTACTAAGCAGCGTTCATGTAATATCAGGTTACATTGAACAGAGGATGTATCTATGAGCCCGGCTGAAAGGCTAACCTATCAGACACTGGAAGACCGAACCAAAGCGCTGACAACTGCACTTGGTTTCCGGGATCAGTCAACACTTGATCACTCTGACCGGGTACAGGCACTGGCAACCGAACTGGGTATGGCAGCAGGGCTGAGTGAAAGCCAGATAAGAGCCCTCAGTATCAGCGCTATGTTTCACGATATCGGTAAAATAGGCATTCCTGACCGGATTCTGATGAAACCCGGAAAACTCGATACTGATGACTGGGAAGTGATGCACCGCCACCCGATTATCGGACAGCAGATTGTACTTTCGACAGAACTCGAAGGTGCCTCAGAGACGGCCAGCATGATTCGCCATCACCATGAACACTTCAACGGTAATGGCTACCCAGACAAAATTGCCGGTGAAGATATCCCTGTCGGTGCCAGAATTATCAGTATCGTCGATAGCTACGATGCGATGGCCTTCAAACGCTCCTATCATAAGGGCCATAAACATGCAGAAATAATCGCGCAGATAAACCGGGAATCAGGCATCAAGCATGACCCCTATTTACTGAACCATTTCTGCCGGATTATTGAGAAAAGCGCCCACCGGGTAGAATAAAACTCATTTGTGGCTTCCCCATAACCACACTAGAATGAGTGTATTCAAATACCGAGGCTATCGCTATGTTCGCCAAAACACGGTTTTCGATCTTAAGCGCAACAACGCTACTGATAGCGCTGACTGCAGCGCCCGTTATCACCCAGCAGATTACAGGTTTTGATCTGGGAAACCAGGCTCTGGCCAAGGGAGGTGACGGCGGCGGCAATGGCGGCAGTAACGGCAATGGCAATGGCGGCAGTAATGGTAATTCAGCCAGTGCAGGCCACGGCAATGGAAATGCGTTTGGCCATTATGACAATGGTCCGGGAAAATCAGCGACTGCAAACAGTCATGGCCCTGGAAATGGCAAAGGGCTGGGCAATAATCAAAAATCGGTTGCTGCCACCCTTGGCCGACTCAATGCTGCCCATGCATCTGAAACAGCCCGGGCTCATGCCTCACTCAACTCAGCTGTCGGTTTGATTGCCCAATATGAAGCCGCTGTTTATGCAGCCAGGGAAGCCGCCACTGAAGAGGAACAGGCTGAACTGGAACAAACCGCGATGGGCTTTCTTGGACAGGCTGCCAATAAAGAGATCAATGAAGAGGTCGTATCGGCCGTAAATGCCCTTCTGAGCATAGAGCCTGAAGCTGAGCCTGATTCAGTTACAGGGCCAGAAGCCGGAAGTTAAAAGTCTCTGATCAGTTGCAGGTTCTGCCAGCTGATTTCCAGGTGACTGAGCAGCAATGCCTGCCGCGTAAAATGGCGGTAAGCATAATCGGTTTTAAGCCCCCAGATACCATCAGCCGGACCTGATGCATAACCCAGTTCGTTCAACCGAAGCTGTAAAAACAACGTAGTTGAGCGATCAACCCGTCCTGAATGATAAGCCATTGTACGGCTGGCATATTGTCGCGCCGAGGTTGTGCTAAGAGCATACATTCTGTTTTTCAGCTCTGTCGCTAATGACACCCTGCGTCTTTCAGCCTGCGTAAACCAATACCAGGCAGCCGCTGGGTTTTGCGGCAATCCCAATCCCCGGGCATAGACAACGCCCAGATCAAACATGGCCTGTTTATGACCCAGGTCCGCGGCACGACTCAGCAAAAAACCGGCCCATAAACGGTCTTTTTTAACCCCTTTACCATTCATATACAGGACCGCAAGCTGATATAACGCCGCCGGGTGATCTTTACTGGCGGCAATGTCTAACCAGTGTGCGGCATCTGGAAAGCTGGTAGTTACTCCTCTGCCAGTCAGATATGACATTCCGGCCAGATAGGCGCCTTTCGGCGAGCCATTCATAGCGGACTGTTCAAACAGCCGGACACCCTGCTGATAATCCTGCGACGTTCCCCGCCCCTGAGTCACATCTAATCCCTGACTAAACTGCTGTTTAGCCACCTCCGAATTATCCTTTACCCGGGTTCTGGAATCAGCTTCGAAATCAGAAAGATGACTGCAGGCAGACAGCAGTGCTGTTAACAGTGTCAACACCAGCAAAGAATGAATACGCTGCATACAATAAACCATTGCGCTCTCCAACCCTGATAACAGGCAGTATAGGCAAAGCTCAGCAATCCATTGAGAACGTTTCTACTAATCGGGAATCAGTTCTCCGACAACAGCGCTTACAGGTTTAACACCAGCCCAGATATCCAGGGCCATATCTTCCGGTTCCTCGTTGGGGCCACCGGTACGGATCTTAGCGGAGACCTCCTCAATCGGAAACGCAAATACAGCGGTAACCTTCATCTCAGTTTCATTAGGCGGACGTGCCTCGGACGAACGGCCGGGTGAGTATTTTTCCAGCATGGCATCCAGTGCTGAACGTTTTTCGCGAGGATCATCCACCAGCCTGCCGTTGCCATATAGCACCACAGAGCGAAAGTTCACCGAGTGATGATATGCTGAACGGGCAAATACCAAACCATCCAGTAAAAACAGAGAGATACAGGCAGTCTCTCCTTTCATCACCTGCTGAAACAGAGCATTTTTCACCGACCCATGAAGAAACAGTTCATCACCTATGCGCCAATGTGATGTAGGTTGCACCATTGCCTGGCCAGCTGCGCTGATGCCAATGTTACACACCCAGGCTTCATCGATAATGCGATTGATGGTCTCTCTGTCATAGTTAGCTGCCTTCCTGCCACGCTTCACCCGGGTTCGCCCGGTTACTGCAATCTCGCTCATTGTTGGTCCTTCGTTATCAGTGTTAAGTATGAAAGGATGAGATTAACTACTATAGTGGATCTAAAAAAGATCCAATTCAGATAAACTAATAAGGCCCATTTTGACAACACACTTCGATAAACAGCAGCCCCACTCAGAAAGCTTTACCCCCTTTCTGCAGCAGAGTACAACTCAGCGCCCACGCTATCGGGCGCTGTTTAGCTATATCCAGCAACGGATTCTTTCAGGAGAACTTCCGGCACAAAGCCGTCTGCCCTCAAGCCGGGAACTGGCTGAACTGCTGAGTCTCTCCCGCAATACGGTTAAACAGGTATATGAGATGCTGCTGGCTGAGGGTTACATCGAAACCCGTCACGGAGACGGCAGCTATGTCTCGCAGCAGCTGTCACTGAACCTGCCAACAGAACACCACAGCCCTGCCCCAGACGCTCAAGCGGTTCGCTTGTCCGCCAAGAGCAAACAGCTTGAGCAGATTCGTCCGCTCTTTCATCAGCACCCGCAACAGCTATTGCTTCCGGCAATCGCCGCACTGGATCAGTTTCCCTGGCAACAATGGCAACGCTCTGTGGCACACGCAGGCAAACAGATGAAGTTCAGCAGCGGGCGTAATTTTATGGGGGAACCCGCGCTACGCTCTCAGATAGCCGCCTACCTGAATGCCACCCGCGGTATTCGCTGCGATATGCAACAAGTGATGATCTGCTCCGGTTCGCAACAAGGGATGCAGCTGGCCTTTTCAATGCTGCTTAATCCCGGAGATAAAGTGCTGGTTGAAGACCCGGGCTTTCCAGGTATTGATGGCGCGATCAGTAACGTCGGCGGCATTAAGGTTTCTGTGCCGATCGATCGACAGGGCTTTGACACAGACACGGTTCTGCATGATTCACAGGACGCCCGGCTGGCCTTTATCACCCCCTCACGCAACTTCCCATTAGGTTTCACTCTGAGCCTTGAACGCCGCTTGCAGCTGCTCAAGTGGGCCAGAAAGCATGGCTGCTGCATTATTGAGGATGATTACGACAGTGAGTTCCGCTTTGATGGCCCACCGCTGACAGCGCTTCAGGGGCTGGATGGCGAGCACTGTGTAATCTATTCCGGCACCTTCAGCCGCATTCTGCATCCGTCGATGCGACTTGCTTATCTGGTGCTTCCACCAGCACTGGTAGACCCCTTTAACCGGATGCGGGGGTTTATGGACGGCGGACTGTCTTCATTACCCCAGCTGGCACTGGCAGACTTTATGGCCCGCGGCCTGTTTACCAGCCACCTGAGACGGATGCGCAAGCTCTATAAAACCCGGCGCAGCTATCTGTTACAACGGATAGATGAAACATTTTCACAGCAGTTAGTCTGGGAACCCAGTGATGGCGGAATGCATGGCGTTTTTCTGCTCCCGCCGGGCAGCGATGACACAGCGATTGCAGCACAAGCAATGAATGAGGGACTGGGCATCCGCCCACTGTCTTATTACTATGATAAACAGCCTCCGCGCACCGGTCTGGTTATCGGCTTTGCAGGTTATAACGAGACACAGATTGATACCGGGCTGGCACGCCTGAAACCGATTCTGGATAGTCATTTAAAAAAACGCGCTATAAAGCGCTTTATTTATTCAAAATGGCCAAAGAGTTGTGTCCATCGGAAACACAGAAAAAAGAGAAAGGCGAAAAAAAGGCTGCTTATTTAGACAAATAAGCAGCCAAAGATAGTGAGCAAAGCGGTTTCAGGCAACGCTATTTATTCGCAGCCATCCTGTTTGCAGCGACAACATAAAGGTATTCCAGCGCCAGAGTGGCTCCGGCCAGCGAAGTGATCTCAGCGTGATCATAGGCAGGAGCAACCTCAACTACATCCATCCCCACCAGATTCAGCCCCTGCAGACCCCGAATCACTTTCAGAGCACAATCCATCGTCATCCCGCCCGATACCGGGGTACCTGTGCCCGGTGCAAAAGCAGGGTCAAGACCATCAATATCAAAGCTGACATAGGCTTTGCGGTCACCAACCCGGGCATGAATATGCTCGAGAATACCCTTCGGGCCATGATCGCCAACCCAGGCGGCATCCAGCACCTCAAAGGGGTGACCATCAACATCATAGGCGGTGCGGATACCGATCTGAATAGAGTGTTCCGTGTCCACCAGCCCCTCTTCTACAGCATGATGAAACAGCGTGCCGTGATCATATTTAGTGCCTCCGGAATAGGTATCGGTATGGGCATCGAAATGGATCAGCGCCAGTGGCCCATGTTTTTTAGCATAGGCACGCAAGACCGGCAGGGTAATAAAGTGATCGCCACCCAGGGTCAGCGAAGATTTACCTGCATTCAGGATAGCGCTGATATGAGCCTGAAGGTTATCCACCATCGTCTGCGGCTCACCATGCTTAAACAATACATTGCCCGAATCTGCCACTTTCAGATGGTCATCCAGAGCGAACTGCCACGGCCAGCGCGCGCCTTCCCAGATTAGCTGAGCTGAAGCCTGACGCACCCCCTGTGGCCCGAAGCGGGCACCGGAACGACCTGAGGTCGCCATATCAAACGGCACTCCGGCAACAATCACATCCGCATCAGACGTGGTCAGATCACTCACCACCGGAAACTCCATAAAAGTCATCCCCAGTGAGCCATAGATCGGCAGATCAGCATTCGCTACGTTATTTGCAATATCAGACATTGGTAACCCCACTTAAATTCAACTCGGGCCAGCTTACTACTCCGACTATAATTATTGAAATGCATAGTTATAATAACCACATGCACACAATTAATACCATGATGCACTTTACACACGCTATTTAAGTAAGCTTCTTTTCAATGAGCTATTTAAAAAAATCACACAGACAAACAGATGCCAATGAAATCGCTACGTCAGTTCGACCTCAACCTGCTACTCCTGCTTGAAGCGTTGCTGACAGAGTGTCATGTCAGCCGTGCCGCACAGCGTATGTTTCTCAGCCAGTCAGCCATGAGCCATGCACTCAACCGGTTGAGACAGCAGCTGGATGACCCGTTATTGGTGCGTTCCGGCAACGGTCTCAGGCTAACCCCCCGCGCAAGCGCAATGCTGCCCGAGATTCGTCAGGCGATCCGTATGATTGAGCACAGTCTGAGTCCACCAGCGCCCTTTGATCCATCGAGTTCAGACCGCTGTTTTACCATCGCCAGCACCGATTTCTTTGAAGCGCTGACGCTGCCACTGCTGATGAAAAATCTGCAAAAAACGGCACCCGGCATCCGTATCCAGATTGAAGTTATTCGTAAAGATGGCAACCTGAAACAACTGGAAAACGGCGAGATAGATCTGCTTGCCGGACTGGATACCAAACAGCCGGTCGATCCGCTGCTGATCAGCCACCCCTGGCACAGCGAACCTCTCGCCTGCCTGGTAGCGCAGGGGAACACACAGATTAAACAACAGCTGTCGCTGGCAACCTACTGCCAGCTAAACCATGTCGTGTTCTCAGATCTCGCCGGGGTAACTTCCGATCAGATTGATCAGTGGTTAGCTCAGCAACACCTGCAGCGAACCTTTATCGCCCGCACCGTTAACTACATGGCCGGCGCACGCATTGTGGCCGCCACTGAAGCGATTATGACCCTGCCCCGGCAGATGGCACTGTTATTTGCTGAGATGCTGCCCGTCAGGCTGATTTCGCCCCCCACAGGAATACCCGGAATTGAGATGGTGACCCTGCACCACCCGCTCTACTCAAATGACCCGGGGCTGCAGTGGCTGTTAGCTTTGTTACATCAAAACCACGATTAATGCGCCAGCGATTCAAAGGGTCAGATTTAGTCTGGACTAATGCACCTTAACTGAGTGGCATTCGGCTTTGACCCCTTTGATCTGCTTCATTACCTCATCCGTTCCTTTATAACACCCAGTGCCGCACGGCAGAAGCAACACTACTGAGATACCGCACAACGGATTCTGCAATCCGTTGGTTCAGTACTCTGATCTTCTGACATCTCCCCTTCTAAAAGCCTTCGAACGACATCCCACGTCATATATACATGTGTCATGTTCAGATGTACTGCCCAGCAGTGCTGCCCATTCGCGTCAGATAAATATCTTTTTACGACAAGAAAAAAACAGATGCGCAAAAATCAACCAGATAAACAATAAAAATTAATCTATACGAATCAATATTTTATAATAAGAAATTCAAATCCGGCTAAAAATTCATCATAAAAAAACCACCATTGAAACTATTCAGGTTCTAAAAACGACACCCTTCTTTTTTGACATTCGTCTGAAAAATAGCCAGTATTATTTTTAATTAAACGATCAATTAATAAAAAAGGTTTGCAGATATGCACACCTTACAACGCTAAGTTACTGCACCTTTATTAGCGTCAGTTGAATACTAATATCGTTGCCTTGTGGAAATAACAGGCAGTGAAAAGCGAGACACATACCGATGCAAAAAGCTCTATATATAAATGGCCGTTATCAGGACGCGACCTCGGGTGAGACATTTACCACACTCAACCCGGCAACCGGAGAGGTGCTGGCAGACGTTCAGCAGGCTTCACTGGCCGATGTTGATCTGGCAGTTGCATCTGCCCAAGAGGGTTTTAAGGTCTGGTCTGCGATGAGCGGCGCCGAACGGGGCCGGATTCTGATGCGTACGGTTGCTATCCTGCGTGAACGTAACGATGAACTGGCGATGCTGGAAGTACTGGACACCGGTAAACCGTTACAGGAAGCCAACTGCGTAGATATCGTCACCGGGGCAGATGTCATCGAATACTACGCGGGCCTGGCTGCGACAATTCATGGGCAACAACAGGATCTGGGCGGCACAAACTTCTTCTATAGTCGCCGCGAGCCGCTGGGCATCTGTGCCGGAATCGGTGCCTGGAACTACCCTATTCAGATCGCTATGTGGAAATCCGGCCCCGCTCTGGCGGCGGGTAACTGCATGATATTTAAACCCTCGGAAGAAACGCCCCTGAGCGTACTTAAGCTCGCTGAGATATTCACCGAAGCTGGCCTCCCTGACGGTGTATTCAATGTTGTGCAGGGGGATTATCGCGTAGGCCAGGCCCTTTCCCGGCACCCGGAGATTGCTAAAGTCTCGTTCACCGGCGAATGCGGTACCGGAAAGAAAGTGATGGCCGATGCGGCAGGCTCTCTGAAAGAGGTCACGATGGAACTGGGAGGCAAGTCGCCTCTGATCGTTTTTGATGACGCCGCTATCGATAATGCAGTGTCTGGTGCACTGCTGGCCAACTTCTACACCCAGGGTGAGGTCTGCACCAACGGTACCCGGGTATTTGTCCACGACACTATCTACGATGAATTTGTCAGCAAGGTAGCAGAGCGTACCCAACGGATGATTATTGGCGACCCGACCGACCTGAACACGCAGGTCGGTGCTCTGATCTCGGCAAACCATATGGAAAAAGTACTGGGCTTTATCTCTGCGGCTAAAGATGCCGGTGCCCGGCTGGTGTGTGGCGGCGAGCGGGCGCTGGAAAATGGCCTGAACAAGGGGAACTTTGTTAAACCGACCGTCTTTGCCGATTGCACCGATGAGATGCCGAACGTCAAAGAGGAGATCTTCGGACCGGTCATGTCGATTCTGCGCTTTAGTGACGAAGCAGAGGTGATCCGGCGTGCCAACGATACCGGGTATGGACTGGCGGCCGGCGTTTTCTCGACCAACTTTTCCCGTGCTCACCGGGTAATCGCACAGCTGCAGGCGGGTATCTGCTGGATCAATACCTGGGGTGCCTCTCCCGCAGAGATGCCGGTTGGCGGATACAAGCAGTCCGGTATTGGCAGAGAGAACGGCATCGAAACACTGAATCACTACACTCAGGTCAAGAGTGTTTATGTCGAACTGGGCGATGTTGAGTGTCCTTACCAGTAACAGTTTATTATTTAGCGGTAGCAGTATGACAGACCAGAAAGCGTACGATTACATCATTGTTGGCGCAGGCTCCGCCGGTTGCGTCCTGGCCAACAGACTGACCGAAGATGGTCAGCACAGCGTGCTGATCCTTGAAGCAGGCGGCACTGATAAAAGTATCTTTATCCAGATGCCCACCGCTCTCTCCTATCCTATGAATACACCACGTTACGCCTGGCAGTTTCATACCGAGAATGAGCCACACCTGGACGGCCGCTCAATGCACTGCCCACGGGGTAAGGTATTAGGTGGTGGCTCGTCCATTAACGGTATGGTCTACGTTCGCGGTCACGCCTGTGATTTCGATGAATGGCAGGAACACGGCGCTAAAGGCTGGGGTTATCAGCACTGCCTGCCCTATTTCAAAAAAGCCGAAAGCTGGGATCAGGGCGGGGATCAATACCGGGGAACAACCGGCCCACTCAGCACCTGCGGCGGCAATGATATGAAGCTCAACCCGCTCTATCAGGCCTTTATTGATGCGGGTAAAGATGCCGGATACCCAGCCACAGAGGATTACAACGGTTACCGTCAGGAAGGTTTTGGCCCGATGCATATGACCGTTAAAAACGGCGTGCGCGCCTCCACGTCGAATGCTTACCTGCGGGATGCGCTGAAGCGCAGCAACCTGACCCTGATCAGCAAAGTGCTGACCCGAAAAATCGTCATGGAAGGTAAACGTGCGGTCGGTATCGAGTATGAGAAAAATGGTCAGATCACAGAAGTCACAGCCACTAAGGAGGTGATTCTGGCGGCCGGTTCTGTCGGTTCACCCCAACTGCTGCAACTGTCCGGTATTGGTCCGGAAAAAGTGCTTCACGATGCCGGGGTCGATGTTATCCACCACCTGCCCGGCGTCGGTGAAAATCTTCAGGACCACCTGGAAGTGTATTTCCAGTATCACTGTAAACAGCCGATCACTCTGAACAGTAAACTCGATCTGATCAGCAAAGGAATGATCGGTACCCGCTGGATGCTGTTTAAAGATGGACTGGGCGCGACCAATCATTTCGAGTCCTGTGGCTTTATCCGTTCAAGAGCCGGTCTTAAATGGCCCAATATCCAGTATCACTTTCTGCCGGCAGCGATGCGTTACGATGGTGGCAAAGCGATCGAAGGGCATGGTTTTCAGGTACACGTAGGCCCCAACAAACCGGAAAGCCGCGGACGAATCTGGATAAAGTCTGCTGACCCGGAAGCAAAGCCCGGAATCCTCTTTAACTACATCAGCACAGAGCAGGATAAGCAGGACTGGCGCGATACCATCCGCCTCACCCGTGAACTGCTTAATCAGCCCGCGATGGATGCATACCGGGGAGACGAGATTCAGCCCGGTGCGCATATAACCTCAGATGCAGAGATCGACCAGTGGGTGCGTGAAAACGTTGAAAGCGCCTACCACCCCTCATGCAGCTGCAAAATGGGCGACGAAAATGACCCGCTGGCGGTGGTTGACAACCAGTGCAGGGTTATCGGTATTCAGGGGCTGCGCGTTGTGGACTCCTCGGTCTTCCCGACAATTCCTAACGGTAACCTCAATGCTCCCACCATTATGGTGGCGGAAAAAGCGACCGATATGATTCTGGGTAAACCCGCACTGGCGGCGACAGACGCTGATGTCTGGATTGATGAACAGTGGCAGACGCGGCAACGACTGGGCACCGCAAAAAGACAACTGATTTAACACAGTTAAAAACTGACAGGCAGGCTGACATTCTGCCTCTGGTTGCACTGTAATCCGGTGCAGCTCGAAATCAATAATTGGATAAGAGAACAGATAGCACAAACAAAATTACTTAACGAAGGGTATGCATCAATGACGACACGACGGAAAAAAACCAACCTGAAATTTTCCCTGTTCAAGAGTGCCTCAACAGCACTGGGACTGGCTGTAGCCATCAGTTTCACTGCCTCAGGCGCATTCGCAGGACAGTGTAAAAATGTACGTTTTTCAGATGTTGGCTGGACTGACATTACAGCAACCACCGCCGTGACCAGTGAGCTTGTTGCCGGTCTTGGTTATACACCCTCCACTCAACTGTTGTCAGTGCCGGTCACCTATACCTCTCTGGCGAATGCCGACATTGATGTATTCCTGGGTAACTGGATGCCAACCATGGAGGGCGATATCGCTAAATACCGCGATGCCGGTACGGTTGAAACCATCCGGGCCAACCTTGAGGGGGCGAAATATACCCTGGCAGTCCCTAAATACGCCTATGACGCCGGGCTGAAAAGCTTTGCCGACATTGCAAAGTTTAAAGATAAGCTCAAAGACCGGATCTACGGTATAGAGCCAGGCAACGATGGCAACCGTCTGATTCAGAGCATGATCGATGATGATGCCTTCGGCCTGAAGGGATTCAAACTGGTTGAATCAAGTGAAGCCGGGATGATCTCTCAGGTCTCCCGTGCCGCTAAACGTGATCAGTGGGTTGTATTCCTCGGCTGGGCGCCTCATCCGATGAACGCTAACATTGAGATGGAATACCTGTCGGGCGGCGATGATTTCTTCGGTGCTAACTATGGTGGCGCAAATGTGTATACCAATGTTCGTCAGAACTACACTGAGATATGTCCGAATGTGGGTCACCTGCTGAAAAATCTCTCTTTCACTCTGGAGATGGAAAACAAAATCATGGGCTCTATTCTGGACGATGGCCTGAAGCCTGATGCCGCTGCCCGTGCCTGGCTGAAAACTCACCCAGAGGTTCTTAACGACTGGCTGGAAGGCGTTACCACAGTAGATGGCGGCGATGCACTGGCCGCGGTTCGTGCGCATCTCGAACTTTAAAGCACTGATACACAACCCTCGCTGAGGGCTCAGGTATCAATACTGTTCAACCGCCGTCAGATTAAATGACTGACACGTAATCTGACTGCGGGATTGTTTCTCACCGCCGGCATTCAACAGCTCTGAGTTGAATGCCGGCAGTCTAACTGTAAAAAAGGCAGCCGTATGAACTGGATTACAGAACACAAAATCCCCCTGGGTAGCTGGATGGAAGCCTTCGTTGACTGGCTTACATATAATGCAGCGGGCTTCTTTGATGCGATCTCAGTATCGCTGGAATGGCTGATCCTCTCAGTGGTAGAGATATTCCAGTGGTTTCCGCCCTATGTTCCGATGATCATGACTGCAGCACTCGCCTGGGCGCTCCACAAGAGCATACCTCTGGTTATCTTTGTGGTAATTGCTCTACTGCTGATTTTGAATCTGGGCTACTGGCAGGAGATGCTGGAAACCTTCGTCCTGGTTCTCACGGCCACCACGCTATCCGTTATGATGGGCGTTCCAATCGGAATTCTGGCAGCACATAAACCCCGGCTCTACACTTTTCTGCGGCCGATACTGGATATGATGCAGACTATTCCGACCTTTGTGTATCTGATTCCGACTCTGGTGCTGTTTGGGCTGGGTGTTGTACCCGGACTGATCTCCACCATTATTTTTGCCATTGCAGCACCTATCCGCCTGACCTATCTGGGTATCAGCAAGGTTCCGGAAAGCCTGATCGAGGCGGGAAAAGCCTTTGGGGCGACACCATCGAAGTTACTGTTTAAGGTGGAATTACCCGCTGCGATGCCCAGCATCATGGCAGGGATCACCCAGTGCATCATGCTGTCACTATCGATGGTGGTGATTGCCGCTCTGGTGGGCGCTGATGGTCTGGGTAAACCGGTTATACGTGCACTCAACACTGTCAATATATCTCAGGGCTTTGAAGCGGGACTGGCGATTGTTCTGGTTGCAATCATCCTTGACCGTATTTTTAAAGCCCCGGGTTCAAAAGAGGAAAGTTAATCATGTCTGCTATCAGTATTCGCAATCTGGATGTGGTTTTCGGCGACAAGGCTCAAGCCAGCCTCGAACTGCTTGATCAGGGCAAAACCCGACAGGAGATCATCGATCTTGGAGGTAATGTCGTCGGGGTGCATAACGCCAGTATTGAGGTGGCCGAGGGGGAGATCTGCGTCCTGATGGGGCTGTCCGGCTCGGGTAAATCCAGTCTGCTACGGGCCGTCAATGGGTTAAATCCGATCAGCCGCGGTGAGCTGCTGGTCCGGGACGGTGACCAGATGGTCGATATCGGTACCTGTGATAAAGAAACTCTGCGTCATATGCGTACCCGTCGCATCTCTATGGTATTTCAAAACTTCGCGCTGATGCCCTGGCTGACAGTACTGGATAACGTCGCATTCGGACTTGAGATGCAGGGTATGGGCAAACAGGAGCGTCGCGCCAAAGCGATGGAAAAACTGGAGATGGTCGGACTGCATGAGTGGAGTAATAAATTCGCCCATGAACTGTCCGGCGGGATGCAGCAACGGGTTGGTTTAGCCAGAGCCTTCGCTATGGACAGCGACATATTGCTCATGGATGAGCCTTTTTCGGCTCTGGATCCACTGATCCGCAGTCAGCTGCAGGATGAGCTGATTGAACTGCAACAACATTTAAATAAAACCATTCTGTTTGTCAGCCATGATCTGGATGAAGCCCTGAAAATAGGCACCAATATTGCCATTATGGAATCGGCACAGATCATTCAGCACGGCAAGCCCGAAGATATTGTGCTCAATCCGATAAACGCCTATGTCGAAGAGTTTGTGGCCCATACCAACCCGCTCAACGTACTCAAGGGCCGCTCACTGATGACCCGCGTCTGTGAACTTGAGCATCTTGAAGATATGCTGGTGCTCAACCGCAACGACAACACCTGTGTCAGCACCAACACTTCAGGCCAGGTAGTCTTTGCCAGTCGTCAGGGCATACCGCTGGAGCTGCACCACTGGCAGGAGGGTCAGAATATCGATCAGTTACCTGAACAGGCTCTGGTGATGGCGACACCGGATATCTCAATGCGTCAGGCAATCGAGATCCGTTATCGCACCGGACATCCGGTGCTGCTGAATGAGCAGAACAGTCTGGTTGGCATCCTCTCCGATAAGGATTTCTATCATGCACTACTGGGCAAACACTTCACGTCAACGGAGGCCGGTGCGACAACGTTATAAGCGTCAATAACGTTATGTTCTATGCGATTACTGGCCGGCCTTCGGCCTGAATATAAGAAAAATAAGAGGATAGTCTGAATGACTACTATATTAACCGTCGCTATTTTAGCGGCACTTCTGACATCAGGGTTTATTGTTATAAAAGCAGGTAACGTTATCTGTAAAGGGGCAATACCAAGCTCTTTGTTTGCCTTTATTGCAATCCTGTTTACCTCCGGACTGGATGTCGGGCTCATCATGTTTCCACTGACTGAGTTTCCAACCTATGCGAGTGAAGAGGTGTATCAGTTCACCAACCCGCTGGCGATTGAATTCGGTTTCTGGGGGTTTCTGGTCTGGGGGTTCTACTTTCTCACCACGTTCTACTTCTGCGTCATCGAACCGAAAGTACAGTTGTTTGAAAAAACGCTGATTAAGTTTGTTAACAATATCGTGATCATGGGAACCTGTGCATTTACCGGTTTCCTGTTCCTCGACTATCTGCCAAGTTATGTTCCGGATATCTCTGACCCGGTTCGTTTTGGGCTGACAGCACTGGTCGTTGCGCTGGCGGTCTTTTCCAGCACCGATATCAGCTACATCAAAGTGCTGAGTGTCGCATCTACCTGGTTATTTTTTGCCCTCATCGCAGCGGTGATGATGAATGCACCCGGTTTAGGGTTTGGCGAACTACTACAAACAATGGCAAACATTGGCGGCTACTTCACCCATATCGACCAGTTCACCCGGCCTATCTCTGACTATCATCAGTTCTACCTGTTCTGGTGGTTTAGCTGGAGTATTATGATTGGCCAGTTCGTCGCCCGCTTCGTTGGGGGTCTGAAAACCTGGCAGTTGTGTGCAGCACTGTTAGTTATTCCGTCGATCCCGCTGGCCATCTGGTTCTCAGTACTTTATTACCACTACATTAACGCTATCGAAATTACCTATATGCTGAACCTGGCGATGGTCTTTGTCGGCATTGTGTTTGTCATCAATTCGCTCGATTCACTGATCCGTCTTTATACCTCAAATATGGATATCACTGTCGAACGTTTCGGTAAGGCCCGCTATATGCTGGGCAACTTTGTGCTCATGTATGGTCTGATCCTGGCCTACCAGTTCACCCCCTTCAACATTGAATGGGTGGGTTTGCTGGTTATCGCTATCTACGCTGCGGTCTATCTGCTGCTGGCACAACGAAGTCGGCTGGTATTACAAACAGCCTGAGCCGCAGGTGATCAGGTCACCCTGAGCATTAAATAAATCACTTTCTGGCCACTGCCTGATGCTTCAGATAGCGGCCCCGCTATGCCCGAAATTCGGTCTGGATACGAATAAGGGAACACCTAACTCTCCTAACACTGGGAATAAACTATGTTTAAAAAAGCAGTATCAACCGCAATCATTGCCTCCTCTGCGACCTTTGCACTGCAGGCGCAGGCTGACGTTTCCGCCACTGTTACTCTGGTGTCTGATTACGTCTATAACGGGGTCAGTTCTACCGATGGGGATCCGACGCTGCAAGGCAGTGTTGACTGGTATAACGACGCAGGATTCTACGCAGGAGTCTGGGCTTCGGGCCTGGATAAGGATAGCTACAGCAGCGCTGAAGTCGAGATCGACTACTACGCAGGTTATGCTGGCAGTATCAATGACGACTTCGGCTATGATCTGGGTTATGCGTTTTACACCTACCCGGGAGCAGACGATGCAGGCGCTGAATCTGACTACGGCGAACTGTACGGCTCTGTTACCTACAAAGAGAACACCACCGCTAAAGTGCTGTATTCAGATAACTATTTTGGTGACGCGGGCAACTCAGTGATTGTCTCTCTGAGTCATACCATCAGCCTGCCGGAAGATTTCAGCCTGACACTGGAAGCCGCTCACACCAAGTTGCTGGAAGATGGCGGTGACTATTATTTCGGCTCGAAAGTGAATGACGACTCCTACACCAACTGGGGTGTGTCTGTCGCGAAAAGCCTGGCGGGATTTGATCTGTCTCTGGGCTATACCGACACAAATATCGAAGATAACTACTGGGGCGATACCACTGACGCACGGGCAGTATTCAGCATCAGCCGTACCTTTGAGTAAATCTGATAACGCTGTTTTCTCGGCATAGCCAAAGGGTATATAAGCAACTCTGCCCCTTTAGACTTACTGATCCAGAAGGCAAAGACCCCGGTTTACTGAACCGGGGTCTTTTATACACACTGAGATGCTGTAAAACTGATTAAGCCAGCTGCAGCGTCAGATAATCAGTAATCATCCGCTGGGCCAGTTCGGCATTGATCCCCTGGGGTGATAGCGCCCCTCTCAGCCAGATACCATCAATCAGGGCCGCGATACCCTGAGCAACAAAAACCGCTTTAGCCGCAGGCAGAACTTTTTTCAGCTCAAGCGTCAGATGGGAAAGCAGCCGCTTTTCATTCACTCGCTGAAGACGAAACAGTGTTTCGTCATGCATCGACTGAGACCAGAACGCCAGCCAGGTTTTAATAACTTTACTGTCCATCTGATCGGGCGAGAAATTGCCGCCCACAATCGCCTGAATGCGCGCCACAACATCGTCCGGCCCCACGTCCTGTAAACGGCTCTTCACACCTTCAGACAGCTGCTTCAGAACAGAGCGCA
The DNA here is from genome assembly GCA_018223185.1 of Oceanospirillales bacterium. Taxonomy (GTDB): domain Bacteria; phylum Pseudomonadota; class Gammaproteobacteria; order Pseudomonadales; family Balneatricaceae; genus Amphritea. The sequence goes on along the minus strand of JAAEYW010000016.1, from coordinate 34,237 downwards.
TCGTTGCCTCGAGCAGGCCACTTTTTCCACCAAAGTAATGGTTGATAATGGCAGGTGAAACCCCTGCATAGCTACTGATCATCACCACACTGGCTTTCTGTAAACCGACAGCATTAATCGCCTCCATCGTGGCATTAATCAACTGCGGCTTCCTGATTTCTGGCATTCCTACTTTAGGCATTCAATGCGATCCGTAAACTTAAATAGACGTTTAATTAAAAGTGCCTTCCCGGCTCTGAACTGTCAACCCCACAAAGGTAGAGAGCGCCCAAAAATAGTGCGGGAAATCAGATAATTGTCAAAAACCGGCTATGGTTCAGTCAGTTGCTTAACCTGTAGCAGTTCTTCCTCTGTCAGTTCACCGTAATTTCTTGGATAGGGCCAGCCATACCCCCAGCGGAACGCTGTCGGAAAATACGGGCTCCCCCCCACCCTGACGCCCGCCAGCATTAACAACGCGGTATTGGGTTTTCCCACAGCAGCGACACACTCTTTTAGCCGGTTATCCGCATCCAGGCGTTGTTGATAGGTGCCGCCTTTCCAGTACGCCCGGTCATGTTCCTCACAACAGGATAACCAGAGTCTGTTCTCCTGCCATGTTCCATCGGGAAACGAACTGCAACCGTCACTGGTAAAGGGTTTCAGTTCATCGCCAGAAGAGTAACCCGGCAACAGGCAGATCACTAACAGCAGAGCCAGATGTTTCATTCCCGTCCCTCCTTAAACTCAGATAAAGCGTTACCAGTGCAGATAATACGTCTGTCAGCCCGGCAACCGCTATTGATTCAGATTAACTGTTCGGTGATGAGTGGCCTGCACACCGAGCTGATCACATAAGCCACCCTGAACAGCACACGAATGAATAGAAAAAAGACTGATCATTTATTGAGCAATCTGAAAATTCTTTTCTATACTTCCTTGTCACCTGAACAAGAAATAGAGAGATTGTAAATGAAAGCCCTGCGTATTCGAAACGTCCCCAAACCACCACCCGCTCATGAAACACACGAATCGATTCGTAATCAAACCAGTCAGTTTCTGCAACAGGGAGGCAGAATTACGGTGGTGCCTTCGGGATTCAGCGGGATCCCCCGGATGCAGGGGCCGCAGCAAAGAACAGGAAAAAAACTACTGCTCTGATATCCATTTTGCGGAATCAGATTAACAGGAAACCGTGCATCATAGTCAGTTTAATGGCAGAGATATCGTAACTTCCAGTCCCTGGGGGTGAAGGTTTCGTAACGCGATATCGCCACCGTGAGCGTGGGAAATAGTACGTGCGATGGCCATCCCCAAACCGATACCGCCTGTGTGACGGTTGCGGGAGTTTTCCAACCGGACAAAAGGGTCAAACACCCGGAGCCAGTCCTGTTCTGGTATGCCGGGCCCCTGATCCTGGACGGTGATATGCAACTCGTCTCCAACCCGGGCTAAACCCACCCGAGCGCTTTCACCGTAGTGGCAGGCATTTTCGATCAGGTTGGCCAGTGCCCGTTTCATTGCTCCGGGACTGCAGGTATAAGGGGTGCGCCGGAGTTCATCGCAACTGACCTTCAGCCCCATCTCACAAAGATCTTCACACTGGCTTTCAATCAGTGCCGCAAGATCGATACAGCGCTTGTCTTCACAGGCGATGTCTTCCCGTGTGAATGCCAGAGTGGCTTCGGTCATCTCCTGCATATCATCCAGGGTTCGCAACATACGTTGCCGGGTGGCAAGATCATCAATAAATTCGGCCTGCAAACGCAGCGAGGTCAGCGGCGTTCTCAGGTCGTGTGAAATAGCGGCCAGCATCAGTGTCCGGTTTTTCACAAAGCGTTCAATACGTTCGCGCATACGGTTAAATGCACAGGCCGTTCTGCGCACATCTTCTGGCCCCTCTTCAGGTATAGGCCCTACAGTTTCCCCCCGGCCCAACTGATCACTGGCTTCGATCAGTACATCCAGTGAGCGGGTCGCATAACGCACGATCAGCACTATTGCTATCACACTAAATACAAATAATCCCAGCGCCACCAGAACCGCAGCTAACCAGCCGGGGAAAACACTGGATGACATTAAAGTGCCATTAAGCCATCCAGCTTTGTCACGACGAATGGAAACTATGGCTAATGGCCTGCGGTTGTCAGACTGAGTGAGAAACAGTTGCGGGTTAAGCAGGTTTTTTATCCAGCTATAACACCAGTAATATCGGGGACTGATTGAAAGCTCCATTGACCCGGCCGCTTCCATTTTACTGATCAGTTCCTGGTATAAAGGGTGACTCTGATCTGCCAGGTCCTCCTTAATGACAGCAGGCAATGGTTGTACAGCAAAGCGGAACAGGTCGGTCGATACTGACGTCAGAATCTGTGAATGCAACTCAGCCGGGGTGTCATCAAGTAAGCGCTGGACTGAAGCGCTACGGGTCACCAGATCTTCCATCTGAGTCCAGCGCACAGCCCTGCCACGCTCTTCATAGTAGATATACACCGTCACCGCATTCACCAGACCGAAGACCAGAATCAGCAAACCGATAACGCGCCCGGAGAGGCTTTTTTGCAGCTGCCGTATCATGTTCGTGAGATATCCACTGACAACATATATCCACCACCCCAAACAGTTTTAATCAGTTCCGGGTGAGCAGGATCTGTTTCAATCTTGCGTCGCAGGCGACTGACCTGATTATCAATACTGCGATCAAACACATCTGCCTGACGGCCACGGGTAAGGTCCAGCAACTGATCGCGGCTTAACACCCGTTTAGGGTGGGCCAGAAAAGTCGATAACAGTTTAAATTCTGAAGTACTCAGGGGTACCGCAACGCTGTCCGGGCCGATAAGTTCCCGTCGGGATACATCCAGCTTCCAGATATCAAAACAGATAATGTCATCATCAAATGCCTTCTGTCGGGGCGGCATCGACTCTGTTCGCCTCAGCACAGCCTTAATCCTGGCCAGCAGTTCACGGGGAAAGAACGGTTTGGAAAGATAGTCATCCGCGCCCATTTCCAGCCCGACAACCCGGTCAGTCTGATCGGCCATCGCGGTCAGCATTATGATCGGAATCTGCCCCTGCTCACGCAGATAGCGACACAGAGTTAAGCCATCATCGCCCGGCATCATAATATCCAGCACTATCAGATCAATGGCACTCGTTTGCAATACAGCTTTCATCTCATCGCCACCGTTGGCGGATGAAACCCGATAGCCATGCTCTGAGAGATAGCGACTGATCAGGTCGCGAATCTCCTGATGATCATCAACAACCAGTATATGAGGGGTGCTGTTCATGTTACCTGTTTAATCAAATAGTTTACCGGCATTCAGAGTATCGTTTTTTTCGCTGCCATCCCAACCTAAAGTGTATCAAAATGTGTCAAACAGCGGTTTTGATAAGCTTTGCGACAATATCATGGTAATTGGAAAAACTTTTGAGACACTTAACCGTTGTAATAACCACACTCAATCTCATCAGGACATTTACGAGGATCATTGATGGATCTGTCACTTAGCAATCCGATAGTGCAAAGTTCAATTCTGCCTTTGTGTCTCAGCCTGCTTATCGCTGCAGCACTGGGTTTCTCCTCGGCAAAAGGCGCCAGAATTGCAGCACTTGGGGTAGCCATCAGCGCCCTGGTTACAGTTATCATTATCCAGGGTTTCAGCTTTCCACCTAAAGCAACCTCACAAAAGCTGCCTTATCTGATCGCAGCGGCCGGTGTCATCGGCCTGATCTTTGATCTGCTTAAACTGAAAGGCATTGCCTGGCGGCTGGCCGGCATTATCTTACCTGTGGCAACCATTGGCTGGCTGTTCGGAAACCGCCTTGGCAGCACTCAGATTGATGGACTCATCTATCTGTCAGCAGCGGTGCTGGTTTCACTATTTGCCTATTGGCAATTCGAAAAAAGTCGCCACCAGCTCGATAGCGGCATACAGATTCTGCTTTACTGTGCGGGATTAGGCGCCATTCTGATGATCGGTTCCTCAGCCATGCTCTCTCAGAGCACTTTCGGGCTGATGGCCGCTGTGGGTGGTTTTCTGCTGCTGAACTGGCCAAAATTCAGATTCCCAGTGGGCGCAGCGATGGTCTTTCCTCTGGTAACGGCACTGGCAGCCCTGACCGCTCAAAGTCTGTTTTTTACCAAAGCCAGCGGAATTGCGATAGCGATACTGATTCCGGTATTCCTGATAAGTTACCTGTTGCCTAAGATCCCACTACTGAATAAAGTTTCATCTCCGGCTATGCGGGCTATCTGCCTGACGGCTGTGGGTGTCGTTCCACTGGGAACCAGTATTCTTGTCGCTATTATGCTGACAGAAACCAGTGCTTCAGGCTATTAACTCTTATATTTCCCTCTCAACTAACTATTAATACAGAGGTTCAGAAAATGACGTTTAAAAAATTGCTCGGTACTTCACTGATCACCGCATCCATGGCTGTATCATCTCTCTCTCAGGCGGCTCCTGCCGAATATGAGATCGATATGGCACACACCAATGTGCTGTTTAATGTGAACCACCTGGGCCTGTCGAATATGCTGGGCCGTTTTGATGAACTGCAAGGTTCTCTGGTGTTTGATAAAGAGAATATTGAAAACTCTAAGGTAGAGATCACTATCGCTACCGCCTCGGTTAACACCTTCCATGAGAAGCGTGACGAGCACCTGAGTTCTCCTGACTTTTTCAATGCTGCCGAGTTTCCTGAGATGACGTTCTCCAGCACCGCAATCTCCAGGACCGGCGACAACACTGCCACACTGACCGGTGATCTAACCCTCATGGGCGTAACCAAATCCGTTAATCTGGATCTGACTATTAACAAAGTAGGTGAGCACCCATTCAATAAGAAGCAGGTTGCGGGCTTTACCGCTACCGGCGCTATCAAACGCAGTGATTTCGGCATGAAGTATGGCGTGCCAATGATCGGCGATGATATTGCTCTGCGACTGGAACTGGAAGCCGGACTTAAGTAAGCCCCTGCCTCCGACTACGGGAAGCCCCTCTCCTCAGGGCTTCCCACCTTGCATCACATCACTTCTCAACGCCACAAGTCTACTGAGACAGTTTTTCCTGCAGCATCGCGACTATTTTTTCAAGCTCAGCAATGCGGTTTTCGAGACTCTCAACCCTCTCAGTGCTGATGCGTGTACTGGCTGCCGGTGCGCTGTAATCGGACGGATCAGCGGCTTCCACTTCGCCACTGAAAAGATGCGCATAGCGTGATTCCCGTTTACCCGGTTCCCTTGGCATCCGAACCACCAGCGGAAACTCGTCACGCTCGCTCATTTTCTGGAGCACAGCTTCGGTTTCATGGACATCCCGGAAACTACACAGACGGTTAGTCCGGCTGCGCAGTTCACCCGGAGTCTGAGGCCCCCGCAGAAACAATGTACAGACAATCGCCATCTCCTGCTCACTCAGCTGCAATTCAGAAAACTCAGTATTACAGAAACGGTGTTTATACTTTGGCACCCGGCTGCCAAAACTCCCCTCTTCGCGGATCAGGTGCTTACTGTTCAGCTCATCAAGTACCTCCTGCACATCGGTATCCGACAACTCCATCACCGGATCACGGTTACTTTTTTGATTACAGGCGGTCGTCAGGGAGTTAAGGGTGAGGGGGTACTGATCTGGCGTGGTTTTCTCTTTCTCAATCAGACAGCCAATGACCCGGGTTTGCAAAAGACTCAGATCCATATCCATGTTGTAACCTCTTACAAAAATAATTAACGCATTCATAAGGTTACCCTATTTTCAGGAAATGGCACCCTAATTATTCAGGTAAATCAGACTTTGCCAGAGCAGTACAACTGGCCATATCAGCGCCTCAACTCTAGACTGTCTGACAAGCTTAATAATGGAGTCGCACAATGAAAAGTCTTTCGCTACCCGTTGAAGGAATCTATATCGGCCAACTCTCGACCATCGGTCCGGCAGAGACCGCCACCGGGATATTTAAAACGCTATCCGAAGCAACGCATGAGGTCAGTGAACTGGGACTCAGTGGTGATATTCAGGTAGATAAGCGTGTACATGGAGGGCCGGAAAAAGCGATCTACCACTACCCGGCTGAACATTATGCGCTGCTAAAAGAGGTACTGCCGCATCTGAGTGACAGTTTTATACCGGGTTCTATCGGTGAAAATATATCCACCCACGGCTTACTGGATACCGAGGTTCATATTGGCGACACCTTTCGTCTGGGCAGCGCGATTGTGCAGGTATCCCAGCCCCGCCGCCCCTGCTGGAAGGTGAATCAAAAGTACGGCAATGCCCATATCGCCTCGCTGATTATGTCCGAGGCTATCTCCGGATGGTACTACCGGGTACTTGAAACCGGGCAGCTACGAATCGGAGACCCTATAGCGTTTATTGACCGACTGGATAACAGCGTCTCTGTCGCCGATATCTGGCAGATGTTTATAGATCGGCTGGACAAACAAAAAAATCATGCAACCGTCATAGAAAAAATTCCCGGGCTGTCAGATGAGTGGCGCTTTGGTTAACAGACTCTTTGAATGCAAAAAGTGAATGTCACTCTTCCAGCTGTTTCAGTTTTCGATACAGGGTTGCCCGGCTGATGCCTAACTCAGACGCTGTTGCTGAGATATTGCCTTCATTCTGTTCAAGCACCTGCTGAATAGTTAACAGCTCACTGGTTTTTAACGTCCCTCCGATCTGATTAAAGAGGCCCGCTCTGCCTGTGGATAGGCTCTGGCTGTTGAGTTCTTCGAGAAAATCATCACTGATATGGCAGCTGTTAATCTCCACTTCATCCGGTTCCATAAAGGCAATCGCCACCCGTAATGTTGTTTCAAGCTGACGGATATTACCAGGCCAGTGGTACGCCAGTAGTTGTTCCATCATATCGGCAGCAATATCGATCTGCCGGCCATCCGGAGTGAGCTGATGGAGGAAGTAACGGATGAAATCTTTCTGATCGGTCCGGTCACGAAAAGCGGGAATACGCAGGCAGACACCGTTGAGGCGATAATAGAGATCTTCACGGAACAGACCTTCAGCTACCAGCGTTTTCAGATCGCGGTGAGAGGCACAGATAACCGCAATATCCAGCGCGATCTCATCCGCGCCGCCCAACGGAGCGATAGTTCGTTCCTGCAACACCCGTAGCAATCGGGCCTGAAGCGCCAGAGGCATATCGCCGATCTCATCAAGAAACAATGTGCCTCCCTGAGCCTGCTCCAGTCGACCGATCATGCCACCCTTGCGGGAACCGGTGAATGCGCCCTCCCGATAGCCGAACAGTTCAGATTCTATCAGCCCTTCGGGAATCGAGGCACAGTTAACCGCCACAAACGGGCCGCTGCTGCGCCGGCTATCCAGATGCAGGGATTTAGCCATCACCTCTTTACCGGTGCCGGTCTCCCCCTGAATCAGTACTGGCAGTTCATGGGACAGCGCCCGGCTGCCCATGCGTACCCCTTTCTGCAAACGGGGGTCCTGTCCGGCCAGTTCACTCAGCGGCGGAGCATTCAGAGGGGCCGGGGCGGGTTTACTGCGGCCGGACTTAACGGGCGCCTTATACGCAACTGGAAAACTATTGGGAAAATGCAGCAATTCACAGTAAAAATCGCCCCCCCGGGTGCGTAATTGTCCTCGCCCTTTTCGGTGCAGATCAGTCAGCAGCACTTCAGGACGCACCCCAAACAGCTCTTCAAGGTTGCGCCCCACCAGCTGTTCCCGCTTGCGATTCAGCAACTGACAGATCTGCTCATTGGCGGCCTGAATATGGCCATCAAGCTCCAGTGCCAGCAACCCCTGCCATGAAGAGCGCAGGTATTCAGGCCGACTGTGAACACTGAGAACAATATGCTGCTGAAACTGGCCGCTGAACATCCGGTTTTCGATGGAGCGCACCGCCTGCTGCACCAGACTGAGATTGGGCGGCAGATCACGATTATCGGTCGGGGAGGTAAGATCCAGCACCCCCAGCAGCTCGCCTTTGGGATCGGTAATCGGCGCTGAGCAACAGGAGAGATAACCGATGGAATCGAGAAAATGCTCATTACCCCGGATCATCTGGGGAGCACGATTTACAATGGCGGTGCCCGGACCATTCGTGCCGCGAAACTCTTCACCCCAGTTAGCGCCCGGTTCCAGAGCATAGCGGGTGGCAGAATCCAGATGCCGGGTTTCCCCCTTGATCTTGAGAATCGTGGCGGTGTCGTCGGTGAGCATCACCAGCCCGCCATCGGGTCTGAAATAGTCTACCAACTGTTTAATTTCCGGATGAGCGGCTTCAATCAGCCCCCGGTTTTTCTCTTTAAGATCATCAAAACGATCTCTGGAGAGATTCTCCAGATCAAGCGGTGCTTCACAGTTAAGACCGGCGTCAACACTCCGTTGCCAGGAATCTTCAATCTCGCTGCGCAGCACACCACTGGGCACTGCGCCCTCTTGCACCAGACGATTACGAGCGACCTTCACGGTATGAAGGGGGTCGGTAATCAGAACGGAATCGTTCGATCTCTTCATTTTACTGAGCACCGCAACTGCTTTTATTGTTAATTTTATTTTAGCGCTTACTTTTGCTTTCAAGCGGCTCTGTGATGATGAAACGCAATCACACAGAGTTAATTTTTTACCGTATCAGTTTCACTATAGCAATCAAATAGTTTTCAGCTTATCCGCCTGCGACCATTTTAAAAATGCTGATTTTAACAGCAAAAAGCCACGGCACCGAAAACCGGGCCGTGGAAAGCGATCAGAAGGTAACCGTGAACAACTACCTTTTTATCGCGGCTGAAGGAGCAGGCCCTTCCTTACAATGAAAACGATCAACACAGCGTTCTCGCTGATTAATATTCAATAAAAGCTCATCAATAGCAGCTCATCAATAAAAGTACATCAGTACCGCCTGCAGATACAGGTTGCCATCATCATTGGCCTGACTGGCTATAACATCTGCGCCATCAGGCGTGTAGTAACCGACCATCGGGCTGAACACCAAGTTATCATTGATCGACCAGAGGGCGTACAGATCAACTTCGCTGCCTGCCAGATCAGCAGCATCAGCATCTTTGCCAAAGTCCCAGTACTGCAAACCAACGGTCAGATCGTCCCGGGGCTGCACAGTCACTTCGATACGATCAACATCGTTTCCGCTGTTGGCAGGACCGGCATAGTTAGATGCCACCTCTCCCTGGAACCAGGTACCAAAGCCCCGGGTAAAGCCGAAAAACAGAGGATCAAACGCTTCGTTGTCGGCAGTCGAGCTGTCATCTCCGGAGAACTTCGCATGACGATAGTTCAGGGTAGGCGACCAGGGCAGATCGGCAAACGTCCAGCCCCCTTCCACATACCAGGCGTTGGCATCGTTTTTAACAGCGGTATCGCCACCTCTCTCGTTGACATATTCAAACGACAGAAACAGATTTTTCACCCCCAGACTACCCTGCCCCCGCAGGCTGACCACATCCATTCCTTTGCGCTGATCCCAGAGACCAAATCCGGCGCCCTGATCAACATCCAGTACGGAGATATAGCTTAGGCCCAGAGTGCCTTTGGCATCATCAACCCATTCAAGGTTAACCCCGCCAAGCTCGGTATCCTGATGGTAAGGGTTATCTGACTGCAGCCAGAACAGATCACCCCGTAGCGGACCTTCAGGATCGACTTTCAGTATCGCAGTCTTGTTGAAACTTTTCTGACCCGCCAGATAGTAAGCACCACCGCGATCAACATCGACGCCGGGAATCCCCATATCGCCCAGACTGATGGCATCGCCAGCGATGATAAAACCATCACCCAAGGTGAACTGCTGACGGCCGATCGACAGATCAAATATGCCGTTACTGCTCTCCCAGCCGACAAATGCATTCTCTATTTTGACGTCGCTCTCATTACCGGCGGTATACCCCCCGGCATCACCATCACCACCGGTGCCCAGCGCAATGACACCCAGGCCACCGTAAACCGTACCGTGAGCGGTTTGATTCCGGCCAGCCAGATCACCCTTGATGTAGCCCTCCTGCCAGTTGTTACCACCATCATTTACGCCGTTATAGTTCTCATCCGTTGAGAAAACACCGGCCATACCCTCAACATTAAACTCGACGGTTTTTCCATCCTCCTCATAAACAGGTGCTGCCTGAACCGTTGTAGCGGTGATAATTGCAGCGATCAATGTGTTTAATTTGAGGAATATGCTGTTATTTTTTTTCATGCTCAAATTCCATAATAGCGAGTCATAATTGAATGCCTGTGTAAAAACCGGTCACATTAATGCCGTTTTTCAGGCGAAGTCCCCCTGCGGCAGCTTCAGCTGAAGCTGCCTGAGGGAGTACTCAGCATTACGAGAGTGTTAGCGGACAAACACCTGGGCGGTGGTTGTAGACATATCGCCCCCCGGCAACTGGATGGTGTTCAGCCGTTCAAGACTATCGCCATCAAACACAGCGACATGATTATGGGTGCCTGCCAGATAGACTTTACTGCCGCTCTGGTTAACCGTGACACAGTAGTAGGAGTGATCCAGTTCTGCTGCTTTAATCAGCGTCTGCTTGTCAATATCGTATTTAGCCAGCCGGTTAAGCACGCCATACATAATGTTGGGATCTTTAGGCGACCGGGTGCCGGTAAAATACAGCTCGGTGATCGGGCCGAAATCTTTGGTTTCCGTTGCCCCGGTGTCCAGATTGATATTGAAATACCCATACAGCCAGTCGGCGGTATTCAAATCTTCAGAGCCTTCCTGAAAACGTGCAGTGGTGTAGAGAATGGTAAAATCTTTAGTCGGTGTCTGTACCGCCCAGACGTTCAGCACATCTGGCTGTACATAACGTTCCCGCTGCCAGTTGCGGCTGGCAACAGCCACCTCATACTGACCGGTCTGAACATCCATCTTATAGATGTCAGCCCCCGCCATATACAGGCCACCATCCTTGCCCACCTGCATCGCGGTCACCAGACGCGGCGACGGGAACATCCGCACCGGTTTAGCATCCATCCCGCCATCGGTGCTATACACCGCCAGTCGGGTTGGTTGCACAACGTAATGATCCCGTTCCATCAGCGTCGGGTTCTGCACGGTGTATAACTCTTTACCGTCATAACTCAGGGCAAAAGCATAGATGGTTTTGGTGCGCTCTTTCTGGCTCTGCGCCATCTTGGCGTGGAATTTAACCTCACAGGTGTCCATATCCACCCCATAGATATCTTCATAACCGTTATTGAGGATATACGCGATTTTCTTGTCTGGCGCGACCTGCAATGCACCGGGACCAAACCGGCCGGGCATATCACAGGTTTTATAGAGAGTATCGCTCGCCAGATCCAGCACATGCATCTGGTTTGGATAATTAGCCACCACCATATATTCGTTGCCTGCTTTCAGCGCAGGCCCCTTTGCAGCGATAGCCAGGCCACTGGTTAAAGCGGTAACGCCCAGCGTTAATGTCGTCAGCATGACAGTCAGGCTGCGAGGAAGCATATTTCGTTTTCTCATCATGAGCATCCTGTTCAGTTAGTCTTTATCAGCAGGGAATACGGTTCCCAGATTGCGCCAGTTGTCACCTGAACTGGCGGCTTTCTCGTTCCAGTCCGGATAGGTATTCATCATGTCCGGCACCTGTGCAGGCCACCAGCAGGGGTCGGCACAGCCATACAGATCCGATTCCATCGGCTGACACAGGGAGGTGACGCCACCAAAGGCATCAATCTCCCAGCCGGGATCGGTGGTGGCGGTACAACCGGCGATAGACTGCATCGCGACAACTTCTTCTACCTGATCATCGGCAACGGCCTGAGTCAGAGTGTGTGCTTTGTTATTAACAGGCTTGAGATGTTTCATATCAGTGAGCCCTCCGGGGAGATATGTAACTGTCGATAAAGGCCGGATTTTCGGCCATGATGCGGCTGTAAACTTCGATGCCGAAGTCCACCCAGTCACGCATCAGATCGCAGTAGTGATAAACGGGTTGAGTCGGGTCTTCAAAACGGGCGTAGCTTTCGTGGTAGCAGCCACCGGAACAGAGATTGCGGATACGGCAACTTGAGCAGCCAGTATCGGTACGATCCAGACGCTGTTCGAGAAAACCGCCCAGTCGCTCCTTATCGATACCGCTTTGCACATCACCAAAAGTTTCCAGGTCTGATCCGGTAAACCGGTGACAGAGATTCAGGCCACCTTCGTGATCCACCGCCAGCATTGCCACACCCGCGCCACAGGGCAGTGCTTTCTTATTGCCTTCATGGAGATCGGTGATCAGCTGATGCATATTGGAGAAGCCGATATTCCGGTGCTCCAGTGCGGCCTCAAGATACTCCTGACCCAGCGCCTTCATATTCTGGAAAACCTCAACCAGCTCCTCATCACCGAGGTTGTAATAGCTGATATCACCAGACGTCACCGGCGCAAAACCGACCTCTGAAAAGCCCAGTTCATTAAACAGGTGATCCCAGATCTGGCGCACATCGGTCACCCCTTTGGTCAGGGTTACCCGGGCTCCGATCGGACGGGCACGGAACCGGGACAGCAGCATTTTTGCTTTGCGGCTGACAACATCATAGGTTCCCTGCCCCCCCACGGTGATCCGGTTCTTATCGTGGATCGCTTTCGGCCCATCCATACTCACAGAGAGTCCGAAACGGTGGGCATTAAGCCAGTCGGCGATCTCCTCTGTCAGCAGGGTTGCATTGGTAGTCATGGTAAAGTCCACCGGCTTACCCAGTTCAGCAAAACGCTGCTCTGAGTAGGCAACCACATCCTTTATCAGACCGAAGTTCGACAACGGCTCACCGCCAAAAAAGACGATGTTATAACGCTTCTCACCGGGAGATTCCGCAATCAGCATCTCAATCGATTGCTTCGCGGTGTCGAACTGCATTTTCCTGCCCTCAGAGGGCTTATCCAGATCCTCTTTGTAACAGTAGCTACAGCTGAGGTTACAACCGGTGTTCACATTCAATACCAGAGTATTGAGCGGGAACTCGGTAATCTTTTTCAGCGCAATCTCAGGGGTTAACGGCGAGCCGTCACTTACCAGTTCCAGTGCCATCAGCTCTTTCAGGGTTTCAGCCACCTGATCCGTCGGATACTGTCCGGACAGCTCACCCACCAGCTGCTCTGCAGTTTGTTGTGGCCGCTGCCGCAACAGTTCGATCAGCTGCGCGGTCAGGCCATCCAGTTCAAACAGACTGCTGGACGGAATATGGAACAGCATCTGCCGCGAACTGACAGCCACCAGATGCAGATTCTGCTCTACCAGATTTAATTGGGCGCCCATAGAACGACCCTCCTCACTATTATTGTTTTAGTGATGCTGCTATCTGCACTTACAGACGCACAACATCGCTTATTGCTAGTCAGGAACTGCTTATGGCAGTGGCGGATTATTCCAGCGCTGCACGGTCACAATCATCTGACCTTCAGCATTCAGGACATCGGCTCCCTCTTTAACTTCGGCGACCACTTTCAGGTTACCGGCGTTATTGGTCGACATGCGTCGCTCAGGGTTAGGACCGGCTCCGGCGGTGGTGAAGACACCGGTTTTTTCATCCATACGACCGGTAAAATGGGTGTCCCGGTCGGCGGCGGCCTGTTCATCAAAGGGCTCGACATGCCATTTAGCGGGTACGAAACCGACACGCATATCATCGTCGGTGCCAGGCTGACCATCCGCGCCGTTCATCCACGCTTCCGCCTGGAAATAGCCATTGTATTTCGGCGTAGACCCACCGTTACCACCCACCCGGGCAACGGCAAAGTCCGGTACGACTTTAACACTGCCGATCTGATCGTAGACGTTCAGCACTGCACCCTCTGCCTGACCTGCAGCAATATTACGTGAGCCGGGTTTAGCCTTGCTATCGGCCGTTGCCTGCACCACCACTTTGTTATCATCGCGGTAAAGTTCGCTGACAACCCTGATGCCATCACCCAGTGAGATCTGTTTCCCCAGCCCGGTACCTACCAGTGTCAGTACATCTGTACTGCCTGTACGGATATAGCCGGGTTGAACCGAAAGAAGCGTTGGCGCACTGCCGGCTCGCACTGCGGTGAAGTCCATACCTGCTTCATCGTGTACCGCCTCAAACATGCGACCGCTCAGCTCAGAGCCATCCGCAGAGAGAGCAAAAACCTGACGCATTTTCACCCCATCGACGGTCAGATTAGCGCGCCACTCATAACCGGTATACACGATGGCTGTACCACTGCCTTGCAGCGCAGAACCATCCGCATACTCACCCGCAACACTGACCTTGTACTGGTCATCTTTACCGCCGGAGACGGTCATTACACCGCGAATATCTCCTTTACCCGGCATCTGAGCACTGAAGCTCCAGCTACCGCTGGCGGGAAGTTTCTCAGCAGTCTGCCACTTATCCCAGCTGGCAGACTGCAGCGGAAACGCGTTAGCCAGCTCAGGAACCATCTCCTTAAATGCCAGATCCATCCAGTCCCTGTCCCGTGCCAGTGCCTGATATTCCAGCGTAGGCCACTGGCCCAGATGGAAGTTCACCAGATGCTTCCATTCAGAGGCCGGCCGACGCTGCAGTTTCACCCGCGCGCCGGAGTGACAGCGGGAACACATCTCTTCAAAATTTGTGGATTCAAAACTTTCCATCGTGTTCAGGCGGCGTTCCATCGCGTAGCGGGAGCCTGCGGTTTCTTCCGGCGCCAGCCCCTGCTTATCAGCAAAATACTTCACCAGCGTACGCCGCTCGTCGTCCGTTACTTCCAACCCATGCATCACCTGCATACGGGCAATCGTCATCAGCCAGCCTTCCGGGGTTTTACGCTGATGGCTCATACGACTCATCTGCAGAGGCCTGGCATTCTCCTGGTTATGACAGGCCACACACTTACTCTGAATAATGGCTTCAGCATCACCCGCCTGTACGGCCCCTGCTGGCAAGATAAACCCTGCCAGCAGAAGTCCACCCGTTAACCGGGGTAGTGTAAATTTCTTCATCAAGGCCAGACTCCTTTTGTTGTTTATTTAGTTGGGAAGCTCAACACGACCCAAAGTTCTAACCTGCAGGGATACAAAGCACGGCCTGTGCCAATAGACATAAACTGTTATTTTTCAATTAATTACAAAAAATAAGGGTAATCCTGTACAGAAAAATCCGGGCGCCACTGTTTTATTACGCAACACCGCTGTTCAAAAATGTAACAGTCCGGTAAGGCGAAACGGAAATCGGGCTTCTCTCCCCTGATCATCGGGAATGATCACTCACTCAACTGACTTATTTTTGAACACCCTGTCTCATTGTAAAACACTCAAGCGATGACTATCCGAGACAATAAATACAAAAATAATGATTAAAAAACAATAACTTAAATAAACACACACACTCTGGCACAGCCCTTGCGATAACCGTATCACTAAGTGTCGGGTCGCCTGAGCAGTCTCCAGGCCTCTCTTTTCTCTGATTACAATGATAAGCAGGTCGATTAAATATGAGTGAATCACAATTCTCCCCATCAGCAGCAGCGATGGACTTTATCCAGCGTCAGCATAAAATTCTGATTGGCGATCAGTGGCTGGCGGCTGAAGATGGCCGGACGCTGCCGGTCATCAACCCCGCCAATGGTGAGCAGATCGCCACCGTGCCCAGCGGTGATAAAGCAGATGTCGATAAAGCGGTGGCAATGGCCCGCAAAACCTTTGAAGATTCAGACTGGAGCCGCATAAAGCCGGTCGATCGTCAGAAGCTGCTGTGGAACTTTGCCGATCTGATTGAAAAGAATGCCGCTTTGCTGGCAGAGATCGAGTCGCTGGATAACGGCAAGAGTGTGGTGATCGCAGAGCATGTGGATATCCGTCTGGCGGTTGATTTCCTCCGTTACATTGCAGGCTTCGCCACTAAGATTGAGGGTCGCAGTGTTGATGTCTCAGTGCCCTTTATGCCGGATGCACAGTTCCACGGCTACACCCGCCGGGAAGCAGTCGGTGTGGTTGGCGCCATCGTTGCCTGGAACTTTCCGCTGCTGCTGGCCTGCTGGAAACTGGGTCCGGCCCTGGCAACCGGCTGTACGGTGGTGCTCAAGCCCGCCGATGAAACTCCGCTGACCGCCCTGATGCTGGGCCAGCTGGCACTGGAAGCGGGTTATCCTCCCGGTGTACTGAATGTGGTTACCGGCGTCGGTATCGAAGCGGGTGCGGCCCTGTCCCACCACCCCGATGTTGATAAACTGACTTTTACCGGCTCCACTCAGGTGGGCAAACTGATCGGCAAAGCCGCCATCGACAGCATGACCCGGGTCACTCTGGAACTGGGTGGCAAATCGCCCACCATCGTACTGGAAGATGCCGACCTGCAGACCGCCGCGGCTGGCGCAGCCAACGCGATCTTCTTCAACCAGGGACAAGTCTGCTGCGCCGGCTCCCGTCTCTATGTACATAAGAAACATTTCGACAATGTCGTGGCCGATATCTCCGCCATTGCAGAGGGTATGACCCTCGGCCATGGTCTGGACCCGAACGCCCAGATGGGGCCGCTGATCTCGGCTAAACAGCAGAACCGGGTGTGTGACTACATTGAACAGGGTCGCAGCAGCGGCGCAACCATTACCACAGGGGGTATTGCGGTCCCGGGCCCTGGCTTCTTTGTTAAACCCACGGTGATGGTTGATGTGAATCAGCAATCCAGTGTGGTGCAGGAGGAGATCTTCGGTCCGGTACTGGTGGCGATGCCATTCGATGATATCGAAGAAGCAATACGTATAGCCAACGACAGCCAGTACGGACTGGGTGCCAGCATCTGGTCAAACAACCTGTCTCAGGTGCACCGCATGGTTCCCCGTATCAAGTCCGGTTCCGTCTGGGTCAACTGCCATACCGCACTCGACCCTGCCCTGCCGTTCGGCGGCTACAAGCAATCCGGTCTGGGCCGGGAGATGGGCAGCGATGTCATTGAACACTACACCGAAGTGAAATCAGTATTGATGAGTATCTGAACCCGATAAGCGGTTTCCAGAAAAGAGCTGCAAAGTTTATTTGTGGCTCTTTTTTTGTTTATCTTACGCCCTCGTTGTCACTGTCTTAATTCGCTGCTGGAAGCAGCCCCTACAAAAAGATACTCAACCAACGGCACAGAGCCGTTTAACGCAGAGCCCGGCATGAGTATGTGCATCCCATCTGCCATCATTAATGTTGGGATACAGGGTCATGCTTGTTATTATGCAGACCTTTCTCATTAAGGTTCACATTCATGAAAATTCACAGAATTAACCCCTGTAAACGCTGGTCTGACGTGACGATCTTCAACGGAATTGCCAGTTTTGTAGAGGTAGCAGAATCAGATACTTCAGCGAGTATGAAAGGTCAGGTGCAGCAGATATTTGATCAGGCTGAATTACAGCTCGAATCAATCGACAGTGATAAATCACGAATTTTATCAGTGACTGTGTATGTGACTGATTTTGCCAACTTCGATGAACTGAATGAAGTCTGGGATTCATGGTTCCCAGAGGGCTGTGCGCCGAGCAGAGCCTGTGTCAAAG
The DNA here is from genome assembly GCA_018223185.1 of Oceanospirillales bacterium. Classification (GTDB taxonomy): domain Bacteria; phylum Pseudomonadota; class Gammaproteobacteria; order Pseudomonadales; family Balneatricaceae; genus Amphritea. The sequence goes on along the minus strand of JAAEYW010000016.1, from coordinate 16,780 downwards.
TCGAATTAGCAGATCCGGATCTGTTAGTAGAAATGTCATTTACCGCAGCTGCGGGTGAAAAATATCAATAATAAGCAGATAATCGGCTAGCCGGAGAGAGATCTCCGCCCCCTTTAAATTTAACCGTTCTCTGGACAACCGGGAAAAGCAAACATGTTTTTTAGTCCTAAAAGTGAAAAGAAACTGTTGACGCTGACGCGGATTGATCCCAACAACCCGCTGGCCTCATACTCCAGACATGCATTTGAACTGGAGGGGTATGAATGGCCTTCGGTAGAACACTACTACCAGGCGATGAAGTTTGATGATGCTGAGTATGCTGAGCAGATCCGCCTGGCACTCCACCCTGCCGATGCGACAAAGCTGGGCAAAAGCAAAAAACACAGCAAACGCAAAGACTGGGACAGGGTTAAAGTAACCGTCATGACCCGCGGCACCTATATTAAATGCCGTACTTATCCCGAAATTGCGCAAATATTGCTGGACACCGGCGAGGTCGATATTGCCGATGTCACCCAGTACGACTACTTCTGGGGCAGTGGCCGCGATATGCGCGGCAATAACGCCTTTGGCAAAATGCTGATGGAAATTCGGGATAAACTGCGCGAAGAGAAGGCGCAACAAGTTTAGGGCCTCGCAAAGCCCGATCTAGAAAGGCCCGGTCTCGAAGGCCCCGATTTAGAAAGCCCCGGTCTCGAAGACCCCAATCTAGAAAGGCCCTGCCTAGAAAGCCCCGATCTCAAAAGCCCCGATCTGTTATTGGCTTTTTGTTTCATCTAGCTCCCGGCCTTCAACCACTGATTCTTATACAACCAGCGGGTCAGCCCGGCCGCTATTTCGGGACTCATCCCCAGCGCTGTCTCGAGACAACGTTGCGGGCTTATGCCCTGCTCTCTGCTCTGCAGTGCGCGCACCACCGGTGCCATCGGTATGCCATTCAGATGCCAGATGCCCAGCGGCTGATCATTGGTAGTGACCACCTCATGTTCCTCAATCAGTCCGTTGCTGACCACCGGCATTCTGACCACGGTCAGGGAGTCAGGGTCAGTTTCCTGATGCAGGGGTTCATTGTCGGGCCAGTTGCGCCGGGTGGCCCAGAACGGGTTATCCCGCCAGCGTTCCTCCGAGGCATAAAAATCCCGGCCTATACGGGCAAACCGGTGAAACAGATGATCGACCCGCTGTTGGTAAAACTGTTTCGCAAGTGCTGCCCGCCCGGGGTGTTGTAGCAGGGTATTGATCACTGCCGGTGCCTGCAAGGCACTGGAGAGCGCCTGAAAAATTCCATTGCCGGAGAGCGGGTCTACCGCCATCGCCGCATCCCCTACCCTGATCCAGTTATCACCAACAGCTTCACGACAGAGTATCGGGGTGCTGGTACGGGCGTGGATAATCCCGGTCGGTTCGGCATCTGCGATAAACGGCTGAGCGCTGGGCAAGGTGCGCAGAATGGCGTTACAGTGATCGATCAGCTGGGCTTTATCCGGCAGATCAGCCGTGGCCACATCAAAGGTCAGTTGCAGATAGCGGGTGCCATCGGACCAGGCGGCCATCCAGGCCCAGCCATCCTGAAAACTTTCGGCGGCTGACTGTGGTTTACAGGGCTCGCCTTGCCAATACTGCAGCAGCGACACTGTTTCACTGCCGCGTAACCGTTCCAGCCCGGCGGCAGGCGCACTGCGTCCCCGGGCTTCCACCAGAAAATCCGCATGAACCGGCCCGGCATCCCCATCTTTAATTTCAACACTGAAACCGTCACTGTCAGCCGCTATTTTACCAACCCGGCCATGGATCAGATGCACGCCCGCCGCCTGCAGATCACTGCCTATTCCCCGGTCCAGTTCACTGCGGTTAATCAGCATCTCAGTATTGGCGCTATTAGTGGCGCCGTTCCAGCTGGCCATGCGTGGAGAGGGTTGCGGCAGGTTCGCCAGCGCCCGTTTAAACCCGGCATTACGCAGCCCTTCCAGCACCCGCTCGGAGATTCCCTCGACCGCTTTGAACGGTCTTGGCTCGGCGATCAGGGTGACACCATACCCCAGCGCTTTCAGCCCCAGTGCGGTGGCACCACCGGCTGGCCCGCCACCCAGCACAACGATATTAACTGACGAATTCTGTGTAAGGGGATTCAACTGAGCGGTCCTCCGTTATTCGGATGACGCTTTACGGTCTGGGGAAAGCGCACTTCAACGCCAAAATAGTCCGCCTGATTCTCCAGCCAATGATCTACCGCTTCCAGATCAGCAGAACCACCTTCACTGAGGTAGCGACCGATATGCCCGGTTAGCTGGGCACACCCGGCACTGGCGCCGATCACCCCGTTACGGGCTTTGACATAACCACCAAAATCGGCGTACTGCGTTTTCAGACAGGAAAGCTGTTCAGGTCCACTGCAACGGGCATCACCAGTCATTCGGAACACACCCGGATACGCCGAAGGATAGACCGGATCGCCTTTGGCCGGTGAGGAGGCGCACACTATCACTCCGGCAGCCACTGCTCTCTCACAGGCGTTTCGTAACACCTCACGATCATTGCGCAGCCCCAGGCTGAGATTAATCAGATCCACCCGCTGCTCTACCAACCAGTCAATGGCGGCGGCTACCTGAGCGGGAGTGGTGGTCAGACGTTCAGTAAAAATCTGTGCAATAGCAAAATCAGCTGCCGGAGCCTGCCCGGCAATCACCTCTAACAGTGCTGAACCGTGCCCAAGCTGATCATTGCTCACCGGCGTTAAAACGACACCCTCATCAAACCGGAATGCCTGTGAGGCAACCACCCGGTCGTTGCCGGTTGGCGGTGATCCGGCAAAACCATAACCACTATCGACCAGACCGATCAATACTGCATCAGCTTTTCTTTCAGCCAGGCTTTGCGTCATCTCAGCTTACCTCCGGCAGGCTGTTGTCAGCCACCAGCAAACCTTTTTTCAATTCGATACGCAGATCCACGCCACTGAGGGTTGAAGCCCGGTGGCTGATCAGAATGCGGGTTTTACCGGCAAAGATGCGGTTTACATTAGCAATCACTTCGGTTTCCGTCGCTTCATCTACCGCCGAGGTTGCCTCATCCAGAATCAGTATTGCCGGTTGTTGCAGAATCGCCCGGGCAATCGCCACCCGCTGTTTCTGACCGCCGGACAGCTGACTGCCGCGCTCACCCAGCGGGGTTTCCAGTCCAATGGGCAGGGAACTGATCAGCTCAGTCAGCTGCGCCTGTTCAATGGCCGCCCGTACTTCAGCATCACTGGCCTCGGGTGCGGCGTAACGGATATTCTCCATCAGGGTGCCACGAAACAGAGTGATATCCTGGCTCACCAGAGCCACCCGTTTACGTAGCGCCATCGGCGGCAGCTGTTTCAGGTTCACTCCATCAATGAGAATACGACCCTGCTCCGGATCATAATAACGCATCAGCAGATCTATCACGGTGGATTTACCCACCCCGGACGGCCCTGTCAGGGCAATACTGGCACCGGCGGGAAACACCGTAGAAGCATGATGAAGAATCGGCTCGTTACGACCCTGATAGCTGAAGCTGACCCTATCAAAGCTGATCTCACCGCGCATATCATCAGCCAGAGAAGCGGGTTGTTCTGGCGTGGTAATGTCCGGTTCTGCCCGACGCAGATCCATCACCCGGTCGAGACTGACCGACATCCGCTGGATCGCCACATACAACCCCAGCAGACTCTGCACCGGACCGGTGGCCATCCCCAGATAGGTCGAAAATGCGATCAGCGAACCCAGTTGCCACTGCCCCTCAATCACCCAGTAACCACCGATCAGAAAAGCGGTGGCACGGGTCAGCGATGTCAGTGTGCCAGGTACTGCCTGGGTAAAAAATTCGGTAACCTGCAGTTTCAAAAGATCGGTAAGATAGCTGTTGCTGAGACGGTTGAGCTTATGGGATTCCCGCTGCTCCTGAGATACCGCCTGGATAAATTTCATCGCCGGCAGTGTTTCCACCAGAAACGAGCTGAGATCGGCTGAACGCTCACGGATAATCCGCGCCTGACGTTCAACTTTACGCCGCATCCAGCGCAGCCAGAGAATCTCAAGGGGGATCAGCACCAGCACCAGCAGCGATAGCTTCCACGACAGGGTCACCAGTAACGCCAGCGCACCGACCAGCCCCAGCACACTGCTCAGGGCTGAAAACATGCTGTCCACGGCAAAACGCTGAATCTGCGATACATCACCATCCAGACGGGAAAGAATATCACCTGTCCGTCGTCCGCCAAAAAACTGAGGGGACAGGGTCTGCAGGTGTTCATAGAGATGTTCGCGCAGGGAGAAGAGGATTTTACCCGACAGCCGGGTATGCAGATAACGGTTAATACCGGAGAGACCGGTACTGATAATACCGACGAAAATCATTGCTACGGCCATGGTCACCAACATGCCGTAATCTTTTGCCAACAGGCCCTCGTCGATCAGCAACTTGGTCAGCCAGGGCTGCAACAGCACCAGCGCGGAAGCAAACACCGACAACAGCATCAGGCCCATGATGGCCTTCGACTGCGGCCGTACAAAGGTATACAACCAACGGAACGCCTCTTCTAAACGCCCCCGGTCCTGGCCGTCAATTGCTGCACTTAGCCATCTGATCATGCGTGTGTCGTCTCTTATTATTGGCTGATACAAAAAAGGCTGTCGCAGGACAGCCTTTACTCACCAGATTAACATTCTGGACATCGAAGTGTTAGTCCCAACCTACTTCAGATAAGCGATTCGCATAGCAGAAGTAGACATATCACCCGGTAACTGGATTGAACCAATTTTTTCCAGGGTTTCCGGATCATGGATCGAGATATCACTGGACGTACCACCCACATAAATAGTGCGGTCATGAGTCATATTCAGGTTGTAATAGGTATGATCCATATTATGTACCGCCAGCGTTTTCTTCTCACGAATATCATGCTTAGACAGTGTATTAAATGCACCGTAGAGGATATTGCTATCTGCCGGATCCGTGATGAAGTTGAAGACAATGAACTCAAAAGGGACGGTTTCAGTCTGTTCAACTTCACCGGTTTTCAGATCAACCCGGCTCATTCCCCACCAGAATTCAGCTTTCTCCATATCGCCCGGATCGCCATTCCACTTAATGGTGAAGTACGGCATGATGAACTCATCAACATGCTCTCCCAAGGAATGCATAGCAAACGCATCGGGCTGCACCCACTTATCACCAGCTCTATCCCAGTTCTGCAGCTTACTCAGTATACGAATCTCACCGTTTTGCGGATTAATCGCCTGCAGATCATTACCACCCAGGATAACTTCACCGGTATCCATCGCCATTATTTTGGTAATCTGACGGTCTACCGGAAAGGTTCTGACCGGTTTGGCATCAAGCCCCGCACTGGTATCGTAAACAGCCAGCTGTGGCTGCATCACTTCATAGCGGTCACTCAGCTTACGGGTTGGATTCTGTATCGTGTACAACTCCTTTCCGTCCCGGCTGACGGCCAGTGACACAAAGCTTTTAACCGTGACATTGTTATCAGACTGCTTAGTAAAGAAAACCATATCGCAGTTGGTAATATCGAACCCGGCGACGTCTTCCCATTTATTAGTGCCAACGTAAGCGATACGACCATCCGGTGATGGCTCAACGGTGCCCTGGCCGAAAATACCGGGGACATCACAGCTGCGCACAACCTCATTGGTTTCTGTATCAATCACATGCAGCTGATTCGGACGGCTTACCGTCAGCAGATACTCATGACCGCCACCTTTCATACCATTAAGCGATGCTGACGGGTTCATAGAGCAACCGGACATCAGGGCAACAGTACTCACAGCACCGATCAGGGCTGCCGCTTTTATCTTATGGGTAAATTTCATCTGCGCCTCCGTTACTTCTGCTCTTCCGGGAAAATGCCATCCAGCTTGCGCCAGTCTTCATTTGCCTTGGATACATCCTGAGACCAGTCAGGATAGTTACTCATAGTGTCTGGCACCTGTGCAGGCCACCAGCAGGCGTCAGCACACCCGTAAAGGTCAGATTCCATTGGCTGACACAGAGAGCCCAGGCCACCGAAGGGATCAACTTCCCAGCCGGGATCGTTCGTGGAGGTACAGCCCACCACAGACTGCATTGCAACAACCTCTTCTACCTGATCAGGAGAAGTAGTCTGATCAAGCATTTTCGCTTTTTTATTAAACGACTTTAAATGTTTCATTTAAGCACTCCTTCTAGGAGAGACATGGGCTTCAAAAAAGCCCGGATTCTCTATCATGATGCGGGTGTACGCCTCGACTCCGAAATCGACCCAGTCGCGCAGCAGGTCGCAATAGTGGTAGGAGGGTACGGTCGCATCACCGTATTTTGCGTAACTTTCGTGATAACAACCGCCGGAACAGATATTGCGGATACGGCAGGTTTCACAGCCGGTATCGCTTCGGTCCAGACGGGTTTCAATAAACTCGGCCAGGGCGGGCTTATCCAGCCCCTCACTGACATCGCCGAACAGCGACTGATCAGACCCAGTAAACCGATGGCACAAGTTGATACCACCCTTGGTATCCACCGCCAGCAAACCAACACCCGCACCACAGGGCAGCTGTTTCTTGTTGCCTTCATGGATATCGGTCATCAGCATATGCATATTGCCGTAACCCAGATTTTTGCCTTCCAGAGCAGCATCAAGATACTTTTGCCCCAGACGCTTCATCCCGGCAAAAACCTCAGCCATTTCGTCAGCGGTCAGGTTGAAAGAGGTAATATCACCAGAGGTTACCGGACCAAATCCAACCTCGGAAAAACCGAGATCGTGATAGAGGTGATCGAAAATCGATTCCACATCGGTAATCCCCCGGGTCAGAGTGACCCGGCAGCCCACGGGACGAGCGGTATAGCGAGACAGCAGCATCTGCGCTTTTTGCTTAACCACATCATAAGTCCCCTGGCCACCCACGGTAATCCGGTTTTTATCGTGCATCGCTTTGGGACCATCCATTGAGATAGTCAGGCCAAAACGGTGCTCGTTAAACCAGTCCACCAGCTCTTCGTTGAGCATAGTGGCGTTGGTGGTCATGGTGAAACTGACGTCCGCTTCCATCGTTGCAAAACGCTCTTCACAATAGGCCACCACCTTGCGGATCAGGGGCATATTGGTCAGCGGCTCGCCACCAAAGAACACCACGTTGTACTGACGCTGATCCGGCGACTCTTTCAGCATCATCTCAACCGACTGCACCGCTGTATCGAAGCTCATCTTGTCACCCTTTGACGGGGTGGTCAGATCCTCTTTGTAACAGTACGTACAGCTGAGATTACAACCGGTATTAGTGTTCAGTACGATGGTGGTCAGTGGAAACTGCTTCACCGGCTTCGGCTCATTATTAATCTGTGCCCAGGTGCCCGCTTCTGCAATGATCTTCAGCGTCTTTAACTCTTCCAGAGTGTCCACCACATCGCCGGCAGTGAACCGGCCGTCAAACCGGTCACGAATCTGCAGTGCAGACACTTCCGCTTCCGCGGAGAACAGTTCGATCAGCTCCCGGCCCAGAGCATCCAGCTCAAACAGGCTACTGGTCGGCACATGGAATAACATCCTGCGTTCCGCTACATCAACCAGATGCAGGTTGGGTTTTACCAGAGTTAAAGATCCCATTTTCAGTCTCTCTTCTTGTTATTTGCGACAACAGATGTTGGCGGTTGTTATCAGTGTTACTGAATGGCGCGTTTGATATAGCTCGGCACAGCCACCAGCAGGTCTGACTCACCCTCAATGGTGTTATTGCCGTCTTTGACTGAAGCGACCACTTTCAGCATGCCTACGTTATTCGTGGACATCTTGCGTTGTGGATTCAGTCCGGTGTCACCGGGTGTGAAGATACCGTTGCTGTCGATGGTTCCGGCAAACTCCAGATCTCTGTCCTCTTCCGCCACTTCATTCTGTGGTTTCAGCGACCAGGACGCTGGCATATAACCCAGGCGCATATCATCATCCGTTCCGGGTTTACCATCGGCACCTGCACTGAATGCCAGCGCACGATAGGTCGACTGCACCTTCGGAATCTTGCCGCCGTTGCCACCGATACGTGCCAGGGACTGAGGCGGTGACACCTGAATAGTTGCGACACTGTCGTAGACAGCAAGCAGGGCTTTAGCCTTAGTTCCGCCCACTGACACATCACGCATGCCGACAGCCGCTGAAGCAGACGCTTTTGCCTCAACCACAATACGGTCAGCATCACGGGACAGAACCTTAAGCACTTTGACGCCGGCCCCCAGATTGACGCTGCCTTTCAGATAAGCGCCAGAAATAGTCACCCGGGATGTCTCTCCCTGTTTAAGGGCAGAGGGCGACAGACCAACGATGGCATTGCCACTTACGGCGTTCAAATCACCACCGATCTCATCGTGGGCACTCTGATACATACGCCCCGTCAGAGAGGAGCCATCTTCTGATGCCGCCAGAACCTGACGTACACTCACACCATCAAGCATCAGGCCTGCACGCCACTCATAACCGGAAAAGACGTTAGCTGTGCCATTACCCCGCAGTTCCGAACCATCGCTATAATGGCCGATCATGGTGACAGAGTATTTGTCGTCAGCGATTTTCACTGCGGTGAGAATGGCGCTGTAGTCGCCTTTACCCGGCATAAAGCCAGAAACAGACCAACTGCCTTGCAGTGCCGGTCTGGCCATTGTTTGCCACTTTTTCCATGCCGCATCATTAAAGGCGTAATCCATCGCCAGCTTAGGGGCGGTTTCATTCAGGGCGATGTCGTACCAACGACGATCCCGTGCAAGAGCATGTAACTCAGTGGTGGGATGTATCGCCATATGGGTATTAACTAACTCTTTCCATTCACCTTCAGTCCGGCGCTGTAAGCCAAACCGGGCATTAGAGTGGCAACGGGAGCACATCTCTGCGTAAGCCGGATCAACATCTTCAACAATGTTTGGTTTCTGTTCCAGCACATAGCGGAACGGTGCAGTTTCAGACGGTGCAAGCCCTTGCTCATCCGAAAGGTATCTGATCACAGCCTGCGTCTCTTCTGAGGAGAGAACCAAACCGTTCCTGAGCTGCATTCTGTGCAGAGTCATCTGCCAGCCTTCCGGTGTTTTCCGCTGCTCGCTGATTCTTGAATAGGGTGCATCAGGATTGCCGGTGCGGGTATGACAGCTCAGACATTTTTCCTGAATTACTGTCTCACCATCCGTCGCCCATGACACCGCCGGGGTCAGCATAGCCCCTATCAGAGCCAGTGCACTCACACTGAGTAGTGCATGCTTGGATTTATTATTGTTCAAGGCCAATCACTCCTGTAAGAATTTTCTTTGCAGCACCTGTCGCTGTGAATCAGAACAGGTGCAGGCCCTCATCTTTAATTTTTGTAGTTCGCTGGTTACCCAACACGACTAACCTAACCGTCCTGTGTAAATGAATTTCCGGGGATTTGTGCTAAGTTGTTAACTAATGTAACAGAATGTAACAGCAATGCGGTAAATAATGATCTAACTCTTTGTCGTATATAGATTTTTACTCCTTATTCAGTGCTTATCTGATTTGATGAAGGAACGCTGTTATCAAACCCTGCCACTTGCTAGACTCTGAGAATATGTTTCATAAAAATCATAATAAAAGATAACAGTTGCTGACCATGACCTCTCCCACTAAACCATTACATATCCTTATCGTAGAAGATGACTTTGCATCCCGCTCTCTGCTGGTCAGTTATTTTGAAAATGAGGGCTACCAGGTGAGTGAGACTGACCACGGTGAAAGCCTGATACAACGAGTGCTCGATGAGAGAATCGATCTGGTTCTGCTGGATATCAATCTGCCGGGAAAAGATGGTCTGTCCCTGACCCGTGAACTTAGGGCCCACTCAAAAGTCGGTATCATTCTGGTCACCAGCAAAGGCGATGAAATTGATCGGATTGTCGGGCTGGAGCTGGGCGCCGATGATTATGTCACCAAACCCTTTACCCCCCGCGAACTACTGGTGAGAGCTAAAAATCTGCTCTGGAGGGTGACCGATCATGCAGACAATCAGCAATCTCAGGGAGATGACCTTATCCACTTCGAGGGCTGGGTGCTTGATTGCAGCCGGCGATTACTGGAACAACCGGCAGGCGGCTCAGAACGTCTGCCAGAGGGCGAGTTTAAACTCTTGAATGCACTGATCAGTCGCCGGGGCCAGGTACTCAGTCGCGACCAGCTGATGGATGCAATTCATGATCGTGAGTGGACACCCAATGACCGCTCTGTCGATGTGCTGGTCGGACGCCTGAGAAAGAAACTGAACGATAGTCCGCTTGATCCGCACTTTATACTCACCGCTCACGGGGCAGGCTATATGTTCGCCGGGGAGATTGGCTGATTCATGCATCACTTTCCCGGATTTCAAATCCAGACCATCATCCACCGGGGCAAGCACTGTACCATCAGCCGGGCTCTGCGGGAGAGTGATCTTCAGCCGGTTATCATTAAACAACTGAACCAGAGTTCAACCTCCCCGGAAGACACCAGCCGCTTTGATCATGAGCATGAACTGCTCAGTTCACTGAATATAAAAGGGGTCGTCGCACCACTGCTGCGCAGCAGCATCAATAACCAGGCGACACTGATTTTCACTGACCATGGCGGTATATCCCTGCGGCAGATGCTGCAAAAGAAACAGTATTCCTGGGAGCAGATCCTGCCCATGGCGATCCGCCTTTTTGATCTGCTGGGACGGCTGCACAGTGAGCGGGTGATACATAAAAAACTGTCACCGGATAATATTCTCTGGATACCGGAAACCGGAGAGGTTCAGCTGATAGACTTTGCCATCGCAACCCGGCTTAGCCGCGAGCAGGCCAGCTGGAACTCTCAGCAACTCTCCGTCGATGACCTTCGCTATATGGCACCGGAGCAAACCGGACGAATCAACCGGCATATCGATTTTCGCAGTGATTTTTACAGTCTGGGTGTCACCCTTTACGAAATACTGTGCGGGCGCCCCCCCTTCCCGAGTGAAGACCGTCTGCAGCTTATCCACAGCCATATCGCTAAGCACCCTCAAGCGCCGCACAAGTTGAAACCCGGGTTACCGGAGATGCTCAGCAGAATTATCATGAAGCTGATGGCAAAGGATGCATCTGAACGCTACCAGTCCAGTTTCGGAGTTGCCCAGGACCTGAAAAAATGTCTTGAACTGTGGCAGAATCAGCAGAGTATTCCGCTGTTTAATCTTGCCCGCGAAGACATCTCCGAACATTTTTCCATTCCCCAGCGCCTGTATGGCCGGGCGGCGACCATTCAAAAGCTGCGTAACAGCTTCGACCAGGCCACTATGCGCCGTCAGGAGCTGGTTCTGATTACCGGTTATGCGGGGGTGGGAAAATCAAGCCTGGTGCATGAGTTACGTCATTATATACATGAACAGAATGGCCGCTTTATCAGCGGAAAATTCGATCAGTTTCGCCGTACACGCCCCTATTCTGGTATTTTTCTGGCACTGCAAGGGCTGATCAGACAGCTGCTGACTGAGAATGAACAGGAGATCACAACCTACCGGGATGCCATTCTTAAGACACTGGGACAGCATGCTCACGCTCTTATCCGCCTGGTACCCGAGCTGGAGCTGATTATTGGCAAACAGCAATATGAGCACCGTTTTTCGATTATCGAAGAACAAAACCGTTTTTCCCGGCTGGTAAAATCATTACTCAGTGTTTTTGCCACACAGGAGACGCCATTACTGCTGTTTCTGGATGACCTCCACTGGGGCGACCTCGCCTCCTTTAACCTGATCACTTCATTATGCGAAGAGGGCGATCTGTCCAATCTTCTGATTGTTGGCAGTTACCGTGATCAGGAGACTGGGCCAACTCATCCACTGACACTGGCTATCCATAAGATAAAACAGGGCCGCTGCAATATCAGTGAGATCCTCCTTGAACCGTTAAACAAATGTCAGATCATCCGGCTGATAGCTGACACTCTGAGAGCCGAACCGCAACGCTGCGCCGAACTGGCGCAGATCTGCCTGGAGAAAACTCAGGGCAATCCGTTCTTCCTGATTCAGTTTCTGTATTCCCTGCATGACGAAGGACTGATCAGCTTTGTTAAAAACCACTGGCATTGGGACGAACAGAAAATCCAGTCCCGGGAGATGAGCGACAACGTCATTGATCTGATGGTCAGTAAGATTCAGAAACTGTCCGGTGACAGCCAGAAAGCACTGCAGATGGCGGCCTGTATCGGAAGCCCATTTGATCTGAAGACCCTCTCTACGGTGCTGGAGCAGAGTGATAAACGCACCACAGAGAACCTGATGGATGCGATGCGCGAAGGTTTGCTGATCCCACTTGATATCAACTATTCCAGCAGCTCCGGGCTCAACTTTGAACGCCATCGCTATCGTTTTGTGCATGACAGGATTCAGCAGGCGGCCTACTCCCTGATTGCGGAAAACCGTCGACAGACACTGCACCTGCAGATAGGCCGGCTGCTGCAGCAACGCTTTCCAGATCAGAACGACGGTCCTGTGTTTGAAATCACCAATCACCTGAATAGCGGCCGAAGCCTGATCCAGACACCCGCTGAGCTGACAGAGCTGGCAGCGCTGAACTGTCAGTCAGGTATACAGGCGCTGGATTCAGCCGCCTTTGATGCCGCTCAGGAGTATTTTCAGACAGGTATTGAGTTACTGCCGGATAACAGCTGGCAACAGTATTACCAGCTGACGTTAGCACTCTACATCAGCGGCGCCGAAGCGGCTTATATCCGCTCCCGGTATGAACAGATGAACTACCTGATCGACCAGGTAATAGAGAATAGTGAAAACGTTCTCGACCGGGTGAAAGTGTTCGAGATCAGAATTCAGTCTCATATCGCCAGAAACCAGTTCGATCAGGCGATGAAAGTCGCGTTGCAGGTACTCGGATTACTGGGTGTTGAGCTTCCCTCTAAACCCACACGGAGCCATATCTGGCAAGGCGTATTAAGAACCCAGTGGCTGTTGCACCGACGCAGCCGGGAACAGATTCTCAATGCTCCGCCAATGCAGGACCCTCATGATCTGGCCGCGCTGTCGATACTTGCCAGTATGTTCGGGGCGGTCAAGTTTTCCAGCTCAGCGCTACGTCCTCTGGTGATGGCCAAGGAGGTTGAACTGACGCTGACACGGGGAACAACTGCACATTCACCGATGGCTTTTGCCGGTTATGGCGGCATCCTGTGTGGCAAGTACGGCGCCATTGAACAGGGCTATCAGTTAGGCTCTATCGCCATAGAACTCGACCAACGACAACCCGACCGGCTGCTGCATCACCGGACCATGTCCCTGTTCGACTCTTACATACGGCACTGGAAGGAACCTCTGCAGAACTCACTGAGTTCATTGATGAAGGGGCATCAGCAGGCGTTAGACTGCGGCGATTTTGAGTGGGGCAGTTACAGTCTGGCGGCCTGGATTCAGTACGCGTTTACTCAGGCAGACAATTTCGCAGAGTTACAACCCACACTGGAAAGCTACACCTCATCACTGCTGCAATATGGACAGAAACCCTCCATACAGTATTCACTGCAGGCCTTACAGGCGATTGATAACCTGCTGGGTAAAAATGACGATCCAACGCAGCTGTTTGGCCGCTTTTTTAACCAGACGATGCTCGATGAGCATCACCGTGAAGATCATCGCACCGCCATCGCGACCTATCATCACTACTGCTCGCTACTGTGCTTTATTTTTGAAGACTATCAAAAGGCTCACTGGCATTGCGAAACAGGCCGTATCTATCTGCCACATATCGTCGGCACCTATTCCGCGCCCTGCTTCGAATATATGGCAGCATTATCCCGGTTAGCGCTACTCAATGATGTCGGTTTTTTACAGCAACCACATACATTAAAACCGGTGCGGCGTATTCTTCGCAGAGCCAAACGTCAGGCCCGACACTGCCCTGAAAACCATCAGCACTTTGCCTCGCTGCTGCAGGCAGAGATCTACCGGGTCACTCGCCAATACCATAAAGCGATGGACCATTACGATACGGCTATCAGTTACGCTCAGCGTAACCACTTTCATCTGATAGCAACCCTGATCTATGAAATGGCGGGCCGCTGCTATATCGAGTGGGATAAACAGAATATTGCCCACACTTACCTCAACGAGGCCTGGAACGGGTATCTGCGCCTGCAAGTCAGGCCAAAGTTACACCAGTTACAGACGCAATATCCTGAATTATTTGGCAGTCGCAGCGTTACCCACGGCGAACAAAACAGGACATTAATCACCGTCGATGACGCAGAAACATTCTCTAATCAGCAGCTGGATACGATTTCCGTTATTCGTTCTTCCCAGGCGATCTCTGATGAAATCGTGCTGGAAAAACTGCTCGGCAGGCTGATGGCTCTGGCGCTGGAGAGTGCCGGGGCCCAGCGGGCGCTCCTCATCCTTAAAGACAAAGACGAGTACTATATCGAAGCTGAAACCGAGCTGGACCAGCCTCCCCGGTTCTTCAATAACCTAGCACTGGACAACAGCACCGCACTACCGGTCAGTATTGTTCACTATGCGGCCCGTACCAAGGAGATTGTGGTGCTCAGTGACGCCCACAGTCACGAGATGTTTATGCAGGATAGCTATATTCGCAAACATAAACCCCGTTCCTTGCTCTGCATGCCGATTCTGTATCACGGCGAGCTGACCGCCCTCCTGTATCTTGAAAATAACGAAAGCCGTAATGTATTCGACCCGTCCCGCATGGAAACCCTGCAGATTCTCTCGGCTCAGGCGGCAATCTCAATCGAAAATGCCAAGCTGTACTCAAGTCTGGAACAATCAGAGCAGGAATATCGTTCACTGTTTGAAAACACCGTCGAAGCGATTTTCAGGGCCAGTGCCCAGGGACACTTTATCTCTGCCAACCCCGCCCTGGCAGAACTGCTGGGATATTCCAGACCAGAAGAGTTTCTCAATACCATCACCGATATTGGCAGTCAGTGCTTTGCCAACAGCAATGACCTGCACAGTTTTCTGCAGCAGTTATCTGAAGGTAACCGGGTGATCGGTTTTGAAACCGAGTGGCTGCGCCGCGATGGCAACCCGGTCAATGTATCAATCTCCGCCCGCCGGGAGCTGGATGAGCAGGGTAATGTTGTCTACTACGAAGGCTCACTGACCAATATCACCGAACGTAAAGCGAAAGAGCAGGCTCAGCTGAATCTGCAACGATCGGAAGCTGCCAGTCAGGCCAAGTCTGAATTTCTGGCAACCATCAGCCATGAGATCAGAACGCCGATGAACGGTATTCTCGGGATGGCTCAGCTACTGAATAAAGGTAACCTGCTCCCCGATCAGCGGGAACAGGTCGGGGCGATCTATCAGTCCGGCCAGACTCTCCTGTCCATCCTCAACGATGTTCTTGACTTCACCAAGGCAGAAGCCGGTCAGGTGGAACTGGATAATGCTCCCTTCCCGGTCCGACAGGTGCTCAGTGAACTGGAGCTGATGCTGCGGCCGATGATACTGGAAAAACAGCTGACATTTGAGCTGGAAATCAATGATCCCCTGCCAGATACCGTGTTCGGTGATCGGCGAAGCCTGGGACAGGTATTAATGAACCTCTGTGCCAATGCCATTAAGTTCACCCGGCAGGGTTTCATTAAAATATCGGTAAACTGTCTTCAGACCAGCGACAACGCAGAGATCCGGTTTACGGTTGAGGATAGTGGTATCGGTATTCCTGAAGAGTCTCACCACAGGATTTTTCAGCATTTCTCCCAGGCAGATTCATCCATCACCCGCCGTTATGGCGGTACGGGTCTGGGACTGGCCATCAGCAAGAAAATAGTCGAGTTACAACAGGGAGAGATCGGTTTTAGCAGCACGGAGGGGCAAGGCAGTCAGTTCTGGTTCTCGATACCCTATGCTTTAGCCTCTGCCGAACAGGATGAAAAAACGCTCAGTCAGCCAGCAACCCAGGCTCAGACAGCGCTGCATATTCTGCTGGTCGAGGATACCGTTATCAATCAGCAGGTGGCTAAGGGGCTGCTGGAAAGCGATGGCCACCGGATCGATATCGCTGAGAATGGTTATACCGCCCTGCAGAAACATGATCAGCACGACTACGATCTGGTGCTGATGGATATCCATCTGCCGGACATGGATGGCATGGAAACCACCCGCAGACTCCGTCAGCATCACCTACCGGAAAAGGCCGGTATCCGAGTGATAGCCCTGACCGCCAGCATCACCGAAGCAGAGATCAACAACTATTATTCAGCAGGAATTGACGCGGTGATCGGCAAGCCCCTGCAGTACACCGAACTGCAACGGTTGCTCAGTCAATGCCCCGCTGAACTGAACGTTACAAAGGACTCTGTGAGCGACGATGAGGTTGTTACAATACTCGATACACATCTGGTCAGACAGCATTGCAGCATGCTGGGCAGAGAAAAATTCACTCTTCTGATCGATAAGCTCGAGCAGCAATGCAGGCAACTGACCGGAAAAATGCAGCAGGCATACAATGATCATGATCTTAAGGCTATGCAGGATATTGCCCATCAGCTGGCAGGCGCCACCGCTAATTTTGGCCTGCAGTCACTGTCTGCGCGCTGCACATTACTGGAAACAAAAAGCGAAACGATAAACCAGAACACCTGCGATGAACTGGAGAGTCAGTTGAACACAGGTCTTAAAACACTGCGTCAGTTCAGTCAGCACAGAGATGACGCCGACCGGCCATAAAAAAGGTTCTTCGCAGGTTATGGGGAAATAGTTAGGAAGCGGTGGTGCCTTTCCGGTTAAGCTGTTGT
>JAAEYW010000015.1 GCA_018223185.1 Oceanospirillales bacterium | reverse complement strand
GAGAAGGTTGCATCGCAGATTGTCTCAAGAGGAGGGACTTATTCGCAACTTCCCTTGGATCAGGCCTTGGTTTTGGATCAGATAATTTGATTGATGCAGGCAATTTTGGGTTCAATTTCTCTCTGTAGTCAGAGTCTTTTATAAACGCTTCCGCAGCCACAAATCCTTGAGAGAATAGGTGACTGAGTGTGCTTGAGCTTCTGTATAACTTGACATGAACAAATTCATTTCCACCCTTTATCAAATCACAGTGCTCTAACTTGTCATAAGGGCCACCAATCTGGATATTCTTTTTATCCATCAAACAAAAAATACTGTTCGTCTTAGCAACCAACTCGTTATAATCGCCCTCATCATCATGAGAATATATGGGAAATGAGAATGGATGAATATCAATATCGCTGAGGTAGTCATCAACTGCTGACACAAAATCACAGTTTATTTTGTACCATACTCCATTTCTTAGGATGTAATGATCGCTCCCAAATTTAATTTCAGCATACAAGCAGCGGTAGACAGGCCAACTTTTTACAGACTGATACTCATTGTTGTTTACGTGAATAACATTACTCTTCATTAACTCAACTGTAGGAGTAACATCACCAAGGTATGTTATATAGTCATCGAAAGATAAAACCACATGACGAAGGGTTTTCTGGTACATATCAAATGAATAGCCGATTTGACCTTCCCAGTCTACTATTTCCGGCTCCCCTAACCAGAAATTAGAAATATTGTTACTGCTTAAGTATTGATCTAGCTCCAAATCGAGTATTTCAATCTCATCATAGTCCCGAACCCTATTTATATTTTCTACCCAGCTAAATTTGTCTGGAAGCTTAGAACGATATTGTTTGATCGACTTTGAAAGAATCGCGGGTATATCTGAAAGGTTGGTTTCTACTGCTATTGTCAGGGCATCCCTACCAGTTACATGACTACCAAATTCTTTTACTAATGATGTGCCTGTTACTGCGTAAAGCATCTCCATCTCAGAATCTAGATGGAGATTAAATATATCTACATCCCGAGTGCTTTGAGTTCTTGAGTTCAATGGATTGTGATCATAACTGGCTTTATCCAAACTTCTCAGTTTGTCAGGATCTACCGAGTTCAGCGTCACCTTTAGACCGAAATCACGCTCGATAGACTCTTGCTTTAAAAGATGAAAACCAGTGCCAAATGACAGTACAAATGTAGATCCTGATACTCTTACTAAAAATACAGCCCCTACATTTGAAGAGGTGCCAAATTCAGAAGCATCAACTTGGCTATCTGTTGTAAACAATCTAGTCCAAGGAGGAGCATTTTTGGGTGGCTGCTTTTTTATGTAAAGGCGGGCTGATTCTGCCCCTGGCAAGTCCATTTCAATAGGTTGCTTAGAATTTTCTAGCTTTATCACATCAGAATCTGGCTTACTGCCATCTCTCGCCAAATAGATAGATAGCTTTTCTTTTCTGATTTTATTTACTCTTGCCATAAATCCCTTCTCAGCTCAGTGGTGTAAAACTAACGCTTAGCTTAGTGGGAGGAGCGTAGCGACGATCCGCTACAGCTTTTTGTTATATGCGTTAGTACAACCTTTGTATGGAGATAACTTACATACTTCAAGCCAGTATTCTGCTTGAGAAGCATCTCCTAACTCACTAAACAAATTTGAAATCAAAATTGCCGCATAACCATAACCGTCAGCTTTAGTTGCCGCATAGCGTTGATACCAGTAAATAGCTTTCCATGGACTATTCTCACGGAGCACATGGCCTAAGGAAAGGTATGCTGCAATATTACTATTGTTTGCAGCTAACCGATAATATCTTTCCTCCAAATCATTCTTACCAGCATAACCATAGCTCATTCCTACAGAGTATTGAGCCGATCCTATACCTAAATCTGAGGCATCCAAACAAGGCTGATATTCATGTGCCTTTTTGATATTGCCAGTAATTGCAACATACGAAAGACACATACTCTCTTTAGTTTCTCCAAATGAAACAGTAGGAAAAAAGAGTGTTATCAGTAATATGAGTAAATATTTCATAGTTCACTTGCCATATAACATTTTAATTGTGCGCGTTTTGACGCCACAAGACTGTTGGAGGGGAAGCTGTTTTTAATTGAACTGAAGAAATAATTCTGAAGCACGTCGTTTTTCATCCCCTGAAAACGCGCCTGCGCGTTTTGGCACTTTCAACCGGCACATAATCTCACTTGTTAATATCCTTATCTGTCTGATACTGCACCACTTTAAAGTGTTATGCCAGTGACGAAACGCGCTTTTTTCAGGCCTGTGAGTGACAAAGCGCGCCAGTCTTTCTGGTTTATCCCAATTAACTGTATATAGAGTCAGAATAATTGAGGGAATTATCCACCGCGAATAACAAGACGATCAGAGACGATAGAAAGCGGCTGAACCTCCCCAGAGCTGAAGAAAGTGCCCGGGATCTTTCTCTGTGTTCTCTGTGGTTAATCTTTGAGGTCTCAGAATCGTTCTAGCGCAGAAAACGCTGGGAACACCAGAAGCATCTTAGGAAGGAAAGGAAAACAGAACAGGGAATTTAAAAGCAAAAGATCGCCACTGGTACCCAGAGGGCATGCTAAAGGAGCTCCTACGATAGCAGTTTAATCACAGGCTTCATTATCGATTAAAGTGTAGGAGTTAAATTGTGGGAGCTGCATCCTGCAGCGATAAACCTTGCACCGGCACAGACTATCACCCCTACTACCCAGAGGGCATGCTAAAGCCGCTCTACATAAGTAGTTTAAATCGCTTTTTCAAGCTACGAACAACGAGCAACGGCCTTTCTAAGCAGCGACTTTTAAACCGCTTTTTCTAACAACCAGCAAAAGCGAAGCGACATATGGCTACTGAAGTGAATAGCCGCGAAGCGGCGTGCTGGCAACTAAGACCAGAAAGAATCCAACATCGTCATCCCACCGTACAATTCGAAATTAAGACAACCGAGACAAGCCATGTTTTCTATATTTAAGTCAAACCCAGCTAAAAAGCTGGATAAGCTCTACAGGTCTAAACTGGAAGAGGCGATGCACGCCCAAAGAAACGGCAATATTGAAGGCTATTCTCAGTTAAGCACTGAGGCAGACGCGATTTATAAGCAGATCCTGGAACTAAAAAAAGCGGAATAAGGCTCATCTTCCAACAAGCTGGAGAGCCTGGCTTCCATCGACACTGTCGAGATGATGGTTTAGTGCCTGACTCATCCACAAGCCACTTGCATCAGCCGCTTGCATCAGTCACTTGCATCAGTCACATCATTAAGTCACACCCGTAAGTCGCACCCATTAGTCACAAGCGCATCGAAGCGTTACCCGGGTGCCGATACTCGTTTCACCCTTCTCTGAACCGCATCGACGAAATCAACTGGGCTGGTGTGAAAGCCTTGAGCCAGCGATAAGCAATGCCATTTTATACAGCAAGATTGGGAGGTTTAGATGTGTATTAATCAGGATAGCCCCTGATACCCAGAGGGCATGCTAGCGTCACTCCCACAAAACCCACAGATCCAGCAGAGAGCCACAACCCCCGCTTTTTCGAGCAACAAGCCACGAGCAACGGCTCTCAAAACGCTTTTTCTAACAACTAGCAAGCGGCGAAGCCGCGTCTAGCGAGGAGCGAAGCGACGTCTAGCGACTGAAGTTATTATCCGCGAAGCGACGTTCTAGCGACTGCCGTTAAGACCCGCGATACGTTGAATAACTATAAGGCGAGATCAGCAGCGGCACATGGTAATGCTCGTCTTCATCGGCGATGCCAAAGCGCAGCACCACATCATCGAGGAAAGCCGGTTCAGGCAGTTCAACACCCCGCCGACGGTAATAGCTGCCAACGCTGAAGACCAGTTCGTAGACGCCCTTTTTGAAATCCTCCCCTTCCAGCACCGGCTGATCGCAGCGGCCATCGTCATTGGTCAGGGTTGTGTGTATCAGCTCGCGGCGGGTGTCGCTTATACGGTAGAGCGCTACTGGTATTTCACTGCCGGGACAGCCGTGAGCTGAGTCCAGCACATGCGTGGTCAGATAACCCATGAGTCATTAATCCTCTGTCATATATATACCTGTGAGCAGATCAGGCTAAACTGATCTGCAGATGACTACACTATAGAACAGGCAAAACAACTTTTACAGACAATTTTTAATTTAATTGTATACATTAATTTCGTAACATTATCACATACTGAAAACAAACCCTGAATCCTTTGATATTAAAGGGATAGCGCCAGGTCACATGATACTTTTGAGCGGATAATCCGGAATTATCAGCACCATCAAACTTGTCATTATTAAAAAATATTGTATACAATGATTGCATACCGGTTTGGATTGATCCATTATCTAATCCATTACACGCTTTCAGTTTCTTTAAGGAGTGCCCCCGTGAACAATGACTATCCTCGTGATCTGATCGGATATGGCAGCAACCCGCCTCATCCCGGCTGGCCCGGACAGGCCCGTATCGCTATATCATTTGTTCTCAACTACGAAGAGGGCGGTGAGCGCTGCATTTTGCATGGTGACAGCGAGTCCGAAGCATTTCTGTCTGAGATGCCGGGCGCACAGCCGTTGCCGGGTGTGCGTCATATGAGCATGGAATCCTGTTATGAATACGGCAGCCGTGCCGGTGTGTGGCGGGTGCTGAAACTGTTCAGTAAATATGATATTCCGCTGACTATTTTTGCCGTGGCGATGGCGATTGAGCGTCATCCGGATGTGGCGAAGGCGATGGTCGATGCCGGTCATGAGATCTGCAGCCACGGTTACCGCTGGATCGATTATCAGTATTTCGATGAATCAGAAGAACGTGATCACCTGATGCGTGCCATCGATGTGATCACCCGCGTGACCGGTCAGCGTCCGCAGGGCTGGTATACCGGCCGCAACAGTCCCAACACCCGTAAACTGGTGATGGAGGAAGGCGGCTTTATGTATGACTCCGACGCTTATGACGATGACCTGCCCTACTGGGTTAATAACGACGGCAAAGGCCATCTGGTGATTCCGTACACGCTGGACACCAATGATATGCGCTTTGCCACGCAACAGGGTTTTAACAGTGGCGAACAGTTCTATCAATACCTGAAAGACAGCTTTGACACCCTGTATGCAGAAGGTGCCGATGCACCAAAAATGCTCTCTATCGGTCTGCACTGCCGCCTCATCGGACGGCCTGCACGCATCGCGGCGCTGGAACGGTTTATCCAGTATGCCCAGAGCCATGAACAGGTCTGGTTCAGTCGCCGAATCGAAATTGCCCAGCACTGGCATGCCCACCACCCATTTAACCCGGAGACCGCGTTATGAGTCACGCTCAGTTTCAACACTGCACCCCGAGCCAGATGAGTCGTGAAGCGTTTGTCGAAACCTTCGGCGACATCTATGAGCACTCTTCCTGGGTCGCGGAACAGGCCTATGACCTGGGGATTGATAGCCAGCATGATCAGATAACGGCGCTGCATCAGCGCATGGCAAAGATATTGCTTGAGTCTGATAAACAATCTCAACTGGATCTGATCAACGCTCACCCGGATCTGGCCGGCAAGGCTGCTATCGCAGGTGAGCTGACTGAATCTTCAACCTCAGAACAGGCCGGTGCCGGCATCAGTGAGTGCACCGCCGAAGAGTTCGACCGGTTTACCCGGTTAAATGATGCTTACAAAGCAAAGTTTGGCTTCCCGTTCATTATGGCGGTAAAGGGCAGCAACCGGCACCAGATTCTGAGCGCCTTTGAAGAGCGTATACATAACAACCCCGAGCAGGAGTTCAATCGTGCCCTGCTGGAGATTAATAAAATAGCGCAGTTCCGACTGGACGCTATGTAACTAATTTTTGCCAGAATGAGACAGATAATGACAACAACATTTGAGAAACACATCAACCTGGCTGACGCCCGTCTGGGCAGCAAGGCGATCTTTGTAACTGACGACTGGTTTGCCGCCGTCGACCGGATGCTACAACCGGAAGCCCCGGTCTGGAAAGAGGGTGTATTTGATGACAATGGTAAGTGGATGGATGGCTGGGAATCCCGCCGGAAGCGCTTTGAAGGCTATGATTACACCATCATCCGTCTCGGTGTGCCCGGTGTAATCAAAGGTGTCGATATTGATACCTCTTTCTTCACCGGCAACTACCCGCCTTCGGCATCACTGGAAGCCTGCTTCTGTCAGGACGGCGATCCGGCGGACGATACCGAATGGACCGAACTACTGGGTGCTGTCAGCCTCAACGGTGACAGCCAGCACCTGCACGCGATTAATAATGACCAGCCCTGGACCCATATCCGCTTTAATATTTTCCCGGATGGCGGTGTCGCCCGTCTGAGAGTCTATGGCACCCCTTATCTGAACTGGTCCGGCATCAGCAGCGATCAGGAGATCGATCTGGCGGCATCCCTTAACGGGGGCCGGGCGCTGGCCTGCAGTGATGAACATTTCGGTAAGATGAATAACATTCTTAATCCCGGACGGGCCATTAACATGGGCGATGGCTGGGAAACCGCCCGCCGCCGCACACCGGGTAACGACTGGGTCATCGTTGCGCTGGGTCACCCGGGTGAGATCAGCCGTATCGTTGTGGACACCCTGCACTTTAAGGGGAACTACCCGGACAGCTGCTCAATTCAGGCGGCCTTTGTTAAAGGCGGCACCGATGAGCAGATTGAAACCCAGAGCCTGTTCTGGAAAGAACTGCTGCCCTCTCAGAAACTGGAGATGCATCAGGAACATGAGTTTACTGAGCAGATTAATCATCTGGGGCCAATCACCCATATCCGTCTCAACATCTTCCCGGATGGGGGTGTCAGCCGCCTGAGACTGTTTGGCAAAATCACCGACTGAGGAACCTGAAATGTCTAAACAGACCCGTCAGATACTGACACCGGAACCCCTGACAGCCGCCGCATTTGCCCCCTACGGGACAGTTATTGAAACCCGGGATCGTGACTTTTTCATGATCAACAATGGTTCAACCCAGCGTTTTCACCGCTTAGCCGAGGTGATGCTGGGCAAGCCGGGCGACCGTGGCATTATCAGTATCTTCCGGGCACAGGGACTGGAGATGCCGCTACAGATAAAACTGCTGGAGCGGCATCCGTTTGGCAGTCAGGCATTTATTCCCCTGAAGCAGAACCCGTTTCTGATCATCGTTGCTGAACCCGGTGATACACCCGAACCTGGCAAAATTCGCGCCTTTATCACCGATGGCAGTCAGGGTATCAATTATCACCCCGGCGTCTGGCATCACCCGGTTTTAAGCTGTGTACCGGAAGATGACTTTCTGGTTGTCGACCGCGAGGGTGAAGGCAATAACTGTGATGAATATTACTTTGCTGAAGACACCCGGATAGAGCTTGAGTCAGACCACTGACAGACAGGCAAGCGGGAACGGACACAATAAAAATTAATAACTTTGGCCTTTAGCGAAAGCGATAAGCGTCACTATATGAGGAGTAAACCATGGATCCCCATATCACTGAATGGTTAAACCTGGCGGTACGCTGGGTACATATGATTACCGGTATCGCCTGGATCGGCGCTTCCTTCTATTTCGTCTGGCTGGAAAACCATCTGGACCGTAGCAATCCACGGGAAGGACTGTCCGGCGATCTGTGGGCGATCCACGGCGGCGGTATCTATCACCTTGAGAAATACAAACTTGCCCCGCCAAAGATGCCGGAGCAGCTGCACTGGTTTAAATGGGAGGCGTATGCCACCTTCCTGTCAGGCTTTATCCTGCTGGCGGTGGTGTATTATCTGAATGCACAACTCTATCTGGTGGCACCCGGTTCAGGGCTCAGCTCTGCCGCGGCCATCGGCATCAGTATCGGCAGCCTGATCGCTGGCTGGTTTATCTATACCGCCCTGTGTGACTCACCGCTGGGTAAGAATCCTGCGCTACTGGGTCTGGTACTGTTTGTCCTGCTGATTGCTGCAGCGTGGGGATTCACTCAGGTCTTCAGTGGTCGTGCTGCGTTCATCCATATCGGCGCCATTATCGGCAGCATCATGGTGGGTAACGTATTCTTTATCATTATGCCGGCGCAGACCGATCTGGTGGGTGCCATTAATGCGGGTCGTGAACCCGACCCGGCACTGCCTGCCAAAGGCCTGTTGCGCTCCCGGCACAACAACTACTTCACCCTGCCGGTGCTGTTCATCATGATCAGCAATCATTTCCCGAGCACCTACGGATTTGAATACAACTGGGCAATTCTGGCCGGGCTGGCGGTGCTGAGTGTACTGGTGCGTCACTACTTTAACACCCGTCACCAAAGCCAGAAATTTATCTGGACGATTCCGGCTGCGGCGCTGGGCATGATCGCACTGGCCTTTGTTACCGCACCCAAGAGCGTTGAAACATCAGACACCCGGGTCAGCTTTACTCAGGTCAAACAGATCATTGATGAACGCTGCACCGTATGTCACTCCACCACCCCAACCTTTGCAGGTTTCACCGCCGCACCGCTCGGCGTGGTGATGGATGATGCGCATCAGATCCAGACTCTGGCACCCAGAATTCAGGCTCAGGCGATCACCACTCAGGCGATGCCGCTGGGTAATATCACCCAGATGACGCAACAGGAACGTGATCTGCTGGGCACCTGGATCGCGCAGGGAGCTCTGACTGAGTAACCTTGCACACGCCGTCTTCAGATAGCACACTAAAAAGCCCTGTTCAGATAACAGGGCTTTTGCTTTTATCACTCAGGCTGCGGGACCTAACCCTCTTGAACCCTCTTGAACCCTCCTGAACCCTCTTGAGCCGGGTTGAGTGCCGGTGATACCATTGCCCGGCAGTTGACAGTCACACTCAGAATAATAAGAAAACAGGAAGCAGATGCGCCGATGGCTAAGATAAGGGAACGTAACAGGGAGCTGATTATTCAGGCTGCCAGTGAAATTTTTGCCGCTCAGGGTTATGCCGCGACCAAAACCGTGGATATAGCCGAACATGCAGGCCTGCCCAAGGCTAACGTTTACTACTATTTTAAAAGCAAAAAAAACCTCTACCGCAGCGTTATTGAAAGCGTGATTGAACCACTGCTTCAGGCTGCCACCCCGTTTTACGAAAACGATGACCCCACAACGGTGCTGGAACAGTATATCCGTGCCAAAATACGGGTTTCTCAACAACACCCGTCTGCCTCCAAGGTGTTTGCCAGTGAGATCATGCACGGCGCCCCTCACCTGCCCGATGATATCGCTGAACAGATGATGGAACAGACTCGTGTCAGCAGTAACAAGATTCAGTCCTGGGTCGACCGGGGGCTGATCGACCCGGTTAATCCGCACCACCTGCTATTTACCATCTGGGCCTCAACTCAGACCTATGCCGACTTCGACTGGCAGATTTCAAAGGTCACCGGCAAAGATAAGATGACTCAGAATGACTATGATATCGCGGCCGATCAGCTTACCCGGCTGATATTGAAAGGTTGCGGCGTGCAGCCTTCTCAAGCTTAAGCTTAATAACAAAAAAGCCCCCGTATTCACGGAGGCTGTGTCTGTAGGGTTACGCCATCAGGCTTTAGACAGTGCCCGCATCCGCAATCAGTCCTGCGGCCTGAATGCCTGTAATCGCACAAAGCTCATCGACATCCGACAAGTCACCGCTGATTCCCACTGCTCCGACCACTTCATTATCGCTGTTGCGCACCAGCACACCGCCCGCAACAGGCACCAGATGACCCTGAGCGAGAGTCGTTAAAGAAGATATAAACGCCGGACGCTCAAGCGCATCCCGGCCCAGTTCACGGGATGACTTTCCCATGGCAACGGCCCCCCATGCCTTACCGATCGCTATATCCGGGCGCAGCATACTCGAACCATCCTGGCGCTGAAGCGAAATCAGCTTACCGGCGCTATCCAGAATTGCCACCGTTAATGGCGCTGCACTCAGCTCACGACTTTTACCAAATGCCGCCTGGGTTATGACGATTGAACTTTCCAGATCAAGTCTGACCATCAGTATTACCTCTGAAATATTAATTTTATTATTTGAGAAACCTGATCGTTCGGCGCTGACGACACCTTCGTGCAGCGGTATATAAAACGACTCTATAGATAAAACATACATTCACACCAAATTATTGTATACAAAATAATAGATATATTGTTGCCATATAGTGAAACCTTTTAACCCGGCATAAAGTTGACTAAAAAGTCAGGATTAGACACTATGACAGCTCTTCACCGTCAACCTATCCATTTTCGGTGAGGTTCTTGTTGACTCCCCTTTCGAGGGTTTTAAGACCGTCAGGCGACTGACGGTCTTTTTTTTTTATGTGTTTTAAAGGTGTTGGTTTTATTGTCGGTTCATTGTCGATTGAAGTGTAGGAGCTAAATTGTAGGTGCTAATCTGTAGGAGCTGCATCCTGCAGCGATAAGGCTTTGCACCGGCACAGACCTTCGCGCCTGGTACCCAGAGGGCATGCTAAAGGCGCTCCTACGAAAAATGCGACCACCCGATGTTTTTCCAGACCCCGGACAAGCGTAGCGTTCGGACATCGAACCACGAATAGATTCATCGCGCCTGATACCCAGAGGGCATGCTAAAGGCGCTCCTACGCGAGCGGTTTTATCGCCGCTGGAAGCGGCTCCCACAAAAGTGGTCAGATCATCAGTTTCATTGCGGGGTTGAATTGTAGGTTTAATCGTAGGAGCTGCATCCTGCAGCGATTTATCTCACGCGGCACAGACTATCGCGCCTGATACCCAGAAGGCATGCTAAAGGCGCTCCTACGCGAGCGGTTTTATCGCCGCTGGAAGCGGCTCCCACAAAAGTGGTCAGATCATCAGTTTCATTGCGGGGTTGAATTGTAGGTTTAATCGTAGGAGCTGCATCTTGCAGCGATAAGACCTTGCACCTGCACAAACCATCGCACCGGGTACCCAGAGGGCATGCTAAAGGCGTTCCTACGCGAGCGTTTCAATCGCCGCTGGAAGCGGCTCCTACAGAAGCGGCCACCGCCCGATGTTCTTTCGAGCCTCAGACACGCGCAGCGTTCTCAGATCAAACCACCCTGTTTAAAATTGTGTACAATAAAACACTCTGCACCGGTAACCAGATATCCACGAAGATAAGCCTCACTATGAACACTGTATTTTTTGATCTCGATGGCACCCTGCTCGACTCTCAAAACGGCATTGCCGAATCAATTCAGAGTGCGCTCGCCGGGCTCGGTTATCCACAGGCCACAGCAGAGCAGTTACAGAGCTGCTTTGGGCCGCCTATTCGCGATAGCTTTGCCCGGCTGATGGGCAGTAAAGAGGTGCCTCTGATTGAGGATGCGGTCACCCGCTTCCGGCAGCATTACCTGCAGCAGGGGATCAGAAACTACGTCGTTTATCCCGGTGTCCGGGAGGTGTTAGAACAGCTTGCAAATGCCGGGTTACGGTTGCGGGTCCTGACGGTTAAACCCCAGCCTCAGGCTGAGTGGCTGCTACAGGATGCACGGCTGGCTAACCTGTTTGATGGCATCCACGGGAGTGAACTCAGCGGAGGTAAAAGCGATAAAACCGAGCATCTGGGGGAGTTAATCAGACATCACCCCCGCCCTCACAGCATCCACTGGATGGTCGGCGACAGAGCCAGCGATATTCAGGCCGCCAGGGCACACGGGCTGAACTCAGTGGCCGTCAGCTGGGGTTATGGCGAAACTGACGAACTGAACAGCGCCAACAGTGATTATCTGATTAACGAACCTGGGGTACTGATTGATCTTCTGATTAAGTAATTACCCGCTTAACGGGCAACGGGATCAAGATAATCGTTGCTCATAGCCGTAAAGCTCTGCTGTCGGGCAAAGCGTCCGATCAGCTGCTTCGCATTCTGATCGTTATCGGTCCTGCCGCGGGATTCACGGCCGTTATGCAGTTGCAGCAGCGACTGATAGGTCGCCTTAACCGAGTCTTCATACGCACGATGACCATTGAAATGAATCCGCACCCCCAGTTGCATCAACTCTTCTGAAGACAGCCCTGAGCCTGAAGATAGCCCAGACGCTTCATAATCGATCAGCATCAGCGGCAGATCGGTAACCCGGTTAAGCTGCACCAGCAACGCTCTGGATATCTGGCCAAAAATACAGATGCCATCCACTCCGCTGCGACTGTAAGCGTCCATCCGTTCGAGCAGATTCCGATGAGGCTGATGTGCATGAGTACGGGCAAAGATCGCCAGGTTTGCATCTTTACGGGCGTTCAGTGCCGCCTGTAGTTTACTGCAGCCCTCTTCAATACTGCTGAGGTTCAGCTCCGGCTGTTTATAGGGTCTGGGAATAACCGTATCTTCGATGGTGATCACCGCTGCACCGGCATGTTCAAGCTCAGCCACCGTGCGCATCACATTGAGGGCATTACCATAACCGTTATCACCATCAACAATCACCGGCAGATCGGACGCCTGACACACCCTGCGCGCCTGTTCCGCCAGTTCGCTCAGGGTCAGCAGATAGATATCCGGCACCCCGAGCGACATCAGCGATGCCACAGAGCCACCCAGAATGCCGACCTGAAAACCTATCTCATCCGCCATCCGTGAGGACAGAGGGTCAAATACCGACGCGCAGGTAACACATTGCTGACTATCCAGCAGCTCACGCAGTCGTAATCGTGCAGCAGAACTCATGATCAGCACCTGTACGATAAAAAATTAAGAGAAGAAACACCCCGTCCTGAACGTCAGGGGTGCTTAAGTCTGGCGATAAAAACGGGCTGAGTTACAGCACGACTGTCTGAGCCAGCCCCTGTTTCTGCGCCAGTTCGACCGCAGCGGAGGCAACCGCCAGATCCTGAAGGCCGACACCCGTGCCATCAAACAGGGTGATCTCCTGGTCATCACGACGGCCCGGATGGGTGCCATTGATCACCTCACCGACAGGCGTGATAGCGGTTTCACTCAGCAGACCCGAGGCGACTGCGTGCTGGGCTTCACCGATAGAGATCGACTGTGCCACCTCATCGGTAAATACCGAAGCGCTCGCCAGCAGTTCAGGATCAACTTCCTGCTTGCCCCGGGTATCGGTGCCCATACAGGCGATATGGGTGCCCGGTTTAATCCACTGTTTCATCAGCAGCGGTTCAAAAGCAGAGGTGATGGTGATAATGACATCCGCCTCGGCTCCCAGTTGCTCCCGCTCAACCGCTTCAAACGGCAGCCCCAGCTCATCACACACCGCCGCCAGCCGCGACAGATATTCCGGATGAGGATTCCAGGCCACCACTTTTTCAAAGTTGCGTTGCTCAACCGCGGCCCGCAACTGGAAGGTTGACTGATGTCCGGCACCGACCATCCCCAGCACCCGGGCATCCTGGCGCGCCAGATGCGCAATCGACACTGCCGAAGCCGCTGCCGTGCGCACGGCGGTCAGATAATTGCCGCCCACCAGCGACTTCAGCTGACCGGTATCCGGATCAAACAGAATCACGGTGGACTGATGATTGGTCAGGTTTTTATCGACGTTACCCGGCCAGTAACCACCGGATTTGACCCCCAGTACCATCCCGGCACGATCGAAGCCGGACTTGAAACCATAGAGGGCATCGGCATGACCGATCGCTTCCCGAACCACAGGGAAGTTATACGCATCACCACGGGCCATTGCCGCAAACACGTTTTCAACGGCAGTAAAGGCCTCTGGCCTGCCAACCACTTGCTCACAAACAGCTTCAGATACAAGGTTTATTCCCCCTATTGCATTGACTGTGGCCGGCTCTTCTAAAGAAGCACCCATACATATTCTCCTTAATCAGATATTCATCAGATGCCCTGACGGACATCTGTTCATCGGGTTTAAGTGCCTTAGTAAGCCTTACCGCGGGCCGATACCGGCCACAGTGTTTCCACCTTGCCATTACGTACACCCACATAGTAATCGTGAACATTACAGGTGGGATCACAGTGCCCCGGCACCAGACGTATCTTCTGGTTCACCTTCAGTGCGCCATTCGGATCGGAGATCACCCCATGCTCATCAGAGCATTTGATATATTCCACATCGTCGCGGCCAAAAATATAGGGCAGTCCACTGTCAACAGACTGCGCTTTCAGACCGGCATCACAGATCGCTTTATCGGCTTTAGCGTGGCTCATGACCGAGGTGAGAATAAACAGTGAGTTTTCAAACTCGGAGATCCGCTCACCGTTTTCATCATGGATGGTCTGGTAATCGGCATCCATAAAGGCGTAGGAACCACACTGCAGCTCGTTATAAACACCGGAAGCCCCTTCAAAATAATAGGACCCGGTACCGCCGCCACCGACGATGTCGCACTCAAGCCCTGCGGCTTTAAGCATCTCAACCGAACGGGCCACCATCTCAATGGCAATGTCGACTTTCTCTTTGCGCTCGTTATAGTTCTGCAGATGCTGCATCGCCCCCTGATACGCCTGAATACCGGCGAACTTCAGACCGGGAGCCGCATCAATCGCCAGAGCGATATCCACAACCGGCTGCCCTGCGGCAACACCGCAACGTCCGGCACCACAATCGATCTCAACCAGACACTCGATCTGCGTGCCATGCTTCTGCGCTGCGGCAGATAGTTCCGCTACGTTTTCAATATCATCAACACAGCAGATCGTCCGGGCACCCAGTTTTGGCAACCGTGCCATACGGTCGATCTTGGCCGGATCACGCACCTGGTTCGATACCAGTACATCTTTAATTCCGCCGCGGGCAAACACCTCAGCCTCAGAAACCTTCTGGCAGCAAACACCGCAGCTATCACCCAGTTTTTCCTGCAATAATGCAATATCAACCGACTTATGCATCTTGCCGTGCACCCGGTGACGCACCCCCATCTGTTTAGCGTACTGCCCCATGGTGCGGATATTTTTTTCCAGCGCATCGAGGTCAACAATCAGACAGGGTGTCTGAATATCCGCTTCATCCATTCCCGGGATGGCCGGAACGTCGTAACCTACTTCAAGATTGTGCAGCTCATTCTGTGCATTCATTATTATTCTCCTGTCAAAATTATTAGTCGTTCAGCCATGGCAATTTGTCGAGATCAACATTACCGCCGGTTATAATCACGCCCACCCGCTTACCTCTGAAAAGTTCCGGATTCTTAAGAATCGTAGCCAGCGGCACGGCACTGCTCGGTTCAACCACGATCTTCATGCGCTTCCAGATCAGCTTCATCGCGTCGACAATCTCTTCCTCTGTCGCGGTAAGAATGTCGGTGACATGGTTGCTGACAAAGTGCCAGGTGAGATCTTTCAACGGCACTTTCAGACCATCGGCCACCGTTTCGGGGGCATCATCGGCAATGATGTAACCGGCTTTGAAAGAGCGGGCAGCATCATCGGCATTCAGCGGTTCCGCCGCATAGATTTTCACCTGTGGAGCGAGAGTCGAGAGTGTCAGACAGGTGCCTGAGATCATCCCGCCGCCACCAATGGGCGCGATCACCGCATCCAGATTGTCTACCTGGCTCAGCAGTTCTTTAGCGCAGGTTGCCTGTCCGGCAATAACCCGGGGGTCGTTATAGGGGTGGACAAAATCGGCCCCGGATTCGGCCACGACGTCGGCAAATACCGCTTCACGGGAACTGGTTGAAGGTTCGCATTCAACGATGGTGCCGCCATAACCCCGTACTGCATCTTTCTTCGCCTGGGGAGCGGTGCGTGGCATGACCACGGTTACCGGAATCCCCCGCTGACCCGCCGCATAGGAAAGCGACAGCGCATGGTTGCCGGATGAGTGTGTTGCCACCCCCACCGCTGCCTGAGCTTCAGTCAGGCCAAACACCGCATTGGATGCACCCCGCACTTTAAAGGCTCCGGCTTTCTGCAGGTTTTCACACTTGAAAAACAGTTCAGCACCGGTCAGCTCATTAAGAAAACGGGAGGTCAGCACCGGCGTTTCATGGATATAGGGTTTAATCCGCTCATGGGCGATCAGGACATCGTCATAGGTCGGAATCGTCATCGTCTGTTCATTTGTATCGGTCATGAGATACCTCAAAAAATTGATTACTGCTGTCTTGCTCTGCTTACTGCACGCGCCTTTATTAACACTTGTTCCGGTTAGCCGTCTTACGGAAATATTCCTGTGCTGCGGCAACGCCGGAGCCCAGCTGAATCGGGTAGTTCAGATCGGCCATTGCCATCTCAATGGTTGCCAGTCCCGACAGCACCATAACGTCAGTCAGCGATCCCAGATGGCCGATGCGGAACGCTTTACCATTCATCTCGCCCAGACCGATGCCAAACGATACGCCATAGGCATTGAAGGCATGTTCGGTCAGCTGGTTGCTGTCAAAACCTTCCGGTACATAGATCGCACTCACGGTGTCGGAATACAGTTCCGGCGACTGAGCACAGAGTTCCAGCCCCCAGGCAGCAACCGCTTTACGAACCCCTTCGGCCAGCCGGTGATGGCGGGCATAAACATTTTCCAGTCCCTCTTCAAACAGCATCGCCAGACTCTCTTTCATGCCATAGATCAGCTGCAGCGGCGGCGTATAGGGAAACCCGCCGTTGGCGTTCGCGGCCATCATGTCGCGAAAATCAAAGAACGTGCGTGTCAGCGTGGCGCTCTCCATTGCCGCCAGGGCTTTCTGACTAACCCCCAGAATCGCCATGCCGGTATTCAGCATAAAACCTTTCTGAGAACCGGATACCGCGATATCGACGCCCCAGGCATCCATCTCAAACGGCATAGACGCCAGTGAACTTACGCAGTCAACAAACAGCATGGCCGGATGATTTGCTGAGTCCATTGCGTTGCGAACCGCTGCTATATCACTCTTAACCCCGGTTGCGGTTTCGTTGTGAGTCACCAGTACTGCTTTGATCTCATGACCCTTGTCGGCACTCAGCACCTCGGCAAACTTGTCAGCCGGTGCACCACTGCCCCAGGGGCATTCGATAACCTCAACATCAAGATTGTGACGCTGACACAGATCGATCCAGCGATGAGAAAACATCCCGTAACGGGCGATCAGAACTTTATCGCCTGGCGACAGCGTGTTGCAGATCGATGCTTCCCAGCCACCGGTACCGCTGGAAGGGAATGTAATCACCTGACCCGACTCAGTACCAAAAACACGTTTGCAGTCATTCAGTACCGGGGCGAATGTTTCTACAAAGTCCGGCGCCCGGTGATCGCGGGTCTGGAGATGCATGGCATTACGTAACCGATCAGGAATATTGGTCGGGCCGGGTATGAAAACAGGATTCTGATCTGTCATGGTGATTACTCTTTTAATTATTGAGAAAAGGCGTATTACTTCCGGATCATCTGAAGCAGTAATACTTAAGTGTTATCAACCATAAGAAGAACAGACAACTTCCGCAATATGCAAATATTTCACATTATGAAAATATAGTATTTGTCGGTTATTTTTAGATTAAATAATTGAAATTAAAGGGATAAAAAACCAATAAAGTTAAAAATATAAAATTCCATATTATGAAATTATGTTTTTTACTATTGCGATGTGGTAATTTCATTAAAAATTGCACACTATAAAAAACATCAATCTATTAGCATCAGTCGTTAACAGGAGATCTCTATGTCAGAATCAAAACCGGAATCCCGGATTCAGGTTATCGACCGCGCGACCCTGCTGCTGGACGTTATCTCCCGTTATTCAAAACCGGTAAAACTGAAAGTGCTGAGTGCGGATGCCGGCCTGCATCCCTCTACTGCCCACCGTATTCTGCACTCACTGATCGATAACCGCTTCGTTGAGCGCAGCAGTGCCGGCGAATACCGGCTGGGGCAGCGATTACTGCAACTGAGTAATCGTCTGCATACTGATATAGACCTTCGGGCTGTGGCGATGCCCTATATGGAAAAACTGCGGGATAAGCTGGGGGAGACAATCAACCTGACCATCCGCGAAGGCGATGTGGTGATCTATTTTGAAAAAGTCACGCCTAACCGCATGATGCATGTGCAGCAGATCGTCGGCAGCCGGGCGCCATTGCATGTTACCGGTGTTGGCAAACTGATGCTGGGGATGAGTGGCGAACAGGAGATTGCCGGCTATGCACAGCGCACCAATCTGCCCGCTTACACCCGTAATACCTTCAACTCTCTGGAAACTCTGACCGAAGAGTGCCTGACCTCGGCAGCCCGGGGGTATGCACTGGATAACGAAGAGGCAGAGATCGGTGTAGGCTGCATCGGGGTACTGATCTACGATCAGAGCAACCAGCCCATCGCAGGGCTGTCGCTCTCCGCACCCATTGACCGGCGCCGGGATGAATGGGTTGATGAACTGATTCAGGCCGGAAAAGCGATATCAGAGCAACTGGGGTATGTGAAAAGCAGTGGCTAGATCGCCGCTTCGCGGCTGCTAGTTGTTAGAACGTCGCTTCGCGACTCGCTAGAAAAAGCGAAGAGAGCGATCTGCACGGCGACGATTTAGGAGTGGTTTTTTTGCAGCGAAAATCAGGAGGAGAGAGGGTCTGCTTGGTGCCAAATGCGGACATTGCCACCCTAGTTACATTCTTACTGTACAGACAGACTTACCACGAACATAAAAATACCTAGCAGTAAAAAGGCCCACCTCATCAGATCATCTTTCCCTTTGATGAAGTCAGTATCTGCATAGCTTGGTAACGAAATCTCTTTACCTGTCGCAAAGGGCACGACAAACCACCAAAAACCGAGAACAAGGAAAATCAAACCGAAGAGGAAGCCTTCTCCTAAGAACTCTTGCTTAAAGAGCCTGGATATAATGAAAACTGAAAGTCCCGAAATCCAGAGAGTCATTTCCACTTTTGATACTTTAGTGACAAACATTGAACAACCCTGTTCTATTGAATCTTCTGATTTTACGAGATTGAAATACCCACAAAATGGCTATAGTACATTAGTTTTTACGGTCGGACGATGACCTGAAACAGCTCTCGGGGCTTTCTGGGGGCTGTTCCGTGCCAATAACGGACATGCTCACCAGTGATTGATACAACGTGGTAAAGCTTTTCTTAATCCTTCAAGAACTTTGCTCCAACCAATTCGTTTTTTCCAAAGTTTGCCGTTTACCCAAACGTTGTAGCAATCAACACGCTTACTGCGATATAGTTCAATTCAATGGGTAACTGGAGTACCCGTATCGTAGTCTGTAATTTTGATTAACCTGCGCAGCGCTGGTAACTCAGACGGATATTCAGGATGAATACCTTTGATCCTTTTTTCCTCTCTGGCAGCCCTTGCCTTTGCATATTTAGTCACATATTCCTGATACTTACGGCTTCTGCGATACATATTTTACCCGTCCTTGGATTATAACGTACCTTGTAAGGTAGCAGAGCTTGCAAGGTTTAGAACCTTGCATGGGCGCAATAATAAAGTTGTTATACACCAAAGGAAACTCAGCAAAAATGGAATTTGTGCGAAGTGCTCTACACAACATACTTTTCTTGGCTATGGCGTGCGGTTTTCTGTCAATGGTTATATGCATGTTTCACATTCTTAAGGGCCAAACTATTGTCAGTAATGCCGCTAATAAGAAATTTCAAAAAAAGTTTGGGGCGTCACTGCCACTTATTATTCTTCTAAGCAAACAGGAAATTGACCTACATCTTGAGAAAGGAAGTCTTGAATATAAACTTGCAACCAAGCAGGCTACTTCTTACGAACTATTCATTAAGTCTTGGGTATTTGCTGCAGTTTGTATGGTGACATTAATTGTATCTAGCTATGTTTTTCAGTGGCTTGATGTATAACAAGGGTGGGCACATCCGCCAGCAAAGCTGGCTGGGACAACCGCTGCGCGGTCGCCTGTGCCACAAGCGTTAATGTCCGCTTTGGCTCGAGAGCAGACTATTTTAAAAAACGAACAACAGGCTTTTTATGCCCTTTTCTTCGCTTTTTCTAGCAAGGAAACGAAGTTTCCGTCTAACCACGAGCAGGAGCCGAAGGCTCCGTTCTAGCAAGCGGCGAAGCCGCGTTCTAAGATTTACAAAGTAAGATCCAGCTGAGAGAGTTCCTCCAGCAGCCAGCTGCCGGCACTGCCCAGCGAACGATTTTCCGCCCACACCACATCAACCCCCTGCAGGCTGGCGACCTTCTGATAGTCCCGCTGCAGAATAATCAGCTCGCCGTTATCCAGCTTTTCCTGCACCACATTACGGTGCAGAAACCCCCACCCCAGACCACTGCACAGCAGGTCCATAATCAGGTGGGGACTTTCGGAAAACCAGACACTGGGGCTGAGCATCAGCCGTTCATGGCTGCGATCATTCAGCTCCAGACTGCGCAATACCAGCTGTCGGTACGCTCGCAGATTGGCATGACTGACAGGCTGCTTATCGACAATCGGATGATCATGGCGACATACCACCACCAGCTCAGAATAACCGATACCGCGAAAGCCAAACCCCTGTGGATAGCTTTCCCGCTCCAGCATCAGACCGATATCCGCGCGGTTGGTACGCACCAGTTCGGCCACATCGCTGCCGCCCGGGTCAAGGAGTTCCAGTTGGATATGAGGAAAACGCTGTTCAAAACGGTGCAGTATTTCCAGCAGTGGCCGGTTGGAGATACTCTGCTCGACAGCCAGAGACAGCTCAACCTCATCACTGTGCCCCAGCGCCTGGGCATGCACCCGAAATTCATGCTGGCTGTGCAGCACTGTACGCGCATACTCCAGCAGCGCCCGGCCACTGTCAGTCAGAACCGGGTTACGGCTGCTGCGATCAAACAGCTCGACATTGCTGTCCAGCTCGAGATTACTGATCGCGGTACTGACCGCCGACTGAGCTTTACCCAGACGCCGGGCGGCAGCGGAAAACGAACCGGTTTCGGCCGCCATTACAAAGGCTTCCAACTGATCAATTCCCGCCATCTGAGCACCCTTAACCTATCTGATTTTCAGATAGTATCTAACTTTTATCTATCTAAATAAACCCTAGAATGGCCTCCAGAATTTAAGCACTGTCACCTGACAGGGATTTAGTAAGGAGTCATCATGAATCAGCCAATTATTACCCGTACACCTCTGGACCGTCTGCGCCACGCCCTGATGTTTGAGGCGTTGTTACTGACCCTGCTGGCGCCCATGATGTCACTTATGCTCAATAAAGATATCGTTGATGTAGGTATGCTGTCGGTGGTTCTCAGTATCAAAGCGATGCTGATCAACCCGGTCTTTAACTACTTTTTTGACCGCTTTGACGTGAGTCGTGGAAAGGTTCCGACCGAGCGAACACTGGCGGGCCGTATTATTCACGCGATGGGACTGGAAGTTACCCTGACCGCCACCTCTCTGCCCCTGATTGTCTGGTGGCTGGAGGTCACCTTTATGCAGGCACTGATCGTCGATCTGGTGATGATATTCGCGGTAATGCTCTACACCCTGATATTTAACTGGGGATATGACCGGTTGTTTCCCGTCCATCAAAACCCAGCTCAAACAGCAGTTCAGACATCCG
Source organism: Oceanospirillales bacterium (assembly GCA_018223185.1). Taxonomy (GTDB): domain Bacteria; phylum Pseudomonadota; class Gammaproteobacteria; order Pseudomonadales; family Balneatricaceae; genus Amphritea. The sequence continues at coordinate 71,713 of JAAEYW010000015.1, read as the reverse complement.
CTCAGCTGCCTGCTGAAGCACTGTCGGCAGAAAACTAAAATAGTCTTATCAAACAGAGAGTTAGTATTTTATAAACACCTGATGAAGCGCAACACTTCATCAGGTGCCGATCAGGCTAAACCCCATAGGGATCAGGTTCAACAGCGATGCCCGGTCCGGCTTCCACAACGCTCTCAGCCTCTTCAACAACGGCACCAACCGCCGCTCCGGCAGCGGCGTCAAAGGTATCCGCTGGCAGCGGTGATTCGACATACTCAAGATCATTACGGGTCCACCAATAACGGAAACCGTTATCAACCATCCACTGACCGATCCGGTCCAGCGTTGACCACTCCCGGCAATCGCCTCGGGCACTGTTGACCCTTAGCGGCAGACCATCCACATAGACGATAGCGGCCCAGGCATAAGGGTGTTTATCCGGATCACCAAAGCCACCTCCCTGCTTGTTTCTGAAGATGCGGTACGCGACCGCATAGTCCCCCAGACGTCCCTGTTCACGACACGCAGGAAGCTCCGCCTGGGTTACTGTTCCGGCGATTTCAAGGTAGATCTCTAAGCTCTCATTATCAAACATCATGAACCATAGTGTTGCTTTTTTAAAAATACAGTCATACATTATGAGTCATGATGAGAGGTTCCACAACGATTATACCGCGGCCCCGTTAACCTGAAACACCCTGTTTTCAGTCGCACCCGGGAACCTTTAACACCCTATGCAATAAGGAATTCAGATGGATTCAGGTAATAAAACGGCGCTTGAACTACTTAAAGATCTTCGCGATCTGCGCATCACGGCAACAGAACTGCTTGAGCAAACAATCCAGCATGCTGAATATGTCGCTGAAACCTACAATCCTTTTTCCGTAAAACTCTATGATCGTGCCCGCGAAGCAGCAGCCAGAGCAGATGAGCTTCTGGCTCAGGGACTGGGGGGGCCTCTGTGCGGCTTACCCATTACCATTAAAGAATCCCAGTGGCTTGCCGGTGTACCCCTGACCAACGGTTCGATGTCTGAGAACGATTTCATTCCACAGGAAACCAGCGCTGCGGTTCAGCGCCTCGAAGATGCGGGGGCCGTTATCTTTGCCAAGACCACCTGCCCTGAGTTCTGTCTGACCGGCACCACCTCATCTGAACGCTATGGCACCACCACCAATCCCTGGAACACTGAGCGCACCTGTGGCGGCTCATCCGGCGGTGCAGGCGCGGCGATTGCAGCCGGTGCGGGTACGCTTTCATTAGGTGGCGATGGCGGCGGATCGATCCGGATTCCCGCGGCCTTCTGTGGCATTGTGGGTTTTAAACCCTCTTATAAAGCAGTGCCGAGAGAGCCCTGCAATCCTTCCTGGAGCACTATTGTCTCCTATGGACCGATGGCCCGTACCGTGGCCGATGCCCGCCTGATGTATTCGGTTATCGCCGCCAATAATGATGAGCATGCCTATGTGGATTCACTGCATACCTCTGCGCTGCATCCGCTGTCATTAGCCGGACAGAAAGTGATTGTTTCTGAAGATCTGGGTATCGCTCCCATCGACGATGATGTCCGGATGACCTTCCGTTACATCGTTCACCAATTGAAAGAGGCCGGTGCAGACATCATTTATGACCATCCGCATCTGCCCTCTTCTGTTATCGCCTGGGCCACTTCAGCGATGTACGACACCTGGAGCTTCCAGAAAGATAAAGCGGAACCACTGGCCCGGCTTGAACAGGGTACTCTGGACTCAATGACCTTTGGCGCCAGTATCACAGAAGAGGAGTTCAATGCAGCAGAGGATCACCGCGAAGCCATTCATGCCGCGTATAAAGCGATGTTTGATCGTAATGAGTGCTCAACTTTCATTACCCCCACACTCGGGGTTGAGGCATTCAGGCACACCCTGCGCCACCCGAAATATGTAGGCTCCACCCGCATTACCTACCCGTGGCTGGACTGGGCCACCTTTATGTACGATGCTAATCTGATCGGGATGCCCGCCTGTGCCCTGCCCATGGGACTGGGGAATGAGGGCCTGCCACTGTCAATTCAGGTGCAGGGACCACGGGGAACCGATGCCACGGTTCTTGATATCGCCGAACAACTGGAACAGATTATCGGCTGGGATCACTCCCCGAAAGATTCAGCATCGGAACCAAAAGCCGAAACGGATGAAAATGAGTTTAATGAGGATGAAGGCAAAGGCATCATTCACCAGATGAAACGCGCCCGCGATCGTCTGTTACAGCTACGCGGGACGGTGACGAAGTGAGAAGTCTGCAGTTCGATATCATCAGCGAACTCTCACCCGGCGATAAATTCCGTCAGCTGTTTAACCGCACCTGGCCCGCCTACCGGGCCTGGTATCTTGATGAAGGCGAAGCGGCACGGCCCAGCTATCTGGAGTGTTTAAACGCACTTAAAGAGTATATGCCCGAGCTATTGCCACTGTATAAAGAACTCACAGGCCTGCTCGGTTGCGATGATCTGCAGGCCCGCTTCCTGAGTCTCTACTGCCCGCCCACCTTCTACTCAGCCTGTTCACAGCTGATCTATAAAAAAGAACGAACCGCCCTGATCCGTAACTATGATTTTCCTGCATTTCTTTGTGAAGGCACCATATTACAAAGCCAGTGGCTGGATAAAAAAGTTATTGCCACTGCTGACTGCCTCTGGGGTGTGCTGGACGGGGTAAATGATGACGGTCTGAGTGTTTCCATAAACTATGGCGGCCGGCTGGTTGAGGGTAAAGGGTTTGGCATCACGATTGTGATTCGTTATGTGCTGGAAACCTGCGCCACTGTCGACGAGGCGATCGAAGTCTTTAAACGGGTACCGGTGCATCTGGATTACAACATCGCGCTGCTGGATAAAGCGGGCCATCACGCGACGCTGTTTATTGCGCCAGACCGGGATATCTGTGTGACCCAGGCAACCACCTCGACGAATCATCAGGGGCCGCAGGAGCCCGGCAAGCCGCTATTTCTGGATGATTCACTGACACGGCTGGATGCATTAAACGTACTCGCCTCGCCAAGAGAGACGACCTTAACAGAGACGGTAGCCAATTTTCTGAAACCGCCGCTCTACCGTCCCCATGATATCTACACATCGGGAACGCTGTATACCGCGGTCTATCTGCCCGCAGAGGGGGTGGTCACTTATATCTGGCCGCATCACAGTCTGGATCTCAGTTTCGATCAATTCCCCGAACAGATTCTGGATATCCATTATCTATAACCAACCCGCCATAGAACGAGGTGCCTGTCCAACCGATGAATACACAAACGAATAAACTCACCTCACTACTATGCCGGATCTATAAAGCGATCTTTGCGCCTTTATCGTCCGATAAGAGCGGATCACCCACATCAGCCCCTACGTTAAACAAAGATAATAATACAGAGGACGTTACTATGAGTACGCCAGACACGAAAACCCCCGATAAGCTTCGCAGCCTCTCCGATATCTATCGTTTCTTCCGTAACACAACCACGCCGATCTATTTTGTATCGCCCACCGCCTACAATATTCTCGGTCTGGGACAATGGATTCAGGGGTTCCAATATATATCCCACTTTGACTCCTTCGATGGCGGGCATTTCCGGGTGACCAATGTTGAAAAGAACACCGAACGGGAGTTCCGGTCGATGGAAGATATGGTCAACTATCTGTTGAGCCATAAACAGTCGGTGGAGCTTTTTGAGGCGAATGGCAGTAAAGGCAAGATCCTCACAGTGATGTTCGATGAAGAAGCGGAAAAGATCGCTGCAAGCCTGGGCATGGAGCTTGCCCTGCCACCGGCTGAACTGCGTTCACGCATCGATTCCAAAATTGTCACCACTCAGCTGGCCAATGAAGCCGGCGTTCCCAGTGCACCTAACCTGGTGGATGTGGAAGCCTCCAGCTATGAGGAACTACTGGCCTTAGCGGCTGAGAAAAATCTGGGTAACAATCTGGTCGTACAGACCCCTTATGGTGACTCAGGCAAAACGACTTTCTTCATCAACAACCAGGAAGACTGGGATAAGCGATCCAAAAACATCATTGGTGAAAAGCTTAAAGTGATGAAGTATATCAATCACATCCCCGGCACCGTTGAAGCGGTTGCCACCCGATGCGGCACCATGGTTGGCCCGCTGCAAACCGATATCACCGGCTATGCTGAACTGACCCCCTATAAAGGTGGCTGGTGTGGCAACGATATCTTCCCGGAACTGCTGCAGGGCGAACAACGGGATAAGATCATCGCCATGGTAAAAGCGATGGGCGATAAGCTCTACGAGAACGGCTACCGCGGCACCTTCTGCTTTGATTATCTGGTGGATACCGATGATGGCGAAGTCTATCTGGGAGAGATCAACCCACGTATCAGCGGTGCCAGCCCGTTAACCAATCTGGTGACCTCAAAATACGGCGGTATCCCGCTGATGCTGATTCACCTGCTGGAGTTCATGGATGTTGACTTCGAAATCGACGTTGATGAGATACAGAAGCGCTGGGCTGATTTTGATACCTGGACTCAGCTGGTGCTCAAGCATACCGAAGACAGGGTTCGCCTGATCACCAAAGCGCCGCAGTCCGGTATCTGGCGGATGCAGGACGATGGCAGCATCAAATTCATGCGCCGCAGTATCGACTGGGGCAACGTCAGTGACAACAATGACGCCTTCTATCTGCGCGTATACGGTGAAGGCGATTACAGTTATCTGGGCGCCGATATGGGGATTCTGGTAGCCCGTGGGCGGATGCAATCCGATGACCGTCAATTGCTGCCCCGCGCTAAAGAGTGGGTAAACGCGATCAACGCCCAGTTTGAATACAAAGAACTGGAAGAACTGGAAGTCCCTTATATCCCAACCGATAACGTGCGCAAGATGCTCTGATCGCAGCAGCCTCTATGCTGTAGGAGCGGCGTCCCGCCGCGATAGTATTATCGCCCCTGGAAGGGGCTCCTACGAAGACGTGGCGGGTCTGGTATAACCCGTCAACGGTAACAAAAAAGCCCCTTCACCGGTTAACCAGTGAAGGGGCTTTTTTAGTTCAGGCAAATTAGCCTGATCACGATGATCTTCAGGCGACCCGGGCGGCCTTGGTCTGGTTATCCAGATACTCATCGAAGGTACCCGGAAAGTGAACCACTTTCTGGTCTTTAATCTCGATGATATTGTTCGCCAGGGAGGAGATAAAGGCACGGTCATGGCTGACGAAGATCAGCGTACCGTCAAACCCTTCAAGCGCCATATTCAATGCTTCAATCGCCTCCATATCCATATGGTTGGTGGGCTCATCCATAATCAGCACGTTGATATCCATCATCATCAGCTTACCGAACAGCAGACGGTTCTTTTCACCACCGGAGCAGACACGGGCTTTCTTATTGAAGTCATCGGCGGTAAACAACAGACGACCCAGCATGGCGCGAACCTTGAGATCATCATGTTTCGGGGTACGCCACTGTGACATCCACTCAAACAGGGTCAGATCACAGTTAAAGTCAGCGGAGCTGTCCTGTGGACAGTAGCCAATTGAGGCATTTTCAGACCATTTAACAGTGCCCTCTTTCGCCTGCAGCTCATCCATCAGGCAGCGCAGAAAGGTTGTCTTGCCGGCACCGTTTTCACCGATAACCGCCAGTTTAGCCCCCGCTTCCAGGATCAGGTTGCCGCCGGAAAACAGCATTCCGTCATCAAACCCATGCCCCATCTCTTCCAGAATAAGCGCCTGACGGTGCAGCCTTTTATCCTGCTTATAGGTGATTGACGGGAACTGACGGCTGGAGGTTTTTACCTCATCCAGCTCTATTTTTTCCAGTTTCTTAGCCCGGGAGCTGGCCTGCTTAGCTTTCGAGGCGTTGGCTGAGAAACGGTTTACAAACGCCTGTAAATCCTCCATCTCAGCACTCTTCTTGGCGTTTGAAGTCAGTAGCTGTTCACGGATCAGCGCCGAGGCTTCCAGATAATAATCATAATTCCCCGGATAGATACGCAGCTCACCGTAATCAATATCTGCCATATGGGTGCACACCGCATTGAGGAAATGACGGTCGTGAGAGATGATAATCATGGTGCTCTTGCGCTGATTCAGAACATTTTCAAGCCAGCTGATGGTGTGAATATCCAGGTTGTTGGTAGGCTCGTCCAGCAGCAGAACATCAGGATTGGCGAACAGCGCCTGGGCCAGCAATACCCTCAGTTTCCAGCCGGGTGCCACCTGACTCATCAGGCCAAAGTGATACTCCTCTGCAATACCCGCTTCCAGCAGGATATCCCCGGCACGGCTCTCAGCACTGTAGCCGTCCATCTCGGCAAACTCGACCTCCAGATGGGCGACCTTCATACCGTCCTCTTCGGACATCTCCGGCAGGGAGTAGATCCGTTCGCGTTCCTGCTTAACCTTCCACAGTTCAGCATCACCCATAATCACAGCGTCAATAACGCTGTACTCTTCGAAGGCAAACTGGTTCTGGCTGAGGATACCCAGCTTTTCACCCGGCGTCATAGAGACGTTACCGGCGGTCGGCGTCAGTTCGCCGCTGAGGATTTTCATAAAGGTGGATTTACCACAGCCATTCGCGCCAATCAGACCGTAACGATTACCGTTGCCAAATTTCGCAGAGATATTTTCAAACAGCGGCTCAGCGCCAAACTGCATGGTGATGTTTGCAGAGGAGATCAAAAGGATAGGTCCTGAAAAGAGTGTTCTGGAAAGAATGTACTGAAAGAGAATCCTGAAAAAGAGCCCTGAAAAGTACAGGTTAAACAGCACCAAACCGATACTGTTAAAGAAGCGGCAACTTTAAAGAGTTAGCGACCTAATGTCGAGGGAAAGCTGTACATTTATTGAACAAAAAAAGATTTTATCTGCATTACGCCGGGAGAGTAAAACTCAATGGCCGAAAAGAAAGCCGGTGGCAACCCGCTGATCACTTTTTCTCTGCACGAACGGTTGCCGAAGAGGTAGTCCAGATTCACCGCAGACCACTCAGAGAGTGAAGCTTTATCACAATAATAACGACAGCCTGGTCAGCAGAGCCGGTCAGGCTGGCGCGCCACGGTAATAGTGCCAGAGAAACAGTGACCCGGCACTGCGGTAGGGTGCCCAGTGTTCAACCATATTCCGCGCCTCTCTGGGGGTCGGTTTTTGCTCCAGCCGTTTCAACCGTCCCAGTGCCACCAGCAGGGCCAGATCATCGGCGGGAAAAATATCCTGACGCTGCAGGGAAAACATCAAATAGATCTCGGCACTCCAGCGGCCAAAGCCCCGCAGGGATGAGAGTGCTTTAATCGCATCAGCGTCTGACATCTGGGCGAGAGCGTGAAGATCAAGGCTATTCGTTAAAACGGCACTGGCCAGCCCGTTGGCATATTCAATCTTACGCCAGGACATCCCGGCATCCCGCAACACCTGATCGTCAGTCTCCAGCAACCGTTCAGCCGTAACCTCGGCCAACACGGTTTCGACCCGTCCCCGAATCGCCGCCGCAGCCTCGGTAGAAACCTGCTGACCGATAATAATCGCCAGCAGCGCGGCAAACCCTGACGCTCTTTGCCGGGGCGCAGGAACACCCGTGTGAGGCAGTGCCCGGGCAATATCGGCATCCACGCTGGCCAGACAGTTCAGTGCCTGGCCGATATGCAGTTGATCCATCGACACTCCTTTACAATAGTCATGCAACGTTGAGAATAATCAGGTTTCACTGAGGCCATCTCCGGACTGCCGGTCATTCAGCGCAGCGGCAATTCGATGGTAACCATAATCCCGTGGGGTTTGCGGTTTTCAAGTGTCAGCCGCCCCTGATAGCTTTCGATAATATCATTGCAGATCGACAGCCCCAGTCCGGCGCCCTCCTGACGTTCGTCGAGACGCTGTCCCCGTTGCAGAAGATTTTCGATACTCTCCTGGGGCAACCCTTTACCATCATCCTGCACACAGATCACCGCCCGGTCATCACAGGTTTTTACCGTTAAGCGCACCTCACTCAGGCCATATTTACAGGCGTTGTCGAGCAGATTACCGATCAGCTCGAGCATATCATCACGGTCCTGCGGCAGTGTCTCAACCGCTGAAAAATCGGTCTCGATGCGGATCGCCGGGTATAACTTGCCGAGTATATTGATCAGCGGGGGCAGATCGACCGCCAGATTAGTCTGTCGGCCCGGCGATGAAACACCGACTATCCGGGCCCGCTTCAGCTCCCGCTGAATCAGCCACTGAATATCATCCAGCAGCGCTTTGATATCCGGTGCAAACCGGTTTGCAGATTCATCCTGTAACTGTTGCAGCCGTTGCAAAGGTCGTTTGATTTCATGGGCCAGATTGCCCAGGGCGTTGCGGGAACGACTGACCCGCTGCTTCAACTGTTGCAACAGCTGATCAATATCATCCGCCAGGGGGGCCAGTTCCTGCGGCACAGCGCTCAGATCGGGTTTATCTTCGGCGTAACGGAACGACTGGATTTTCTGCCGTACTGAATCCAGATAACGAAAGTTGCGGGTCAGAATCCATTGCTGCATAAAAAACAGCGATATGGCACCACAGGCCAGCACCAGCAGCGCCCAGAGCGAATAGCGCCACTTCAGGGCATCCAGAGGCGAACTGTCTTCGATGATAGTCAGGGTGAACGGGGTATCATTTTTACTGAAGCCCAACTGCCAGACCAGCCAGTTCTGATCGTTAGCACCGGGCATCTCAAAGCTTTTTTCCTCGCCTTGGGACAGCCGGCCAAAATCCGCCGGATAGTCCCACAGTGAGCGACTTCTGATCTCAATATCCGGCCCCGTGATCAGGTAGTAATGCCCGGACAGTGCACGCTGAAAAACGGTACTCGCACCGCGCTCGCCTACCACCCATGTCTGTGTGCCGGGCTGCAACTGCAACGCTGCGATAATGGATTCGGCATCGTGTTTAAGGCGGGACTGAATATATTCGTGGGAGATCTGACCTATACCCCAGTTAACGACCATCAGCAGTGCCCCCATCGTCAGGCACAGGGCAACAATCAGGCTGCGGCTCAACTCTCTGCGGATCGATATTCTCGCCACGGGACGGGTCTTAAACTGGTTGTTCAGATCACTGTTCACTCGCCTATCCGATATCCTTTGCCCCACTGGGTCTTAATAAAGTCTTTACCAAAATAGTTACGCAGCCGGTTTACATAGACCTCAATCACATTACTGTCTTTGATCTGCTCCTCTTCATAAACCTGCTCGCTCAGATAACTTTTGGAATGCACCTTATCGGGATACATCATAAAGTGCCTCAGCAACCGAAAATCGGTTGATGTCAGCGTGATCACCCGGCCATCCTGGGCAATCGCCTGCTGTTCAGCCAGCAGCAGTCGCACCCCCTTCCATTCCAGTACATTATCCGCTTTGCCTACGGTGCGTCTGACAACCGCCTGCAGACGGGCAATGACCTCATCGGCATGAAACGGTTTGCCCAGATAATCGTCAGCACCGGCATTCAGACCATCCACCCGCTCATGCCAGGCATCGCGGGCAGTCAGAATGATAACCGGCACATGATTTCCCTTTTTGCGCCAGTGTCTGAGCACCTCGAGCCCCGGAATTTCCGGCAAGCCAAGGTCAAGAATAACTGCATCGAACTGCTCCTCGTCACCGAGAAACTGTCCATCGATACCGTTATGCGCCATCTCGACAACATAACCGGCCTTTTGCAAACTGCGTTTCAACCCCTCAGCCAGCTCCAGATCATCTTCGACGAGTAATATTCTCAATCGTCCCGTTCCTCTTTCAGCACTGCACCGGTAACCGCATCAATATGAAACTCACGTACCTCGCCATCGCCCCTCAGCACCTCTATTTCATAGACGATCTCGCCGTCCTCCTGCTCGACCTCAAGATCGAGCAGCCGGCCATCGAGACGAGACTTGTTGATAGCATAGATATCAACGAAGGACATAATTCTGCCCGCAGCGACCCACTCCCGCACCTGTGCATCACTGATATCAGAACCGGCATAAGCCTGGTTAATCATCCCAACGGCCATAACCAGGAATGCGAACCGAATCCTCATCAAAGTCTCCACTTTCAGCGCGCTGATGGCACGCATTACAGTTACTGAAACTACCGACTTCCTCATTACCACTGACCATACGCTCGGGAACTTCATCATGCTTACGCACAAAGTAGGGCAACTCGGTAATCCGCAAAGGCGCGTCACCCTTAATTCTTTTTAACATTCCATGGCCGGGTTTACCCGCATTATCCGTCAGATAAGCCGTAATCCTTGCCGCTGATTCAGCTGACACTTCAGCATTTTCACCAAAGTGATCATCCAGAGTAGCCATTATAGTGCTCCAGCTTGCCGCTGGCAGCAAACCCGCAGGATAGGCGACATGACAGGCACCACACTCTTCGCGGTACATAGCCGCTTCTGCCGTGGTCGCTTTACCGGCACTATAGGTGCCAGACGCGTTGCTCACACCCGTGAGCCCCAGCCCCCATGCGGCAACGATAACACTGCCTGCCACACCATAGCGGATATATCCCGCAATTTTTTTCGCCACTGGTTTCATACGCTTATTGCCCCCTGATCCACACTAAAAAGTCACCCTTTTCCTGCGCCGTGCACTCCCGGTTAAGTGTCCATTTGCAGTTTCGCAAAAACCACTTATCGATCTTGTTACTGTCGGTAAACCGTTTGGGGTTTACCGATGGTGCCATCGGCTTGATCGCCTTACCGGTTTTTGCGTGCTTACCTGTGCTGGCTGGATCGTCACCGTGACACTGGGTGCAGCTGCGGCCGTTATTATCCGACTGCCACAATGCCTGCCCGGCATCAGCACTGAACGTTGCAGCGCCTGCTGCCCGGTATTCATCCAGTTTCTGATCAATAACACCCGCATTTGCAGTCAGTGCCAGACTGGCAATCAGCCCTGCCAGCAACCCTCTTTTTTCAGACATGACTCTCTCCTTTAACTGACTTAACATCTGACTTTTGCGCACTGTTTACCGTATCGCCGCTCGCTTTGTCTCCCGTAACGTTGGCTCTCGTGACTTTGACGCCGGTAATCATGGCGCGGACAAGATTTTCCCGATGCAGCAAACTGCTGATAAGCACTCCGGCGAGATGAATAAACACCAGCATCAGCGTGCCGTTAGCACACACCTCATGCATCCCTTTCACCAGATCCTCATTAAAGTTGCCGACAAAGGTGCCCGCCAGAGGGCCGGCATCGTCGATAGCCAGCAGTGTCATACCGAAAAAGCAGGTCAGTGCCAGCATCAGCAGTAGTGCAACCACCATGATGCCACCCGCCGGATTATGGCCGACATAATGTTCAGCTTTGCCGGTTAACAGAGATTTCAGATAGCGAACCACCCTCTCCTTACCGGTGACAAAATTAGTAAAACGCGCATATTTTGGCCCGACAACGCCCCAGAGCAGACGAAACACGATCAATGCACTGATGGCATAGCCCATATAGAAATGCACCGTTTCGAAGTCGTCCTCCGTCAGGTAAGCGATGGTGAAAAACAGTGCCAGTGACCAGTGAAAAACCCTGACAAGGGGGTCCCAGACTTTTATGACCTGTTGTGAGTTGTGAATCGACATCTATTAGCCTCCTAATACCGTTCATATCCATGATCGATCTCTATAGGAGCCATATTAATGAGAAGTTCTTAAAAGAAGCTTAAAATGCCACGCTGCCTGGATGTTATTTTTAAAAAGAGCTTCAGCTGTACTTAAAAGGAGCTTCAAAGCGATCTTTCATTGGGGATACCTTATCGTTACAGCACGCTGCGCCAAAACCAACTGGCGGAGGTCTGAACGCTTGACGCTAAAAAGCGTTTTACCACAGAGTGCACAGAGGACACGGAGACGCACTATTAATCAGGTTTTCTCTGTGCTCTCCGTGCCCTCTGTGGTGAGTCTGTTTTAGATTCTAAAGGCCCCTGCAATATATAGCTCCACTACTATCTACCACGATGGAATCCTTTCCCGGTAAAGCGCGAAGGGCCTTATAAAAAGAGGTGTGTAAGCGCCCATTAGCCCGGAGTCGCCGGAGATAACTGAGACACACGAACGCCCGGCATTTCATATTTCGCAATACTGTGATGTATATATATCAATATACGCAAGATTCGTTTTTATATAGAGTAGCCCTATTAAATTTCAGCAGAGCCGCCTGTATAATGCTGGCCCTGCCAGAATTAAAGCCTGACGGTCATCATGCACCGGCAGGCGTTAAATCCAATTTTCAGTCATACCGACCAAGGCTATGACGTAATTAACCGGAACTATCTGATATGTCTAATAACTACTTCAACACGCTGCCACTGCGTGAGCAACTGGAACAACTGGGTAAATGCCGTTTCATGTCTATCAACGAGTTCGGCGATGGCGTTGAAGCACTGAAAGGCAAGAAGATGGTTGTTATCGGTTGTGGCGCTCAGGGCCTTGCTCAGGGTCTGAACCTGCGTGACAGCGGCTGTGATGTTTCTTACGCACTGCGTGAAGCGGCGATCGCTGAAAAACGTCAGTCTTGGAAAAATGCTACCGAGAACGGTTTCGTTGTTGGTACATACGAAGAGCTGATCCCTACCGCTGACGTTGTGCTGAACCTGACGCCTGATAAGCAGCACACCCCGGTTGTTAACGCAATCATGCCACTGATGAAAGAAGGCGCGTGTCTGTCTTACTCTCACGGTTTCAACATCGTTGAAGAAGGTATGAAAATCCGTGAAGACCTGACGGTTATCATGGTTGCACCGAAGTGCCCGGGTTCTGAAGTACGTAACGAATACGTGCGTGGTTTCGGTGTTCCTACCCTGATCGCTGTTCACGAAGACAACGATCCTAAAGGCGAAGGTCTGGCACTGGCTAAGGCTTATGCTGCTGGTACCGGCGGTCACAAAGCGGGCGTTCTGATGTCCTCTTTCATCGCTGAAGTTAAATCTGACCTGATGGGTGAGCAGACTATCCTGTGCGGTATGCTGCAGACTGGCTCCCTGTTGTGCTTCGACAAGATGGTTGAAGAGGGTATCGACCCTGGCTACGCTTCCCGACTGATTCAGTACGGCTGGGAAACCATCACTGAAGCACTGAAATACGGCGGCGTTACCAACATGCTGGACCGTCTGTCTAACCCAGCTAAGATCAAAGCATTTGATCTGTCTGAAGAGCTGAAGCAGATTATGCGTCCGCTGTACAACAAGCACCAGGACGACATCATGGACGGCACCTTCTCCCGTACTATGATGGAAGACTGGGCTAACGACGACAAGAACCTGCTGGGCTGGCGTGCAGAAACGGCTGAAACAGCCTTCGAGAAAACTCCGGCTGGCGATGTAGAGATCTCCGAGCAGGAATTCTTCGACAACGGCATCCTGATGGTTGCTATGGTTAAAGCGGGTGTTGAGCTGGCATTTGAAACCATGACCTCTGCTGGCATCATCGCTGATTCTGCATACTACGAGTCACTGCACGAAACTCCGCTGATCGCTAACACCATCGCCCGTAAGAAGCTGTACGAGATGAACGCAACTATCTCCGATACTGCTGAATACGGCTGCTACCTGTACAACCACGCGTGCCTGCCACTGCTGGGCGACTTCATGAAAGGCATCAAGACCGATGTAATCGGTAAGGGTCTGGACCTGGAAGACACTGGCGTTGATAACGCTCGCCTGATCGAAGTGAACACTGCTCTGCGTTCACACCCGGTTGAAGCGATCGGTGCAGTACTGCGTGGCCATATGGCTGACATGAAGAAGATCGTTTAATTTCGATCTCACCTGAGCATGATGCACAGGTAACGGAAGGCCGGGACTAATCTCCTGGCCTTTTTTTTGACTTTATAACCAATTTTTACGCTGATTCCGGATTCCTATGAATATTCGCCTCGACAATCTGACAGTTAACTTTGATGACCGCTTTCAGCTGGATGAGATCAACTGGCAACTGGACGACGCCCAGCACTGGGTTATTACCGGCGCCAACGGTTCAGGAAAATCTGCATTAGCCGCTGTTCTGGCAGGCGCGGGCGATACCCTGAGCGGCACTCTCGAAGGACTGCCGGCAAAGGTGGGACTGGTCTCTTTTGAGGCCCAGGCAGAGCTGATCGACCGGGAACGCAGGAAAGATGACGCCGATATTATGGACGTTATCTCCGAGGGCACCCCGGTACATGAGATTCTCAGCGAAGGCGACCGTAATCCGCAACTGATCGATCAGCTGGTACAGATGTTTAAGCTGGAATCACTGGTTAACCGCGCTTTTCGCAAACTGTCCACCGGCGAATCCCGCAAAGTGATGCTGATCCGCGCGCTGGCCAGCGAGCCGGACCTGCTGGTGCTGGACGAGCCTTTCGATGGTCTGGATGCCCACACCCTGGAGATGCTGCAGCAGTATCTTGCCGGACTGGTAACAACGGTTCCGATGGTGCTGGTACTTAACCGCTTCGACGAGTTTCCCGAGTTTGTCACCCATATCGCCTATGTCGATCATGGCCGCCTGCAGTATCAGATCGACCGTAACGACAAACAGGCCTATAACGAGCTGTATCAGCTGTTGCACCTGAAGACCACAGACCTTGAGGTACCGGGTGCAGACCCGGAAACAGCGATTCCCAGGCTCGACCCGGCTCAGCCATTAGTTAAGCTGAACAGCATCAACATCACCTACGATGGCCACCGGATTATCGACTCACTGGACTGGACCATCGAACGCAATCAGCACTGGCAGCTGAGCGGCCCTAACGGCAGCGGTAAAACCGGTCTGCTGTCGCTGATCACCGGCGACCATCCGCAGTGTTATGTAAACGATATTTTTGTGTTTGGATTTCAGCGGGGCAAGGGCGAGAGCATCTGGCAGATTAAGCAGTTTATCGGCTACGTCTCCACCGCCCTGCAGTGGGAATATAAAGTGGGCACCGGCCTGCGCAATGTCATTATCTCTGGCTTCTACGACAGTATCGGCCTGTACACTAAAGCGACCGACCGGCAGAAAAAAATCGCTGACGAATGGCTGGCGCTGCTGGGGATGTCTGACCGGGCGGATACCCCGTTCAACAAACTGTCCTATGGTGACCAGCGTTTGCTGCTGATCGCCCGGGCCATGGTGAAGCACCCTCCTCTGCTGATTCTCGACGAACCCTGCCTGGGGCTGGATGATATGAACCGGCAACTGGTGCTGGCGCTGATCGAAAAGATCTGCGCGGGCAGCGAAACCTCGGTTCTCTACGTCAACCACCATGCCGAAGACAAGATCAAAGGGATCGAGAACTACCTGAAGCTGGAAAAGCGTGAGCCTGCCGCAAGTTAATTGCAGCGGTATTGACCCGCAGATAAGAAAGCCCGGCAACGATGCCGGGCTTGTTCTGCGCTGATGAGCGGTACAGTCATACGATCAGATGCCCGAAGGGGAGGACACATAACCCGCAATCACGGTACCGCAGCAGATAATCAGAAGACGATACGCATACCCACCAGATAACCCGGGTCGGTGTTGTCGGCATCAGTATCACCGATCTCTCCGAATACGCTAACCGCTTTCTGCTCCGGGAATTTATAGGTGGCGTTGGCATACCAGCCAGTCACATCATCACCGGCATCTTCATCGCGGTTCTGAATACCTACAGCCACAGTAGTGGTATCGGCAACCGGGAAAGATGCCACCAGGTTATAGACATCGGCAGTATCTTCCATCGAACCGTAGTCCGCGCCAAACTTGGCAAAACCGGCATCAAAGGTTACACCCACACCCCATGAAGAGACAGAGTCTGAACCCAGTTCCTGATAGTTCTGATACGCCGCCATCAAGCCCAGATCACCCACCGCAGTCGAGACAAACAGATCGGTGGATTTAGTACCATCGCTGTCCCCATTGCCTTCTGCTTTAAGGTCGGTAGAGACTGACACAAACAGGTTTTCGAACTGCGCATCCACACGGACAACGTCATCGCCAGCATCATCGTTCAGATCGAAAATATCGTCCTCAACTACCGTTTCATAAGCCTTTTCAACGCTAAACTCATCAGTAGAGTAGTTCTGCTTACCAAGGCGCAGGGCGATATTGTCAAACTTAAGACCCAGATAGGCCTCTTCCAGCTTGCCGCCATCCTGAGAGTCAGCGCTTTGATCGTTGGCGCGTTTGTCAAAACTGTAATCCAGCTGAGCGAATGCACTCATCCCGTCATTCAGGCTATAGGTCACCCGGTTTTTCAGTTCCAGATCGTCAAACTCAAGATCCTGATCCTGGTTATCACCGATCTTCTGGCGCAGCTGAACCTGCAGGTCGCCCTTAAGATCATATTTCAGGCCGTTGCCTTCATAGATAGTTGCTGCCTGAACGGAACCGGCCAGCATCGCGGCTGCAATTGCAGTAGTCAGAGCTACTCTCTTCATCGTGTTCTCCACATCATTGATGGATTGCTTTTATATTTTTTGCTCAGGTTTTCGGGTTACCTGAATCCCATTGGTGCCTGCTATCCGCATCAGCCGAGGCTGTTCCGGATCGACTTAACAGCACTTTAAAGAGAGCCAATAAACTTTAGAAGTTATTGAAAATAAAAGATTTAATATTCATTAATCACATTAAAAACTTTTTGTTCACAGCATCTTTCAGACATAAAAAAACCCGGCCGGAGCCAGGTCTTTTTTAGCGTGACAACCTCTACGAGCGCATCAGCCCTCGCCTTCGTTAACCACCACTTCAGGTCCGCGCACACCTTTACGGTTGCGGAACAGATCCAGCACAGGCGGCACCACCAGAACGATGATGGCGATAGAGATGATCGACAGTGTCAGTGGACGTTCCCACAGGAATGCCAGACTGCCATCAGAGATCACCAGCGCACGGCTGAGGTTGGTCTCCATCAGGCCGCCGAGAATATAACCCAGCAGCATCGGCGCCATCGGAAACTCCAGCAGTTTGAGGAAGATCGCAATCACTGTAATCACCACCATCATCTGGATATCGAAGGTGTTGAAGCTGACCAGATAAACCCCTGTGATCGAGAAAAACAGAATCATCGGGATCAGAATCGGACGCGGAATCACCAGTAACTTAGAGATGTACGGGATCAGCGGCAGGTTCAGAATCAGCAGCACCAGATTGCCAAAGTACATGGAGATAATCACCGACCAGAACACATCAGGATGATCCAGGAACAGACGCGGACCCGGCTGAATACCATACGCAATCAGCGCCCCCAGCATGATAGCCGTGGTACCGGAACCGGGAATACCCAGTGTCAGTAGAGGAACAAATGAACCGGTAGACGCGGCATTGTTTGCCGACTCCGGCGCAGCCAGTCCACGCAATGAACCCTTACCAAACTTCAGTTTCTCTTTTGCCGAGGCCAGATTACGCTCCAGCCCGTAAGCCAGAAAAGATGCAATGGTGGCACCGGCTCCGGGCAGAACACCCACCAGAAAACCGAATACAGAAGACCGGGCGATCGTCGGCGCGACCTCTTTGATCTCCTCTTTACTGAGCTTCATACTGCCCAGCTTACTCATATCAACCTGTTCTTCCTCTTCCCGGTGCTCACCCCTGAGTACAGTCATCACCACTTCAGTGAGCGCGAAAGTCGCCATCGCCAGCAACAGGAAGCTGATGCCATCTATCAGATCGATACTGCCAAAGGTAAAGCGGGTTGCTCCGGAGGTTGTGTCCGTTCCCACCGTGGCAATCATCAGACCAAATATAGTCATGATCAGTGCTTTGATCACCTGTCCTTTACCCGAAAAGGCCGCCACCGCTGTCAGTCCCAGAATCATCAGGGCAAAGTAATCGGTCGACTGGAAACTGAGAGACACTTTCGCCAGAGCCGGCGCGGCAAAAAGCAGTGCCAGCGCACCCACGGTGCCTCCGGTAAAAGAGGAATAAGCGGCCAGTGCCAGTGCCTTACCCGCCTGATTCTTCTGTGCCAGTGGATAACCGTCAAATGCAGTCACCACGGTGCTGGCACAACCCGGAGCGTTGATCAGTATTGAGGAGGTAGAACCGCCAAACACAGCACCATAATAAACTCCCGCCATCAGAATGATGCCGGAAGAGGGATCAAGACCATAGGTGATCGGGATCATCAGCGCGACCGCCGAGATCGGCCCCAGGCCCGGCAACATACCGATAAAGGTTCCGGCAAAACACCCCACCACAACCATCAGCAGATTGAAGGGCATCACTGCAGTGGAAAGCCCGGTAAAAATTCCGTCTAACATCGCCTTAGCCCCCGAATAAATTCATGTAAAGCTGACCTGGAGCCAGATAGATATCCAGCAGCTTTGCCAGCACAAACCAGATCCCCACAGCAAAGGGGACCGAAACCATCAACAGCGTTTTTATACTGCGTTCACCGAGTAACCAGAATCCACCTACCAGGAACAACATCGTCGCCAGCATAAAACCGGTCCACTCCAGTGCCAGACCAAACACAACGATCAGCACCAGTAGCTTTGCAACCAGCGCAAAGTCGTAGTTGCTAAGACTCAGACGCTTACTCTCAGTCCGATCGGCTGTCAGCAGCAAGGCCATAGACAGAAGACCACCGAGTATAGCCAGAGTGTGGGGGACCGTGCGCGCAGTAAAGGGTTCAAACTCATCACCCGGCAGCATCTGTATATCCCCGGCATAATAGCCATAAAGCAGTGACAGGCAGAGAAACACCAGTCCGCCAATGTGATCTTTAGTAATAATCATGAAGCACTCCCGGACAGCGAAAACCTGTCGGATATAACAAAAAGCTCCGGGCCACAGGCTTACCTATACTAAGCGCTGACGATACAGACCCGGAGAAGAACAAATAAACAGAGATGACACAGACAAAACAACAGGGTCAGGCTGATAGCGTGCTATCAGCCTGACAAAGTAAAGCCCTACTTCAGGAAACCCAGCTCCCGCATCAGGTCACCTACCTCTTTTTCCTGCTGCTCGAGGAACGTAATGAACTGATCACCCGGCTTGAAGATCTCTACCCAGCCATTACGGGCACGAACTGCTTCCCACTCATCGGTGTCGTACATCTTCTGCAGGGTAGATACAAACTCAGCCTTTTCGCTGTCAGTGATACCCGGAGCGGCAAAGAAACCACGCCAGTTTACAAAGGTGGCGTCATAGCCCAACTCTTTGAGGGTAGGTACATCAGGAGCGGCCTCGTTACGCTCGTCACCGGTCATCACCAGAATCCGGACTTCACCCGCTTCAGCCAGCGCCAGTGCTTCACTGAAACCGGTCGACAGTATCGACGTCTCACCTGAAAGCAGACCTGCCATCGCTTTACCACCAGCATCATAGGCGACATAGCGAACCTGACGGGCATCACCGCCAGCCGCTTTAAAAGCCATCGCAGCGACCAGATGATCCATGCTGCCACGGGCCGATCCACCGCCTATCTTTATGGAACGCGGGTTCTCATTAAACTCAGCAACGACCTCTTTAAAATTCTGGTATTTGGAGTCCTTCTTGACGATGAATGCTCCAAAATCACCGATAGTGGCAGCAATAGGCGTCAGATCACGGAACGACTGCGGGAACACCTTAGACAGTGAACGGATGACAATAGGCGTGGAGTTAACCATCAGAGTGTCATGTTTCTGATTGGCCGTTTCGATCAGATGCGCGATCGCTTTACCGCCGCCACCACCGGACATATTCTCATAAGAGATGCTGTCAACCAGTCCGGCTTTACTCAGCGCTTCACCAGTACCACGCGCAGTACCATCCCAGCCACCACCAGCGCCACCGGGAATCAGAAAGTGAACACTCTCCATTGCTGCAACATGAAATGAGGCGCCCGCTGTCAGACAGGTTGTCAGCAGCGCAGCCATCAGGGTTTTCTTATTCGTCGTTTTACAATACATTCGAAGATCCTCGCTTATAGCTCTCGTTCTTATAGTTATATGCACAATAGATATCCGATGCTTTTAGATAAAGCTTATGAATTTAAAGACTTTTTAATACGTAAAATTCATTTTGTTTATAATGTTTACGGGCCAACACTGAGCAAATTGATTAATATCTGAGCAGGACTTAAAACAAATCCTGAACAGGGTCGACAAGAACCCGCGTTGAGAATGAGAGCAACAATGAAGCTTCGCCAGTTAAAACTTAAACAACGGATGATCCTGATCCTTGGGATAATGGCGTTGATACAAACAGGATTTATCGGTCTGTTTGCCCTGCACTATCTGGAACGTTCGCTCGATGAACAGATCGGTCAGCGGGCGCTGGATGTCGCCAAGACGATCGCCGCGATGCCGGATGTGATTCAGGCGGTAGAACAGAAAAACAGCCTCTATCTGCAGCCACTGAGTATCTCTCTGGCGGACACAACCCGGGCCCGTTTTGTCGTCATTGGCGATAATAATGGTATTCGCCTGGCCCACCCAAAACCGGAGAGAGTCGGTCACTCGATGGCGGACGATGATGGCGATACCGGCTATCCGGCACTGATTGAAGGGCGTGGCTATATAGCCAAGGCTGTGGGTTCGCTGGGCTGGTCGATGCGCGGAAAGGCGCCGGTCATCAGCGCGGATGGCAACATTGCCGGGGTAATCTCGGTTGGTTACGGTCTGGACCGGGTGACTGAGATTATCAACCGCTACCGACTCACACTGATTCTGGTGATTCTTGGTTCATTTGCCGTCAGTGCCGCCATCGCGGTCTGGTTTGCTAATCACTTTAAAAAAGCGATCTTCGGACTGGAACCAGAGCAGATCGCCCGCCTGTTTGATGAACAACGCGCTACACTGGAGTCGGTACGTGAAGGCATTATTGCGATTAACTGTGCCAGTGAGATAACCACCATCAATCAGACGGCAATCAAAACGCTGGGACTGCCCGAAGATAGTAACCTGATCGGCCGTAAGGTCGATGAAGTGCTGCCCGACAGTTCCATGCTGGACGTGCTGAAAACCGGGGAACCTCAGTTTGACTGTGAAGTGTGGCGGGGTGATCACTGCATTATCGCCAACCGTTTACCGCTGAAGCAGGGCGATAAAATCACCGGAGCAGTGTCGAGCTTCCGCCGCAAAGATGAACTGGATATGGTCAGTCAGCAACTGACACGCATTCAACAGTACGCTGACACCCTGCGCAGCCAGTCCCATGAATATTCCAATAAACTTCATACCATCGCCGGGTTGATTCAGATCGGCGCAACCGAGCAGGCGCTGCAACTGATCGGCCAGGAAACCCAAAGCCACCAGGCACTGATTAAATTGCTGATGAAAGCGGTACCAGACCCGGTGCTGGCAGGTTGCTTACTGGGTAAATATAACCGAGCCCGGGAAATGGGCCTGACACTGGTGATCGATCCGGAAAGTGAGATGACCACTCTGCCGGATAAACTCCCCCGCGAGCAGTTGGTCAGTATTATTGGCAACCTGATTGATAACGCGCTTGAAGCGACCCTGAAGCATCACGGTAACGACGGAAAAGTACTCCTGTCGATGACCGATCTGGGCAACGATCTGATCTTTGAAATCGAAGACCAGGGGCCCGGTATTCCGATGCAACAACAAGACAAGATCTTTGAAAAAGGATTCAGCAGTAAAAGTAATGATGGCCACGGCTATGGCCTGCATCTGGTAAAAAATCTGCTGGATAAGCTCAGTGGCACTATAACTATAGAGAGTGGCAGCGCAGGCGGTAGCCGCTTTACCGTATATATCCCCAAAAACAAAAAATAACATGGGTTTAATCACAGATGATAAAAGTTGTAATCGCCGAAGATGATCCGCAGATCGCAGAGATCCAGCGCCGTTTTCTGGAACGAATAGAAGGGTTTGAACTGGCAGGCATCGCCCACCGACTGGAAGAAGCCGAAGATCTGATCGAAATTCTGCAGCCCGACCTGTTGCTGTTGGATATTCAGTTTCCCAGTGGTACCGGTTTTGACCTGCTACGAAAGATCCGCGCCGGCAATACGGCTATCGATGTGATTATGATCACCGCAGCAAAAGAGGTGGACACCCTGCGTGAAGCGCTGCATGGCGGGGTTTTTGACTACATACTGAAACCGCTGGTATTCGAACGGTTGCAGGAAACACTGCATAACTACCAGCAACATCTGCAAAAATTTCGCAGCCTGGACACTCTCGCCCAGAGCGATGTAGACAAAGTATTGCCCCGCAGCACGCCGTCCCACGAGCCGACAGCCAGTGAAGTGGTTCGGCTTCCCAAAGGAATTGATGCAATCACCCTGGAAAACATCAATAAGGTATTTACCGATCGCAGCGATGCCCTGAACGCCGAAGAGGTGGGCGAAATTATCGGCGCCAGCCGGACCACCGCCCGTCGCTACCTGGAATACCTGGTAAGTTGCTCTGAGCTCACCGCTGAAGTCAGCTATGGTAGTGTCGGGCGACCTGAACGGCGCTATCAAAAGAGCCGCTAGAACCCCGATGCGATTGTATAGGAGTGACTGTATCGTGCGCCAAAAAGCACTCATTACAAGCAATGTGAATCCGCTATACTCGGTTGTAATTCACTTTCCGGGAAACTCATGGTGGTAGGTCGACTATTAGATAAGCTGATGTTTGGCGTCACGCTGCTGCTTGCGTTGCAGATACCGCAACTGGCCGACCATTATCAGCAGTATCTGGCTGGCATGTACGAATCAACAAAGTGGCAGGTTGAAGGGTATGCCGCAACCGCCAGACAGTTTGGCTATTCTGACAGCCGGTCAATGATCAGACAGCACCAGCAGAACAGTGAACCCAGTGTCCGGGCCGACGCCGGACAAAAGCTGGCAACGCTGGATCTGTTTGATGAACTGCACCAGGGCATAACAGTGTTTGAACAGGGTAACCTGCTGAGTAAAACCCTCTATATGTTTACCCCCTCCCGGCGCCACTACCTCGAAAAAACACTGGATAACTTTAAACCGGGAATACCGCTGACCATCGAGGGCGCGCTCTTCGGCGTCATTATCGGGCTTCTGCTCAATCTTATGATGACCCTCCCCTGCACTTTTCTGGCCCGGCGATTCCGGCACAGGGGAAGCGCAAAAAAGGAACAGACATGCAGGTAGAACGATTAGACCACCTGGTACTTACCGTCAGAGATATCACTGCTACAGTAAATTTCTACACCTCGGTAATGGGTATGGAAAAAGTCATCTTTGGTGAAGGCCGTATCGCCTTAAGCTTTGGCAATCAGAAGATTAATCTGCATCAGCTGGGCAATGAATTCGAGCCTTATGCCTGTCATGTTCAACCCGGTAGTGCTGACCTCTGTTTTATCATCAGGCAACCTCTGGCTGAAGCGATTGAACACCTTAAAAAATGCAAGGTCAGGGTTATCGACGGTCCGGCAGAGCGCACCGGAGCCACCGGAAAGATTCTGTCTGCATACTTCAGGGATCCGGATAACAACCTCGTAGAGATCTCTAACGACCTGAAACAGATGACTACCTGCCAGAAATACACAAAATGAGTAATACAACCCATTGTGTCAACTGACTTACAGCCGCAGTGGCTGTAAATTAGGCTGTATTAATGTCATGGAGCGACGCTGACTCGATCATTAACACACCAGATATATTGCACTTTGCTAACCAGCAGTCTGCACCGCAATGATCAGTTTTCATCTCTTATTTACACAAAAAGGTATCCTTCATGACCCAGTGGATTATCGCGCTATTGACGACCTGTACGGTTGCATTCAGCGTTGCTGCAGCTCCCCTGCCCGAGCCTGAAGGCGCTGTGATACTCTCTGTCACCGGCAACATTCAGAACACTCAGGATGGCAAAACTGCCCGCTTTGATCTGGCACAGCTTCAGGCATTTCAAAGCGATACCTTTACGCTTCAGACCCGCTGGTCTGACGACATTCACAGCTATCACGGGCCTCTGCTTTCCGCAGTATTAGATTATGTCGGCGCTAAGGGTGAGCATTTACGACTGACTGCACTGAATGATTATTCCATTGAGTTTGATCGACACTATATGGAGAAATATGAACCGATTATGGCCTGGAGTGAGGATGGCAAGCGCCTGTCCGTTCGTGAAAAAGGACCGCTCTGGTTAATACTGCCGCACCACAAATTTCCCGAACTCAATGGTGAACTGCACACCGGCCGGATGATCTGGCAACTGACAAAAATTGAGATTGACTGATGGCTCAGAGGCTGACATCAATCGCCATAGAATATCGCCAGAAACTCGTCCTGCTGATATCGGTGATGATGATATTTTTTATCATCGGTGCAGTCAGCCTTTACCAGTTGCGCCAGTCAATCACTATTCTCGACCAGAACTATGGCACCAGTGTCTTCTCTATGTTCCAGCTAAAGCTGGAATTACGGCGCTTTTATGATTCGCTGTCACTCTACCGGTCAGCCCCGGGCCCGCAACATTTTGACGAGGTAAACAAGCGCTACAATCTCCTCTGGAGTCGTTTTCCGGTGTTAATGGAGGGCGAGGACGGCAAACGGTTACGCAACGTCGAAAACGCAGAAAACACCATAGCCAAAGCCTTTGAGACAGTTAAATCTCTTGATGACAGTATTGTAAACAGACTGGCAACCGAACCTGAATACAGCACCCGGATACAGCAAATACTGCAGCCAGAGATAGACGCACTTGACGGACTGGCATTGCAGAACTTCTACCGCACTAATGCAATTATTAATAGTAACGACAGTCGGGTAATCAGCCTGCAGCAGCAGCTTATTCTGCTCATGAGCGGGATCATTTTCATCGGTATTATGCTGTTACTGATGATCATTCGGGAGAGCCGGCTTAACCGTCATCAGGCTGAGCACGACAGTCTGACCGGAATTCCTAACCGGGCGTATCTCAAACGAGAGATAACCCGTTACTGTGAGAAGAAAAAGCCCTTTGCACTGCACCTCATCGATCTGAATGGGTTTAAAGATGTCAACGATACCCTGGGACATCACATTGGCGACACGCTGCTACAGTCAGTCTCCGACCGGCTTGCACAGAACATTGATCAACTTTATGGCTGCCTCACCTGTCGTCTCGGGGGCGATGAATTCGCGATCATCCAGCCAGCGATTCGCAGCAGCAACAGTCTGAACATTATTGCCGACAAAATTATCCAGCTGTTTGAGACACAGTTCACGATCGATCAGCACAGCTGCTTCATCGGTGCCAGTATTGGCACGGTTCTCTACCCTGAACACGGAACAGATGTCGGCAGTCTGATGACCCGGGCGGATATCGCCATGTATAAAGCTAAAGAGCAGGCAGTCAATTCAAGACAGATGTTATTCAACTTCGACATGGATGTTCAGATCAATCGCAGACAAAAACTGCATACAGATCTGCGCGAAGCGCTTGAATATAAGAAACTGCAACTGGTTTACCAGCCCATTGTTGATCTTAAGAACCCACGTGTCGCTGGTCTGGAAGCGCTGCTACGCTGGAATCATGAAATCTACGGTGCTATTCCCCCCCTGGAAATTATAGAGATAGCCGAAAAATATTCGCTGGCTAACGACCTGGGCAAGTGGGTTATCGCAGAAACATGTCGCCAGCTTCAGGAATGGCGATCCGGTGGTTTTAAACCTCTACCGGTTGCCATCAATATATCGCCATCAATGCACCAACTTGATCTGGCTGGCATCATTAATAAATCACTGGAGCAGCACAACCTGCCCAAAGGGCTTATCCGGATAGAGGTCACGGAAGACACCAGCATGCGGATTCTGAAAGAAACCCAGGACATGCTGCCCGGTCTCAGCCGACACAATATCAGTATCGCCCTCGATGACTTTGGTACCGGACTGTCATCGCTAAGTCACCTGCAGCAGCTTCCCATTCAAACGCTCAAAATCGATCGCAGCTTTATCAGCAAGATCGCCGCAGATCACACCAGCAGCCGATTAGTTAAAAACATTATCGGTATCGGCCATGATCTGGGAATGAAGGTGGTCGCAGAAGGCATTGAAGATATAATCGACGTTGAACTGCTCACCGCATATCAGTGTGATTACGGTCAGGGCTATCTGTTCAGCAAACCGCTGGCCCCCCAACTGATTCCCGACTGTTGCCGTCAGTTAGAGGCGACATCTGCAGAACTTATAACATACGTTATCTGATCTCAGCTCTGCATATTGCTATCATCAACAACCGCTGATCGCCTCATTGATCTCACCGGCAAAATTAATTAACATATTAATAATTTCAGGAGATTCTAATGAGCATTAAACTGTCTGTTGTTGATCAGTCACCGGTTCACGGTTCCCACCCCGCAATAGAAGCCCCTCAGCTGACGATAGAGCTGGCTAAGCTGTGCGACGAACTGGGTTACTACCGTTACTGGGTGGCAGAACACCACGACAGTATCCACTTTGCCAACCCGTGCCCGGAAATCCTGGCGACCGCTATCGCCAGCGTGACCAATAACATCCGGGTTGGCAGTGGCGGGGTAATGTTAAGCCACTACAGCCCGCTCAAAGTCGCTGAATGCTTCAAGATGATGGCCACACTCTTTCCGGACCGTATCGACCTTGGTGTTGGCCGTGCGCCCGGCGGAACCGGCCTCACCTCCCAGGCACTGGCATTCCCCCATCAGCCGCATCATGGCGATCTCTATGCGCAGCAGGCTCAGCTGCTCAAAGGGTTTATCGAAGGCAACCTGCCGCAAAACAACCCGTACAGCCAGATCAAAGTCCTGCCCGACAGCAGCCCACAACCCGAACTGTGGATGCTCGGTTCCAGCGGCGGCAGTGCCGGGCTGGCTGGCCATCTGGGGTATAACATTGCCCTGGCCAGGTTTATTGATCCGGATAACTGCCATCCGTCGATCTTCAGCGAGTATCTGGAACAGTGGAAACGCGCAGAACACCAGGGTACGCCCAACAGAATGCTGGCCATCGCCTGCATCTGTGCCGACACAGAAGAGGAAGCCAGACTGCGGGCGGGTACAGCGGTATACCGGAAACTGGCCGCCCAGCTGGGAATCCGCGAAGCCTTCCTCACCCCGGCAGACGTTCAGGATCGTTATAAAGCATTTTCGCCGGCCCATCAGGCTGAATATGATCACATCCTCAATGGCTATACCGTCGGTACACCCGAACAGTGTGCCGAAGAGATCACTCAGCTGACGAAAGCCTTTGACTGCAACGAGGTTGCCACGGTGGCCGTAACACACAGTCAGGCAGACCGGCTGGATAGCTATACCCAGCTCATGAAGGGGTTCTAACTAAGAGTTGCTAGAACGTCACTGCTACAAAAACAGTTGTTAGAACGTCACTGCGTGACTCGCTAGTCGTTAGACGCGACTGCGTCGCTTGCCAGGAAAAGCGTCGGCGTAGTTCGTTGTTCAAACGCTGGTTACCCGCTTTCGTCGCTGGGAAAGTCTTATCAAGCTGGTTTCACAGCCCGCTGACCTTATGCTTCATAAGATAATCTCAGACTGGGCAGTCTCGACCTTCCTCCTATTGTGCACATCCCGGGTTTTTGCCAGTATTCATTGATAACAGAAGCCTGTGGTAACACCACACAGCTAACCACCCGGCCTGCTTTTTTAAGTAAGACAGAGCGCTGTTCGCTCTGGGCAACAATGCCATACCCTGCAGACTGTATAGAACGGCTGGTAAGCGTGTAAAAACAGAAAGATAAACCGTGACCTCAGTGAGATCGAAAAATTGAATGATAAAACAATAGTTTTTGACCGCTTTTCGTGTGCCAGGTGCGCAGATAACAGCAGTCTTGATTTCGATTTCACGATGGCCTTTCAGCCCATTGTAAACTGCAAGACAGGGCTGATCTTCGGCTATGAAGCACTGGTTCGGGGTTTAAACAACGAATCCGCCTACTCCATCATATCCCGGGTTAACGATGATAATCGCTACCTGTTTGACCAGCTCTGCCGGGTTAAAGCCATTGCTCTGGCGGCGAAATTAAAACTTGATTCCGTACTGAGCATCAACTTTCTGCCCAACGCGATTTATAAACCTGAACGCTGCATTCGAACAACCCTTGAAGCGGCCGAAACCTATGGCTTTCCTACCTCTAAAATAATGTTCGAATTTACCGAAGTGGAAAAGATTGAGGACAGTGAGTTCGTCAGAAGCATCGTTGAATATTACAAACAGTCAGGCTTCATCACAGCCATTGATGACTTTGGATCAGGCTACGCAGGGCTTGGGTTGCTGGCTGATTTTCAGACAAACATCATCAAACTCGATATGGAACTTATTCGTAATATCAATCAGCATAAAGCCCGGCAAGCTATCGTCAGACACTGCCTGAACCTGTTTCGTGACCTCAATATTACCCCGCTGGCTGAGGGCATTGAGACAAAAGAGGAGATGCTCTGGTTACGCGATGCAGGCATTGAACTGATGCAGGGATACCTGTTTGCCAAACCCGGCTTTGAAAGCCTGCCGCAGGTCGAGCAGCAGTGGGTTTTAGGGCACCGCTAGACGTCACTGCTAAAAAAACAGTTGCAAGCTAGAACGTCACTGCGTGACTTGTTAGTAGTTAGACGCGGCTGCGCCGCTTGCTAGAAAAAGCGTCGGAGTAGCTCGTGGTTCGTTGCTTATTAAAGGGGTCAAGACTATTAAAGGGGTCAAAGCCCTTTTCAATCAATCGCTCTTTTTGGGCATCCCCGCTTTACCTGTCAAACTCTTCTGTAAAAGGGCTTTGACCCCTTAATGCTCCATCAATCTTTTACTCACTCGCATGGGCTGGATTCAAAAATATCTTAGCTGCTTTGGCTGGTCAATACGTACCTGTCGATGGATCGCAAGATCAAAACATCGTCGTAGTCATTGGTGTTGTGATATGGCTGTTACAAGCATTCGGCCTACTGGGGTCAAAGCACAGCATACGTATCGGATAAAACTGAGTTTCATCTAAAGGTGAATATAGGGTGTTGATGCTATCTGATGTGTTTATGGTCTTGAGCCGGGCACTGATACATCGTTAATTCATCCCTGGGCATTCAGCACTCACAATGGCAATACACTTTGAAGGTTTGCAGATCAGCTCCGGTGCTCAAGTCATTTTAGAATATACAGAATGCGCCTGACCGTCTGTCCGCTAACACACATAACCGACCGAAAAGGGACAGTTTTGTTTCTACCGCTTCAGCACCAGCAGCTGGGTGAGCAGAATTATCTTACTCCCTTTTTATTAAAGGTCCCGAAGCGCATATCAGACAAGCTTGCTCACTGAAAAATTAACGCCCTCCACGCTTCATCTGCAACTTAGATGTTACAAACTCCGATCTGGATAAACTCACAGGCTTGCTTGCGACATGCCTCATATATGTTATCAGTTCCCTCTGGGGCCAACTCTTTTAAAAGCTACCACTAGTCATCTTTGCTAATCGTTATCTCTATCGATTTGCTATTACCCGCAAACCACTTCTGAACATACAAAGAGCCCACGATGGGCGCGGTTCCCTCTTCGGGTACTTCCTTATACCGCACACTGTTTTTCGTTTCTTTCTCAAACTCAAACTTTACTACTTTCTTCGTCATAGGATTTTCTCGCAAAACAATTTTGTCCTGACTAAACAGCGACGACTACCTTTTAAGAACTAGCCAATTTTACAACCACCCTTGAAGCGGCCGAAACCTATGGCTTTCCTACCTCGAAAATCATGTTCGAATTTACCGAAGTGGAAAAAATTGAGGACAGTGAATTCGTCAGGAGTATCGTTGAATATTACCAAAAGTCAGGCCTCATCACAGCCATTGATGACTTTGGATCAGGCTACGCAGGGCTTGGGTTACTCGTATTAATGGGGTCAAAGCCCTTTTCAATCAATCGCTCTTTTTGGGCATCCCCGCTTTACCTGTCCAACTCTTCTGTAAAAGGGCTTTGACCCCTTAATTCTGGAAATAACAGAGACCGTCGAAGGCCTGGTAACCCTTATTACATTCAACAGGTCTTATGGTCCGGGCACATTAGCCCCTGGCTTTGATTAGACGCTCCACTGGCGTGCATTAACAATCAGTAAAACAGTTTGCACCTGAACTGAGCCTGATACTAACTGGAAATGTATTCCACGGTTTTGAATAGCGCCTTTCTCAGGTTAACCGATGAATGTCTAGTACCCCTACTTACGTCAGTGATGATGTATTGGTAGGCACCCGTTGAGCACGGGATAAGAGAGTCTCAATATGTGTTTGTTGCAAACTTGTTTTGGCAACGACAATGACAGACGAAGATAACTGGCTGACTGATTAATTGAAAAAACCTGACCGCTTCGCGGTCAGATAAGAGCGTTATCGCCTATTGACTCCGAGACGGCTCATATGTGTTAGGAGGCATTTAAATCTCCACTAATTTCTTTGGATTTTTTGATGACGTTGTTAATTGATGCCTTTAGTGGATTATAAAAGGTGGTGATTTTATCCATATGATCTTTTGGAGGAGAGGGTGATTTCGCAGCTAATCGAAGCTGGGCACCATCGATAAGCCACTTACGGTAGTCCATGGCGTGATTGGATAAATCTGTCACTTGGTCGCTCAATTCAGAGAAGTATAAAGTCTGAATTGCTTCTATTTTTGATATAGGTGATTGCTCTAATATTTCCTCACCACCGTAAAGGTAATAGTTTTCTTCTTTTTTAATCCAAATGTCGACCTCAAAAACTTCAGTGACAAGTTGTTCCAGTTTGGATTTTTTCTCTTTAGTTTTGTCAGTATTTTTAGAAAGCTTGTGAGCATATGTGGTTCCAACAAGCCCCCCTATGACACCGATAATCGCCCCGCCAAGGACAGGGATTAGCTTGGTGATTGCACCAATAACTTCAACAGACTCTGTGCCCACTTTATGCCTCCTAACGCCCGCGTCACAGGCCGAGGTAACTGGCGGCTTTTGTGCGCATGCACAAAAGGTGACAGTTGCCGAAGGTCATGTGCACGCGCTTGTTATGCATTTACAGGTTCAAAGAATGAATAGCATTTTCTTACCGCAGGTTTTAAGTTAAATGCTGGAACGATATAGGTAAATATATTCATATTGTCTGCCAGATGCTGCAACGTATCCTCTAGTGCTTTTTCTTTTCCCGTATGAATGTCTTCATATATATCCTTGCGATCTTCACTAATCACAAGAATAAGAAATACAAATTTATATTGTAGGCGATACAGATACCCCTGGCCGATGGCATCTTTTAATCCTGAATAGGTTATATACTTTAACTCGATTGCAACGCCATTCTCATCAAGCGTCATGTCAGGACGATGTCTTTTCCCAAAACAGTGCACGGACTTTACCGTAGTTGATTTATCAATCTGAGTTATAACTTTGCAGTTAAAATTTCGTTGTGCAACGATTAGTGAAGTGGCGAAACCATTTTCAAAGTCTCTTTCATTCTTGCCAGTAGTGTGAAAAGGATAATCCTGTATCACCTCATCAAGAACCATACAATCATCCCAATATCGACCATACCTTCTAGAAACTTCAAAACTCATTTAAATTCCTTAACTCTAATATTGCATAACATTTTAATTGTGTGCGTGCACGTTTTGACACCTTACTAATAAGGCGGAGGGGTATGTATCTATTTGAACTGAAAGAGTAATTCTGAAGCACGTCGTTTTTCATCCCCTGAAAACGCGCATGCGCGTTTTGGCACTTTCAACCGGCGCATAATCACACCTGTTGATATCCTTATCTGTCTGATTCTGCACCACTTTAAAGGGTTATGCCAGTAACAAAACGCGCTTTTTTTAAGACCCCTGAGTGACAAAGCGTGCCAGTCTTTCTGAGTTATCCCAATTAACTGTATATATAGTCAGGAAAATAGGAGGAATTATCCACAGCGAATTGTAGGTCAACCCGAGACCAGAGAAAGCGGTTCAATCTCTTCTGAGTTAAAGAAAAGGCCTGGATCTTTCTCTGTGTACTCGGTGTTCTCTGTGGTTAATTTTTGAGGTCTCAGAGTCGTTATACATTGGGAACACTAGGAGCATAGTGGGAAGGAAAAAGAACAGGAAGGTAGAGGTAAAAGATCGCCCCTAGTACCCAGAGGGTATGCTAGCGTTGCTCCAGCAAAAAACCACAAGCCCTCGCTTTTTCGAGCAACAACTTTCAAAAAAGGGACTTATATTTTCACGCTCTACCGCGCAGCAGCCCTAGCCCGCAGCAACATCTAGCCAGGTGCGAAGCACCGATCTGGCAAGCGGAGAAGCTGCTGTCTGCGTTTTTGTGTTCTGAATTATCTAAGCATAAATAAGCAGCAGATTTATTGCCCAAATCCACCTCTACCCATATATCTTTCGCGCCTGGAAGGCGCTCCTACACGGGCATTCACGCTACGAGCAAGTTCTACGCGATCTGGTAAGCGGCGCAGTGCGGTCTGCCGCGCAGCGGCCTCTAGCTACTCGCAAGTTGTGAACAACCTCTCTGAATTTCACATCTAGCCAGGTGCGCAGCACCGATCTAGCAAGCGACAAAGTCGCGTTCTGACCTACCCTAATATGTAAAAAACGCGCCCTAAGGCGCGTTTGTTTTTTACATATTAGGGTAGTTCGGCCCGCCGCCGCCTTCCGGCGCCACCCAGGTAATATTCTGGGCCGGGTCTTTGATATCACAGGTTTTGCAGTGCACGCAGTTCTGGCTGTTGATCTGGAAGACTTTCTCTCCCGCAGCGTTTTCCAGCACTTCGTAGACCCCGGCAGGACAGTAACGCTGCGCCGGTTCGTTGAACGTCGGCAGGTTTTGCATCAGCGGGATGCTGCTGTCTTTCAGTTTCAGGTGACAGGGCTGATTTTCCTCATGGTTGGTGTTGGAGATGAACACCGAGGAAGGTTTGTCAAAACTCAGCACGCCATCGGGCTTCGGATAGCTGATCACCGGACATTCAGACGCTGGCTTCAGCTGGGCGTAGTCCGCATGGTTATCACGGATGGTGAACGGCAGGCTGAAGATGTTCTGGTCGATAAAGTTCAGTGCGCCACCGATCATGGTGCCGTATTTGTGCAGCGCCGGACCGAAGTTTCGGCTGCTGTACAGTTCGTCATAGACCCAGGAGTTTTTGAAGTTTTCACCGTAGACGGTCAGGTCGTTGCCGCCCTCGTCTCCGCCACTCAGTGCGGTAAAGACGGTTTCTGCTGCCACCATACCAGACTTCATCGCAGTATGAGTGCCTTTGATCTTGGCGAAGTTCAGGGTTCCGGCATCGCAACCCAGCAACAGTGCGCCGGGCATGGTCATCTTCGGCAGCGCGTTAAAACCGCCTTTGGTGATAGCACGGGCACCGTAGGACACCCGCTTACCGCCTTGCAGATACTGAGAGATCAGGGGGTGGTGTTTCATCCGCTGGAACTCATCAAACGGACTCAGATGCGGATTTTCGTAGTTCAGATCGGTGATCAGGCCCACCACAACCTGATTGTCTTCAGCGTGATAGAGGAAGAAACCACCGCTGGCGTTGGCTTCACTCAGCGGCCAGCCGGCACCGTGCAGCACCAGACCGGGCTGGTGCTTATCAGCAGGGATATCCCACAGCTCTTTAATACCGATACCGTAGTGCTGGGCATCAGCCTCTTTATCCAGTTCAAACGTGGCGATCAGCTCTTTACCCAGATGGCCGCGACAGCCTTCGGTAAAGATGGTGTATTTAGCCAGCAGGTCCATACCCGGCATATAGCTGTCTTTCTGCTCACCGTTTTCATCCAGCCCCATATCGCCGGTGCCGATACCGGCAACCCGGCCATCATCACCGTAGATAATGTGCGAGGCGGGGAAACCCGGGAAGATCTCGACCCCCAGTTGCTCCGCCTGCTCACCTAACCAGCGGCACAGGTTACCCACACTGGCAATATAGTTGCCGTGGTTGTGCATGGTTTTTGGCACTAAACCGTTAGGAATTTTGGTGGCCTTCTCACCGCTTTTCAGCAGGTAGATCTGGTCTTCGGTCACTTCGGTTTTAAGCGGTGCGCCCTGGGCTTTCCACTCGGGGAACAGTTCATCCAGAGCGCGGGGTTCAACCACCGCGCCGGAAAGGATATGTCCGCCGACTTCAGCACTCTTTTCGACCACGCAGACCATCAGTTCCTGCCCGGCTTCATTCGCCTGTTGCATCAGGCGACATGCGGTTGACAGTCCGGCCGGTCCGGCACCGACTATAACAACATCAAACTCCATCGACTCTCTTTGCATTATTCTTATCCTCGGTTACCGGTTTTATAACTGCTCTTCATCCAGTTGCATAATGCTTTCACTGCCCGCCATCACGGAAGCAAGACAGGACTGGGTGCGTGGCAGCATATGTTCACAGAAGAACCGGACGGTTGCCAGCTTGGATTGCAAAAACTCTGAATTACCTTCACCGGCATCAAGTTTTGCCTGCGCCTGTATAGCACTTTTAGCCATCAGCCAGCCACCACAGAGGAAACCAAACAGCATCATAAAGTTAACGCTGGCACTGCCCGGTGCATTCTTATCCGCTGCACTATCCAGCAACCACTGACGTGCGGCAATACCATTATCGAGTGATGTACGACACTGTTGTGCCGCGAGGGTAAACTGCCCCCCCAGAGATTCAAACTGCGCGATGTCAGCGGCCATCTCATCCAGCAGTGCCTGCAGAGATTCACCACCGTTCATCAGCGTTTTACGACCCACCAGATCCAGTGCCTGAATACCGGTAGTGCCTTCATAGATAGTCAGAATCCGGGCATCACGGTAGAACTGTGCCGCACCGGT
Organism: Oceanospirillales bacterium; assembly: GCA_018223185.1. Lineage (GTDB taxonomy): Bacteria > Pseudomonadota > Gammaproteobacteria > Pseudomonadales > Balneatricaceae > Amphritea. Next base: position 37,116 of record JAAEYW010000015.1, on the reverse strand, counting down.
CTCTTCAATAAAGCCCATCCCGCCATGAATCTGCACGCCCAGGTAAGTAAGTTCCTGCGCAAACTCTGTCACCCAGCCTTTGACGATCGGGGTCAGCAGCTCAACCCGGGCAGTGTTGCCACGATCAGCTTCGGCCGCAGCCACAAGACAGAGCGCCCGCATCGCTTCGGTGCCGGACTTCATCGTCATCAGCATACGGCGAACATCCGGGAAACGAATAATCGGGAAGCGGCTACCATCTTTATTAGTGCCCTGAATACGGTCTTTGGCATACTGCAGCGCATGCTGATAAGCCGCCTCGGAAACTGCCAGCCCCTGCAGGCCAACCCCCTGACGCGCATGGTTCATCATCGTGAACATATACGCCAGACCTTTGTTTTCCTCGCCCACCAGATAACCGACCGCACCACCGTTATCGCCAAAGCTCATAACGCAGGTCGGGCTGCCGTGGATACCCAGTTTATGCTCCAGGGATACCGCATAGGCATCGTTACGCTTACCGGGGTTGCCGTTCTCATCCAGCAGGAACTTAGGCACGATAAACAGTGAGATACCCTTCACGCCCGCTGGCGCATCCGGCAGACGAGCCAGCACCAGATGAAGAATATTATCCGTCATCTGATGGTCGCCCCAGGTGATAAAGATCTTCTGGCCGGTGATCAGGTAGTGATCACCATTGCGAACCGCTCTGGTTTTCACCGCAGCCAGATCAGTACCCGCATCGGATTCGGTCAGGTTCATGGTACCGGTCCACTCACCACTCACCAGTTTCGGCAGGTAATGTTCTTTCAGGTCATCACTACCATGGTGACTGATTGATTCAATCGCCCCCTGACTCAGCAGAGGACAGAGCGCAAACGCCAGGTTAGCGGTCTGCCATACTTCATTAACTGCAGTGCCGAGCACGTTAGGCAGATTCTGTCCACCAAACTCCTCTGCAGCCGTCAGCGTAGCCCAGCCCCCCTCAACATACTCTTTATAGGCTTCTGAAAAGCCTTCGGTCTGCTGTACACCGTTTTCGCCCAGCACCGGGTGATTCAGATCACCGGTACGGTTCAGCGGGGCCAGCATGCCGGAGCCCAGCTTGCCCGCTTCGGTGAGAATAACCGATGCCAGCTCGCTGTTGATATCTTCCAGTCCGGCGTCAGCGCACAGCTGGTCGAACTGTACCAGTTCATTCAGAACAAACTCGGCATCTGTAAGGGGGTGCTTATAGTCACTCATGGTCTTTACCTGTAATGTAGTTTTTAGATCTGGCCAGACAGTTCCGGAACCGCATCAAACAGATCGGCTACCAGTCCATAGTCAGCAACGGAGAAGATTGGCGCTTCTTCATCCTTATTGATGGCCACAATGACCTTAGAATCTTTCATTCCTGCCAGATGCTGAATCGCACCGGAGATACCCACGGCGATATACAGATCCGGGGCAACGACCTTACCGGTCTGACCCACCTGCATATCATTCGGTACAAAACCTGCGTCAACCGCCGCACGGGATGCGCCAACCGCCGCGCCCAGCTTATCTGCCAGACTGTAAAGCATGTCGAAGTTTTCACCGTTACCCATACCCCGGCCACCGGACACGATAACCGATGCAGCGGTCAGCTCAGGACGGTCTGATTTCGCCAGTTCTTCACCGACAAAACGTGAGTTTCCGGCATCACACACCTCAGAAACCGCTTCAATTGCTGCGCTGCCACCCTCAGCAACAACCGCATCAAACGCAGTGCCACGGATGGTCAGCAGTTTAACTGCATCGTCAGTTTTCACTGTCGCGATAGCATTGCCTGCATAGATTGGGCGCTGGAAAGTATCGGCAGCTTCAACCGCGATCACGTCAGACAGCTGATTGACATCCAGCAGTGCAGCAACCCGTGGCAGGTAGTTCTTACCACTGGTGGTAGCCGGCGCCAGAATGTGGCTGTGGCCGCTGACCAGTGCAACGATCAGCTTGGCAATATTTTCCGCCAGCTGATGCTCGTAGGCAGCATTATCTGCCAGCAACACTTTAGCGACAGAGGGGATCGCTGCTGCTGCGTCGGCAACCGCCTGACAGTTATGACCCGCCACCAGCAGTTCAATTTCACCACCGATCTGCTGTGCAGCAGCCAGGGTATTCAGGGTTGCAGGCTTAAGTGCCTGGTTATCATGTTCAGCTATTACCAGAATTGTCATCTGCCCGCTCCTCAAACTACTTTTGCTTCGTTTTTCAGCTTATCCACCAGCTCGCTCACTGATGCCACCTTGATACCCGCCTGACGCTCTGCCGGTGGGTTAACTGCAACCAGTGTCACTTTGTTGCCAACTTCAACACCCAGATCAGCCGGCGCCTTAACGTCCAGCGGTTTACGCTTGGCTTTCATGATGTTGGGCAGGGAAGCGTAACGGGGCTCGTTGAGACGCAGGTCAGTGGTGATGACTGCCGGCAGATCCAGTTCCAGAGTCTGCAAACCACCGTCCACTTCACGGGTCACCTGTACCTTATCGCCTTCCACTTTAACTTCAGAGGCAAAGGTTGCCTGAGGATAATCCAGCAGCGCCGCCAGCATCTGGCCGGTCTGGTTGTTATCGGAATCGATTGATTGCTTACCCATGATGATCAGTTGAGGCTGCTCTTGCTGAACGACGGCTTTCAGTAACTTGGCCGCAGACAGTGCATCAGGTGCAGATTCGGTTTCAATCTGAATGCCGCGATCAGCGCCCAGTGCCAGAGCGGTGCGGATCTGTTCCTGGCAGGCCTTATCGCCGATAGAGACTGCAATAATCTCACTTGCGATACCCGCCTCTTTCAGGCGAACCGCTTCTTCTACAGCGATTTCACAGAACGGATTCATTGCCATTTTCACGTTAGACAGATCAACATCACTGTTATCGGACTTAACCCGCACTTTAACGTTGTAGTCGATAACACGTTTTACCGGAACAAGTATCTTCATAGCACTCACTTTTAGATTGCGGTTTCTTATTAAAGCCTAGTTTGCCTGTTGCCAGCCAGGACAACAATAACTAAAAAAGCCTTATGTTTGATATTTTCGGACACAATTAAGCATTTAATTTCGGATATTTCTGATACTATCGGACAAACGGCTCCATTATAGGACAACACATTAATGCTTCTGGTACCCAGTTATGAGCTATAACCATCACTCAATCTCGATCCACTTTGCCAATGCGATGCTCAACGGCGCACGGCTGAACGGACTTAATGAACAGCAACTGTTACGGGAAGCCGGGCTCAACAGTGAACTGCTCAGAAACCAGGAAGTCCGTATCACCCCGATGCAGCTGAGCCGGCTGGTGCAATCGATCCTGCGCCATAGCGATGATGACTATCTCGGCCTTGCCAGCCCGCCCTGTCGTTTCGGCATATTCGCGCTGATGTGCCGCATGGTGATCCATTGCACCGATCTGCAGCAGGTTTTCACTCAGGCGGCCCATTTTTATAACCTGCTGGTACCGGCATCCCATATGACCATCACCGAAGAGGGGGACCGGGTTATTTTCACCCTGGACCTGACTCATCCGGAAAAAGACCCGGACCACGCCCTGATCGATTTTCTGATGCTATTGTGGCACCGCTTTCCCAGTTGGCTGATTGGCCAGCGAATCCCGCTGAAACAGGTCGGCTTTCAGCATTCGAAACCGGCACACTTTGAAGAGTACCGGTTAATGTTTCCCTGCCCCACTGTATTCGACCAGCCCCACAACAGTCTGACCTTTGACCGGAGCATCATGAGCGCGCCAGTGGTACAGACACTGCAAAATCTTAGCAGCTATCTAAGGCGCGCTCCGCTGGACTGGTTTAAACGACAATCCTATTACCCCGTTTACACCCGCAAGGTGATGGACTACCTCGAAAACGCCGAATCGATGGTCGACACCAGCATGGAAGATATCGCCAATCAGCTGCATACCACCTCCCGGACCCTGCGCCGTAAACTCGACGAAGAAGGCACCAGCTTTCAGGAGATCAAGGACGGTGTTCGCCGGGATGAAGCGATTCATCTGCTCAGCCAGCCCAATCTGCCTATCTCCAAAATCGCCAGACTCCTCGGCTTTGCCGAAGCCGCGGCGTTTACCCGGGCATTCAAACACTGGACCGGCATTTCCCCCAGCACCTACCGAAAATCAAAAGGCTGAGGCTGCCCCACCATATGTCCGATTAGATCAAAAGACTGACTGCTCAGGCTATCGTCAACAACAGGGTAAGACGCCATAATGGTGGTCCCTGAGTTACTTGTTTACTCATTGGCTCGTGCCCTTAGAGCCATATGCTTTCGCCGGTCCTGTCTAACAGAGACCGGTTTTTTTTATCTGTTAATAAAATTATAAAAAAAAAGGCCCCTTTCAGAGCCCAAAAAGTCTGATGCTATTCTGCATAGCAGGGCATCACATCAGATGGTGCTACTCCACAATTAAGTCTTTTCAAATCTGCCAGCCTCCGCCCCCGCAGGAGAGATCCCGCAGTAGCGCAGAAACTGTTTTTATCCCGGAATAACCAGACTGTTATCGAAACCAAACTCTTTTTCGCCCCCGAAACAGCTGAGATCTTCAGACTCTGACGGTAACAGCGACACCCTGACAGTGTGCATTCCACTACCAATTTCACGAATCACCAGGGTGCGATAAAGCTGACCTTTGACCGGATCAGACTGAGACAGGCGAAACGCCAGCAACTCGGCCAGCATATTCCCCAGCTGACTCTGACGATCATTATCACCCCGACTTATAAACATGAGATCGGGGGATTCTCTATGGATTATTCCGATCAGTTGCTCAGCCAGTTCCATAACGCCAGGACAGCGATCACAGGCCCGGAACAGCGTAGAGTCAACGCCCTGCAGCAACAGTCTGACGCGCTGAGTCTCACTTAAAGGCTGTCCGATTGAGACAACTACGATCTCTTGAGCATGGCCACTCAGTTTCAGCTTTAACGCTTCTCTGATACTTTCCTGCGCCTGATTCCCCAGAGCGGGCTTATCACCCTCTGAGGCTTCGGGTGTCAGTATTACGGTGATCTTCATTATTATTTTTCCGTCTGACATTGAGCTGCGGAGAAGACACTCTCCTCCGCACAGGTTACCAGCGTAGACTCATTCCAGCTCTTTAGCCTTCTGGCGCAGAATAAACTTCTGGATCTTACCGGTAGAGGTTTTCGGCAGATCACCCACAACCACGCGTTTAGGGGTTTTAAAGTGCGCCATGTTGGCCCGGCAGAAATCGATAATCTCCTGCTCCGTCACCGTTTCGCCCTCGGTGGTGGTTATAAACGCACAGGGCGTTTCACCCCATTTCTCATCCGGCCGGGCTACCACTGCCGCATCCTGAATTTTAGGATGACGGTAGAGCACATCTTCAACCTCGATACTGGAGATATTTTCACCACCGGAGATGATCACATCCTTGGAACGGTCCTTTATCTCGATATAGCCATCAGCATGCCACACCGCCAGATCGCCGGAATGAAACCACCCGCCCTTAAACGCTTCATCAGTGGTAGATGGGTTCTTCAGATAACCTTTCATCACCAGGTTGCCCTGCATAAAGATCTCGCCAATGGTTTCACCATCCTGCGGTACAGGTTCCAGTGTATCCGGATGCGCGACCATCAACCCGTCCAGCATCGGTGCACGCACTCCCTGACGGGATTTCAGACGGGACTTTTTCTCTTCGTCATACGCATCCCACTCTTCATGCCAGGCACAGACCACTGAGGGGCCATAGGTTTCAGTGAGACCATAAACATGCGTCACCCTGAAGCCAAGCTCCTCCATACCCTGAATAACTGAAGCGGGTGGCGCTGCGCCCGCAGTCATGACCTTGACCTGATGATCGATCCCCTCTTTCATCGCCTGCGGTGCAGAGTTGAGCATATTCAACACGATAGGTGCGCCACAGAAGTGGTTCACTTTCTGCTCTTTTATCTGTTCAAAGATCATATCGGCACGGACATGTCGCAGACTGACACTGGTGCCCGCAGCAGCCGCAATCGACCAGGGGAAACACCAGCCATTACAGTGGAACATCGGCAGTGTCCACAGATATACCGGGTGCTGGCCCATATCCCAGGAAACGATATTACTCACCGCATTCAGGTAAGCGCCGCGATGATGATAAACCACCCCTTTCGGATCTCCGGTGGTACCGGAGGTGTAGTTGAGGGTAATTGCATCCCACTCATCTGAAGGTTTTACACCGACAAAAGAAGCATCACCTTCGGACAGAAAAGCATCGTACGTCAGATCACCAATCAGCTCGCCTTCAGCATAGGTCGGATCATCAATATCGATCACCAGAATTTTTTTACCGATCATTTTCAGGGCTTTACGCACCACAGCGGAAAATTCACGCTCAGTAATCAGCACCCTGGATTCCGCATGCTGCAATACAAACGCAATCGCTTCTGCATCCAGCCGGGTATTAATGGAGTTCAGAACAGCGCCACTCATCGGTACGCCAAAATGAGATTCGAAATGTTCCGGCAGGTTAGGTGCAATGATTGATACGGTATCTCCTCTGCCGATCCCCCGCTTCACCAGGGCACTGGCCAGCTGGCAGCAACGCTGATAGGTTTCAGCCCAGGTTCGGCGAACCGTGCCGTGCACCGTCGCAATACGCTGCGGGTAGACCTTAGCGCTGCGCTCAAGAAAACTCAGCGGCGTAAGTGCCATAAAGTTTGCCTGATTCTGATCAAGGGACTGGTTATAAACATTATGATGTTCTGACATTGTATTTTCCTGTACCTGTTTTCGACCGGTAGCTCAGTAGTTAAGCCCGGCCAGTCAATCTGAAATAGAATTCCATTAAAGCCCCTGAACGGGCGCATTCCGGTTAAATCTGGCAGTCAGCACTTCAGTCGTTATCATTACAACAGGTGGGATTAACGGTGCGAAAACTCAGGAAGATTAACCAGCAGCAGAGTACCGTCGCCGAGCCATAACGGTTCAGTGCGGCAGTGAAATAATCATGCGGATAAAGAGAAGGCATCTTTACTCTCTTCTGACTTTAGGTAGTCAGTTTTTATTGTTATACGTCACAGTATTTGTTCTGTGTTTAATCCACATTAGAGCTCATAATCATTACCTCAATTTGTCTGAAATCTGACGAAATGTAACAACCGGTTTGACAGACTCATATTTCCTATAGAATGACAGCACAACAAAAACAATACGCTACAAGACGACAGCACTATGCTTTTCAGATCGAAACTCATGCAACGCTTCTTCGTTACCCTGCTGATAATCATCTCGATGATATTTGTCACGGTGTACTTTTATTCGGTACCGGTGATCAAGAAGAAGGTATTCGAGATTGAACGAAACTCCAGCGCCATTGCACTGAACAGCGTATTTTCCCTCGCCAATAAAATGTACGCAGATACAAAAAAATACCGCAGCCAGGCGCTTGAATCCCACAAGAAGCGTCTGCGCACCGTGGTTGATCTGGCCGACTCCTTTTTCGAGAGCGCCGTCACTGAAGCACGCCACAACGGTCTCAGTGAAAGCCAGGCTCGTCAGGTAGCATTTGAGCAGCTGAGAAGTTTTAAATATGGCGAGAATGACTATATCTGGATCGCCGACCAGAACGGTATTCTGCTGTCCCATCCCGACCCGCGCTATCAGGGCAAAGACACGGCGACAGTTCAAACCAACGATGGCGGTACAGCGGTTCGTGCGGTGATCGATCTGGCGCTGAGCCAGGGAGAGGGTTTCTATCAGTATAAATGGAACCGACTCGACTCTGAGAAGCCGCTGGACAAGGTATCCTTTGTTAAAAACTTCCCGCAAAAAGGCTTTGTTATTGGTTCGGGGGTTTATCTGGATGATCTGGATGCCGATATCGAACGTATCCGCAGTGAGGCCCTGATTGAACTGCGTGAAGGGATAAAAGAGATAAAAATTGCCTCTACCGGCTACCTGTTTGTATTTGATGCCAGCACCAATATGCTGATCCATCCGAATGCCAATATTGCCGGCAAAAACTTTCTTACACTGACCAATCCGGTCACCGGAAACTCTATCGCTGAGGATCTGATACAGGTTGCCAATACCGGTCAGGAACTGTACTACAAATGGGACCGGCCCGATGACCCCGGAAACTACAGCTATGAGAAGCTTTCGCTGGTTCGTTATCTGCCAGGATTTGACTGGTATATATGCTCTTCAGTCTATGTGGATGAACTGCGCAGCAGCGCCGAACTGCTGACAGAAAGAATCATCACTATCGCCGTGATCGCCCTCTTTGTGGCGTTGTTGCTGATGCTGCTATTCAGTCAGTGGATCACCCAGCCGATTAAGCGGCTGGCCGATACCGCCGTCAGAGTCTCCGAGGGAGAGCTATCAGCTAAAAGCGGTATCCGTCGTAATGATGAGGTGGGACTGCTGGCCCATACCTTCGATACGATGGTGGAACGTCTGCGCGACTCGATCAAAAATCTGGACAGTAAAGTTGAACAACGCACCCACGCATTGGCCGAAAAAAATCAGCAACTGATCATCGCATCAGAATCGATGGCCAGTGCCAAAGAGGCACTGGCACAGTCTGAGCAGCGCCAACGGCAGATTCTCGACGCCCTGCCCGCGCAGATCGCTTATCTCGATACCAGCCTTAACATTCTCTTCGTTAACCGGGTGTTTGCCGATACATTTCAGCAGGACAAGGCCCGCATGATCAACAAACCCCTGCAGGAGATTATCGGCGACGAGTGCTTCCAGCGGATTCAGAAGCAGATCAGAACCGCACTTAACGGACAACAAACCGCGGGCGAATATACAGAACACCACCAGCAACGGCAGATCATCTGTAAGCGCACTCTGATCCCCTGCTTTAACCCCGACAGAAAGGTGAATGGCATTCTGATACTGACCTTTGATATCACCACCGAGAAGGATGCCGAGCGCCAGCTAAATGAAGCACAACGGATGAACGCTGTCGGGCAGATGGCAGGCGGTCTGGCCCATGACTTCAATAACCTGCTGACAATTATTCTTGGCAACCTGCACTCGGTAGGCGACCGTTATGCCGAAGATGATCAGCTGCGGCATTATCTTGAACCCGCGATCCGGGCCACCCGGCGCGGGGCCGATATCACCAGCCGGCTGCTATCGTTTTCCCGCAGACAGCCGCTCTCACCAACACTGATAGATATCGGGCAGATGCTCAGAGACTCTGTCGAACTGCTGTCCAGCTCACTGCCGGATAACATCACTGTCAGTATAAATAACACCCCATCCAGCCTGCAGCCCTTTGCTGACCCCGGCAGACTGGAGGATGCGCTGGTAAATATCGTGTTCAACGCCCGGGATGCGATGCCCGAGGGTGGCGAGATCAGCTTCACAACCCAGAGCATTGAGGTCGCCAATCGCCTGGTAATGGATGAACTGGTAGAGCCGGGTACCTACTGTGAAATCTGCATCAGTGATACCGGCTCCGGCTTCAGCAACCAGGCCCTGCTGCAGTGTTTCGAACCCTTTTTCACCAGCAAAAGTAACGGCGCAGGCTCAGGACTGGGACTGAGTATGGTGTACGGTTTCGTTAAACAGTCCAGAGGCTATATCAGCATTCAGAACGCTCCGAACCGGGGAGCGACCATCACCCTTCTGCTGCCGGCAAAAGTTGCTGAAGACAATAGTCCAAAAGATTCGACAGAGGTCCAAGAGCGCGCCCTCAAGCAAGAGGGTAAACTTGTCTGCCTGGTTGAGGATGATCCGGATGTGCGCTCGGTGGTTCGTCAGCAACTGATCGATCTGGGTTTTGATGTGATTGACACCCATAGCGCCGAAGAAGCCCAACGGCTGATACCGTTGCTGCCGGAGCTCTATGCCCTGGTATCCGACGTCATGCTGCCGGGCAGCATCAACGGAATTGAACTGGCGGACTGGCTGCACCTGAACGATAACCGTTGCAGAATCATCCTGATCAGTGGATATTCCTACCAGCAGAGCAGAGATAAGCCGATCAATCCGGCTTTTCTGTTGTTGAGCAAACCCTTTGGGATAGCAGACTTGAAAAAGGCATTTCATGATAGCGAGAAGCGATAAACCAGGCACAGTATGTACCTCCCGCCGCTTCTTTCTTTGCGGAGGCAAACCTTGAATAATAATAAAATGATCTATGTAATCGATGATGAGCAGGATATCTGCCAGCTGGTTAGCCAGGAGCTGCAACAGTTCGGCTACTGTGTTCGCAGTTTCACCACCGGAACCCAAGCCTGTCACGCGATTCGCACCCGTCCGCCGGCACTCTGTATTATCGATCTTGGCCTGCCCGATATGGACGGTATGGAACTGGTTAAACAACTGTGTGACACGCATAATGTTGGCGTCATGATCCTCTCGGGACGCAACAGCGTACCCGACAAAGTGCTGGGACTGGAACTCGGAGCCGACGACTATATTGTTAAGCCCTTCATCCCACGAGAGCTGGTCGCCCGGGTTAACAGTTTAGTCAGGCGACTGGAAAATAGCGGGCCGGATCCCAAAACTGAGACCCGCACCGCACGCTTTGCCAATCTGACCTATGATCCCAAAACACTCACCCTGATCACGACGGAAGGCAAGCAGTCAGAACTCAGCTCGGCAGAGCATGTGTTGCTGATCAAATTGCTCAAAGCACCTAAAACCATTCTTTCAAGAGATCAGCTGATGGGGGAAAGCACCGGACCATTTGACCGCAGCATTGATGTCAGAATGTCCCGGGTGCGCAAGAAAGTCGAACAGGACCCAAAAAACCCTGAGATAATCAAAACGATCTACGGCGTAGGATATATCCTGACCACCGATGTAAACTGGAGTCCCTGACTGCTTTATCACCGACGAACAAGCATAAAAAAACCCGGCAAACGCCGGGTTTGGTCTTACTGGGGGTTCTTAGTCAAAGCACGTACAGAGAGCGCTTACAAAGAGCACTCACAGACAACCTTACAGGCGCCGTCAGCAACAACTCTTACAAAAACAGCACTCAAACAACACGCTTAAACGGTTTCTGAGCGGGACTTCTCTGACTGAGCAGCCGCCCTGGCGGCTTCACCCTGAACCTCCTCTTCACCATCGGCAAAGATGACTTCATCCTCAGGATTGTGCTTGCCCAACAGTTTAGGCCGCTCGATCAGGAAGTAGAGAATCAGACCGATCGCCACCGCATACACCGTGGACTGAGGGTCAGGCATCGCCAGGGTTACCGCAACGATACCGGCCACGCCCCGCTCGACTGAGTTTTTCAGCTGTTCCATCCCCACCATAATGCAGATATAAGCGGTCAACACCAGTGTCAGCGACAGCGCAATCGGCAGTACCGGTTTAAACAGGGTTACCAGCGGCAGAACAAACAGCGCGACCAGACCGGTGATCCAGAACGTGCCGCCACCACTGTAGATCGAATCCATCGCCTTACGCCCCATTGCATAGCGCTCGGCAACTGTCGCATGGGCAGCCGTCCAGAGAGGACCGGCCAGACCCGGCCAGGGTGCCAGAAACGCATGCATACCATTACGAATAGCGGTCACCAGATGTACCCGATCGACACTGTCCTCAATGCTTTCATCAGCGCGCAGATGATCGACCCGCTTAACCAGAGTAAAGCCAACGATGATGTCACCAAAGGCGATCACGTAGGCGATAATGGCGGTCGGAATCGCCAGCAGGAAAACATCCCAGCCAGGAAAGCCGACAGAAAAAATAAGATACTGCCACATCAGGGCAAAGTCTGGATTGGTGATACCCCACTGAATATCCGGTAGCGGATATTCACCCACACTCCAGCCAACGACCATCGCCAAAATCATTCCCGGCACCATACCGAAGTTAGCGATCTTTTTCGCCAATGGGTTGGCATCAACTACGTTTTTAAAGGAGAGCGAGAACAGTATATAAGCGGAGATCAGTGAACCGATAATCAACGATACCGGTGTCGCATCGATCCGCCCGCCGACTTTCAGTTCGCCCATCATTGCCGCAATACCGGCACCGATAATAATGCCCGACTTCAGCGAGTTAGGGATAACCTCCACCAGCTTTGAACCCAGCCGGGTAACGCCGAGAAACAGAAAGATGATGGTTACTTCCAGCTGCAGAGCGAACAACGCTTTGATCGCTTCCGGACCCGGCTCAAACCCTTTGAGGTAGAGCAACACCACCGGTATTGCCGGCGTTATCCAGCCAGGCACCAGCGGCACACCCAGCAAGGCAGGCAGGATATACCCCAGTCCGGCAACAAAAGTAAACGCCAGGGCTGCTTCATAGGGCATACCCAGATATTTTTCCAGCAGGGGGATCATCGCAAGGCCAACCACAAACATGATCAGTCCCTGAATCATTTCAGGGGTTTCCCAGCGATAGTGAATGAAAGGTAGTCTGATTTTGAAAGGACCTGCAGGCCAGTAAGGCTGCTCAGCACCGAACTCTCGAGTCTTCAACGACATTGTTATTATTCCTGAAATTAATTTCGCTCGGTTTGTCTGACAGAGACAAACCAGGCAGCCAGTCCCGGACCGGTTCTCTCCGCCGGGCAGGACATAGTTGCGTAGCGGCTATTTAACAACAGGAGTTTTGCTGCAATCTTTCTCAGAAATAACGAAATGTATCAAGCTAAGCGGAATCGGTGATTGTTGGTTGGTGATCCGCCGTTCGCCTTTGAAATGAATTGTAAAACCCTAATGCAGAGGACACCTCTGAACGATCAGATATAACCTGTTGTTATTTAGCCCTTTTATGTAACACATAAGCATTAATCAACTCAGCTACACGATCAAAAACAACAACACCATACAGAAACGCACCAAAATAGACCAAAAACAATTCAAAAAACAGCACGGTCAGACGTGTTGTTCAGCAGGTGCTTTATACAAGACAGCTCAGCTCATTCTTTAACCAAAAAGATTTAAACAATGATATAGCTCACTATAAGAAAAAACCGAGCCCGTTTAACGCCATTAAATGATTAGAAAAACTCATCATTCAGATGAAAAAGTATACTTTGTCACCACGACCATTTCTGGATAATCTGCGCGCATACACACAAACCGCACTAGCAAGATGCAGATAAACAATACCTGCATCAAAAAAGCACCAAGATAGTGCAAGAAACAGGAATATAGTCATGTTAACTACTTTTTACTACATCGATCTTTATAACAAACAGCAACAGAACCAACCAGAAACTGAGCGTGAATACTTCCTGCGTATGGCGCGTGAAATGGAACAGGCTCGTATTATCGAGAAGCGTCAGACAAGAAAAGAGAATATCAAAGCGATTTTTGCTGCTGCACTGAAGCTGTTCAAAACCAAGCCTGTTCAGAGCACTAACTCAGCCTACGGACATTAAAACGATGCCGGTTAATATGCAGCAAAGCCTGAGCGCTATACTGAATCAGGCCTCGCTGCATACAACTCATCGTTGGAGCTGATTCGCCCGGATCTGTTCATTTTTATACCTTGTAACGATTAACCCTCTTCGTAATACTCTTCTTTATTACGATCTTCCTGTGTAAAAGCCTCCCCCTGTTCAATACGACCACCCCATTTTCGCGATCTGATTCAATGACGGATCAACGCCGCTGTCTCGCGAATAGTCCAAAATTTGGGCAGCTATCTCTGATAACCGAGCCTGTAGAGATAGAGTGACTCATCCATCGCCCGGCATCGCCAACAAAAGCGTGATCTGAATGACAGGCCCGGTATGCTTCACCAGGCCCTGACAGACTACATTCTGAACTTAAGCTCTGAATTTGAACTCTGAAATTGAGAGCTCTGAAATTAAGCCCTGCTAGTCTAGGTCCTGATACGATACCCGGTACGAAAGATCCACCAGACTACGGTCAGACAGATCAGCAGAAACACCATCGTCATCCCCAGACTGACGGCTACATTAACATCAGCGACCCCATAAAATGCCCAGCGGAAACCACTGATCAGATAAACCACCGGGTTAAACAGTGTCAGGGTTTGCCAGGGTTCCGGCAGCATACTGATAGAGTAGAAAGCCCCACCCAGAAACGTCAGCGGAGTGATCACCATCAACGGGATCACCTGTAGTTTCTGAAAGTCATCGGCCCAGATACCAATAATAAAGCCAAACAGACTAAAGGTAATTGCCGTCAGTATCAGAAACGCCAGCATCCACACCGGGTGCTGAATGTGGTAATCCACAAACAGTTGAGCCGTCAGCAATATCAGCAACCCCAGAGTGACCGATTTCGTGGCCGCAGCACCGACATAACCGATCACAATCTCCATGGAGGAAACCGGCGCAGATAACACTTCATAGATCGTGCCGGAAAACTTAGGAAAGAAGATACCAAAGGAGGCATTGGAGATACTTTCACTCAGCAGTGACAACATCACCAGTCCCGGAATAATAAACGCGCCGTAGCTGATCCCGTCAATATTCCCCATCCGGGAACCGATCGCTGTTCCGAAAACGATAAAGTAAAGCGAGGTTGAAAGCACAGGGGACGCAATGCTCTGCATCAGCGTTCGGAAAGTACGTGCCATCTCAAATTTATAGATGGCCCGGATTGCATACAGATTCATCCTACTGCTCCTTCTCATGAACCAGGCTGACAAAGATCTGTTCAAGTGAACTTTCACTGGAATGCAGATCACGGATCTCCAGCCCCTGCTCAGTAAGCTTGCGCAGTAACCGGGCGATACTGTCACTCTCCTGACGACTATCGTAACGATACGACAGGGTATCGCCGTCCGTGTCCAGCTGCAGACTGAACTCCGCCAGCGCTTCAGGGATTTCACTGACAGGCTCCTGCAGCCGGATACTCAGTTGCTTACTGCCCAGCTTATCCATCAGCGCCTGCTTCTCTTCCACCAGCAGAATTTTACCCTTGCGGATAACGCCGATGCGGTCAGCCATCTCTTCGGCTTCCTCGATATAGTGGGTGGTCAGAATAATGGTAACACCCTGCTTTTGCAGCTGCCTTACCATCTCCCACATATCCTTGCGCAACTCAACATCGACACCGGCGGTAGGCTCATCGAGAAACAAAATATCCGGCTCATGGGAGAGCGCCTTGGCAATCATCACCCGGCGTTTCATCCCCCCGGACAACTCCCTCATCTGGGCATCCTTTTTATCCCACAGAGAGAGCTGACGCAGCAGTTTCTCGATATATTCAGGGTTTGAGGGTTTACCGAACAAGCCGCGACTGAAGTTCACTGCCGACCAGACATTTTCAAACGCATCACTGCACAGTTCCTGCGGTACCAGACCGATCTTACTGCGCGCCGCACGATAATCTCTGACAATATCGAAGCCATCGGCCAGCACAGAACCTTGCGAGGGGCTGCTAATACCGCAGATGATACTGATCAGCGTGGTCTTTCCTGCGCCGTTCGGCCCCAGTAGCGCGAAGATCTCGCCCCGATGGATATCAAGATCGATATTCTGCAGTGCAGTAAACCCCGACGCATAGGTTTTTGTCAGCCCACTGACACGAATTATTGATGGCATTCTGTTCCCTCTGAACCTCATAAGAGGGACATAGTAACCGCTGAGCCATGAAGACTGTAGTAGCTAACGGCCTGATTGCAGAAACAATCCAATACCAAAAGTCATCAGCACGGCCCCCGCCCCCCGCTCAATCAGATGGATACGCTGACCCAGCAACGCTCTGACCCGCTGCTGTCCGATTGCCCGGGCCACCAGCAGATCCCACAGCAGCACCGCCAGAAACATCCACAACCCCGAAAAAACCTGTTGCAGCAGTGTCACATCCGCTCCGAGAATAACCGTCATCAGACTCATATAGAACAATGCATTTTTGGGGTTTAACAGTGCCGAGTTGAATCCGAGGACCAATTGCCGCCCTGAACCGGGAGCCTGTCCAACCGATTCAGTGGGAACCAGTCCTCCCGCCCGGCTGCGCAGCAGCTGTATACCGATCCACAACAGATAGATCGCCCCCAGTGTTTCAATAATCCTGAATAGCTCAGGGTTATCCCGGATGCCACTCCAGCCCAGTATAGCAATAGCGATATAGAGCCCGTTGCCCAAAGCGACGCCAAGACAGATAAAACGGCTACCGGCCAGACCATGACGTATGGCATTGGCGCTGATGAGAAAAAAGTCCTGGCCCTGGCTTAACAGCGCCACAAAGTGAGCCAGAGCCAGTGCAGGAAAAGCTGCGGGGATAAAATATTCCAGGGACATATATTCCAGGGACATAGGGACTCCAATACCAGTCAGTTCAGGCAGGAAGTCTGGCAGATCAGGACGGAGAATGATTGTGCAAAATTGATCGGGCTTTCAATGCCGACCTTTCGTTACTGGCTTTGCTGATACTGTCCAGGCGTAGACGCGGTGTAGTTAACAAAGGTGCGGTGAAACTGGCTCTGATCGAAAAACCCCAGTTGCCCCGCCACATCAACAATCGGTACACCTTCACGTAGCAACAGCTTTGCCTGCTCAATACGGGCATTATTTACAAAAGCCTTCGGGGTTATACCGTAATGACGCCGGAACATCCTGATCACCGCCTCAGGGGTGCAGTCGCTGATGGCGGCAAGGTCAGCCAGCGTCGGAGGGTTTTGAAGATCGGCCAGCAAACGCTGTTTTAGCTCAACACAGCGATGATCGATAACACGGTCGCCCTCTGCCGGGCTGCAGTAAGGCAGCAACAGATGCGTGGCCAGTCGCTCCAGCGTGATCGGGATTGCCTGACCATCCTGACGCTGTAAGTGTTCGACCAGTGTCACAAAGGTATCTATCGCCTGCGGATCCCGGACCAGGGTCTGCTCACAATAGAAATGGTTCACGCCAGATGCATAGAAGGATGACAACCACTGCAGACACCAACGGGCCTCAATATAGAGCATATAGTAGCCACGACTACCATTTCCAACAGGATTACAGGCATGAACCCTGTCGGGCTCGATGATCACCAGCTCGCCTGCAACGACCTTCTGTTCATCATCATTACAGCTTAAACAGGTCTCCCCGGAGTGCAGCAGGCCGATTGAAAACTGTGAGTGGCTATGGGATTTATACCCCTGCTGGCTATCCCATGTAGAACGCAGTTCCATCTGCGGCATCCCGGGCAGACGAATAAATTGTTGCTCAATATCCCTGACCTTCATCCTCGCCCCTGACCTGTCACTATATAAGACTAAGCAAGCTCAGCATCAGACTGATACTGAAAAAACCAAACACCGTTGTCACCAGCAGCAGTCCTGCACAATAAGCCTGTTGACCGTACTGGCCGCCGATTACCGGATACATACTCATCATCGGGCTGGCGGCGAAGATAACGGCCGCCTGCTTTAGTGAGCTGTCCATATCCGGCACAATAAACACTACCATAAATAACACCAGCAATGGGTGAAGCACCAGCTTGAAGCCTGAAATCAGCAACAGATCCCGGGCGCTTGCCCGCACCTGAGAGCCCACCAGAGAGCCGCCAATAATCACCAGCGCCACCGGTGCCACAGAACTGGCAAGCAGGTCCATCACCCGGGCAATAAAAGCGGGAGGATTAAAGTGCATCAGCGAAGCCAGGGCACCGGTTACAACAGCAATAATGATTGGATTTTTTAGCAGCCTGACCCCGACTGTACAGATCGTTTTTTTCAGGTCTGCACCCGATTCCGGGGTTGTTTCCATCAGCGCGAATGCGATCGGGAAAAGCACAATATTTTCAACCAGCATTACCATCACAAAAGCCTGCGTGGGCGGATGCTCAAAATACTGCATCATCAGGGACAAACCGATCAGGGCACTATTGGGAAATGAGCCGCCAAACCCTTTTAATGCGGCGAAGCTGATACTGTCTCGCAACACCATCCGACTGATGAAAAAAACCGAGAAAAATACCAACAGGCAACCCATCGTATAAATCAACAGGTAGTCAGCATTCACCACCTGACTGATATCCAGCTGGGATATTTTCTGAAAGATAAGGCAGGGTAGCGCCAGAAAGAGCAGATAACTACTCATACCCGGAATTGAGGTGGCAGGCAGCGCTCCCGTGCGAACGACAATAAAGCCGATCAGTATCAGAAGAAAAATAGGCGCGGTGATACTTAAAATAGTTAACATATTTATCACATAGATAAAAAGAATCGACACCCTTCCCTCTTACAGGCCCGTCACTCTTATAGCGATCTGAAGAAGATTTGTTCCTATCAGGGCTCGTTATAAGCGCTCGTCATCAGGGCTCGTTATCAGGGCTCTTAGATTTTATATAAGACTCAGTAAACTCAGCATCAGAGTGACACTGAAAAACGCCAGTGTCGTGGTGATCAGCAGCACCCCGGAGCAAAACACCTGATGCCCATACTTAGAGCCCAGAATCGGATAAACACTCAGCATGGGTGAGGCGGCGAAGATAACCACCGCTTTTTTCAGCGTATCATCCATATCCGGCAGTACAAAAATAACCAGCAGCAGTGCGATAACCGGCTGTAGCAACAGCTTACACACGGAGATCAGACTGATCTCTTTTATGCTGGCAGTAACCTTAGCACCCGCCAGTGAAGCGCCAATAATAATCAGCGCCACGGGTGCCGCTGACCCGGACAATATCTGCATCGCACTGTCGACAAACTGCGGTATCCGGATACCCGTCAGAGAGACCACAACACCGCTGATAATTGAGATAATTACCGGATTTTTAATCAGCCTCAGCGCCACAGTAGTGACCAGTTTTTTCAGATCAGCTCCCTGATCATCACGGGTTTCCATAAAAGCCAGTGCAATGGGAAACAGCACAATATTCTCTATCATCAGAGACATAACCAGGGCCTGAGTTGGCGGAGAGCCAAAATACTGCAACGCCACAGGAAAGCCGATAAAGACGCTGTTTGGCATCGCGCCACCCATCCCTTTCAGACCCGCATAGCTGATGCTGTTTCCAGTGATCAGCCGACTGATAAGAAACACCGTGAAAAACGACAGTACTCCGCTTGCGCCGTAGACCAGCAGATAATCACTATCAACAACCTGCCCTATATCCATCTGTGTCAGCTTGTGGAAGATCAGCACCGGAAGTGCCAGATAGAGAACAAAGCTGCTCATACCCGGCAGTGACTCCCGGGGGATAATACCGCCTCTGGCGGCCAGAAAACCAACCAGAATCAGCAAAAAAATGGGCGCAGTAATACTGATCATCGTTAACATAGAGATGTTGATACCGACATAAGAGAAACGGGAAAGAAACAACCCTGAGCACTGACGTAAAGACCAGATCCAAACAGCTAGTTCAAAGAGCTGACTTAAGGGGCTGACTTAAAGATTTATCCCAGAGAATTCAGCCAGCTAACATACCGCTATAGGTCTGCCCTGCGCAAGTGCCACCCCCTGATAAGTGAACATAAACGCCCGGTTTCACACTCAGAAAGCCCCTCAGATCACGTCACTTAAAAACCAAAAACGTGCACTAAGTGCACCACCTAACGGTTTTTCGTTGCTCATACACCGGTCCCGTCACTACACTGATTCCATCCTGAAACGACGCTCTTTTCACACCTGCAGAGTCTGGCAGTAACACATGAAAAAGCGACGGCTCAATATTCAGATAATAAACCAGCTCTCCAATACCCGCCCTGACAGCGCTGACTGAGAGAGCAGAACAATAAAGCATTGGCCAGATGCGGAAAGCAAAGTACATGCGCTTCCCGGCCAGGTTTAGGAGTTTACACATGAGTGTAATGTTGAAATGCCTGTCGCATACCCCCCTGCGGGATTACAACGATCCGGATAAAAGCATCGTCAAAGAGGTTGATGATGTTATTGCCCGCGCCCGCGCCGAGGTTGAAGCATTTGATCCGGAACTGATTGTACTGTTTGCACCGGATCACTATAACGGCCTTTTTTATGATCTGATGCCTCCGTTTGTGGTTGCCACCGCTGCCGAGTCAGTAGGCGATTACAGCAGTCTGCCAGGCGATCTGAGCGTTGACTCAGACGCCGCGATGGAGCTGATTAAGTTTCTGTTTGCCAACGACATCGATATGACCCTGTCCCATCGACTGCAGGTAGATCATGGTTGTACACAGACACTGGAGGAGATGACCGGCAGTCTGACCCGTTACCCGGTATTGCCTATCATCATCAACTCAGTAGCCCCTCCCTTCTGCCCCTACTCACGCATCCGAAAACTGGGCGAACGGGTGGGTCAGTTTATCGCCGGACTGGATAAGCGAGTCCTGATTCTGGGCACCGGGGGACTGTCCCATGAACCGCCTGTACCACTGATCGCTGATGCTCCGGAAGAGGTGGCCGAATTTCTGATTGCCGGACGCAATCCCACCCCTGAATTCCGTGCAGCCCGACAGGAGCGGACTATCGCAGCCGGTAAAATTTATGGTTCCGAAGCGTGTCAGCAGACACCACTCAATGAAGACTGGGATCTGACCTTTATCCAGACACTGATCGAAGGCCGGGTAGCTGATATTGATGACATCTCCATCGAAGAGATTTCCCGACAGGCCGGACGCTCCGCCCACGAAGTACGAACCTGGGTAGCAGCCTTTGCCGCGATAGGCCAGACCGGCAGCGTCACCGCCCGAAAAGATTACTACCGCGCAATTAACGAATGGATTGCCGGATATGGCGTTGTCAGCGCCGAATCAGTCTGATTCGCAGCTCAGCAACACCGCAGAGAATAACTAGAATTCCAGGAGATACCCCCATGAACAATATGACTGTCCAGATCCCCACTGAAGAAGAGATCGTTGAACGCGCGCGGAAGATGATTCCCTGGCTCAGAGAGAAAGCCGAAGCCGTTGAGAAAGCCCGCATGGTGCCTGAAGACACTATCCAGGCGTTTCAGGATGCAGGCTTCTTCCGCATCCTTCAGCCTAAGCGCTGGGGTGGCTATGAGATGAACCCTAACGTGCTCAACAGGGTACTGATTGAGCTGGCTCGCGGCTGTCCATCAAGTGCCTGGAACGTGATGGTACTGGGCGTTCACCCATTTGAGGTTGGCCTGTTGGACAGTGTGGTCGGCGATGAACTGTGGAGCGAAGATGATTCAGCTCTGATCTCTTCATCCTATGCCCCATTCGGCACAGTGAAAGCCGTAGAAGGCGGTTATGTGCTAAACGGTGAATGGCTGACCTCCAGCGGCTGTGACCATGCGGCAGGCGGCGCTTTTCTGGGCGGCCGGGTGGCTGATAGCGAAGGCAATATGGAGTTCCGCTCTTTCTGGGTTCAGCGTTCAGACTTCACCATCGAAGATGACTGGCATGTTGTCGGACTGGCCGGTACCGGCAGTAAGAAATTGCTGATTAATGAAGTGTTTGTGCCAGCTTACCGTAGCCATGTCATCGGCGATTACTGCAATGAAACCCATGGCCATGTGAATAATCTGTATAAGATGCCATTTTTCGGTGTGTTTTACTCAGCTGTATCATCCGTCATCATCGGCATGGCCAAAGGGATGGCTGATCTTTACATTGAGCACATGGTTCCCCGTCAGAATCTCAACCAGGCGGTGGGCGCTGCGGTCAACGACCCGTTCATCAAAGGTAAGCTGGGTGAAGCCCAGGCCAAGATCACCGGTGCCGAAGCCCGGGTTCTGATGAACACCGAGGAAGCCTGGAAGTATGCTTCAAAAGGCGAACTGGTTCCGACTGACGTACGTGTCCGCACGTTCGCCACTAATCAGTTTACCGGGGGGGACTGCTTCGATGCAGCCCATATGATCTTCAAGAAAACCTCGACCCGTGGCGTCTGGTTATCCAACCCAATGCAACGTCAGCTGCGGGACATTCTGGTCGGCGCCAACCATATCACCCAGAACCAGGACAATATCGGTGAACTACTGGGCGGACAGATGCTTGGCAATCCTCTGCCTCAACCTAACCCATTTGGCGTTAAAGCCTGATAACCAGCCATGGCAGGAGGTTAGATCAGCCTCCTTCCCGCTATTACAACTAAAAAGGGTGCTGATATGAATAAAGAGATAAATCAGGTTCTGGACTGGACACCGAATACTAAGTTAGCCGCAATGCCGACGATCTCATCTGAAGACCATCGCTACGGTATGCGTCATTTTGCTGTGGGTGTAACGATTATTAGTGCAGCTGATGGTGAACATAAAGCGGGGCTGACAGCAACGGCGGTTTGTTCAGTGACTGCAGATCCGCCGCGTCTGGTTGTCTTCGTCAACAAAGATGTTGCGGCCAGCGAGATCATCCTGAAAAGCGGAGCTCTGTGCGTAAACATTCTGGCCAGTGAACAGGAAGAGATCGCCAAAGTGTTTGCCGGAATGAATAAAGAGGTGCATGGTGAAGCGCGGTTTACATTCGGCCAATGGCGAGAGTTAGTGACCGGCGCTCCAAGCCTGGACGGTACACTGGCTAACTTCGATTGCCGTGTCATCAAAGTATTTGATGAAAGCACCCATCATGCATTTCTCTGTGAAGTGATGGCAACCTGCGAACGGGATGACGGCGAAGCACTGATCTATCTGAATGGTGCATTCAGAAGCGTTCCTCAATAAGCACAGAAAGCAGACAAAAATATAGCCCTGAATATCAGGGCTTGCTGCGTTCAAGCAAACAGAATTAAAGAAGGCATAACTTATGAGTCAGGTCGACATCAGCGAAACATCAAGCAGCAAATTCATCGACATTGTTGCCCAAGGCGCCCCTTACAAGATCCACTATAACGAGCTGGGTACAGGTGACCAGACGGTTATCATGCTCCATGGTTCCGGCCCCGGGGCTACCAGCTGGGCCAACTTTAACCGTAACATCGAACCCTTTGTGAACGACGGCTACCGTATTATTTTGCTGGACTGTCCAGGGTGGGGAAAAAGTGACCCGGTAGTGTGTACCGGGTCCCGTTCCGACCTTAATGCCGCCTGCGTTAAAGGGCTTATGGATGGCCTGGACATCGAAACCGCCCACCTGATCGGTAACTCCATGGGGGGTCACAGTGTGGTTGCATTTGCCCTGAGCTGGCCCGAGCGGGTCAATAAACTCATTCTCATGGGCGGAGGTACCGGCGGACCAAGCCAGTTTGTTCCGATGCCAACGGAGGGCATCAAACTGATTCAGGCGCTCTATCGTAATCCTGAAATCGAAACCCTGAAAAAGATGATGTCGGTATTTGTTTATGATTCCAGCCATCTCACTGAAGAGATGTTCCAACTGCGTCTGAACAATATGCTGTCCCGTAAAGATCACCTGGAAAACTTCGTTAAAAGCCTGGAAGCAAATCCAAAACAGTTCCCTGATTTTGGTCCGCGTCTGGCAGAAATCAAAGCAGAGACGCTGGTTGTCTGGGGACGCGACGACCGGTTTGTGCCAATGGATATCGGCCTGAAACTGATTCGCGGCATCCCAAATGCTCAGCTGCATGTATTTAACAATTGCGGTCACTGGGCACAATGGGAACACGCCGATACATTTAACCGAATGGTGTTAGATTTTTTAAGAAACTAACTTAAACAGGGCTATTAAAATATTCTTAATAGCCCTGTCTTATATTAGATATATTTAAAAAGTTATAACTGCTCCTCAATTTTAAGAACAACATCATTCATCTTCTTTAAATATTTTTTAGCCGCCTTTTCAGTGGTCATCGCTTTAGCGATATACACCAGATTAAGACAGCCAACGACCTCATCCTGGCGCATAATAGGCCTTGCTATTGCGGCGATATTTCCCTCATCACCCCAGTCCTGATTATTAGCCCCGTAGCCCTGCTCCCGGGTCTGACGCAACACCCGCCGAACATAATCCTCATCATTGGCAAGCTCGCCTTGCCGGTCGTCCTGCTGACGTAATTGCTCAAGTATGTCGTTGCGCTCAGCCTCCGGACAGTAAGTAATATACGCTCTTCCAGTGGCCGTCATCAGCAATGGTAACCGCCTGCCAACCATATCCCGATGAAAGGAAAGCTTACTGAAGCGATGGGTCGTTTCCCTGATAACCATTGCGTCTCCATCCAGCGTGCAGATATCAGTAGGCCATATAACCTCTTGTAATAGCTTACCTAATAGCGGCGCTGCCAGCTGAGATATCCACTGAGCGTCCTGAAATCCGTCACTCAGCTGCCTGACCTTAATGGTCAGCTGATAGCTGTCATCTGACGGACTTCGTCTGACATAGCCCTCGCTTGCAAGCGTTTCCAGTATCCGGTGAACAGTCGTTCGATGAATTCCACTCCACTGGGCAAGATCCCGTATTTTGGCTCCGCCATGCGCCCGGTTAAGCAGATATAGCAGATCAAGCCCCCGGGTAAGGCCACGAACATTTTTATACTGTCCTGTGACTTCAGACTTCATATTTCCACCACTTCGCTAATAAAACCAAATCTGCACTCTCTTGAAATATGTGCACATAGTGCACGATCGTTCAGTTTTTCATTGTAGCCTGATCCCGGTTTTTTTTATACTGCCGCAATAATTATAAATACTATAAAAACAATAATGGTTATTTTAAGGGTGCTGCGACATGAACATACTGATCACTGCATACCTGTTATTTATTACGCTATTCATTATTTTTTTTTGCGACTGATAAACGAATAAAAAAAGACCTGAATATTGCTTCACTCTATACCAATAAATCACATTATTTATTGACTATTTATTTATCAGACACGTATTTACCCATTGTTTATTTTTCAAATACAAGCCTCTGGATGGCTAATAAAGACGTTATTTAAAAAGCCCCACAGAATTTCATTCAGCCCCTTTATCTGAACAGGATTAAACCGATGTCTATTGACCTGGAACTGATTGCGAAAAGTTTACGAGACGCCGAACGACATAATGAGGCAATCGCCCCTCTTCGGGAGCTCATCGGCGAAACCAATGCTGAGGCGGCCTATCAGATACAGAAAATTAATACCGAACACGCCTGTCGTGCCGGACGACGCATTGTCGGCAAAAAAATCGGACTGACTAACGTTAAAGTTCAGCAGCAACTCGGTGTGGATCAGCCGGATTTTGGCACTCTGTTTGCCGATATGTGCTACGGAGACAACGAAGCCATTCCAGCCACTGCGGTGATGCAACCTAAAGTAGAAGCCGAACTGGCACTGATACTGAGTAAGGACCTGCCCGAAGCTGATACAACCTTTGCAGACCTGATTGATGCGGTTGGCTGGATCATGCCCGCCATCGAAGTTGTCGGCAGCCGCATCTGCCAATGGAATATTCGTTTTGTCGATACCGTGGCAGATAACGCTTCCAGCGGTGTGTTTGTATTGGGTGATGCAACCCGCTGGAAAGGTGGAATCGACCTGGCAAAGATCCGGATGACCATGACCCGTAACGGTACTGAAGTCTCCTCAGGCAGTGGCGCTGAATGCCTGGGGCATCCATTTAATGCTGCGGTCTGGCTGGCTCGAACCCTGAGCAAACTGGGCCAGCCTCTTAAAGCAGGCGATATCGTTCTGACAGGCGCGCTCGGACCTATGGTGGCAGTTGAACCCGGCGACCAGTTCGAAGTGCAGATTACTGAGATAGGCAGAGTTGCTACTCAATTCAGCAACCCCATCTGAACAGACTTAGCTGTGCCACATAACGAAATCTGAACAATTCGTTTTAAAGGATTTTCCCTATGAAGAAATTAAAAGCAGTGATTATCGGACCGGGCAATATCGGCACCGACTTGCTGATGAAGATGCAACGTTCCGAGTGGATTGAACCGGTCTGGATGGTCGGTATTGACCCTGAATCAGATGGCCTCAAACGCGCCCGTGAGATGGGCATTAAAACCACTTCTGAGGGTGTCGATGGTCTGCTGCCGCACGTCATCGAAGACGATATCCGTATCGCCTTTGATGCCACCTCCGCCTATGTGCATGCCGAGAACAGCCGCAAGCTGAACGAACTGGGGGTCATTATGATCGACCTGACCCCGGCCGCGATCGGCCCGTTCTGCGTGCCGCCGGTGAATCTGCGGGCCCATGCGCAGAACCTGGAGATGAACGTCAATATGGTCACCTGTGGTGGCCAGGCGACGATCCCGATGGTGGCCGCCGTGTCTCAGGTTCAGCCGGTTGAATATGGCGAGATTATCGCCACGGTCTCCTCTAAATCGGCCGGTCCCGGCACCCGTAAAAACATCGATGAGTTTACCCGCACCACCGCCGGTGCTGTGGAGAAGGTCGGTGGAGCGAAAAAAGGTAAAGCGATCATCATTATCAACCCCGCTGAGCCACCATTAATGATGCGTGACACCGTGCACTGTCTCACCGAAGGCGAGCCGGATCAGGCGGCGATTACCGCGTCGGTGCATGCAATGGTCAAAGAGGTGCAGAAATATGTGCCCGGCTATCACCTGGTGAATGGTCCGGTGTTTGATGGCAACCGGGTGTCCATGTTTATGGAAGTCGAGGGGCTGGGGGATTATCTGCCGAAGTATGCCGGCAACCTGGACATCATGACCGCAGCCGGCCTGCGCACCGCCGAGATGTTTGCTGAAGAAGCAGCGAACGGCAACATTACCCTGCCAGCACGCGGCTAAGTGGAGGAAAAAACGATGAATCTGAAAGGTAAAAAAGTAGTACTCCACGACATGAGCCTGCGGGACGGAATGCATGCCAAACGTCACCAGATCTCACTGGATCAGATGGTTGCTGTAGCGACCGCGCTGGATGAGGCGGGCATGCCGCTAATCGAAGTGACCCACGGTGACGGCCTGGGTGGCACCTCGGTGAACTACGGTTTCCCGGCGCACAGTGATGAAGAGTATCTCGGTGCGGTGATTCCAAAACTGAAAAACGCCAAAGTCTCCGCCCTGTTGTTGCCGGGGATCGGAACGGTTGATCACCTGCGCATGGCGAAAGACTTAGGCGTTAATACCATCCGGGTTGCCAGTCACTGTACCGAAGCCGATGTCACCGAACAGCATATTGGCCTGGCGGCTAAGCTGGAGATGGATACCGTGGGTTTCCTGATGATGGCGCACATGGCCAGCCCGGAGAAGATTCTCGAGCAGGCGAAACTGATGGTTTCCTACGGCGCCAACTGCATCTACTGCACGGATTCAGCCGGTTACATGCTGCCGGATGAAGTAACCGAAAAAATCGGTCTGTTGCGGGCCGAGCTGGATCCTGCTATCGAGGTGGGTTTCCACGGCCATCACAACATGGGGATGGCCGTGGCCAACTCCCTGGCGGCGATTGATGCGGGCGCCGGACGTATCGACGGTTCGGTGGCAGGCTTAGGCGCCGGTGCCGGTAACACCCCGCTGGAAGTGCTGGTTGCCACACTGGTGCGGATGGAAGCCGATCACGGTATCGATCTGTACAAGATTATGGATGTCGCGGAAGACCTGGTGGTGCCGATGATGGATCAGCCGATCCGGGTGGACCGCGATGCACTGACGCTGGGCTTTGCCGGTGTTTACTCGTCGTTCCTGCTGTTTGCCAAACGGGCGGAAGCAAAATATGGCATTCAGGCACGTGACCTGCTGGTCGAACTGGGGCGTCGCGGCACGGTCGGCGGACAGGAAGATATGATTGAAGACCTGGCACTGACCATGGCGAAAGCAAAAGGGCTGATCGGATAACTGATAGCCCGGTTGGCAGCATTCTTACGTGCTATCAAATGACTATATCAGCCATCTCAGTCAACTATTAAGAGAGGAAAAACCTATGTCTATAATAAGAAAAGCAAAGTATCTGGTACTGACGGCTTTACTGTTGAGTCTCAGTCATATCACTTCGGCAGAAACCATTATGCGCGTTGCCAGCTGGCTTCCGCCTACCCATGTACAAAACGCAGTGGTATGGCCAACCTGGGGTAAATGGATCGAGGAAGCGACAGAGGGCCGGGTTAAACTCGAAATTGAGTATGGTTTAGGCCACCCTAAAACCTTGTTCGAACTGGTGGAAGACGGTGTTGCCGATGCCAGCTTCAGCTACCACGGGTATGTACCAGGTCGCTTTAAACTGGCTCTGGGTGTTGAAGAACCATTGATGGGCGCTTCCGCTGAAGCAACATCTGTTGCCTACTGGCGTGTTCATCAGAAATACTTTGCTGCAGCCAATGAACACGACGGACTCACCGTTGCGGGAGTGTTTGTTCACGGTCCCGGTCAGATCCAGACCATCGAACCGATCACCTCACTGGCAGACCTCAAGGGTAAGAAGATCCGCATCGGCGGTGGTGTTCCATCTGAAATTGGCCATCGGCTTGGCGTAACACCTGTGGGGGCTCCGGCGCCTAAAGTTTATGAGCTCCTGCAACAGGGTATCGTTGATGGCGTTTTTCTCCCCATTGCAGAACAAAAAACGCTGCGTCTGAATGAGGTTGCCCGTAATGTTGTCATGCTGCCTGGCGGCATGTATCTGGGTAGTTTTTCAATCTTCATTAACCCTGATTTTCTCGATAGCCTGAGTGAGAAAGACCGAAGCGCAATCATGAGTGTGTCTGGTGAACAGCTGTCAGCCATGGCCGGTAAAGCCTGGGATTCCGCTGATGCTGTTGGTCTCAAAACAGCAGAGGAAGCAGGTGTTAACCTCGTTAAAGTATCAGAAAATGATGCCTTTGAAGCAGACTTCCAACAACTGGTTGAAGGCATGGACCAGATCTGGCTCGATTCTGTAGCTGACCGTGGAATCGATGCGCAATCAGCTCTGGCTGAGCTTCGTTCAATTGCCCGCAGCTATAAAGAGTAAGACTATGTCTTTTTGCGCCTGGATATCAGCGCATTATGAGGAACAGGGGCCGGTTAAATGGCTGGCCTTTGTCCTTGAAATGATCGCTGCAATAACACTGTTTTTACTGATGCTGCTGACCTGCTCGGATGTATTTGGCCGCTACTTTCTCGCCAACTCAATCGATGGCACGACTGAACTGACCGAGATTGGTCTGGCGATTCTGATATTTGCAGAGATGCCCATTATTACCTGGCGAGGGGGGCATGTTGTCGTCGATATTCTTGACCGTATGCTGGGCGGCACAATAATTAAGCTGCTGGGGCTGCTCTCGGCATTTCTTATCGCGTCGTCGCTATACTTTATCGCTACACAGATTTTCTTTCTTGCTCAACGCTCGTTCAGGCGAGATGAGGTAACCGAGTTTCTCCAGTTACCTGTAGGCTTAATCGTTGAATATATTGCCTATATGAGCTGGATTACAGCAGCGGGCATGATTACCTACGGTGTATACCGGTTGCTATTTCTTTCCCGTGAATAATCCACAAGATCTGAAACAGGTATATATATCATGACTGTTGCCCTGACAGGCTTTGCAATTCTGCTAATTCTGATTGTTATCGCCCGGATTCCGATCGCCTTTTCTATGGCTACCGTTGGCTTCTTTGGTTTTGCCTATCTGCAGGGGCTGAATTTCGATACATTTGCAGACTTCCGCTGGAACGGAGCCCTTTCCATGGCTGCCAAGCGGGTTATAGATACGTCACAGGAATACAGTCTATCTGTCATTCCGCTGTTCATTCTGATGGGAAATCTGGTCACAAAGTCTGGACTGTCCCATCAGTTATACCGCGCATCAAATGCGTTTTTAGGTCATATGCAGGGGGGGCTATCGATGGCGACGGTGGTTGCCTGTGGTGGATTTTCGGCCATCTGCGGCTCCAGTCTGGCCACCTCAGCGACCATGGCAAAAGTAGCCATGCCACCCATGCGTAAATATGGCTATGCCGACTCACTTGCAACCGCGTCAATTGCTGCTGGCGGCACCCTGGGCATACTGATCCCTCCCAGCGTTATTCTTGTTATCTATGGTCTGCTCACTGAAACCAGTATTCGGGAACTGTTTGCTGCCGGTTTCATTCCCGGATTTATCGGTATTCTGCTCTATCTTTGCGCGGTACGTTTCGCTGTGTGGCGTAACCCGGAAGACGGCCCCTGTGGCGAACGGCTTAGCTGGCCGGAACGTCTTCAGGCACTGCAAGGCGTATGGGGCGTACTGATCCTGTTCACTGTTGTGATGGGCGGCATCTATCTGGGTGTATTTACCCCGACTGAAGCGGCAGGCATCGGAGCCGGAGGCGCTTTTATCATCGCGCTATACCGTCGCTCTCTGACTCTTGCCAGCCTGTTTGATATCCTGACCGATACCGCACGCACTTCAGCAATGCTGTTCGGGGTGCTGATTGGTGCGCTGATCTTCTCAAACTTTATCAACCGGGCAGGATTACCGGGCGATCTGCTGGTGCTGGTACAAAGCGTCGATGTATCCCCGATGACGGTGATATTTCTGATTCTGGCGATCTATATTGTGCTGGGTATGGTATTCGAAAGTTTATCAATGATGCTACTGACCGTACCGATCTTCTTTCCTCTGGTACAGAGCCTCGGATTTGACCTTGTCTGGTTCGGCATTGTGGTAGTGGTTGTCACCGAGATCAGTCTGATCACGCCCCCGGTGGGAATGAATGTCTTCGTACTCAGTGCCGTACTCAGGGATGTCAAAGCCAGCACCATCTTTAAAGGTGTCACGCCGTTCTGGTGTGCAGATATTGTCCGGCTGCTGCTGATTACACTGATTGCACCCATTTCACTGATTCTGCCACAGCTACTCTATCGTTAGTCCGAACACAGGAGAGACCGATGTTACCCCAGGTGAAAAAAATTCTTTATGCGTCGGACATTGAAAAAGGTTCACGTCCGGCGTTTCGCTCAGCCGTCAGTCTGTGCGGTCATTACCATTCAGAGATCACCTATCTGCATGTTATTGAACCGCTGAGCGCCAGCGCCCAGAACATGGTCAGAACAATCATGAACGATCATGATCTCAACGAGCTGCATGATCAGAGTATTGCCAACCTCAGGCAGAAAATGCATCAACGACTGGAACTGTTCTATGCATCAGAGCTGGAAGAGAATGAGCAGTTGTCAAAAGGTCAGGTCACAGCCCGAGTAGAGGAGGGTCTGCCCTGGAAAACAATCCTCAGTGTCGCAGACGAAATTGATGCTGATGTCATTGTAATGGGGTGCAGAACTCACAGCGCTGTCGGCCAGTTTTTTCTGGGATCGACCGCCAATAAGGTGATTCACCATTCAAAACGTCCGGTACTGATCGTGCCTTTGTGAATCTGCATTAAACTATCAAATCATTCCTCTTAAAGGGTATCTTTTTACATCCGCTTAAAAGCAAAAGATACTCTTTATTGATTAACCTGTTATCATTCCCCTGCTTATTTTGTCCAATCTGTCTTATCCCGGCGGGAGGCATGAAAAAAAACATACAAAACTGTATGATATGTTTGCGGAATAAGTTGACCGAAAAAACCACTCTTGCTACTTTACCTAACACTTTCTTCTGCAATGTGAGCTGCTACAAATAAAGATGACCACTCAGAAACTATCTCGTGAAGAATGGATAAACGCTGCAACACAAGTACTTGCTACCAGTGGTATTGATCAGGTCCGTGTTGATAAACTTGCAAAACAACTAAAGATAACCCGCGGTAGTTTTTATCATCACTTTACCAGCAGGGATGATCTGTTAGTTTCTATACTTGATAAATGGCGCTTACGGGCAACTGAATCGGTTATTGAACGTATTCAAAGTAGCAGTAACGACCCGGTTGAACAGATAACCACCCTGATGAATCTGCCGATTACGGGAAAAAGGTCCTTTGATGGTGCATCCATTGAGATATCTATCCGGGCCTGGGCTCGCCGTGACAAACTGGCACGCTCTGCGGTAGAAGAGGTAGACAAGTATCGCCTTTCCTTTATCAGAAGTATTTTTAAGGACTTAGGCCATCAACCCGACCAGGCTGAGGATCTCGCAAACCTCGTCTACTCATATATTGTTGCGATGTCATTGATACACTTTGATAACAACTTTGAAGAGCGTCGCGAAATGTCCAGGCGTCTGGCTGAATTTCTATCCGACAACTGCCCTTTGATGAAGTGCCCTAAGCGAAAAAACCAACCGATTTAAATGTTATCCACAGACAGAACAGTAGTGTTCTGTCTGTTATCGCCTGCACGTTTCCGAAGGTGACTCACCAAAATAATCCCGGTACACCTTTGAGAACCGCCCAAGATTATTAAATCCATATTCCAAAGCGACCTGTGTAATATTTTTGGCATTATTCAGGTCCATTAACTCTCTGTATATAAATTCAAGTTTTATCTGACAGATATAGACTCTGGGGCTTAGCCCGAATTCCTTTTTAAATAGATGATATAGTGATCGTTCACTAACGTTAATATAAGCAGCAATATCTAAAGGTTTATACTCCCTGCGCGGCTCAGAGATAACCCAGCGACGAATTTTCTCTATCTTTGTATTTTCACTGGAGGTTATTTTATAAAACTGATTACAGTTATTCTCGAACCGCTGTAACAGCAGACATGAAAAAAAACGACGATACTGAACCTTTAACTCTTCAGGCGTCTGGCCCGGCTCAGCATCCAACAGTGAGAATATCTGATGCTTCAATACTCCCAACTGCTCTAGTTTAAAAATAGCCCGCTTAAACACCAGTCCCGATAACCGCAGATGATATCCCAGTTGCACAGCATCCTCTTCCAGCGTTTCAACGGGCATTCTGATCGTAGCAACCCGGCTATCAGGCTTCACTATAGCTTTTATAGTTTCCGCCGTGTTAATCAGGCAGACATCACCGCGGCCGAGGGATAACCAGCCCCCTTGTGACCAAAGGCGAACGCCGCCCTGTTTAACAATGATCAGCTGAAAACATTCCGGACTATCAGATTTAGATATATCAAAAGGCTGATCATAGACATCAACGCAAACCTGAATTTTTCCTAAGGACTTTGTCACTATGTTTCGCGGTGCAGGTAAAAAAGCAGACGTGCAACTCATCTGCTTTTTTTGACCCGCTGCTTCCAGCGCAAACAGGGCATCCTGTTTCAAAAAGGTATTGCAAGTTAAGGCGTTTACTACAGCCATGCTTACCTCCAGATTTTATTATTTTTTTAAGCGTTATATTGGGCGTATGACTTAATACAACCTGCGGATATACATCACTAAACATCCACAGAATATAAGGCCCCCCCTCACCGGTTTACTGGACCAGTATCAAAGATATTGATGGCACCAGAACAATCAGAGCTAAGCGGAACAGGTCTGCAACCACAAAAGGCATAACCCCTTTAAAAATAGTTTTCAGCTCGACATTGGGCAGCACCGACTTCAGTACAAAACAATTCAAACCAACCGGAGGACTTATCAGACTGATCTCTGTTGCAACAACAACAACGATGCCAAACCAGATCAGGTCCATTCCCATACTCGAAACAATCGGATAAAAAACCGGGACGGTCAGCAACAACATAGAAATTGATTCAAGCACAGCGCCTAACAGTAGATATATCGCAATAATGACAAATAACACCCCTAGCAACCCCAGACCCAGACTGTCAATCCAGTCCACCACGTCATATGGAAAATTAGACACGTTAACCAGATTAGCGAATATCAGCGAACCGATCAGAATAGCAATAAGCGAAACAGAGGTAACAGCACTATCCTCCAGAGCATCGCGCATACGCTTCAAATCAAATCTGCCACGCAGAAATGTCAGGAAAATCGCCCCGACAACGCCCACAGCGGCTGACTCGGTCGGCGAGAAAAAACCGAAGTAGATTCCCCCCAGAACAATCGAAACCAGCATGGTAAACGCCCACAATTGACGTATCGCGGCAAATCGCTCTTTGAATGTCGCTTTTTCACCGGAAGGGCAGCTTCCTGGTTTCAGATATGAGATAACGATGATCGCAAGGCAGTACATTACAATGCCGATCAAACCGGGAATAACACCTGCAACAAACAACTGACCGATATCTGTTTCGGTAATAATCCCATAGAAAACCAGCGCAATAGACGGAGGTATTAAGATACCAAGGGTTCCTCCTGCCGCGATAACTCCCGTAGCCACCTCCTGACTGTAGCCATAACGAATCATCGATGGATAAGCAATTTTGGACATAGTGGCTGCTGTCGCAAAACTTGATCCACAAAAAGTACTGAAACCACCACACGCTCCGATAGTGGTAATAGCAAGACCACCACGCATGTGCCCTATAAGCGCATATGTCGCGGCATAAAGCTCTTCTGCCAACCCTGATTTTGCAACAATGTTACCCATCAGAATAAACAGCGGGATAACCGCAAATTCATAGGAAATAACAGTTTCTGAAGCGATACTGCCTAACTGGCTTAATGCAGCCCCCCAGCCCTGATAGTAAGCAAGTCCCAAAACACCTACAGATCCGGTTGCAACAGCAATAGGCACGCGTAAAAACAACAGCGCGAATAGCACTGCAAATGTGATCATAATAATCATGGCAGGATCCTAGAAACCAGAATTTCGTTTAGGCGCAGAGACAAACAGACTTACCCAGGCAATCAGGGCAAATATACTTACCGCGAGTAACACCTTCCATTTCATAACACCAAGAAAAAGGAAAACATCACCGAATTTGTAAGACTCTTCAACCTGCATAAACAGTGTAATTACCAGGGTGGTATAAAATACGCATTCAATCAGGTAGACAAACCAGAAAACAATTTTGCCAAAAGTTCCTACGTAAAACTTATCCATCAGGTCTATCGTAATATGCCCTTTTGTTTTATGGACATGATACAAACCGGAATAAAACATAATCGCTAATGAGATTGAAACCACCTCATATGAAAAGCCCAGTGGACTATCAAAAAGTGTGCGCCCGACAACATCTACAAAGATCACCAATGCCATTAACAATGCAGCAATAATGGCAATTTTCGAGCAAGCGACTTCCAAAACTTTGAGAACGGATAAAGGCATAACGGCATACTCTTGTATAAACCGCCTCCCGTTAAGAGCAGACTAAGAGCTTATCAATGCGCCCTGCGCAGAATATTGATAAGTTTTATCTCAAAGCGGCCCGAAGGAGGCGGAAAATTATCAATTCATCGCTTGAATTTCAGACTTGTAGTATTCGATCGCCTTCTGACCATCTATACCGTTCTTTGCGGCCTCCCCGATCCAGCCTTCACGGGCAGGAGCAAACACAGTTTTTAAAGAAGAGATCAGCTCAGGAGTCGCAACACGATATTCATCACCCAGACGGGCTTTAAGGGCAGCTCTGCCTTTCACATCATTTTCATCCCAGAGCTTACCCATCCTGGCCGAAAGTTTCTCACCAGCAAGGTCCATAATAGCTACCTGATCGGCTTTACTGATCAGGCCCCATTTATCCTTATTCATGATGATGAATGCTGAATTTGAATAGAGGCCTCCAGGAATCTGAGTGACATGATTGATGTACTTATCGACTTTAAAACCCGTCAGCAACTCATCTGAAAGCGCAGTACCATCAATAACGCCCCGGGACAGAAACTCGCGCAGTTCTACCAGAGAACCGGAGATAGGGATAACATCCATATTTTTAAGTGCGCTGGATACTACTGGCGTCTGAACCCGGATTTTCAACCCTTTCATATCTTCAGCCGTCACGATCGCTTTATCTTTAGTATGAAGGTTACCGCCGGAGGTTACGTGCACAGCAAGCGTGACAACATCCTCATGCATTCCGCTTGATTTAAAGTATTTATTAAATGTCCGCCAATACGCTTTTGAGCTTTTCTCAGCATCAAGATTGTCAAATGGGAATTCAACCATTTCACTCAATGGAAATGCACCCGGAGTATAACCGTGCGGCCCCCAGGCAACATCAGCCACTCCATTTATGACAGCCTGATAATTTCGGGTAGGTGGAGCCAGTGGTTTTGCTGAAGGCCGGATTTTCACCCGTCCATCCGTTGCCTCTTCAACCTGCTTAAAGAATTTCAGCAGGCCGTCAACCTGTGACCAATGAGTCGGTGGAAACCACTGGTTGTAACGTAGAGTGAGCGTTTCACCTGCCTGAGCAATCGTGGCAGAACTCAGTGATACGCAGACCAGTGCAGCTCCGATCAGGGTTTTCTTAAGTAGCATAGCAGTTCCTCGGTTTTATTATGATTTAATGGAACAATAAAAGTATTTCACAATACACTACTGTATGTCTATATTATGAATAATTAAAATTACTTGAATATAATCCATATAATTCAGCGCATTATGTTAATTCAAACGATAGTATAAAAAATTCATTACTGTATGTTAAAGGTCAGCAGTATCAAACAAAGGCATCACTAAAGAAGTGATCCGGGTTTAATCCACAGAGCCCAATACAATCACGTTTTGCAGAAGAGACAACGATAGGTGCACCACAAACATAGACTTCATAAGCGGAGAGATCAGGCAGATCGTCGACTACCGACTGATGCACAAAACCAGTTCGACCGACCCAGCCTGCATCGGTGTTTTCAGATAAAACCGGCGTATAGGAAAACCAGCTATTCTGTTCAGCCCACTGCTGACAAAGCTTATCCATATAAAGGTCTTGTTTAGCGCGTCCCCCCCAGTAGAGAGCCACCGGGCGGCTATTCCCACTGGCAATAAGACCCTGCATCATCGATTTAACCGGTGCAAAGCCTGTGCCGCTGGCAATCATCACCATCGGTCTATCAGAATCCCTCACATAAAAGGTTCCGAAAGGGCCCTCAATAGTGACAATAGCTTTATGTTTGAGCTCATCAACAATAATCGGACTAACCGCGCCGCCGGGCATCTTACGAACGTGCAGCTCAATAAGCCCCTCAGAATCAGTACTGGCCATTGA
Source organism: Oceanospirillales bacterium (assembly GCA_018223185.1). Taxonomy (GTDB): domain Bacteria; phylum Pseudomonadota; class Gammaproteobacteria; order Pseudomonadales; family Balneatricaceae; genus Amphritea. Next base: position 547 of record JAAEYW010000015.1, on the reverse strand, counting down.
ATAACTGCGGGTGGCGTAGCCTTTGATTGTCAGATCCAGATACTGCCCGGGCTTAAAAGCGAAGTTAACTCCAGGTGCGGGCGCTATTTTAAGCACCGCAACATCATCAGACACAGTCTCTTTAGCCATCGTTCTGCCAGCACACTTCTGTACACTGATACCTTCCAGCTCTGTGACCTCTGGCGCTTCAATCACCAGATCAGAGATTGCATGCCCGACACACATCAGCCCGGTTCGTCCCTCAAGATCACTCTGCTCCAGCTTTATAGATTCGGTTTTTTTATAGCTAACCGCACCGGAGAGTATAGGCGCACGGCACTCGCCACACTGTCCATTCCGGCAGCTATGTTTTAGCGTAATACCCGCTTTCAATGCAGCCTCAAGTACGGTTTGAGACTCCTCTGCCGTGAATGATTTATCCACCGGTTCAATCTGTACTGTAATACCCATCAGATTAACCCCTTTTCTTTCGCCTGCTTTTCTTTAAACATAGTCAGTGCCAGGTCTTCAATCATATCTTCCTGTCCGCCGACCGTGCCGCGACGCC
>JAAEYW010000014.1 GCA_018223185.1 Oceanospirillales bacterium | reverse complement strand
GAGAAGGTTGCATCGCAGATTGTCTCAAGAGGAGGGACTTATTCGCAACTTCCCTAGGTCTCGGAATCGATCCGCTATCTCCAGTCTGATCCGAATCGCCCATATATCCTGTAGTCGAAGTGGTTTCTTTTGCCCTACAAGTTTGCCTTTGTTCCACGATTCACTGGGTGAGGGATTCTGTCTAGTGCGCATGACAAGCCTCCTGAGATCTAAAATTTGAAATCTCAGATAAGGTTTAGCTGAAAAGTTGTGTTTCGACCCCAAGCAATCAAACAGTAAAGGAACGAGATGACTGCTCCATCTATGTAACGGTTGATCTGTCGGCGATGCTGAGTCATCAAAAAGTCATTTCCCTCTGCCCAAGTAACAAAAGCAGCTATAGCCAATGGCATTTTTTCACAAATGCGAGTTTTGCTATCTGAAATTCAATTAAGGTCTGCTCAATTACGTTGAAATAATTCGCGGTCGGCGAATAATAAATTTGATCCGTCCGTTTAAATCAACTAACTGAGGACAAATACATGCGCTAAGCTAAGATGTAGTGAAGGATATGCAGGATCCGCTACTGCTGGCATGTACTAAAGTATTTTCCGGATCTTGATCGCGATTAGCAGAAACTTACAACCGCATAAGTTAATCGGGACTTTTCGTGCATTATTCCGATTATTTCTGATGCATAGGCCTTCTTTGGAAGCGAGCTGAAGTGGCCTCCTGTGATATGACGAGTCATTCATAATGGCTTCATATCGTGAAGTCTTGGCAATTAACAGCTGAACGATATAAGCGCTAATTACTGCGGTTAAGGGAATACTTATAAAAGCTTTATTCAGGATGCATCACTCGCATAATTAACTCCAGGGAGAAAATATCATGGTTCGGATCCGAATTCAGGTTTGGTGGATTTCTGTGAAACTGCTTGCGGCAATCTCCATTCTGCTTGGGGCAGGATCCGTCCTGGCCCAGAATAATCCCGAGGTCCACGAGGGCGCGGCGGTAAGCATCGGCAATGGCTCAGCGCACACGGTTATCCGCACCGACGCGAAGGGCGAGCCTGTGTCGATCGGCGTAGTATTTACACCAGGGATACTGGAAGGCCTCCCCACAGCAACCCCGGGTGAAGATCCTAATTTCCCATACCTGCTGCTCATGCCAACGACGGGGCCGAAAACAGTGATTGACCATGTTGTGATGAACTGGGAGTCTGAGGGGCATCCGCCAGCCAACGTCTACGACGTGCAGCATTTCGATTTCCATTTCTATCTCGTGAGCCAGGCGGAGCAGATGAAAGTCACTTTTAGCAGCTCAAATGATTCCGCCGACCCAAGTCAACAGCCAGCGCCTGAACTCGTGCCCCTTGGCTATGTCTTGCCACCGGGTACGGCCGTCTCTGGAATGGGCGTTCACGCAATTAATCCGACGGCCACCGAATTTCAGCATCAACCGTTCACCGCGACCTTAATCTACGGCTACTACAACCAACAACAGGCCTTTATAGAGCCGATGGTCTCGCTGGAATTTCTTCTATCTAAGCCGTCCTTTTCGGCATCCGTTCCACGGCCAGCGGCCTACACAAAGCCTGGTGCTTATCCGTCGACTTACGCCATCAACTTCGACGCTGCCAACAATGTGTACGAGGTCTCGCTGAAGGATATACGATAAATAGATGAAATCGCCCGAATGAACGCTTTGTTGCACTGCAATCGTACTATCTGCTCGATGGTCGTTCAACGACCCAAAGCTGCCATTTAAATGTGATTAACTGCTTAGGCTTTGGTCGAATACCTTAACTTGGTTACGACCAGATCGTTTAGCTTCATACAGAGCTAGATCAGCTCTTGAAATAGTCGTTTCACATTCAGATAGCTGTGGATAGTATCTCGCTATGCCGATACTGACACTGACGGGATGGTTTATGGTAAAGGGGTACGAATCAATACCTGCTCGAACTCGCTCAGCGAATACGATCGCCTGATCGAGTGTGCTATCTTCTACAAGAATAATAAACTCTTCTCCGCCCCAGCGAGCAACCACATCAGTTTCACGAACAGTTTTTATTAGAAGATTTGCAAGCTCTCTAAGTGCAGCATCTCCAGCAGCATGTCCTAAATTGTCATTAATAGATTTGAAGTGATCAATGTCTAATAAAAGTATGAATAAACCGCTATTATTGCGCTGCTGGCGTTTACATGCGCGATTTAACGCTTCATAGAAGTAGCGTCGATTAAATAGGTTTGTCAGTTGATCAGTTACAGCTATTGCCTCTAGCTCTTTTTGTAGCACTTTACTGTGCTCTAGCTCTTGGGATAAGGCCTCTGTTTTCTGTGCAACTAATTGCTCTAGCATTGTAGATCGATTTTCTACCTCTTTATGAAGTTGATGGGATAGGTTAAGCGCTTTCTGCGCATAGCCGGCTATGCCTAATATCAGAGTACAAGCTAGCAACCTCATCCATAATTCCATTGAATCTGGAGCTATAATTGCCTCTATGAGGGTCTCGTGTTCTGAGAATAGGTGGTAATCAACAAAAGAGTCTGTAAGCCAAAAAACCACACTATAAACGGTAGCTTGTAGATATAGCGAAGATGGCTTCATATGTGAGATCAAAATTATCCTTCCGTTATCGCTAAGTACAGTTTATCGCCCGCCCAGATCAATTTCTGACCTGTTTGATCTTAGCTGTGAACGCGCAATTATGCAAGAAGTGACTAATGTGACATCCTTTTGCTGGCTCGAACTCTTGTCTGGGAAGCGATTTTAAACTGTATTGTTCACCAAAAGTCACTTAGGCAAATGGCGGTATTGTGCCGTTAGCTGACCACAGATCAGTCTGAGAGTGGTTACAGGTCTTCTTCAGGCTTAGCGGATATGGAAGCAGGATTGCGTATACGCTACGAAATGCGACAGAAATTTGTTCCCCATGTGGGGATCAACTGGGAAAAACAGTTCGGTAATACGTCTGATTTGTCCCGGGAAGAGGGGAGGATACCGATGGCATTCAGTTTGTTCTGGGTATTAGGGATTGGTTCTGGAGTACTGGAGAGAGTCTGGCAGGATCTCTGCTAAGCTAAGGTTGTTAGTCTGGTTTGGTTATGCAAAACCGGGAGGTGAGCATAATAAAACATAACACTTCCAGAGGCTGCTCAAGGTATGCTGAGATTGATATATCGTCAATTGATCTATGAACCTTTTCGTACCACGCTTACGTGTCTGGCGCTAGCCAGTGCCTTAGCACTGCTGCTGTTGCTGGAGGGCTTTCAGTCAGGACTTCTTAGCCAGTTAAAAAACGTTGCACTTAACCGGGGAGCTGATCTGATCGTGACGCAGGCTGGCGTATCCAATTTCGTTGCTAGCCGTTCTTTGCTGCCCCAGTTAAGCCGCGAGAGAATTGAGGCCATTGATGGCGTCACAGAAGCCCATCCCATCACCATGGTGCCAGTAATTTATGAGCAGGAGGGCTATCGTAAAAGCCCGATTTTCTTTTTTGTCTATGATACTGGTGGCGGACCTTCAGTAATCGCTTCAGGCAGGGCTGTCAGTAAACCAAGAGATATCGTTATCGATAAAGCTCTAGCCGTGCTTTACGACCTGAAACCGGGTGACCCGTTCGTGGTGGCTGATTATCGGTTTCAGATTGCAGGGATTACAGAGGATACATCAGCATTTTTTACCGCGTTTTCTTTTATCAATTATGACGACATGATCGATTTCTTTTTCGACTCAGACCTGGTCGGAGATATCAGTAATCTGCCTTTGTTAAGTTATCTACTGGTTGAACTTGAGTCTGACGCAGAGGTTAGTAGTGTCGCGGCTGCCATTGAAAGGGTCGAGCCGGATGGTGATGTCTTTACCCCGGAGCAGATCGCCCGGAATGATGTCGCCCTTGGCCGGACACTGTTTGGCCCGGTGCTTGGGGTGTTGATTGGTGCCGGCTATGTTATTGCGTTGCTGGTGGTCAGTATGATCATGTTCGGAGCTGTTCATGCCCGGTTGCGTAACTATGGTGTAATGAAAGCGCTTGGCTTTCCAGATCGCATATTGTTGAAGGAGATGGTACTCGAATCAATCATCATGATCTTGCTGGCCTTTCCTCTGGCGCTACTGCTGGCACAAACGGGGTCCTGGTTCATAGAAACCAGAGTACCGCTTTATCGTGTGCCGGTTACAGAGTTTATCCCTTTGCTGCGTACTCTGATTGCTTCGCTTTTGTTGGGTGTTGCGGGAGCCTGTCTGCCATACCATATCGTCTCCAGACAGGATCCAGCGGTGGTATTCAGGTGTTGATATGTTGTACTGGAGCCTGAAAACACTGTTGTCTGAACCTATTCGTTTAATTGCCAGTGCTATGGCCGTTGCTGTTTCTTTCGTTCTGGTGATCTTTTTCAGTGCTGTTTTTGAAGGTGAGTCCAATCAAATGGTGGTCTATCTGGAGAAGATGGACGCTGATGTTTGGGTGATGCAGAAGGGAGTCTCCAATATGCATATGGCCAGCTCCATGGTGTGGGATTGGAAGGCTGACAGGATTGCACAGATTAAAGGGGTGAAAGCTGTTTCGGCGATCCTTTATCTTAATGGGCCTGTCAATATCGGCGGGAAAGATTGGTTCTCATACATCATTGGCGTTTCTCCGGAATACAGTCATGCCGGTCCCTGGTCAGTGATCCAGGGTAAATCCTTGCCGGATACCGGTGAAGTAGTGATACCAGACGTGATTTCACGGCTCACAGGTGTTCAGATCGGGGAGAACGTCATTTTGATCGATCGGCCTCTACGTGTGGTGGGTCTGTCGCGGGGTACTTTTTCGATGGCCAGCTCGGTTGTTTTCGTCTCCAGAGAGGATTTGGGTGATCTGCTCGAAGCCGGTGATCAGTACAGCTACATCATGGTCTATGCAGACCCAGATGTAACAGCACAGTACCTGATTGAACGGATCGAGGATGAGGTTGATAAAGTTAATGCCCTGAGCAATGGCGAATTCATCGAAAGTGACAGGCAACTTGCACTGCAAATGGGGGCGGAAATTATCAGTATGATGACAATTCTGGGTACCATCATGGCGACCTTAATTGTCGCTTTTACCGCCTATTCTGTGATTGCCCGGAAGAAACAGGAGTTGGCTATCGCCAGGGCGCTGGGCTTTGGTAACGGTCAAATCTACATGGCTGTGTTGTATCAGAGTGTGGCGATTACTTTACTGGGGCTGCTTTTGGCCATGGGGTGCGCGTTTACCCTATTGGCATGGTTACCCTCGGTTATACCTCAGATCATTCTAACGGTAGGCTTTAATCAATTTATTCCATTGGTCGTGGTCAGTCTGCCCGTTGCCATTATGGCTTCACTGGCAGCGGCCTATACAGTCACGCGGCTTGATCCGATGATCGTCTTTAGCGGTCAGTAAAATTGTGGAAGGACGTTAACATGAGCGCTGAGGTTATCTTACAAGCAAACAATATCACCAAGTGTTTTGGTCGCGATGCTTCTGAGGTTCGTGCGGTTGATGACGTGAGTCTCAAGATAAGGCGTGGAGAGATGGTGCTTATCATGGGGCCTTCCGGTTCGGGTAAAACGACCTTATTGTCTATACTGGGAGCCTTATTGAGCCCAACGGCCGGTTCAGTGATAGTGTGTGGTACTGATATCAGTGCGATGAAGGAATCAGAGCTGGCAGCGCTTCGGGCACAAAAAGTCGGTTTTGTGTTTCAGGCCTTTAATCTCTTTGAGGCTTTAACGGTTAAAGAGAATATCCTTTTCCCGGCCAGCCTTACTGCTCAGGGCATTAAGGGAGCAACAGCAAGGCTGGACGCACTTTTGGATAAACTAGGGCTGAATGAGCGACAGAATGCCTTGCCCAGTACCTTATCCGGCGGTGAGAAACAGCGTGTCGCTATCGCCCGGGCCATGATCAATCAGCCCCCGATTATCCTGGCTGACGAGCCTACTGGTAACCTTGACTCTCATAAGGGACAGGAGGTGATGATGATTCTGCACGACATCGCTCGTGACGACGATTGTGCCGTATTGATGGTTACCCATGACCCCAGAGTCGAAGAGATTGCCGACCGGGTTTTATGGCTTGAGGACGGAAGTCTCCGGGATCGTAAGTCAGAACTGCACTCTTGGGTACTGGATCCTGTATGCGGGATGAGAGTCGATGAGTGGACTGCAACGGTCTATACAGAATTTGAAAACAGAAAGGTTGTTTTTTGCTCTACCCGTTGCCTGGAACGCTTTAATGAAGAGCCTGAATTCTATGGGGATCGGATTGATCCCAAGTAAAAACAGTGGGCTGTTTACGCAAAGCAGTTTTTATGACCTGATGGATTGTTGCCGTGTCAGTCAACCTTGTTTGCTAAATTTAGCCTCTGAATTTCTGCATTAGCGTGTAAAAGATAGATTATCTACTGTTAACAAGATGTCCGACAAATCGCGGTAAAACCATTCTACCTACGTTATCAGAAGCTCCAGCGTTATTAGTAGTATCGACGTTATCAGTCTCCACCAAAGTGTCTGCCGATTACAATAGTTCCCCGGCTTCTACACGCTTAGCGGAAGCTGGCTCCAATAATTTCATCTTATACTGCTTTGTTCCTGTACTAAGCTGAACTCAGGCAGTAAAGAGCTGCTTCACGGATGATAACAACGAAAGCCGCGGTAATTTTTTAATATACATTTCGCAGGTGTATGACAACTGCAGTTCAGTGAGCGTGAGGTAATGACGTAGAGACGCGCCATTTCCGGGATTTTGATGAAAATGAGCCGTCACAAGTAAGCTGCAAGGATGGTCAGGTTTGAAATCATACAGACAGAACGCAAGTGACGAGGAAGAGCTGAAGCAAGGCTCTCTCAAGCAAACGTTTGCTGTAATAGTCGTTTTACTGTTAATTCCTGCGCTGGGTTTTTTCACTGCCTTGTTTGTCTTTACAGATATCAATAACAGCCTGCTGCAACAAGGATTGCTTCCTGCAAATGATATATGTGACAGGTTCCGTTTGTATGATGCACTTGGGGAGCCTGTTACTGCCGATAGCCAACAATGGTGCTCTCAGGTATCACACATTGTTATGTTAGCTGATGTAAGTATGTTGGCAGCTATTATTGGATTATTGATCCCCATTACATATTGGTTTGCTGTGCGATATGCAGGGCATGATCGAAAAAAAATAGCGCGCATTTTCCCCGCGCTCACGCGTGGATCAATATGGCTGATTACTGTTTTAGTCTTTCTTCATGGTGGAATTCTCACCTATGTGATTTACATCAGTGAGTCTTACTTATTTGAAACCGTGCATTTTTTTCTGGTCGGTGTAATTGGTTTAGGCTCAGTCATTGCGGGTATTGCGTTAATAGCAAATGCAGCGACACTCACGGGTAAGCTCAGAATGACGGCATTTGGAAAGCGAATAACAGCCGAGGAAGCACCTGAGCTATTTCACTTAATTGATGACATCGTAAAGAAACTGGGGTCCAGATCACCGAATAACATTATCGTAGGCATAGAACCTACATTCTACGTAACAAGCAGTAAGATTATTCTGCCAGATGAGAAAGAGCCACTGGTCGGTGAAACCCTGTATATATCAACTCCTCTGGCTAAACTGATGTCCAGAGCCGAATTAAGTGCAGTTCTGGGGCATGAGTTTGGCCATTTTCGGGGAGACGATACCTTTTATAGTATGAAGTTCGCGCCTGTTTATGCCGGTCTTGGCAGTTCTCTGCGCACACTGGTTGCCTCTGCGGAAGCCGGGCTTCTCATGCAGCTGTCAAGAATTCCCGCCATTATTCTTCTCCTGTATTTATGGAATCAGTTTTCATTGAGCACGGCGGCTATAAGCCGGAGCCGGGAGCTTGAAGCTGATAAAGCCGGAGCTGAAGTTTCATCTTCTCAGGCACTTGCCCGTTCATTAATTAAGATAAGTCTGGCCATTGAATGCTGGCCTGAGGCGATAGCTGCCTTGATTCGCTATAAGCAGAAGGGGAGTGAGATTCCTGAATTTGGAACAATCTTCAAAAATACAGTGAATGCGGCTGTTCGGTTAGCGGATCCCGATACGATTCTGGCAACTGTGATGGATAATGAGATGGTGCATCCCACAGATTCACATCCATCATTGCGCACCCGGTTGAATGCATTGAGAATTCCAGCCGATGTGATACCGCCTGACCTGTTTGAATTTCAGGCTGAATCATCTGCAGACTTAATTCCTGACTGCGATGTTATAGAACAAGAGCTGACAAAATTAATTGTTAACTTTGAAGAGCTTCCAGATGACAAAGCGTTTAGCCATAAAGGTCAATTTCTGCAGCTGTGTTATCGATTAGCCGCAATTATATTTAATATAAGCGATCAATTTGATCTGCAAGCGTTGAGAACAGTTGAAGGCTCTGGCGAAAGGCTCTTTGAAAACTTTGATATATCCGAGTTTCACACATGGATCAATCGACAGGAGGAGTGGTCCGATGTAGTTGAATTTATTGTCGCCGTTGGCAAGGAGTTAAGTGCTGAAGATAAAGAGCGATTAATGACTTATCTCGGTATTGTCGCAAATTCGGACAACCAGCGATTAAAAGAAAAGAACGATATGATTCATGCTATCTCCGCTATTCTTGAGCCTGAACGTCTTATTGAGATTGATATATGATGCCTGTTAAGCATGTCTTGCTAAGAGGCCTTGGGGGATGCCTGGTTTTCGTTATGCTGGGTCTTTTTTTAGCGGGCTACTGGCATATCTTCCATGCAAGGTATTTTACCAATATCGAGAATTCAGCGGCAGTATATGAACAGATTTCATTGAGGTTTTATGAGCGCAAGCCAGTTGAGAAAGTCTCCCGCTGGATAGCATTTATCTACGAATATGAACTTGTCCAGCCTGATACGCTCATTGATCCAGTCGCGTATTTCTATGCTGAAATCTTTAAGCAATATCCGGATAAACTGGAAGAATGGATTAAAATTATTGATTCGTTTTCGGACCGGCCAGGTCAAAGGCTTTTTTGGACTGCGCTTTGGCTTTCAAATAGTGAGAAGGGAAGAGAATACCTCAAAAAGAAGTATGATTCAGGGGCATCCGAAAAGAAGCAATGGTTGATACAAGCGTTAGCGCAAACACCTCCGGATCTGATCAACATTCAGCCGACATCGCCTGAAGATAATGATGTGATGTGGGGTGCGTTCTTTGCCAGTGGCGATGCTGCGTATGTGATCAACTTAATCGATGTCGCTTGTCTTTATGACGATAGTGATGATTACCGCCGGTTTATCACTGCAGCAAGCGCAAAGTGGTCTCTTGCCGCCAATGCCTTCCGACATATCAGCGTGAAGCGCACGCTGAAGGCTGAAGCAGGCAAACGACAAGGCGTTGACAAGAACGTTGTCTTACGGATATTGAAAATGTCAGAGCAACCCGATGGGGCTGCAATACTATACGAAGAGACCCGGCAGATAATCCGGGATAAGCAATCCAGGGGTTTATGGCTGTATCAGTGATTCAGCAAAACTGACCGCAATGCTTTTCGGGGGGAGGGCATTCCGGTCCTGCCTGGCCGGTTTAAGTGCTAAATAACAAGTTATTGTATTGAGGCAGGGGGTTGTTTAGATAGACTGAGTTCGATCCAGAATGTGCTGCCAACGTTGGGTGTACTCTTTACGCCGAGTGAGCCACCCATCAAATGGGTCAGGTTTTTAGAAATTACCAGCCCGATACCGGTACCTTCAACATTGTCTTCTTTCTGAAGGCGCACAAAAGGTTTGAATAATTTGGATATCTCCTGTTCGGTCAGGCCCTGGCCGGTATCTGTAACCGATATTCTGAGATGCTTATTTGCTATGATTTCACCACTTATCGTTATACTTCCATCTGCACGGTTATATTTCACGGCATTACTGAGTAAATTGATAACCACCTGCTTAAGGCGAGAGAAATCCGCATTGACGCTGTATCCACTCCCACTCAGTTGATCAATGATTGCTATGTTTCTGTCCTGAGCGATAGCCCGTACTAATGAAAGCGACTCTTTCAGTACATCATCAACAATGACCTTCTCTATCGACACGCTCAGGTTGCCAGACTCTATTTTTGAGAGGTCCAGCACATCATTAATCAGGGATAGCAGATGACCTCCGGCAGTTAAAATCTCATCAACATACATCTGCTGTTCAGGCTCTAATCTATCTTTATCTATCTCTAAAAGTTGCCCGAATCCAAGAATTGCATTCATAGGCGTGCGTAATTCATGACTCATCGAGGACAGGAATTCGGATTTAGCCTGGTTTGAGTGATCTGCCCGGTCTATAGCGATTGCCAGAGAACGTTCTCTTTCATTGGATTCAAGGCGCAAGCAGATATTCTGAACCGTGTTCAGATAGATGTTATTGCTGCCTTTGATAAAGAAAATCAACGACAGCAATAGCATAAGTGAAATAATAAAGGCTTCCCGGCTATCTTCCAGTAAAAAGATCATGAATATGGGTGTCAGCGCAAGACCGATAAAAGTGAATACAGCGCTACGCATAACGGAAAGTGTCGTAACTGCGCCACAACACATACCGACGATAACAAATGCCACGATAATCTGGTGCGATAAATTCTCGGCCGGAAACAGCAAAACACTACTCCATCCCCAGACTGCTCCGGAAACGGCTACCCCGAAATTGAAAATTCGCCCCCACAGCCTGGCATCCAGTTCCTCTTCAGGTTGGTGATTGTAGTATTCAGCGAGTATGAAACGTATAAGCGTGAGGCATAGCATCAGTAAAAACCACTCAATCAGAATGTCATGATCAATCACATTCCATTGGATGGCTACAAGCAGAACAGACGCCGCAACAGTTGCCATGACGGACGTCCGGAAAGGATTATGAAGCAGTCTGACCTGCTCAGCATAGAGCCTGTCACTATCCCCGTCAGACTTATTAAATGTAGTCATGGGGAAGAATCCTGTTAATGAGTATATTAAAGGTCACGGTCAGTATGCTCATTTGGTTGTAGCATCAATTCTAAATTACCCAATCTATACGGTTGCGTTGGCTTTTTCTACTTTATCACGTGCAAATTTTCTGTTCATGTATAGGTGTCATGAAATCTTCTTCGATATACGTTACTGGCAGGTTCTTCAGCACTGTCGCAATTTTACAACATAATTATGGAAGGTGTTCATTAATACAGTCCCCAAGTTGGGGATATTGCCAGAAAGTTCTGAGGTAATATACGGTATAAGGAAGCTATTGTTTTTCTGGTGTGTCGATGGCTGACAAGCGACTCGCAGGAGATGTAGATGCAGGGCGCTTCATGGTGTTTCAGAACCCTTATTTTCAGGGGGATTACCAAAGAGGTCAGCGTTAAGTGATCTGCCAGACCTATTCTGAAAAAAAACAACATCAGGGTGTCTGCTGGCCTTGAATATCAGATTATATTGGCTTTGCTCTGGCTGTCTGTTGATACCGGAGGCGTTGATAGTGTCTCTGACCGGTCTCTGGTTTTACTATGTCACTACAGATTGAAAGTCTGTTTATTGACGCTGTCATTACAAGCACCTCAGATTGCATATTTCTTGTGGGTATATCGTTCCCCGTTAATTTAAAAAGCGGTAATCGACGAAAAAGCTGTTTTATACATGCCGGGAATTGGTCAGTAATCTGCTGTTCTGAGTCAGGTTTAGCTTCATGATATTTCATCAAATATATATAGGAATAGTTTTGGATAGGATAGTATGTTGTCTCTATGGTCTCGTGTATCCGAGTTTATTCTTCAATCAAGCAATTAAAAAATGAGTTCCAAAAAACTAGTTAGTAGTTCAGAAGCCGCAAAGTTGCTTAAGGTATCATTGCGAACGGTTCAATTGTGGGTAGAAAAAGGGGTGTTGACCGCATGGAAAACACCGGGTGGACATCGTCGTATTTCACTTGAGTCTGTCCATAAGATGCTTCATGAGCAGGATGTCCAGGCCGGATTTGTTACAGAGAAGCTGAAGGTGTTAATCGTCGAAGATGATGCCCAACAGAGAAAGCTCTATAGTAAGTTTTTTACTAAATGGTCGCTCCCGGTAGAAGTCAGTCTCGTAGAAGATGGCTTTCAGGGGTTAATGAAAGTGGGAGCGGACAAACCAGACTTGCTCATCACTGACCTTATGATGCCATCAATGGATGGTATTCAGATGATTAACGCGATTCGTGAGAATGATGAAAACCACGATCTCAAAATCATCGTTATTACGGCTTTGGATAAGGATGCAGAAGAGGTGGTGAGGCTTCGTTCTGAGAATATTACGGTGATGCACAAACCTTTGTCTTTTGATGACTTGAAACGTGCCGTTGAAGCAAAAGTGTCTTTTTCGGTGTGACTAAACAGATAATATTGCAATGATATTATCTGTTTAGTTTTTGATCTGTCACAGCAAATCTGACAGAACAATTAAATATGAGTGTGACTTCCAGGCCTGTTTTCCATCAATGGGATCAATTAGTACAAATTAATACAGATGAATGGCAGGGTTATATCTCTGTTTTAGTGTACATATCAATCACTTCATTGAAGCGGCTTATTTCCAGCGGCTTAATTATATAATTATCAAACTTACAGGCTTTTATCCGGGCGATATCATCAGGCATCGCTTGTGCCGTTACTGCGATCACGGGTATGTCTTTTGTTTCGGGTATTTTGCGTAACTGTTGCAACGCTTCAAATCCATTCATGCCGGGCAGGTTAAGGTCCATCAGGATGAGTGTCGGTATTTCCCTTCTGGCAATCTCCAGCCCCTTTTCTGCGTTGGATGCGTGCAGCATCTCAACTCCCTCTCTTAAGCTGGCAATTTTTATAAGCAGGCGGGTATTGGCCGGGTTATCTTCTACATAGAGGATTTTGATGTGAGAGAGTGTTGATGCCTCTGCCGTGAGTTCGATTGGCAGTTCAAACCAGAATGTACTGCCTATCCCGGGTTTGCTCTCCACGCCTATGGAGCCCTCCATATTTTCCGCTAACTGTTTACAAAGGGCGAGACCGATGCCTGTTCCGTCCGTACCTTCATAAGGGGATTCGAGTCTCTCAAACGGGCGGAACAGCCGGGGTAGGTTTTCCGATGAGATACCGTGCCCGGTATCCATGACGCTGACACGAATTGTGTTGTTCTCTGAAATATGTGCGGCCTTTATCTTAATGCTGCCACCCTTGAAGTTATATTTTATCGCATTATCAATAAGGTTATTTAATAGTCTGGATAGCCCGTCTTTATCTGCGATGATTGTAGGTAGTCCTGTCATATCCTCAGTGTTAATGCTGATGTTTTGTTTAAGGGATTGTGGCTGATACTGACTGATAGCATCACAGACAAATGTGTTGAGATCTAAAGGCTCCAGCGTAAGTTGCAGCTGATGGTCTTCAATGCTGCTTAAGTAAAGTGCCTCATTCACTAACTGTAAAAGATGAGCGCCTGAGTTTAGTATTTCGGAGATATTCTCTTTTTGTATTTGCGAAATACCTTCTTCATATTGCAGTAGTTGCCCAAAGCCTAAAATTGCGTTTAAAGGTGTTCTGAACTCGTGGCTCATACGGGATAGAAATTCTGATTTTGCCCGAATGGCTTGTTCTGCTTCGGAAATAGCTTGGAGCAGCTCTTCCTGAGTCTGAACTATCTGACTGATGTCTGTAGCGATTACTATCAGTTTAGTCTGTCCTTTTAAAGGCATCGTGCGCAAATACAGGCGTAGCGGTATCAGGCTGCCATCTTTGCGTTTTCCGTATTTTTGCGTTTCCTGGGTTTCATTAGAGGCTGTTTTGAAAAAAACGTCTAAATCTCTTTCACTCTGAGAGTCTGCAAATAGTTTTATACAGTTCTGGCTGAGTATCTCATCTCTTTGATAGCCAAAAATATCTTCGGTAGCCAGATTCAGATCATCAATAACCCCCTGTTCATCCAGTACGAGCAGGGCTCCGGGAATGGATTCGAGCACCGTTCTATAGCGAGTGGAATTGTCATGTGCGTCCTGAAGCGCGTATTCCAGTCTCGATCTGGAATCGCGTAATTCCTGCTGCATTTTTGTAAACGCATCCCCTAAGCCTCCGGTAACGCTGGATAGATTCTTAGGTATAGGGGTCGACAGGTTACCCGAGCCTATGCGTTGAGCAACAGTAATAAGCTGTAGAATTGGACGACCGATCGTTAAGTAGTGCAGGGCCAGCAGCAACAATAAAATGCCCGCTGCGACAATAAGCATTATACTTTCCAGCGAATTGACATGTTCAATAATCTCGACCAGTTCCTGTTGAACGTCGATTGTTATTTTTAACGTGGCGAGGATGTCATTATCAGAGATAATGGGGCTAATGATGGTTACCCGATCATGATGATTGGATGTTGAAGCGATTGAGTCTAATGGATAAAGCTGATTATCCTGGGCGTCATATAGTTCAGCAACCAGTTTCTCGTCTTTATTTATATCCTCCATTTGCTTTAAGGTTTCATAAATAGAACCATAGTCAGATGCAATTAAGTCCTTCTTTAAAGCAAGGGAGAGGTTGCGTAACACATCTTCTTCACGTTCGATTGCTTTCTCTTTCTCTTGTCTGACCAGCTCTGGGGCCCAAAAACTGTGAACGATGAAACCGAATAATGCGAAGGCCGCCAGAACGGGGAGTATCAATTGTAAGTGAAGCTGGAACCTGTTTTTACTCTTCATAAAACTTCTCTAGGCCCATCGATGCCAGAGGGGTGTATTCTGCTTGTGATGTGCGACTGATTTTCTTGATAGGGATCTGAGCTAACATCTTCTGTCCGGTTTCAGTTTTCCCTATCTCAAGGAAGGCCTGTTGTAGTCTGTCAGTAATTTGTGGCGAAACTCGTGGATGTACGCTGATAGGGTGTGGAGGCACTTTTGTTGTTTCATAAATTATCTTCAGGCTATCACGAACTGCATCTGGCTGTTCATTAAAGGTTCTCATAATACCGCCACCGGCGCTTGTTTTATGCAGGGCGGTATTGAGGTATACAGAGGTATGTGTTTTGACGTATTTGGGTATTATATTTACGTTAAATTTAGTGAATAAGTCTGCGCGTATCATTAACGAAGCCCCCAGAGCATTCGGGGCTGGAAACGCTATCGTCTGCCCTTGTAATTCTTCGATGCGTTGTACAGGACTATCTTTTGCAACGACAAGAATACCAAACAGTTTTTTGCTTTCATCGTTCAGGATAGGCAAATATCCCTGTTTCTGATTTGCAATAATCTGGTGATAAGGGTTCAGATATACTATGTCAAAATCCCCGTTGACAAATTTTTTCTCGAACTCGGGGATCGTAGGAGAGCCCAGTAGTTCAAATCTGATATCGGTTCTGCGGGTCAGTTCATCGAGAATAGGTTGCCATACGGACTGTATTTTACGGGCATCGAACTGTGGAACAACTCCGACAGTCAGGGGTTTTACATGAGTATCCGCATAGACTGAAGAGCTCAGTAACCCGAGCAGGCAGGCTAAAAGTATAGTTTTCATCGTAAATTTCCCTTTTCTGATGACTTTACTCAATAGAGCTGTGATCACTGGCATCATCACTGTATTTTTCTTTTATAGCGAGCACTTCAGGTAAAGTGTTGAGAAATGCGTTAACAACTTCGGGGTCAAAGTGAGTTCCGGCATTTTGTCTGATCGTACTGACGGCCTTTTCAATGGGCCAGGCTTTCTTGTAGGGCCGTTCAGAGGTCAGTGCGTCAAACACATCAGCGACAGCGACTATACGCCCGGTTAGAGGTATGTCCTCTCCCTGTAGCCCTTGAGGATATCCACTGCCATCCCATTTTTCATGGTGTGTAAGGGCTATTGTCCTGGCGACTGTTAACAGTGTCGAGTCGTCGCCATCGAGAAGCTTTGCCCCGATTTCAGGATGGCGTTTGATAACTTCGAACTCTTCATGTGCAAGTTTTCCGGGTTTTAACAGGATCATATCCGGTATGCCGATTTTGCCAATATCGTGCATTGGACTGGCAAGCAGAATAGTGTCACATTCCTCTTCGTCTATCCCCAGCTGTTTTGCTATAAGGTAGGAGTAATGGCTCATACGGCTTATATGCATCCCCGTCTCGTTATCACGGAACTCAGCCGCCCGGCCCAGTCTGTCGATAACTTGTTGCCGTGTGTGTCTCAGCTCTGCCGTTCGCTTGTGCACCAGTTCTTCAAGTACGCTGTTCTGGTCGGCGATCATCCGTTGCGCCATATGAGCGTCAAGCAGGTTTTTTACCCTCGCCTGAAGTTCTGCCCGATCAAAGGGCTTACTGAGGAAATCCCGCGCACCCTCATTGAGTGAACGCAGTTTGTAATCCCGGCCGGTCTGGGCTGTCAGTATGATGACCGGAGGAGGGAGCGGGTCATTCAGTTCTTTCAATAATGCCAGAATACCAAATCCGTCAATATGCGGCATATTAAGGTCAAGCAGAATGAGATCAGGCTTATTTACCTGATATTCATGCATAACCTGTCGAGGATCCTGAACCAGCGTTAATTTGTGGTAACCAATGCTACTCAGCATCTTCTGAAGTAGCTTCAGGTTAGGCGCTTCGTCATCAATGATAAGGATCGACATCTCGGCTGGATCCATTTGCCAGTTAGTATTCATGTTTGTCACGTTCCTCTTTATCTCTGACAAGGCCTGGTGAAATGTTAAACCCTTTTATCAGGCACCCCTGATTAACGTTTAATAACATAAATCAGGGGTGCCTGATATATTTCTGATTATTTCGGCTTAAGTTCATCAACAATTGAGAGCAACTGAGCAATATTCAAAGGCTTGGTAAGGTAATCGTTAAATCCTGCCTGCCTGCCACGCTCGATATCCTGAGGCATAGCACTGGCTGTCAGTGCAATAACCGGTATGTGTTCAAGTTCCGGATTGGCTCTGAGGCGTTCCAGTACCTGGTAGCCATTCAGACGTGGCATGTTGATATCCAGTAGGATTAATTTCGGCACATGGGTGGCTGCCAGCTCAAGCCCCAGTTCTGGCTCATGAGCTGTCAGTAACCTGATATGACTGCGCTTGGCCAGAATCTGGCCGACGAGTCTTAAGTTAGCCGGGTTGTCTTCTATGTAGAGTACCAGTTGCTGACTTTCCCCGGCCTCATCAGGAGCCTCGTCAGGGAGTATCAGATCTGATTCGTTATCGTCTGACATGTCAGCTTCAAGTTGCGGAAGCTCAATCCAGAAGGTGCTACCCTGATCCATTTCACTGCTAAAGCCTATCTCTCCATCCATCAGCTCGACAAGCGTGCGCGCAATGGACAGGCCGATTCCGGTGCCTTCCTCTGTACTGTTTTCGGCGCCAAGTCGGTTAAAAGGGCGAAATAGCATGTGTTGTTTTGATGCAGGGATTCCTGGCCCGGTATCTTTTAAATTAATACGTAAACGCTGTGACGGGCGTTCTTCAACGAAGAGTTGAACAGAGCCCTTCTGGCGGTTGTATTTTATGGCGTTGGATAGCAGGTTGAGTAAAATTTGCTTTAGTCGTACACGATCAGCCAGTACTGCAAATGGTTTGTTTAAACTTAGTTCTAATTCAATACTTTTGTTGCTGGCTATCGGTGATATGAGGTCTTCGCACTCATTAATCAGGCTTCCGAGTGATACGGGTTCAATCGACATATCAATACGGCCGGACTCAATTCTGGCCAGATCGAGTACTTCATTTATCAAATCAAGAAGATGGGATCCTGCTCGCGCAATTTCGTGGACACTGTCCTGTTGATCTTCGTTCAGCGCATCATCGTATTCCAGAATCTGTGCAAAACCTAAAATGGAGTTCATCGGTGTTCGCAGTTCGTGACTCATTGATGATAAAAATTCGGTTTTTGCTTTGCTGGCATCAAGTGCTTCGAGCTCTAGCTCTTTCACTTGTGTTATATCAGTCCGAACAGAAATAAATTGAATGGGCGTGCCAGCCTCATCAAGCACCGGCTGGATGATCGCAGATACCCAGTATTTTGAGCCGTCCTTGCGTCTGTTGCATAACTCACCCTGCCAGGTTTTTCCGCTGGTGATTGTGTCCCACAGTTGTTCGTAGAATTCAGGGGGGTGGGTGTCGGATTTTATAATGCGATGATTCTGACCCAGCAGCTCATGTGCCTGATAACCACTTATCTTTTGAAATCTATCGTTGGTATAAGTGATGTTCCCGTCGATATCTGCAATGCTGACAATAACAAGCTGGTTAATCGCATTCAGCACCGTTTCCTGAGATACCTGGTTTGACTTATTGGTTTTGGGGTCGGGGATATCTATTCCGAATGATGTCAGTAAACAGCTCAGATTATTGATTAAATTTTTATTGTGTATGGCGTCCAGTGTTGTCAGCTGTTTAACGGCCAGAAAGGCTTGCTCACAGGCCTTGCACAGGTGTCTGGCAGGATTGCTTAAGTCTGTGCTTGAAAGCAGATCCTGTAATTTAGTCAGCAGCCCGTCATGAATCTCTGCCCACTGAGTGCAGTTTTCAAGCCCGGGTAGGGTTTTATTTATATATTCCAGCGAGTCTGATATGCGCATATAACTATTCCTGTGATGGAAGGCACTGACTTTTCCCTGCCCACCGTATCCTTTAGTCCATAGATTGAGTAGAGCTATCATAGTATGAGATTGCAAGCCATTGTATGCGTTGATACTATCATTTTTATCATATTTGCGCATTTTTTATGTGCCCAGATTGGTATGGTGGCTGACCTGAGTCAAATTTTTAAGGCTGGCTGTGTTCGATTAAGTAACGACTGATGACCAAAGCAGACGAGGTAGGCGGATTGATGATGAAGTGTATTGTGTGGGCTTGCCTTGGACTGATCTACTGTCTTGAGGGGGCCAATGCTGCAAATGCCCTGTTGAACCAGGAGATCAAAGGGGCCGGACCATCAACGCAGATTGCGAAGGTGTTTTTTGAAGAACTGGCATTGCTGGAACCAGCAGCAGGTTACACCTTCAACGTTGAAGAGCGTTCAACTAAGCACGCTGGTGGTATAAACGCTTCCGGTGTGTTTCTTTTTGGCCGGACAGGGCGCCCTTTATCGACTGAGGAGTTGAGCAGAGGGAAGGAAGATCTGTTTCTTGCCAGTATCCCCGTTGGTTTTGTTGTTGGTTCAGAGGTTGGCCTGAATGAAATGACCGCAGAGCAGGTCAGATCAGTTTATTGTCGTCAGACTCGCTCATGGGCCGAGTTGGGCGGGCCTGATCAGCCAATTTACATTACCGGCAGAGAGCCTGCAGAGGCATCATTGTCTGTACTGAAATTATCGTACCCCTTCCTGAAGAATGCCCAATATGATTTAACCCTTAAGCGAGATCATGCCGTTGCTAATCTGCTGCAATCATCGGTAGGACGGTATGCCATTGCCTATGGGCCGCTGCTTAATTTTGATAAGTCGTTAAGAGTCGAGGTTGAAGGTGAAAATCCCTTACTGCCTATGGGACTGGTATATGATGTGGCTAATCGGGACCATCCTCTGGTCAGGGCTGCTGTAGACTTTGCAAAAACAGAGCATTGGCATGAGAGGGTTGAGGAACTCGGATATTCAGTTGTGACAACTGGAATGAAACCCGATAAACAACAGGCAGCTGACCGTGACTGTCGTTGAGGTATAACGTGAGAAATATAGTTGCAGAGCGGTCAGGCAGGTGGAGTGTCTATATTCTTCTGATACTGATGCTGACCGTTGGAATTACGACGTATAGTCTTTATAAACAACAGGAGGAGGTTTTACACAGTAGTTTTGAGCAGCAGACGGATGCATTTTTAGGGACTATCAGTCATCAGAGTCGTCAGCTTATTCTGTCTTTTGACTGGTCGCTGTTGCAGCAGCTTCAGCAGGATGCTTCTGCGGTAAAACCGGTTGTCAGTCTAACGATACACGATCTGTATTCTGAGAAAGTATTCGGTGAAAACATACCCTCTGAGCAAAAAAATCTGCACTTTGAGCAACGCCCGATCATGGATGACGGTGTTTTGATTGGCCATGTAGACGCTTATTTTTCGACTGATGACGTTTTAAAGTCTGAGCGGAAAGCATTGTTATTGGCTGCTATGACGTTTGGTGCAGCAATGTCAGCCATTTTAATCCTGGTTATATTCATAGCAAAAAAAATTGCCCGGCATCAATTACAGTTTGAGCGTCAGTTAAATGAGTTAAATCAGCAGAAATATGCGCTGGATCAGCATGCGATAGTGAGCATTACCGATCCAAACGGTATTATTACGTATACCAATGATAAATTCTGTGCGGCTATGGGATATTCCAATGAGGAACTCATCGGGGTCAGTCATCAGTTAATTAATTCCAGTGAGTATTCTGAGCAATGCTTCGGGGAGCTTTGGGAGACCATCTCGGGAGGGGATGTTTGGCAGGGCGATATAAAAGAAAAAACACGTAATGGTGATTATCGCTGGTTTAAATCGACGATTGTTCCATTTAACGATGGCGCCGGAAAAATATTTCAGTACGTGGCTATACAAACAGATATTACTGAATGGAAGCGGGCGTTATTGAATGCCGAGAAGGCAAGACAGGAAGCGGATAAAGCGAACAGTGCTAAGTCTGAATTCCTGTCGTCCATGAGCCATGAATTACGTACTCCGCTTAATGCGATTATTGGTTTTAGTCAGTTGATGGAGCTGGATGAAGATAATCCTCTGGGGCCTGGTCAGAAAGAAAATCTCGGTTACATTATCAATGCCGGCGAGCACCTGCTGACGCTGATTAATGAACTGCTTGATCTTTCCAGAATAGATAGTGGCAATGTTATATTGGAGCCTGAATCTATCCCGCTGGATTTGTTGCTGGATGAGTGTGTAGCGTTAGTTCATACCGAGGCAGCAAAACGACGTATATCAATAAACATCGACAGGAAAACGTTTTACGGAGTGACACTGGTTGCGGATAAAGGTCGTTTGAAGCAGGCTATTTTGAATCTGTTGTCTAACGCAATCAAGTATAACCACTGTAATGGAGACGGTATTGTTGAGTTGAAAGCAGAGTCGGTCGATGATGACCGGATCAGAATGAGTGTCTGTGACAACGGTATTGGTATATCTGATGAGGATAAAGACCAGCTTTTCATAGGTTTTAACCGGTTGGGGCAAGAGATCAATGGAATCGAAGGCACTGGGATTGGACTTGTTATTACAAAAAGGCTTGTTGAGTTGATGGGAGGCCGAATAGGCGTGCGCAGTGAATTGGGGCAGGGAAGTGAATTCTGGATAGAGATGCTTCGTGATTCCCAGGACAGAGTATGACCTCTTCACGGCAAGTGTCTAAAGGTACGTATAGATTGTAAGTTGTTAATTAATCGATTTTTTTCGACTCAACACAAAAGGTGCATTTTGAGTCCGGGAAAGATATATTGTTATTTCAAATCAGGAGTCCATATGATGAAAAAAATTTTTCCATTGTTAGTCGCTTTGTTTATAGGAGCCCAGGCCTCAGCAGGTGAGCTTTCGCAGCCAACCGGGGCGGTTATTCTCACGGTGTCCGGGAAAATCAGTAACACCAATGCAGAGGGGGAGGCCCGTTTTGATAGAGAGATGCTTGAGTCTCTGGGGATGCATATGACTCGAACTCGTACCCCCTGGACCGCTGGGGTTGGCGTATTTGAAGGGCCTCTGGGAAAGACTCTGTTAGAAACAGTTGGAGCCAGTGGCGAAACGCTTAAAGTGACTGCACTTAATGGCTTTAGTTCAACAGTGCCAGTTGCAGATTTTTATGCGGATGATGTGATCTTTGCTATGAAGCTGGATGGTCAGAATATGCGTGTCAGAGATAAGGGGCCGCTATTTATTATTTACCCATTTGATGACAATGATAATCTCAGTACAGAGGTTGTTTATAATCGTTCTGTGTGGCAGATTTCATCAGTTGACGTTCAGTAGTTTTCTGAGGCGGTGCTTTTTATGGATTATAAAGTGTATATGAAGTGGAGAGCTTTTAAGAAGTACCGCCTGCATTTTTTTATATTATTAATAACAATTCTTTTGGTAGTGACTTTTTTTCTGTATTTAAAGATTGCTGATAAAAGTGATGCTGCAGTCGAGAGTGTGGAAGAAAACTTGTTATGGTCTGTTCATCAGCTTGAAAAAGACAGTTATAACGTTAATGTAGCTACTGAGTTTTTGAAGCTGGAGCCTGATAATACAAAAAGAATTGATGTATTGAAGCTTAATTTTGATATTTTGTATAGTCGAATTGATTTATTTAAAAAGCAGGGGTTTGGTCAAATGATATTTGACTCTCCTGTGTTGAATAAAAAATTGGACACTATGGATGAGCTTGTTAAAAAGCTGGATAGTCTTATATTTGGTTCTGGTAATTCACTGGATATTGAAAAAATAGAATTATTGTCTGGGACGCTTCATAATTTATCAAATGATTTTATTTTGTCCAGCCTGGAGAAAGCAGCAAGTAGGAAAGTTGAGCGAAGAGAGTATCAGTCTGACTTATATAATTACTTTGTTTTGTTGGTCGCATTTATATTTATAAGCTTTATCGTGATGGTTTTTTTAATGTTTCGTCAATTAATCGACATCCGCAGCGAGCGAAAAAGATCTGTCATATTTGCGAAAAGGTTACGTGATAAAACGCATGAGGCGAAACGCTCCAGCAAGGCTAAAACTGATTTTCTGTCCCGTATGAGTCATGAATTAAGGACGCCATTAAATATTATAATAGGGTTTGGTCAGTTATTGCGTTGTGAAGAAGACCTGAACCCGTTGAGTCGTCAAAATGTTGATGAGATTTTAGGGGCAGGAGACCATCTTCTGACACTGGTTAATGAGGTTCTCGAGTTGTCCCGTATAGAAGCGGGGGTGTTAGACGTTAATATAGAGGCTGTTAGTTTGTCTGAGTTTTTGAATAAAGGGATATCAAAATATACTCCGCTGGCCGAAAAAAGAGATATTGATATTAATATAGAGCCTTTACCCGAAAACACTTTGGTTAAGGCTGATCCGGTCAGGTTGAATCAAGTCATATCTAATTTGTTATCAAATGCAATAAAGTATAATAGAGACGGTGGTAAAATTGTGCTGTCTGCTGAACGTTGTAATGAAAACCGATTGAGAATCAGTGTTGCAGACACCGGTAAGGGCATTGAGGATCATCACTTGAAGCTTCTGTTTCAGCCATTTGAGAGGCTTGAATCGCCTTATGATGGAATAGAAGGTACGGGTATTGGCCTTGCGATTACCAAGCGGCTTGTCGAGGCAATGAATGGTATGATTGGTGTGGACAGTACCCCTCCCGATGGCAGTGTTTTCTGGTTTGAATTAGAGTTAGTGGGCTGACCCGTTTTCTTTATAGACTTCAATTTTATTAAGCGCTTTTAATAATCTGGAAAAGTTGATTGGCTTTGAAATAATATCAACCGTGTTTCCTGATTTAACTATCCGGCTGATTTTTTCTCTGGTAGCCAGTCCGGTAATCACGATGCAGGGCTGCTGTGGGTTTGTCTTCTTGATGTGGGCGATGACATAATCACCGGTAATGTCAGGCATCATAATGTCGGTGATGAAAGCAAAACAGTCTTCATTTGATAATTCTTGTATCGCTTGTTTTGCACTCGTAAATGTCATCACGTCGTAGTTGCACTTCTCAATGATGAATTTACGCTTCAGGCTGTTAAGCATGTTAAGATCGTCATCCAGAATTATGATTTTATTCGTTTTTTGAGGCATTTATTGTGTCCGGATGAGATTTTCTCTCAGAGTTGCTAAGGGGCATAATTCCTTTTATGGCTTATTTTAGAGTGACGATTTCATTATCATATAACAAATTCTTAACCAGTTGTCAGTTTGTGTCAACACCTATCTCGAAAAATGAGGGATTAACAGAGGCGTTAAATAGAGTGATTTTTTTATTTTTAACTCAACAGCTTGAAAGATTAATGAACGATATAGAGACAAGGTATGTTGTTTGTGGATTCTAGAGAACTTTATTGTAATCATCAGTTGGTTTTTTATATTTTATTTTCGGGAGTATATGGAATATGTCTGATGAATGTTGCACGAAAATAGATTGTTAAATTCTTTTCTTAAGTTTTTTTCTTAAGTTCTTTTCTTAAGTGCTTGTGTTAAACCGAGGCAGCCACTTTTGAGCGCATCTGCAGGGTATACGGTATTGCTAATGTAGCGTATTAGCGCTGTAAAGTAACAATAATGAGTTATGCGCGCTCGTATATCAAACGCTCAAAATAGCTGAGTGATCAGCGTTACTCAGGCGAATCTACGTCTCAGCCCTCAGCTTTGGATGGCTGGTTTTTAAAGAGATCTTTCAAATTAGTGTAGTAAGCTCTGATCAGGAGTGTGCTTTTCGATTATAGCTGCAGCAATCCTGAATCGATTGTCGGCATAGTGTGGATGGTTCGTAGCAAAGCAGGCATCTGTGACGTAGCATTTTAGTCAGGTCTTCACAGGGCAGGAGGGGGCGTCTTCATATTCAACTACGGTAGCGCGGCTATGTACTCTGCTGACGGTTTTAGTAAGCGCCTCGGGGCCTGAGATATACCTGTTCGTGAAGGCGGGTGTTTTCTGAATTCGTCCAGATGCATGATTTAAAGATTGTCTTCGTTTTAATTTGACTGATCATGCTAAAATGCCCGCCAAATCCTGCAGTTCTCAGAGCTGCTTTGTCGGCATTCTGACTATGCCAATACCTTATTTTTGCATGAAACGATTTCGGAAAGAGTATTTAAATGGAAATCAAAGTTAATTTTTTAGATAACCTCAGGCTTGAGGCGAAGTTTGATGATTTTACCATCACCGCCGACCAGCCGATTCGCTATAAAGGCGACGGTTCTGCGCCGAGTCCGTTTGATTACTTTCTCGCGTCCTCCGCACTGTGTGCAGCATATTTTGTAAAGGTGTACTGTAATGCCCGTGATATACCCACCGAGGATATCCGTCTGTCGCAGAGCAACATCGTCGACCCCGAAAATCGCTATAACCAGATATTTCAGATCCGGGTAGAGTTACCTGAATCGATTTCGGAAAAAGACCGTATCGGTATTCTGCGTTCAATCGAGCGCTGCACCGTGAAAAAAGTTGTGCAGGAAGGGCCTGAGTTTAAGATCGAAACGGTCGACAACCTGGATGCGGATGCCTCTATTATGGCGATGGGGATCTCTCCGGATGATACCCGTACCATGATTGAGGGTAAGGATCTGCCGCTGGAGCGAACCATCGCTAATATGACAGGTATTCTTGAAGCCCTGGGGATGAAGATTGAGATTACCTCCTGGCGGAATATCGTGCCAAATGTGTGGTCTCTGAATATCCGTGATTCGGCTTCGGAACTCTGCTTTACCAATGGTAAAGGCTCAACTAAAGAAAGTGCACTTTGTTCCGCGTTGGGAGAGTTTATCGAGCGCCTGAGCTGTAATTTCTTCTATAACGATCAGTATTTCGGTGAAGAGCATGCCAATGCAGAGTTCGTTCACTATCCAAATGAAAAGTGGTTTCCGCTCACCGAAGATGACTCAATTCCTGACGGTTTACTGGATGATTATTGTCTTGAAATCTACAACCCTGATGGAGAACTGAACGGTTCCAATCTGATTGATACTAACTCCGGTAACTACGAGCGGGGTATCTGTGCGTTGCCATTTATACGGCAATCCGATGGCGAGACAGTCTACTTTCCCTCAAATCTGTTGGAAAACCTCTTCCTCAGTAACGGAATGAGCGCTGGAAACAATCTTTACGAAGCCAAAGTGCAGTGTCTGTCTGAGATTTTCGAACGGGCGGTTAAACGCCAGATTATCGAGCAGGAACTGGTTCTGCCGGAAGTCCCGAAAGCTGTACTGGAAAAATATCCTGCCATTCTGGCTGGTATCAAAGGCCTGGAAGAACAGGGTTTTCCTGTACTGGTTAAGGATGCTTCGTTAGGTGGTCAGTTTCCGGTGATGTGTGTCACGCTGATGAATCCGAGAACCGGCGGTGTATTTGCATCGTTTGGTGCCCACCCCAGTTTTGAAGTTGCGTTGGAGCGAAGTCTTACAGAGTTGCTGCAGGGTCGGTCGTTTGAGGGATTGAACGATGTGCCAAAGCCTACCTTTAACAGTCATGCGGTGACTGAGCCTAACAACTTTGTTGAGCACTTTATCGACTCGACTGGTGTTATCTCCTGGCGTTTCTTCAGCAACAAAGAGGATTATCCTTTTGTTGAGTGGGATTTTTCCGGCAGCAATGAGGAGGAGTGTGCCAGCCTGCTGGCTATCCTTGAAGCGTTAGATAAAGAGGCTTATGTCATAACCTTTGACGGTTTCGTCCCCGGGCTGGAAGCCTCGGCCTGCCGGATTGTCGTGCCGGGTTATTCAGAGATCTATCCAGTTGAAGATCTGGTGTGGGATAACACCAATAAGGCGATCGGCTTCCGTGAGGATATTCTCAATATCCACTCACTTGATGACGAGCAATTGGCAGAACTGGTGGAGCGTCTGGAAGAGAGTGAGGAAGATAACTATTCCGAGATCCGCACTCTGATCGGCATTGAGTTCGATGAGAATACCGTTTGGGGTCAGCTCACCATTCTGGAACTGAAGATTCTGGTCTATCTCGCACTGCAGCAGCATGAGGAGGCCCTGGAGCACGTACAGGACTTCCTGCAGTATAACGACAATACGGTAGAGCGGGGGCTGTTCTATCAGGCGATGAATGCCGTGCTGGAGATCCTGCTGGACGACGAACTGCAGCTGGATGATTTTATTGTTAATCTTCAGCGGATGTTCGGTGATGAAGTCATCAATAATGTGGTTGGCTCTGTCAGCGGAGAGGTGAGATTCTGCGGACTGACAAAAACCAGTATGAAGCTTGAAGGTCTGGACAAGCATCTGCGGCTGATTGAGAGCTATAGGAAACTGCATCAGGCGAGGCAAAACAGCCTCTGAACAGTGTGCGGCCGGTTTCAGTTAGTTTTTGCTGAAACCGTGTCTGGTCCGGTAGCCAGGCACGAGGTTTAAACTCAAAAAAAAGACAAACACATGTTTGTCTTTTTTATTTGCCCGGAATTTGCGACGGATCAGTGATCCGCCGCATTATGGGGCCTTTTTTAAGGTGCCTTTATAGCGATTGAACTACCACTATAGTGATGGAACTACCGTTGCATCCTGAATTTTAGTGTCACCCAGAAGTATCATCTTATTTCGGCTAATGGTTCTGACCAGTGCGGCATAATCCGCAGCGCCATCGCCATCAGGAAGAAACTCAAAAATAGTCTCGCCATGAGAAGGTGAGCGGCTTAGCTGTTCGTCATACCGTATCGGTGTGCAGACCTTATCGCCGTATAAGCTCTGGAGCTTGCGGTAGATATTTTTCGGTTGTTCCACCCGGGTATCAAGAAAGGTCGGCAGGATATAGGTAAGGTCGATATCCTTATACTTTTTTATCGCATGGAGGTTCTTGGTGAACTCGGCCAGACCATGCAGTGACATTACTTCAAGAGAGACTGGTGTCAGCACCTCTGTGGCATAGAACAGGACGTTAACTGTCAGCTGATCCCAGCCCGGAGAGGTATCAATAATAACGTAGTCATAGTCTTTATCGATACTGTCCAGCGCCTCAGACAAGGTCCATTCAGAGCCGAAACTTTTCTTATCAATAATACGTTTGACACCCGCTAATGACCGTCCACCGCTGAGCAACCATAAGTTAGGTCTGGCTTCAAAAATGGTTTCTTTCGGTGTCAGCTCTCCGGTTAACAACTCGGTTAAACCTGCCGGTGGTTTTTTTCCGAGCATGAACGATGATTGCCCCTGGGTATCTGTATCAATCAACAGGACTTTATATCCTGCCATCGCCAGACCAGCGCTCAGGCTCACTGCAGTTGTGGTTTTACCCACGCCGCCTTTGCTGAGTGAAACACAGATTTTTCTCGGAGTCTTGGGCTCTCCGGATGTCTGAGGCGCAGGCGTACCCGCCATTGGTTGCGGATTTGTTGGCGCTGGGGCGGCAGCGGCAGACACTGGCTGAACAACATCGTTGTGATCCAGGTTGATCAGAAATTTATGATCGCACGCTTTACACCGCACAACGAATCGTTTTTTTGCAGCGACCTTACTGGTATCAGCATGATGCTTACGAGAGCAGTTTGGGCAAACAATAATAGTCATGGGTTAGCCTTCTTAAGATCTTCCAGGATCGCTTTTAATGCAACCTTAGCCAGTCTTTCCACTGAAACGTTTGTATTGGACTTCGTGATAAATTTCAGACTAATTTTACCTTTCAGTTTCCAGGCATGGATTTCAAACTGATCACTATCTGTTTTCCAGATCAGCTCACCCTGATCCTTCCGGGAGCCGTTTAGAGGCGTACTATCAGTATCACAAAAAATGATGTTATTGAGTTGCTGAAGTTCATCTATATCGTCACTGACCTCTTCGCTCAGCAACAGGCCCATAATGTCTAACTTTTCATTTTCAGGCATTATCAAAAATCTCTTTCCGGAGGGTGGCTAACTTTTTCTCTAAGGACTTCAGGGTATTCTCCTCGACTTTTAGCCACTGAATACCACATATCCAGTTACCGTCACCATCAAGGGATGCATGAACCACTTCGCCTTCTAAACCGTCAAAAGACTGTTCGCCAAGTGTTAGCTTGCAGCTTGGCTGAATATCTTCAGATGTTAACGGTGAGGCCGCTTCGATACCGATGCATACTCCTTCGGTGCTGATATCCAGCAAAGGGTATGTCTTGCCATTGGCTTCCAGTAAATTGGCTTCCCTGTCCTGAATCGGGAGGCGATAAGATTTACGGGAGACAAGTATTGATTCTGAGTCACTCGAAATTTCTTCAAATTCAAGAGTGTCATCATTTATGAGTTTCATCGAAAACCTCTTTGATAACCATGTCCATCCTCGCATAGATGTAACCAGACAGACCCTGTGCTAATCTGATTTGGAGGCCGATAAAGCTGTAAAAGACACAAAAAGTCTATACCTAAAGATAATTTAAAAAAACAGCTTATCAAACCCATATAACCAATAATTACGGCCTTTCTCAAGCAAGCCACCTCTTAAAATGGGTATCACCCGCAAAAGATCCTGTTGCTGAAAACAATGTGGTGTGTGGATTGTAAACAATTGTTTAAATATTAGCTGGCAGGCTGCTTATGTTTGTCCTCAGGGTAAACCGTCTGAGCGGATCTTAAAGAAATGCAGCCCGCTATTGTGGCAAATGTTTTACTCTGCGGTCTGTCTTCTACATAATCTATGATCTGGGTCAGTTTTGGCTGAGCGACGTGCTGATTCGTTACTGACCCTTCCAATGGGTTTGTCCGATAGTATCTGCCGTGTTGTGCTATTGATATATTTATAGAGTAGTTAATAAGGGGTTTATTAATACTGTAACGTTACTGTCTTTCTGCCCAGTTGAGTCAGGTTAGTGCTGATGCGTGAGTGCTAACCTGACTTTTTTGAGGATTTGTAATGAAAACAATCGTAATCGTAGGGGGAGGGGCTGGCGGTCTTGAGTTGGCAACACGACTCGGGCATAAGCTGGGCAAAAAGAAACGCGCCAATATTATTCTGGTTGATCGTAATCGCAGCCATATATGGAAGCCATTGCTACATGAAGTCGCAACCGGTTCACTGGATATGAACAGCGATGGTGTGGTCTATCGGGCTCACTCGGCTGCTCACTATTACCAGTTTCAGCTGGGCACAATGATTGGACTGGACCGGGTCGCTAAAACTATCCGGCTACAATCGTTGAAAGATGACGAGGGGAAGGAAGTTTTACCGGAGCGGGAGATCCCTTTTGATACTCTGGTGATGGCCGTTGGAAGTGTCAGTAATGATTTTGGCACTCCGGGTGTTGCAGAACACAGCTACTTTCTTGACTCTCATCAGCAGGCAGAGCGTTTCCACAGGGCGCTGTTGAATCAGTTTTTACGTATCAATCAGAAGTCTTCAGATGCCAAGTTGCGTCTGGCGATTGTTGGTGGCGGCGCCACCGGTGTTGAGTTGGCCGCTGAGCTCTATCATGTTGCCGACCTGTTTAAGATCTATGGTATGCCTGAAATGTCGGGTAAGCGACTGTCTATTGACCTGATTGAGGCAGGGCCGCGCATTTTGCCAGCGCTGCCGGTGCGGATCGCAACAGTGGCTAAAAGAGAGCTGACAGCTCTGGGTATTACCATTCATGAAAATGTGCGGGTTACCAGTGCCACAGATGAAGGTTATGTGACCCATGATGATGCGTTGATCGGTGCTGATCTTCAGGTCTGGGCCGCTGGCGTTAAAGCGCCGGACTTTATCAGGCAGATTGGTTTGTTTGATACCAATCGAAATGGTCAGATTGTGGTTAAACCGACCCTGCAAAGTACCGTAGATGATGCTGTGTTTGTGATTGGTGATTGCTGTGCCTGTGAACAGCCTGATGGTAGCTGGGTTCCTCCCCGGGCTCAATCAGCGCATCAGATGGCCAGTCTGGTCTATAAAAATATTGTTCTCACGGAGCAGGGTAAGCCGTTGCTGGAGTATATCTATAAAGACCATGGATCACTGGTCAATCTGAGTCGATACAGCACTGTTGGCAGCCTGATGGGTAATCTCACCAGTGGCTCGATGTTTATCGAAGGAAAGCTTGCCCGGCTGGTGTACATTTCATTGTACCGAATGCACCAGGTGGCGATTCATGGCTGGCTCAGAGCGGCTGCAGTGTACTGGGCTCAGAAGATAAGCGGTACCGTAAAGCCGAAAATGAAGCTGCATTAACAACCTGGCTCTGTCATTGTTAACCGTTATCTCTGACAGCCCGCAGGTATAAAAAAACCGGATCAGTTTAACTGATCCGGTTTTTTTTACAGGTGTTTAGGCTGTGATTCTGGCGCTCAGGAAAGAGCCGCCAGAGCTGTGTTCAGCGTTTCGCTTGGACGCATAACTTTCTTAACGTTCTCGCGATTAGCGTGGTAGTAGCCACCCAGTTCAGCAGGTTTGCCCTGAACAGCACTCAGTTCAGCAATAATCTGAGCTTCGTTCTCGGTCAGAATTTTTGCCAGCGGAGCAAAGTGTGCTGCAAGTTCAGCATCTTCTGTCTGTGCGGCAACTTCCTGTGCCCAGTACATACCCAGGTAGAAGTGGCTGCCACGGTTATCAAGTTCGCCGGTTTTGCGAGAAGGAGACTTGTTGTTCTCCAGCAGTTTACCGGTAGCGGCATCCAGGGTCTTCGCCAGGATAGTTGCCCGCTTGTTGTTTTCCTTGATACCCATCTCTTCCAGAGAAACCGCCAGTGCCAGGAATTCACCCAGTGAGTCCCAGCGCAGGTGGTTCTCTTCTTCAACCTGCTGTACGTGCTTAGGCGCAGAACCGCCAGCACCGGTTTCGTACATACCGCCGCCTTTCAGCATCGGTACAACAGACAGCATCTTAGCTGAAGTTCCCAGTTCCATGATTGGGAACAGGTCGGTCAGGTAGTCACGCAGAACGTTACCGGTGACAGAGATAGTGTCGTTACCGCGAATCATGCGGTCCATGCTGAAACGGATCGCCTGGTTGTAGGTCCTGATGGAGATATCCAGACCTTCAGTGTCGTGATCCTGCAGATAAGTATTAACTTTTTTGATCAGTTCACGGTCGTGAGCACGTTTGTGATCCAGCCAGAAAACAGCAGGCATGCCAGACTGACGGGCACGGGTCACAGCCAGTTTAACCCAGTCACGTACCGGCTCATCCTTGGTTTGACATGCACGCCAGATATCGCCTTTCTCAACATCGTGCTGCATCAGCACAGTGCCGTCAGCCGTCACAACGCGCATGATACCATCGGCCATCATTTCGAAGGTTTTGTCGTGCGAGCCATATTCTTCAGCTTTCTTGGCCATCAGACCAACGTTTGGCACGGTACCCATGGTGGTAGGATCGAATGCACCGTTGGTTTTACAGAAGTTAATCATCTCCTGATAGATACGGGCATAGGTGCTTTCAGGCATAACCGCTTTAGTATCTTTAGGCTTGCCGTCAGGTCCCCACATCTTACCGCCGTTACGGATCATCGCAGGCATGGATGCATCAACGATAACGTCAGAAGGTACGTGCAGGTTGGTGATCCCTTTTACAGAGTCAACCATCGCCATTTCCGGACGGTGCTCTAAGCACTCATGGATCGCTTCTTCAATCTCTTCGCGCTTGGAACGGGGCAGGGACGAGATCTTATCGTAGACGCTGCCGATACCATTATTCGGATTGACACCCAGCTCTTCAAACAGATCGCCGTACTTGTCGAATACTTCTTTGTAGAACACGGTTACTGCGTGACCAAATACGATAGGGTGAGACACCTTCATCATGGTCGCTTTAACGTGCAGAGACCACATTACGCCGCTCTCTTTGGCGTCCTGCATGCTTTCTTCTAAGAACTCACGCAGCGCTTTACAGCTCATGCGCATGCTGTCCAGAATCTCGCCCTGCTCAAGGCTCAGTTCTTTCTTAACTTCAACGTTACCCGCCTTATCAACGAACTCAAGGCGAACATCGCCGGCCTGATCCATCGTAATAGACTGTTCGCTGGAGAAGAAATCACCATCGCGCATATAGTCGGCGTGGGTGCGTGAAGCTTTGCTCCACTTACCCATAGAGTGTGGGAACTTACGTACATAAGCTTTAACTGCGCCCGGTGCACGACGGTCAGAGTTACCTTCACGCAGTACAGGGTTTACCGCTGAACCGAGAATTTTTGAGTAACGCGCCTGAATCGCTTTATCTTCATCTGTTTGTGGTGCTTCAGGGTAGTTAGGGATATCGCAACCCTGAGCCTGCAGTTCTGCAATACACGCTTTCAGCTGAGGAATAGAGGCTGAGATATTGGGAAGCTTGATGATATTAGCGTGTGGATCCTGAGTCAGCTCGCCCAGAAAGGTCAGGCCATCTTCAGCTTTCTGATCTTCAGTCAGATTTTCGGGGAATGCCGAGAGCACACGGGACGCCAGAGAGATATCACTGATCTTAACGTCGATGCCCGCAGCCTTGGTGAACGTTCTTACTATCGGAAGTAAAGAACAGGTGGCCAGTGATGGTGCTTCGTCGGTAAGGGTCCAGTAAATAGTTTGATTCGTTGTAGTCATTTTATCCCCTTGTCATTTGGCTGATAGCCAGAGGCTTAACAGGGCAGCTTGTGGCTGTCCTTAACATCTTTGCTTAAGCCTTATAATTAATTATTCCGCGGGCGCATTATACGTTAAAAAATTACTAATACTGAAGTAGTCAGGCACCTGCTGAGGGGGAATATCGACTAAAAGATAGTATAACTGTAGTTTTATTACCGCAATGCAGCATGTTTTTCCTGTTTTGCGGCCGGTAAAAATAAAAAAAGGGATCCGAAGATCCCTTTTTTCGAGGCAGGATGATTACCGTTGCGGCAGCACCTGTTTCAGTTTGTTGTGCATATCCAGCAGTGCTTTCTCGGTGGTATCCCAGTCGATACAGGCATCGGTAATTGATACACCATACTGCAGGTCAGCCGGATCATCAGTCATTTTCTGATTACCCCAGCCCAGGTTGGACTCAACCATCAGGCCGACAATAGATTTGTTGCCTTCGAGAATCTGATTGGTGACGTTTTCCATCACCAGCGGCTGCAATGCCGGGTCTTTATTGGAGTTGGCATGGCTGCAGTCAATCATGATGTTTTTCTTCAGACTCGCTTTATCCAGCGCCTGCTCACACAGAGCTACATTGACTGAATCATAGTTGGGCTTACCGTTGCCGCCGCGCAACACCACATGACCATACTTATTGCCTTTGGTGCGAACGATAGACACCTGTCCCTCTTCATTGATGCCGAGAAAACTGTGTGGATGAGACACGGATTCAAGAGCATTAATGGCTACTGTCAGGCCACCGTCGGTGCCATTCTTGAAGCCCACTGCGCCGGACAGACCGCTGGACATCTCGCGGTGAGTCTGGGATTCAGTGGTACGGGCTCCGATGGCAGACCAGGAGATAAGATCCTGAAGGTACTGTGGTGAAATAGGGTCCAGAGCTTCCGTCGCCAGGGGTAAACCCGCCTCAGACAGCTGAATCAGCAGCTCACGGCCGATATGCAGGCCCTCTTCAATTTCAAAAGAGTCATCCATATGAGGATCGTTGATAAGCCCTTTCCAGCCAATGGTAGTACGGGGCTTCTCAAAATATACGCGCATAACCAGATAGAGAGTGTCTTTAACCTGTTCAGCCAGCTGTTTCAGCTTATGACCATACTCGATCGCCGCTTTAGTATCGTGAATAGAGCAGGGCCCCACTACGATAAACAGTCGCTTATCTTCACCCTTAAGAATGTTCTTTATGACCTGCCGGCCTTCCATCACCGTGGCGGCTGCAGCTTCAGATAAGGGTTGTTTAGTTTTCAGCTGGTCAGGCGTGACCAGAACTGTATTGCTCTCAATATTGAGGTTTTCGACTCGGTTATCAGACATCTCAATTTCCTAAAGTGCACAGCCTTTACCCTGTGCACCCGTTAGCGCGTTCGTAAAGGAGGTACTTTGTAACATATTAATGGTTAAGGTTTAAGTGCTGATACGCGCTATCCGGTGATACAATTAGGTTAATTGACGGGCTTTTTTGTAAAGCCAGAGGTTATTTTCATAGTTTGCTAAGTTTTCTGCCTGTTTATCTGCAGGTGTGATCGAACTCCCCGGACCGCTTGCTGTCGTAATTTTGTTCGATCTGACTTAGATGTTAAGGGGTTACCGTGCCGTTACTGTTTCAACGACTGAGCATGTCAGTCAAAGCTATCCTGATGTTACTGATTGTACAGTTCAGTGCTCCGGCCAGTGCAGGCTTGTTTGATAATGTTAATCCTTTTGCCTCAGATGAAGGCCCCGTGCATGTCGAGCAGGCGTTTGTATTCGATTATGAGCAGGATGCAGACGGGGCGGTAAAACTGATCTGGACGATTAAAGAGGGTTACTACCTCTACCGGGATAAGATTCAGCTGAGTTATGCTCCCGAGCTGGAAGAGCTTGATCGTCGTTACTCGGAAGCCGAACAGAAAGAGGACCCTCTGTTTGGTCAGGTGTGGGTATATCACAACCAGGCAATCGTTAATCTTGATCTGACCAGTACCACCGGGCAGGCCGTCGATAGTGTTGTTACTGTTAATTATCAGGGCTGTTGGGAAGGGGGGATCTGTTACCCGCCGGTCACCAAAACTATTAATCTCAAACAACTGCCGGTTAATCCGGGTGAAACTGATGAAGTTGCAGCAGATGCCGGAAAGACACCGGCAGCCCCGGATCAGTCAGGTTCAGACATCGTTGCACCAGCGCAAACAACGGCACTGTCTTCTACTGTTATACAGAGTGAACAGGACCGTTTTGCTGCACTAATCTCCAGTAGCAGTCTGCTACTGACCCTCGGGGCCTTTTTTGTCGCAGGTCTGGCACTGGCGCTGACCCCCTGTGTTTTTCCGATGATCCCGATTCTGTCCAGTATCATCGCCGGTCATGGGCACAAAACCACCGCCGGGCATGGGTTTATTTTATCCCTAATCTATGTGTTATCCGTTTCCCTGACCTACACCGTTGCCGGGGTGATCGCGGGAATGTTTGGTGAAAACCTTCAGGTAGCGTTCCAGAATGTCTGGGTCATCGGCTTTTTCAGTCTGATCTTTGTGCTGCTGTCACTGTCAATGTTTGGCTTTTATGAGCTTCAGTTGCCCTCCCGCTGGCAGAGCCGACTGAACAGCATGAGTAATAGTCAGAAAGGCGGCACCGTCATGGGTGTGGTGGTGATGGGATTGTTATCGGCGCTGATTGTCGGCCCCTGTATGGCGGCACCGCTGGCGGGTGCACTGATCTATATTGGTCAGAGTGGCGATCCGATATTGGGAGGCGCTGCACTGTTCAGCCTGAGTTTAGGTATGGGCGTTCCCCTGCTGATCGTGGGTGCCTCTGCGGGCAAATTGCTGCCGAAAGCCGGTATCTGGATGGAAAGTGTCAAAGCCGGTTTCGGCGTTATGATGCTGTTAATGGCGGTATGGATGCTGGACCGGGTGATTGCCGACAATATCGCCTTGTTGCTGTATGCGGTGATTCTGCTGGTAGCCGCGGTGCATATGAAAGCACTGGACCGGCTGAAGGATAATGCCGCTGGCTGGAGCTATTTCTGGAAAGGGATCGGTGTTGTACTGCTGCTGTATGGCGGCATTCTCTTTATCGGAGCGCTGACCGGCGGTAAAAGTCTGCTGCAACCGTTAAAAGGGTTTGCTGTTACAGGGGGACAGGTTTCAGCCGCATCGGAGATGACCTTTGTCACCGTCACCAATAAACCGCAACTGGATCGGTTGCTCAGCGAAGCAAAAGCCAGACAGCAACCGGTCATGCTGGATTTCTATGCAGACTGGTGTATCTCCTGTGTTGAACTGGACTACGTCACCTTTGCTGATCGCTCGGTGCAGCAGGGACTCAGTGGCTTCAAACGTATCAAAGTGGATGTCACCGCCAATGATGATGCCGCAAAGGAACTGAGCAATCTCTACCGTGTCATCGGCCCGCCAGCCCTCATTTTCTATGACCGGTCCGGGCAGTATCTTCCCAATATGACGCTGATCGGGGTTATTGAGCCGGAGGTTTTTGTCAGGCATATTGCCGGGCTTATTTAGCCGACAGAACCTCGTTTCGTGGCGGTTAGCTGTGGCTTCTTTATTGGTCAGTGATCATAAAACCACCCTCGCATGACAAAAAAGGCTGATGTAGAAAACATCAGCCTTTTTTATGTCGCCCGGTGGCTATCGGCTCATCAGCTCAACAGACTCTGCCGGACAGGTTTTTTCGTAACAGCCAGATTCTTAGGCGAATGTCATTTCCGGCACATGATCCGGTACAACCAGCTTGCCTTCGGTCTTTTCGATGATCTCTTCTACAGAAACGCCCGGAGCACGCTCCTTCAGGTGAAAGGCGCCATCTTTAATTTCGATGAAAGCCAGGTCAGTGAGGACTTTTTTGATGCAGCCTGCGCCGGTCAGAGGCAGAGTGCAGTTGGTCAGCAGTTTTGATTCGCCGTGTTTGGATGCATGGGTCATGGTGACAATAATATTGTCAGCACCAGCGACCAGGTCCATGGCGCCGCCCATACCTTTGATCAGCTTGCCGGGGATCATCCAGGAGGCGATATTACCGTTGACATCCACCTCAAAGGCGCCCAGTACGGTCAGGTCAACATGACCACCGCGAATCATGGCGAAGGATTCAGCGGACGAGAATATCGATGCGCCGGTGGCAGCGGTGACCGTCTGTTTGCCCGCGTTGATCATATCGGCATCAATTTCATCTTCGGTCGGGAAGGGCCCCATACCCAGTAAGCCGTTTTCTGACTGCAGCATCACTTCGATGCCATCGGGAATATAGTTTGCGACCAGTGTCGGGATGCCGATTCCCAGATTAACGTAAAAACCATCTTCCAGTTCGCGTGCAATACGCTGTGCTATCTGTTCACGTGAGAGTGCCATTGTCTTTCCTCTTCTTTCTGACAGCCTGAAGCGCTATGGCTATCAGAAATTCAATAAATTACCGGTGTGTTGTATCAGCCCTGGCGCACGGTGCGCTGCTCAATACGTTTTTCGAAACTGCCCTTAATTACACGATTAACGTAGATCCCGGGGGTGTGGATCTCGCTGGGGTTCAGTTCGCCCGGTTCAACAATCTCTTCTACCTCAACCACGGTGATTTTTCCCGCAGTTGCTGCCATCGGGTTAAAGTTCTGTGCGGTATTACGGTAGATTACATTGCCGTAGGTGTCGGCTTTCCAGCCTTTTACAATGGCGAAATCTCCGGTGATCGATTCTTCCATAATGTATTTACGGCCATTGAATTCACGCACCTCTTTGCCATCACCCACTGGCGTACCGTAACCGGTCGCCGTGTAAAACGCAGGAATCCCGGCACCGCCCGCGCGCATCTTCTCGGCCAGCGTTCCCTGAGGGGTCAGTTCAACTTCAAGTTCGCCGGCCAGCAACTGTTTTTCGAACAGGGCATTTTCGCCGACATAGGAGGAGATCATTTTTTTGATCTGGCGATCCACCAGCAGAATGCCAAGACCGAAATCATCAACACCGCAGTTATTCGATACAAAGGTCAGCTCTTTGGTGCCCATCTTTCTGATCTGTGCTATCAGATTCTCGGGGATACCACAGAGGCCGAAGCCTCCGGCGATAACGGTCATACCATCTTCCAGGCCTGCCATCGCTTCTTCATAGCTGTTTACAACTTTATTAAAACCCGACATGTGTGCAACTCCGCAATTTCAGTTCTTTTTATTGGGGTCTTCATTTGAGGGTGGTATCTGGCTGGGACAGTTCCGTTCCCGGAACACCAGATACCTGAGTAACGAATACGTTAAGTCTCATATAGGGGGTATTATTTAGCAAATTTAATGATTTAAACTATTTATAAATTTTGTTTATATGTAGTTCTGGTGTAAGCCCGCTAAATCCGTCAGGCATCAGACATAACATATCGTTTTAATATGATCGGTTGGATAACAGGAAAATGGTCAATATCACCCTGAAACAGCTCAGAGCGTTCGTTGCAGTTGCCCGCACCCAGAGTTTTACTGAGGCGTGCGTTCAGGTGCATCTGTCTCAGCCTGCGCTGAGCATTGCGATTAAAAACCTGGAAGAGGAGGTGGGCGGAGCGCTATTCAGTCGCACCACCCGGGCGATCGCGCTGACGCCCGAGGGGGAGGAGTTTTATCCGGTTGCGCAGAAAATTCTGCAGGACTGTGAAACGGCACTGGATGATCTTAATCAGCGCTTTGCACTGAATCGGGGGCGGGTTGTACTGGCTGCGATGCCATCATTTGCCAGTAGTTTGTTGCCGGGAATAATCAGTCAGTACCGCGCCCTCTATCCCAATGTCAGCGTAACCGTAAATGACGTAATCGCTGAGGATGTGGTCGACATGGTTCGCAATGGTCAGGTTGAAGTCGGTATCACCTTTGATCCCGGCCGCTCTGAAGACCTGGCCTTCACGTCACTGTTCGATGACCGCTTTGTCGCGGTTGTTCATCCTGATCACCCGTTGACAGCGCTCACTCATGTATCGTGGCAGGCGTTATTGAAGAATGACTTCATCGCCCTGCAGCGGCCCTCCAGTATCCGTTTGCTGATCGAAGCTAAACTGCGTCAGTTGGGGATGCAGGTGTCACCGGAATTTGAAACTCATCAGCTGGCAACCATCGGCAGAATGGTGGCAACCGATCTGGGGGTGAGCGCAGTGCCCTCTCTCTGTATTCAGCAGATGCGGGAACTGGGGGCTGTTTGCCGGGAACTGGACACACCGGTTATGTCGCGCCCGGTGGGGGTCGTCACGCGCAAGCGCTATCCGCTATCGACGGCAGCCCGGAGCCTGGTGGATATTATTCTGGGGTCAGCGGACGAGCTGTCTGAAAAGATAAAGCTCTGAGCCTTTTATCAGCAAAGATATCAGCAAAGAGCTTTTCAGTGGTAAAGCAGTTTTATTGCTAAAGCGTTTTAAGCCGGACTCTTCAGCGCAAATACTTTGTGCTGAACTCTTTGAATTCGGGTGTTCCGGACTGCTGTATCCACTCGAAACCAACCATCTCTTTGGTGACAATGTGGATGCCACAGTGGCGCATCCGTTCCAGTGCCATCGCTTTATCGGCCGGGTTGCGTGAAGAGACCGCATCGGCGACGACATACACCTCACGTGCCTGTTGTTTAATCTGAATGGCGGTCTGCATGACGCACACGTGTGCCTCCATGCCGACAATAACAACCTGGTTGGGACGAATGCTGTTGATCTTCTCATTACAGCCAGGGTCTGACATACAGGAGAAATGCAGCTTCTCCATAAAGCCATCTTCAGGTAAGACATCAAGCAGTTCGGGCACGGTACGCCCGAGTCCTTTGGGATATTGTTCGGAGGTGAGAACAGGCACTCCGGCCAGTTTGGCAACCTCTGCGAGCCAGCGGACATTGGTAATCAGGGCTTCACTCTCATGCACCGCCGGAACCAGCTTTTCCTGAATATCGACAACCAGAAGGCAGGACGAGTTTGGATAGATCAACATAAAATTCTCCAACAAAATCAGTGCTTAGACATGTACTTAAATCAACAGTTAAATCAGCACTTAAATAAGCTCTTAAATCAGTAGCTGAATAGGGTGATTGAGCGAGGCTTAAGCCGTCTGTTGAAGCAACCCCGACAATCAAAGCCAGTAAGGATATACCCTTATTAATTTTTTGGCTACGCTAATTGAGGTGCAGGTGACAGTCTGTATTTATGCCCTGATTGCCTGGGGTTTCACCAGTAAAACGAATGACAGCAGGGAGAGCATTGCCATTGTGGCGATACTCACTGCCATCGTCGTTGGTGTCCCGCTGTGATAATGACCCACCAGCATTCCGACACTGGCGGCACTGATTGACTGGATAAAACCCAGCAGTGAGGAGGCGGTGCCAGCAATCGTTGCGAACGGGGCGAGCGCCCCTGCCATTGCCTGAGGCATCACCATGCCAACACCGACCATGTAGACAACCTGAGTCAGTGCAGTAATCCAAAGATTATGAATATCCATCAGCGCAGGCAGCAGCATCGCCACACCTGCCAGTACAGAAACCGTTGTTCCGCGTCTCAGTATCCCGTTGATGCCGACACCTGTGCCGGTTCGATGAGCGATGACCGTGCCGGTGAGAAACCCGCAGGAGGCTATCGCATAGAAGATGCCGCTGTGCTCGGCAGGCACCTGGAAGTAATCAATCAGAACAAAAGGGGCACCTGACAGAAAGGCAAACAGGCCTGAAAATATAAAACTGCAACACAGTGAAT
Organism: Oceanospirillales bacterium; assembly: GCA_018223185.1. GTDB lineage: Bacteria > Pseudomonadota > Gammaproteobacteria > Pseudomonadales > Balneatricaceae > Amphritea. Next base: position 58,781 of record JAAEYW010000014.1, on the reverse strand, counting down.
AGCCCAGATATTGACGATGTTTCAGCAGCGTTGCAAAATTATTGAGTATGGTTAACGGCCTGAGGGAACTTCGGTTTTCCGGCGCCAGGGATTCCGGCACTTTAAATGCAATCAACAGGGCCGCGGCGATGGCGTAGATACAGAGAAAGATAAAGGTTGAAGTCCATTCAAACAGCGCGACCATATAACCCCCGATAACCGGAGCAACGGCCGGTGCCAGAGCCATAATACTGCCCATCATCGAAAGTACTTTCGCCGCATTGACCGGTCCATGGATATCACGGACCATCGTCCGTCCGAGGACGGGACCGCCACAGGCTCCCAGGGCCTGTAGAAACCGGAATAGTATCAGTTGCTCAATTGTTGTTGAGAGGGCGCAGCCAATTGAAGACAGGATAAACAGCAGCAGGCCGCCAAGCATAACGGGCTTTCTGCCAAATCGATCTGCCATCGGTCCATAAATCAGTTGCGCAAAGGCAAAGCCATAGAGAAAGACAGACAGGGTAACCTGTACCCGGTCAACCGACGTATCAAATACCCGGGTCAGTCCTGGCAAGCTGGGCAGGTACATATCCGTGGATAACGGGCCGAGTGCCACTGCAGCGGCCAGTGTAATAATTACAGCGGTTGAGTTGGGTCTGAACATCCGGTCTCAGTATTCTATACTTAAATCAATAATTAACTTCAGGCAGTAACAGCAGTCACTCTGACAGGCTAAATTAGTTAGCAAGTTAACTATCTTTCGTGCAAAATAATATAGGGGTATTCCTGTATATTTATATCCGTTAAAGTAACACCTACACACATTTTTCGCTCATTCATAAAGATGGAATAGCATCATGAAAGTATATTCAATTGATGGCATTACTCCGGTGGTCGACCCTACTGCCTATGTTCATCCAACCGCCGTTCTGATCGGTGATGTGATTGTCGGACCTGGCTGTTATGTCGGCCCGGCGGCTTGTCTGCGGGGTGATTTCGGGCGTCTGGAACTTAAAAAAGGCGCTAATCTGCAGGATACCTGCGTGATGCATGGTTTCCCCGGAACTGACACCGTAGTGGAAGAGGATGGTCACATCGGACATGGTGCGGTACTGCACGGTTGTGTGATCGGCAAAAATGCGCTGGTGGGCATGAACTCTGTGATTATGGATGGTGCTGTTATAGGTGAATCCGCCATTGTGGCCGCGATGTCGTTTGTCAAAGCGTCGATGGATGTGCCTGCACGAACGCTGGTGGCAGGCTCCCCGGCCCGGGTTATTAAAGAGCTGTCAGATAAGGAGATCGACTGGAAAGCATCCGGTACCCGTCAGTATCAGGAGTTGGCTATCCGTAGCATGAATACTATGCAGGAGGTCGAGGCATTGACCGAAGTAGAGGCAAACCGCCCACGGCTGGAAGTTGGTCTTGAAGGCGTGGTGCCTAAATTCAAAGCGGAAAGCTGATTGACGGATAGCCCCTGTCAACCTGAGGCAGATCTTGTGAGCAGCTCTTGTGAAGCAGCACTGTTTTTAAGTCATTGGTACTCGTCTAGATAAGCTGATCGCTTTTGGCTTTGTCGAGTTGAGTGCCGGAATTCAGGGGTGTTTTTAACTAAAGCAGTTCTACGCCGATCGTAAAACTGCTTTAAAAGAGGCGCGATCAGTACGCCAGACCGATCCGCTGCTGCGGGTGGGCGTCAGACTCCACTTCATCCAGCAATCCTGAGGCGTAATCCTGAACACTGATCTTACTGTTACCTTCAGCATCCGTCAGTAGCTGATCCCCCCCGACACGATAGTGTCCGCTCTTTTCACCCGGAAAAATCTCTGCAGCGGGGCTGACATAGTGCCAGTTGACTGATGTACTGCTGTTTTTGAAAACGGCTAATGCTTCACCCTGGGCGATAGCTTCAGCTTTATACTCTTCTGGAAACCCAGGTGCTGATAGCAGCGCCACACCCGGTGCGACTTCTAATGATCCTGCACCACCAACCCAGATTAACTGATTAATATCTGTGTCAGCCAGTTCTGTCAGAATTTTCTGTGCGGTGGCGGCGACGATTTCATGATTACCCAGAGCGCGCCCGCCAATAGCAACGATCAGGGCATCAGCTCCGGCTATCGCATCTTTCAGCGCGTTGTCACCCTGAATGTCATAGCTTCGCTTTGCCGTGATCTCTACAGGCAACTTATTAATATCCCGGGCCAGCCCGATAATCTCATGTCCTCGTGACAGCGCTTCAGCCGTAATTGTTGAGCCGATCCAGCCAGTGGCTCCTAAAATAGCTAGTTTCATATTAATTCTCCTAAGATTTAAAGTTGTGTATGAACGAATATGACTAGTCTATTAGTTACGTTTAATTGGATAAATAAGTTATATTGAATATGTTTGTATCATTATGAGAACTAATATATGAGTAAACTCGAGGCGATGCGCAGCTTCGTCGAGGTCGCATCAGTGGGCAGTTTTACCCAGGCTGCTGAACAACTGGATGTTCCCCGAATCCGTGTGACCAGGGATGTGCAGGAGCTTGAAGACTGGTTGCAGGTGCGGCTGTTGCACAGAACGACCCGAAGAGTGAGTTTGACGACTGCAGGGGAAGATGCGCTAAAAATATGTGAGCGTATTCTGAATGACGCTGCCGAGCTGGAGAGTAACGCTCATCTGCATTCCCGTGAGCTGGTGGGGGATATCCGTATTGCTGCGCCGATCGGTCTGGGGCAAACACAGCTATTACCGATGATTGCTGATTTCAGCCAGATCCACCCTAAAGTGAGTTTTCAGCTGTTACTGTCAGATAAAAATGCACAACTGGTGGATGAGCGAGTCGACATCGCGCTGCGTTATACCGGTCTGCCGGATGAAAATCTGATTGCCCGACGGCTGCTGAATGTTGGCATGGTGGTGTGTGCTTCACCCGGCTATTTAGAGTCAAACGGTACACCGCAGCAGGTGCGTGATCTCACTCAACACCGCTGCCTGGTGCATATTAATCAGCATGTCTGGTCATTTCCCAATGGTGAAGACGTTGACGTTTCCGGGCCCCTCAGGGTTAATGATGCGGTGACTCTGGTGGAAGCCGCCAAAGCGGGGATGGGAGTTGCCCGTCTGCCGACAGATTTAGCGGCAGACTATCTCGGCTCCGGCGAATTAATAGCCTTGCCTGAGTGTTTTGATTTACCGCAACAGGCTGTTTGGGCGGTCTATCTCTCACGCAGTTATCAGCAGCCGGTTGTGCGGGCATTTATCGATTATGTTGCAGAAAAATGGGCATGAATTTTCCAATCGTTATCCAATGCTGGTGCGTGCAATACAGGGGGCGTTGATGTGTTAACAACACTCCTGTTCCAGCTTCCACATGTAAAGCCTCCTGATCCTCAAGCGCTGCAAAAAAGCGGTAGAGGTTGTTCATCTGCGCGCCGACAAAGAACAGATTGTCATGTTTCATGCGGATCTGCTCATCAAATTTCATTGAAAAATAGCGCTGCCATTGCTGATCATAGTCGCCGCTAAGGGTGGATTACAGTTTGCTGTAGAGTTCATCTGCCCAGCGATCGCATTCAATGCCTCTGGCGATACGAAGCTCAATGCTGAGATTACTTGCGTTATATCAATACATTTAATGATCGATCTAAAAGGTAGTATCACTGCCTATAGCTACTTGTTGAGCAGTGTGTCATTCCGGTAGAATCTGCCGCACATAATTTATAGCGTTTTTTGCTAAATAACTAAAAACACAGGAGTCGCTTGTGGAACTCGCATGTCTTGACCTGGAAGGTGTACTGATCCCTGAGATCTGGATCGCTTTCGCTGAAGAAACCGGAATTGAAGAGCTTAAAGCGACTACCCGTGATATCCCTGACTATGATGTGCTGATGAAACAGCGTCTGCGTATTCTGGATGAGCACGGTCTGACACTTCCTCAGATTCAGGCAACCATTGATCGCCTCTCTCCGCTGGAAGGTGCCCGGGAGTTTATCGACTGGCTGCGTGAGCGTTTCCAGGTCGTTATTCTGTCCGATACGTTCTATGAGTTTGCTGCTCCTCTGATGAAGCAACTGGGTAACCCGACACTGCTGTGTCACAAACTGGAAGTGGATGAGAGCGGTCGTATTACCGATTACACGCTGCGTCAGAAAGACCCTAAGCGTCAGTCTGTACGCGCTTTTCAGCTGCTTAACTACCGTGTTATCGCGGCGGGTGATTCCTACAACGACACCACCATGCTGACTCAGGCTGAAGCGGGTGTATTGTTTCATGCACCGCAGAATGTTATCGATGAGTTTCCGCAGTTTCCGGCGGTGCACAGCTTTGATGATCTGAAGAACGAGTTTATCAAAGCGAGCAACCGCGACCTGTCTCTTTAACAGCTGTTGCCAGTTGGTCAGATGTGGCTACGCCACTTGCCAGAAAAAGATTAAGAGCGCGTTGGCGCTCTTTTTTGTATTTAAAGATCGCTTTTAAGCATGAAAGAAGGTGCAGGTATCAGTTGACGTTATGCGGTTAGATAAATTTATCTGTAAAAGCACCCATTATACGTTGGCTGAAGCGCTGATCCTGATAGAGCGTGGTCGGGTTGCCGTCAACGAAACGGTTGTTCTTGCGGTGTCCCATCAGGTTCACAAGAACAGTGTTGTGACGCTGGATGGTGCATTATTAACAACCAGACCTTTCCGCTATTTTGTGTTGCATAAACCCATGGATATGATCTGCTCAAACGTGGATGAGAAATATCCTTCGGTACTCAACCTGCTGGATGTCGATCAAGTGACTGAACTACACATCGCCGGACGCCTGGATGCGGATACTACCGGCCTTGTGCTGGTTACCGATGACGGACACTGGTCTTTCAATCTGACATCGCCTAAAAACCGCTGCGAAAAGGTCTATAAAGTGCGGTTGTCTAAGCCCATATCGTCTGACGCCGCAAAACGTTTTGAGAACGGTATTCTGCTGCAGGGGGAGTCCAGTCTGACACTTCCGGCTAAACTACACATTGTTGATCCCTATACGGTGTTGTTAACCCTGACAGAAGGGCGTTTTCATCAGGTGAAGCGGATGTTTTTCGCCATCGGTAACAGAGTTAAATCTCTGCATCGTCAACGCATAGGAAGTCTGGAACTTGATGTCGATAGTGGTCATTGGCGCAGCCTGACTCAGGCCGAAGTTACAGCGCTTTCAGCTCACGATTAGCAGTACATCAATGGGCTGTCAGCCTTTGATATAAAATGTTTCATCAGACATCTGTAAACAGATCAGAACACCGTGAATTTTCCAGAGAGATAAACCGATAACATGACAAAAAAAACACTGAGTCTGAAGGTGAAAAGAACTACAGATGCCAAACCTGTCGATGAAATAGTCAGGGATCAGTTTGAGGGTGACCCGCAAAAACGTTTTCTGAATGGCGTCGCCATCCATCCTTCGCCCTGTATTCGCCTGGAAAACGGCTCTCAGCAGTTCAGCACCCGGGCGATAGACCTGATATCACCCATCGGTATGGGGCAACGGGGGCTGATTGTTGCGCCACCGGGGTCGGGCAAATCCACAATGTTGAAGCATATCTGTCAGGCGGTGGGGCAGGCATATCCTGAGATAAAGCTGTATGCACTACTCATTGATGAGCGACCGGAAGAGGTAACTGATTTTAAGCGTAGCGTTCCGGCTGAAGTCCATGCTTCATCTTCAGATGAAAGCTATGCTCATCATGTTCGGGTGGCCGATGAACTCCTCAACAAGGCTCGCAGGGAAGCAGGGGAAGGTCATGATGTCATGATAGTGATCGACTCTCTCACACGACTGTCGCGGGTCCATAATGCTGAACAGAAGAGCAGTGGCCGGACAATGTCGGGCGGTGTTGATGCCAGAGCTCTTGAGATACCGCGAAAGTTGTTCGGATCAGCCCGCAAGATCGAGAATGGCGGATCGCTGACGATTCTGGCAACCATTCTGGTTGATACTGGCAGCCGCATGGATCAGGTTATATTTGAAGAGTTCAAGGGCACCGGTAACATGGAGATCGTGCTGTCACGTGAGGCCGCTAACTACCGGATTTTTCCCGCACTGGATATTGCCAAAAGCAGCACCCGTCGTGAAGAGCTACTACTGAGTCCGGGCGAGCTGCAGAAGGTCAGAACGTTGCGCAGAAGCCTTACCCATCTTAAGCCCGTCGAGGGTGCCAGAAGACTGGTTGAACTGCTGGAAAAATACCCGACGAATGAAGCGCTGTTGGACGCCATTGCGGGTGGTTAGACTTTGCCCGAAAAAGCGTACAGCGCCCGCCTGCAGGGCCAATTAGAATGAGCCGATTGGCGTGAGTGTTAAACCGGGTGATTGGATAGCTATTGTCCGCGATCACCCCAACGATCGGCGCTCTGCCCCGATCAATACCCACTCAATACCCACTCAACTGCCCGCCTGACCACCCAGACCAAACCGCCCCGAGTGAACCCCTTTAAGATTTCGCGATAGCCTGGTTTTGCATAGAAACCCGTAGATATGGCCGGATTTTAGCCTGGCCCATGAAAATACAAAAATGTGAACGATCGCCTTCTTCATAACGCCGTAGCGTGCTTAAGGTGCTATACCTAATAGGTAGAGAAGGTCGATAGTGATGTATGCGCAAATCGTAAAGTTGAGTCTGCCGATCGCGCTGCTGCTGGCAGTGCTGGGAATGTCGTTGCCGACGAGCGCTCAGAATACACCGCCGGGAACACTGTGGATGCTGCAGCTGGACGGTGCAGTGGGTCCGTCGTCAGCAGATTATCTGGTGCGTGGCATTGAACAGGCTGTCGAGGCCCGGGCGGCCGCGGTGCTGATCCGGATTAATACCCCGGGCGGGCTGGACAGCTCTATGCGCGATATGATCGCCGGGGTTCTGGCTTCGCCGATCCCGGTGATCTGTTATGTCGCCCCTGGCGGTGCCCGGGCCGCCAGTGCCGGCACTTTTCTCATGTACAGCTGCCACATCGCCGCCATGGCACCTGCCACCAATCTGGGGGCCGCCACGCCGGTCTCCATCGGTGGCCCTCTGACACCGTCGCCGAGAGATCCACCCCCCAGCGAATCCGGGCCTGATAAGATCGTCCCTGAAGCGGGAAACGCGGAGCAATCTCAACCTATCCCTCAGCCCGGCAACGCCCTTGAGCGCAAGGTGACCAACGATGCGGTGGCTTATATTCGCAGCCTGGCGGAGCTGCGAGGGCGCAATGCCGACTGGGCCGAGCGGGCGGTACGCGAGGGGGCCAGTCTGAGCGCCAGCCGGGCGCTGGAACTTGGCGTGATCGACCTGATAGCCGCAGACACCGGGGCGCTGCTCAACGCTCTGGCTGGGCGTGAGATCAGGATCGGTGCCCGGGTGCACCGCCTTGATCTTGCCGACGCGCCCCGTGTAGTACATGACCCGGACTGGCGCAGCGAGTTTCTGGCGGTGATCACCAACCCCAATGTGGCCTATATGCTGATGATCATTGGCCTCTATGGCCTGGTATTCGAGTTTTCCAACCCGGGCTTCGGACTGCCGGGTATTCTCGGGCTCACCTGCCTGCTGGTGGCGCTATACGCCTTCCAGATCCTTCCGGTCAGCTATGCGGGGCTGGGGCTGATGCTGCTGGGTATCGGACTGATAATCGCCGAGGCGATGCTGCCGAGTTTCGGTGTATTCGGCATCGGCGGGTTTATCGCGTTTGTGGTGGGTTCGATCATGTTGATGGACACCGATATTCCTGCCTACCAGATCGCTCTTCCGGTAATTCTGTCCCTGTCCATAGTGACCGGGTTGATGGTATTCGGAATGCTGGGGATGGCAGTGCGGGCTCAACTTCGTCCGCACCTGTTCAGACGAGAGGCGGTGATTGACCAGACGCTGATTATCGAGCGCAGCGATGATGGTCAGGCGTTGGCCCGCTACGAGGGGGAGCTCTGGTCGGTGCGCTGTGCCGACCCTCTGGTAGCGGGCGACCGGGTGCGGGTTAAAGCGGTGGATGGACTAATGCTTGTCGCGGACAAACAGGAGAAATGAGATGGCGGCTACACAGTATTTTATCGTGACATCGGTGGTTTTTATCCTGCTGCTGTTGATCAGCATGTTCCGTATTCTGCGCGAATACGAGCGGGGTGTGATCTTCCTGTTGGGACGTTTCTACCGGGTCAAAGGGCCTGGGCTGATCATCGTGATTCCGGTGATCCAGCAAATGGTGCGGGTGGATCTGCGCACCGTGGTGATGGATGTCCCCACGCAGGATGTGATCTCGCTGGACAACGTGTCAGTGAAGGTCAATGCGGTGATCTATTTCCGGGTGGTGGACCCGGAACGGGCGATCATCCGTGTGGAGAATTATCTGGAGGCCACCAGTCAGCTGTCCCAGACGACCCTGCGTTCTGTGCTGGGCCAGCATGAACTGGACGATATGCTGGCCGAGCGTGACCGTCTTAACGCTGATATTCAGCAAATCCTGGACAAGCAGACCGACGCCTGGGGCATCAAGGTGGCGAATGTAGAGCTGAAACACGTCGACCTGGACGAGAGCATGATCCGCGCTATCGCCCGCCAGGCAGAGGAAGAACGCTCGCGGCGTGCCAAGGTGATCCATGCCACCGGTGAACTGGAGGCCGCAGGACAATTACTGCAAGCAGCCCAGACTCTGGCGAAACAACCCCAGGCTCTGCAGTTACGTTATCTGCAGACCCTGACCGAAATTGCCGGCCAGAATACCCACACGATTGTTTTTCCGTTGCCGGTGGATCTTATCAACCGCTGGACCGGTAGTGATCAGGACGGCGATGGAACGCCAAAAAACGAAGTCTGACCGGGACTGAATGACCCGGTTATTGCCTTGAGGAGCGACGCAGACATACCCTCCGTACGCGTCGCGGTCCCTTTTTAACTTTAACGGTTTTTTACCACTGAGGACACAGCAGTGAAAAGTACTTCATTACTTTTTTCATTGGAGCACAGAGGATAGATGTGGTTTAGCCGCTTTCCAGGCAAAGATTTAGACGGTGAGGTGGATCACTAACCAAGACCAACACGGAGGGCGGTGATAAATCCGAACAGAAACATGCTGAGTGACAATGCTCCGTAAAGAAATGCGATGCGTTTCAGCAGGCTTTTGATCAGTTGCATCGTTACTCCGGATTTAATACACAGCAGTTGGTTAAATTGAATGATTAAATATTAACCAATTGGTTGGGCATTGCCAAATGAATATAATTCAGTTGTTTATCCGGGATCGCACAGTAAAGGGGGGTTGACCCCTTTAGTGCTGACTCCTTTAGTGGAAGACTTATCGATTAGCCCCAGATATGTTTGTTGGGCCTGTTTTCATCTTTATCAGTTGAGGGCTTTTTGCCTGATGGCTTTTGAAGCGCAGCCGACGTTGAACGCGCTTTGGTTGAAGAGGTTTTAGGCATCGGTGGTTTGCTCTTACGAACAAAATTCAAAACAGAGATTGGCACCTCTTTTCGCACCGGAAAACCATCAATCTCTTTACGTTCAATTATCTGATCCAGGCGGCTTTCAATGGCGCACAGGTTTTTGAAATCGCCCATAGCGACAAAGGATATCGCTTCCCCTGTGGCACCGGCCCGACCGGTCCGGCCAATGCGGTGGATGTAATCTTCCGGCTTGAATGGCAGATCGTAATTCACCACACGGCTCAGCTCACCAATATCCAGACCGCGGGCAGCAACCCCGGTGGCAACCAGATATTTGAGTGTGCCCGATTTGAAATCAGCGAGAATCTTTTCACGCATCATCTGGCTTCTGTCACCATGAATCGCTTCAGCAACAATGCCGCGTTTAGCCAGCTGGACCACCAGTTTGGCAGCAGCGTGTTTTTTCTCGATAAAAATAAGCGCCTGATCCCACTGCTGCTCATTAATCAGGTGACTCAGCAAGGCGGATTTAGTGTCTTTATCGACGGTGATTAACCACTGGTTGATCGTGGCTGCTGCCTTGGTTTTAGGTGAAACCGAGATCTCAACGGCCGGCTTACTCACTTTGCTATCGCTAAAACTATCGGCGATATCACGAACGGCATCAGACATCGTGGCCGAAAAAAGCAGGTTCTGACGCGCTTCGGGTAAGCGATCAATAATTTTATTAATATCCCCGACAAACCCCATATCGACCATCCGGTCGGCTTCATCTAACACCAGCACTTCAAGTTCATCAAAGTGCAATGCTCGCTGGTGGGCCAGGTCGATCAACCGTCCCGGTGTCGCCACTAAAATATCAATGCCGTCGATAAGCCGCTGTTTTTGTGGCTCGACATCAACACCGCCATACACGGCCATCGAGCTGAGGTTCAGATGTTTGCCATAATCCGCAACATTCGCCGCTACCTGAATGGCTAACTCCCGTGTCGGAGTCAGAATCAGCGCCCGTATGCGTTTACCCCGTAAAGTGCGGTCCTGGTTAAACATTTCTAATATCGGCAGAACAAACGCGCCTGTCTTCCCGGTACCGGTTTGCGCAGTAGCAATCAGATCTTTACCCGCAAGAATGATGGGAATCGCCTGCTTCTGGACAGGCGTAGGGGCGGTATAACCCAGATCGTTAATCGCGAGTATAAGAGGATCAGATAATCCAAGGTTTGCAAATGGCATAGAGGCTCAGGAGATATCATAAGGAGAGAAGGGCGGAGTATAGCAAGAAAGCAGCCGCTAGTTGTAAAAGCCGTTGCTAGTAGTCAGACGTGGCTTCGCCACTTGCCAGAACGTCGCTGCGCGCCTCGCTAGAAAAAGATTAAGCGCATTAAAACCGTAGCTCGATGCTCTTTTATCCTGTCGTTTTCTATGTAAGTATTGGTTAACCAAGGATAAGAACGAGTCGGCTCAGGGTGTCAGAGTGAGAATGAATCTTATTAATGCCCATTTCAAAAACTACCTGCCGATAGACGACAGGTTGTCGTATTTCTCCATACTGAAAAAACCAGTCCCGAAAAATAGCACGCTCAATATCAGTGCTTTAGATTACTTATTTCAAATTTTAATTATGAGTGATAGACGACAGCCTGTCGCATTTCCCCAGATGCCTTGTCATCTTTAGCTGTTAGCTGTTAGCTGTTAGCTGTTAGCTGTTAGCGCTCAAGCGAGGTTAGATATTCAATGCTTTACTTTTTGATTGGCGCTTTAGTTTCGTTAGTATTACTGATCTTATTATCAGTATTGATTCCATCTGGTCAAACATTCGATTGGATTCATTCTTATGTGCCTTCAATACAGGCTGTCGGGTCATTAGCAATATTGGCTAGTGCAACTGTTGCACTTTCTTTGTATCGGACAACAACCACAAGGCACCTTCAAGAGGACAAATTCAAAGCATCAGAAGCATTCTTGTCTGAAGCTAAAGTATCACTTGAGAAAACTTATGAATTATTTAGTGGTGGAGATGATGATGTTCCGCCAGAAAACAGTCGAGTTATGTGGCTGACCGTGGCAAGAATGATAGTTCGATATCAAAAATTAAAAGCACTAATTACAGAACCACCACACATAGAAATAATCGAAGAAAATGAAGAATTCTGGAGGTACAAATTCTATTCATTGCTCGATAGAAACTCTGGTGCTTTGTCTCGTAATTACTTCTTATCACCGGAGCATAGGCATAACGGTAATAAGATATACAAAAAAGTCGATTGCTGTAATTTTTGATTTCGCAGCATGGAAGGGAGAAGATCCATTGGATGGCATTGATGATATCCAGCTATTCGCCGATAGAATTTAATTGCATAATCATTTAGGGCTTCATGACTATCTACAAGAAGATGGATATTGGGATAGGGTTTTGGAAGTCCAGAGTGCTAAACAAGGAATGCGCTAACAAGCAAAGGCAGTCGGACGGCTTCTCCGCGCGCCGCTTTGGGCGTTACACATCATAAAGGAGAGTCAGCATTGAAGCTGGATAGCATTGTCCCATGGGGGCGCTCATTCGAAGAATATCGGTCTGTTTTTGCTCTGTCGGAAGACGATTTAGACAAGCGTTTACTTGGTTGTGGCGACGGCCCGGCGTGCTTTAATGCAGAACTGACGCAACGTGGCGGCACTGTAGTGTCCGTTGATCCTGTTTACCAGTTCACAGGTGACCAGATCCGTTCTCGCATCGAAGAGGTATATCCCCAGATCATGCGCCAGATGGAGCAAAACTCAGATAATTACATCTGGGAAAGCATCAAAGATGTATCGGCGTTAGGTCAGGTGCGCATGGCGGCTATGCAGCAATTTCTATCTGACTACGATTCAGGTTTGGAAGCCGGTCGGTACACATGCGCTTCTCTTCCAACCCTCCCATTTGATGACCAACAGTTCGAATTGGCGTTGTGCTCTCATTTTCTTTTCCTTTACAGCGATCATTTCGATGTAGCGCAGCACATTGAGGGTATGAAAGAGCTCTGCCGGGTTGCAACAGAGGTCAGGGTTTATCCTTTGCTTTCCTTGGACGGCAAGCGCTCAAAACACCTCTCTACAGTCATTGAAGCACTAGAAGGTAACGGGGTTCGGACATCACTCCAGCCTGTTGATTACCAGTTTCAAAAAGGGGCTACAGAGATGCTGGTGGCATATGCTGTGTAATAAAGCAATCAACTACCGCCGGAATTAAAGGGGGGCGAATTAAAGGAGGCCATTAAACTGGGAGAGCTTCAGAGCCCTTTTTGTTAGTGCTTAGCTTTTTGTTGGTTGATGGTAAATAATATTCAAATGCAGACGATTTCAACGAGGAGACAATGCTAAGGAATCGTGATCAAAAAAGGCTTTGACTCCTTTAGTCTTGGTTGCCTGTTTATTCCTTAGCGTTTGTTGTAATGGCATTGTGTGCAGCACTAGTAACGTACTTTACACATGTTTATATAAGTGCGTCTAACAGAGCGCACTTCGGATTTGGACCGTCGCTGCGCTCTGGCCCTTGATGTTGGGCGTTATGCTACCGTTTTGCCCGATTATAGTAGTCAGGGATCAGTGAACGTAAAAATGGGGACAGAGAATTGAAGGAGCCGAAGGCGTTTTGGAACAAAAGTGCACCTCGCTACGCCAAAAGCCCGGTTCGGGACGAGGCCGCTTACCATAAGAAATTGGCAATCTCACAGGAGTACTTCCGAGCGGACTGGTCCATATTGGAGTTCGGATGCGGTACTGGCAGTACGGCAATTATCCATGCCCCCTGCGTCAAGCATATTGTCGCCACCGACATATCGGACAAGATGCTTGAGATTGCTGAACAGAGGGCAAGGAATGCAGGTATTGAAAATATCAGCTTCCAGCAGGGCACCTTAGATAATCTCGCGTTTAAAGCAGAAAGCTTTGATGCCGTTTTGGGCCTCAACGTATTGCATCTCCTCGAGGATGTTGAGGCGGCAATTTCAAGGGTGCACCGGTTGTTGAAACCAGAGGGTATTTTCATCTCCAGCACCGTGCTGATCAAGGAAGTCAGTTTCTTCTGGCGATTGTTGATTCCCCTTATGCAGGCCTTTGGTTTCGCCCCTTATGTGAATCGCTTGGGTAAGCAGGAGCTACTGTCGAAGTTGATCAATGCCGGCTTTAGCGTTGAGCTGGAATGGCAGCCTGCGACGGAATCAATTTTTATCGTTGCTAAAAAGCACCAATGATCAAAACAGCGTGGTAGAAAAGCTCGTAAGTCGAGGGCTCAAAGCCCCTTTTTAGTTTTGCCCCCTCTACTTGTACAACCCCCTGCATGCTGGTTCACACCGGGCGTTTCATTTGCGATCGTGCAGTTAGCCCTATCCATCGATTAATTTCTATTTTAGTCCTGCTAAAAAGGGCACAGATGTATTCTTTTGCCCCTTACTACCATAAAACTACTGAACCAACGTTTTTTCGAGCAAGCGACGCAGTCGCGTCGAATAACGAGCAAGCGCGAAGCGCGGTCTGGCTACGGCTTTTTGGGCTCGTCATAAACCTGTAGTCGGCCGTCGTGGCTGCGTACGGCGAAGCTGCCGATATCCTCGAATGCCGGAGGCTTGAGAACGGCGCCGTTTTTCAGGCTGAAGCAGGCACCGTGCCGCGGACAGGTGACGGTTGTGTCTTCTATGGCGCCGCCGTCGAGTTCGCCGCCATCGTGGGGGCAGATATTTTCGACGGCGTAGACGTGTCCGTCGGCGTTAACCAGCAGGATGCTGAAATCCCCCAGTGTCAGCACGGTATGTTCGCCGGGGGCCAAATTAACGTTTACATCATGCCAGTGTGCCATGTGACCTTACCTCCGTTGCGGTGTTGTGTTTCAGAGTAGCCCAAGTTGTAGTTTGGCGGCGTCGGACATGCGGCTGGCATCCCAGGGGGGATCGAACACCAGCCGGATATTAACGGCACGCACACCGGGGATCTGCAGGAGTTTTCTTTCTACATCGCGCGCCAGCACCCCTCCCATGCCACAGCCGGGGGCGGTCAGAGTCATGTCGATGTGAATCTGGCTGCCGCCTTGCGGATGCGGGCGGGTGCGGCAGCTGTAGATCAATCCCAGATCGAATATGTTGACCGGAATCTCCGGGTCATAGCAACTGCGTAGCTGACGCTGGATCGCCTCTTCAGCCACCGGGACGTCTTCAACGGGTTGCGCTTCGGCCACTGTCGGCGTCGGCCGCAGGGGAATTAACCCCAGGGCGTCTGCATTGTCGCTGTCGATGCGAGCCAGGGATGCCCCGGTATTAACGGTGTAGGTATCGCCCAGTGCTTGCTGAATAGTGACTTCAGTACCTTTGGGCAGGGTGACCGGCTGGCCTGAGGGGATCAGCAGGGCACTGCAATCGCGCGACAGTCTGATGGATGTCCTGTGCTGCATATGTCACCTCCCGGAGTTTACGTCACGCTACTCGGTGCTGACCGGGTCGTCCGGCTTGGTTTCACCCTGGTCGAGGGCACCGAGCAGGGCGTGCCAGGCCAGAGTGGCGCATTTGATGCGGGTCGGGAATGCGCGCACGCCGGCCAGTACCTGCAGTTTTCCCAGACCCTCCCGGGTGCTAGCGTCGTCGCCGGTGAGCAGTTGGTGAAACTGCTGAAACAGTGCTTTTGCTTCCGTCGGGGTCTTGCCTTTCAGGCACTCTGTCAGCAGCGAGGCGGAGGCCATCGAGATGGCGCAGCCTTCGCCCTGAAACGAAGCCTCTTCGATGACCGGTCGGGGGCCGGGGCGGATCTGCAGGAACAGCTGCAGGCGATCGCCGCAGAGGGGGTTATAGCCCGTCTGACTGTGGGTGTGACCCTCCAGAACTTTGAAGTTCCGGGGACGGCGTCCATGGTCAATGATGACTTCCTGGTACAACTCGCGTAGTTCTTGATTCATACGGTTCCTGGCCTGTTTTTGTGGCGAGGGCGCGTCTGCGCGCCGGGCATGGCGGTTGCGAAACGACCCCCTGGGTTTTATTTAAACATGCGCTTCACCTCATGCAGGCCGGCGACCAGGGCGTCGATATCGGCGCGGTTGTTGTAGAGCGCCAGCGATGCGCGGGCGGTGGCAGCAACCCCCAAACGGGCCATCAGTGGCATGGTGCAGTGATGCCCCGCACGGATTGCGACACCTGCCTGATCCAGCACGGTACTGATATCGTGGGCATGGGCGGCATCCATAACAAATGAGAGGATGCCAGCCTTGTCGCTGGCGGTGCCAATCAGACGCAGGCCCTCGATGGTGGATAATGCCCGGGTGGCGTAGGCCAGCAGCGCCTGTTCATGGCGGGCGATCTGCGCCAGCCCGATGGCCTGCAGGTAATCCAGGGCGCAGCCCAGGCCGATGGCACCGGCAATATTGGGCGTACCTGCTTCGAAACGATAGGGCAGCTCGTTGTATTCAGTATGCTCAAACGTCACCTCACTTATCATGTCGCCGCCGCCCTGGTAGGGCTGCATTGTTTCCAGTCTCTCGCGTTTACCGTAGAGTACGCCGATGCCGGTAGGGCCGTAGACTTTATGGCCGGAAAAGGCATAGAAGTCGGCATCCAGTGCCTGCACATCGACCGTCAGGTGCGGCACTGCCTGAGCGCCATCGATCAGCACCGGAATGCCGTGTTGATGGGCCTGTCTGATCATCTGCTGTATCGGGTTGATGGTGCCCAGGGTGTTGGACACATGGGTAAGCGACAGCAGGCGGCAGGTCGGGCTGAGCAGGGAATTGAACGCTGTTATGTCTATTTCCCCGGCATCGCTGATCGGTATGACCCGCAACCGGGCACCGGTCTGCTGACAGATGATCTGCCAGGGCACGATGTTGGAATGATGCTCCAGAGTACTGATGAGTATCTCGTCCCCCGGGCTGAGCAAGGGCTTTGCAAAGCTGTGGGCGACCAGATTGATGGCCTCGGTGGTGCCCCTGACGAAGATGATCTCGGCCCGCTCCCGGGCATTGATGAACTGCCGTACCTTATCGCGGGATGCTTCGTAGTCGCGGGTGGCTTCCTCACTGAGCTGGTAGACCCCGCGGTGCACGTTGGCATTGTGCTGCAGATAGAACCCCTGGATAGCGTCGATCACCGCTCTGGGTTTTTGGCTGGTGGCGGCGTTATCCAGGTAGGCCAGTGGGTAGCCATGTATGCGGCGTTCAAGAATAGGGAACTGACTGCGTATGGCACTGACGTCAAACCGCGGGCTGTTGTCCCGGGGGGCGGGGGAGCCTGTGGCGAGGGAGTGGGATATGTTCATGCTGATCTCCTTAGCCGTGCGGCAGTGCATCCGGCGGTTCGCCGCCAGCCTGGCGCGTCAGGGTTGCGCCGGTCAGGGCTGTGAGTTGTTCACGCAGCGGGCCCTGCGGCAGGTGCGTGAGCGTCTCATGGGCAAAGGCGGTGGTCAGCAGGGCGCGGGCGGTCTGCTGATCCATCCCGCGGCTGCCGAGGTAGAACAGCGCGTCGTTGTCCAGCTGGCCGACTGTGGCACCGTGGGAGCATTTCACATCGTCGGCGTCAATCTGCAATTCGGGCTTGGTGTCGATCTCTGCACTTTCAGACAGCAGCAGGTTTTTATTGATCTGCCGGGCATCACTCTGCTGAGCCCCGGGATGGACGATCGCCATGCCATTGAAGACTCCTCGGGCCCGGTCATCGATAATGCCCTTGTAAAGCACTTCACTGCGGCAACCGGGCTGGAGGTGGTCGATGCGCAGATGGTTGTCGAGATGCTGGCGGCCGGCAAGCATATAGAGTCCGTCCAGACGGCTCTGGGCGCCATTCGCGCAGAGCGACACCTGCAGATCATTGCGGCAGATGCCTCCACCAAGCGTCACATTGATGCTGTGAAACTGACTCTGCGCTGCCTGTGTCACGTGAATACCGGCGATATGGTGTCCCTGTGGCGACTCACGTAACACTTTACAGTGCAGCAGCCTGGCATCGGGTGCCAGAATGATTTCGCTCAGCGGACAGGTGCATTGCGCGGCGGCGTTTGCCGGCGGCGCGCTGCTTCCGAGATATTCTTCGACCAATTGCGCCCGTGCCCCCGGCCCCAGCACAATCAACAGGCGGGGATAGCTGATATGAGAGTGGCGCCCTGACGGGGTGTAGAACAGGCAGTGGATCGGCTGACTCAGTTGACAGTCGGTCGGCAGATAGAGCAACACGCCGTCTGTCAGCCTGGCCGAGTTCAATGCCGCGAAGGGCTGCCCGGGGTACTCCACGGCGCTTCCCAGATGGTTTTCAATCAGCACCTGTTCCTGCTCGAGAGCCTGCCTCAGCGGCATTAGTTTGATGCCGTTGCTGAGTGCGCCCAGCTGTGACAGGTGCGGCTGGAAGTGACCGTCAATGAATGTCAGGCGGTGATGGGGAAGGTTGAGGGCCTGCGTTTGCTGCGCGCTGCTCGCCTGCGCCAGCTCGGTTGCCCCGGGGGGTGGGGCGTCAGAAAACGCGGTTTCGCTGAGAGTCCTGATGTCGGTGTACTTCCAGGTTTCCTGCTGCTGCGTCGGCAACTCCAGTGCCGCGAAAGCCTGTTGCGCCTGCTGTCGGAAGGCGTTCAGCCAGGGCCAGCCGGAACTGTAGGGCGGCGCATGGGCCTGCAGTTCGCAGAACCGCTTAGCCATCGTCATCGGACACCTCCGGCGCCTGGTTTGGCGCGTCTTCTGAGTCTTTCGGGGTATCCGGGGCATAGCCCTGCTGTTCCAGTTCGAGGGCGAGTTCTGCGCCACCTGAGCGAATGATGCGTCCATCTTGCAGCACATGAACGCGGTCCGGCACCAGGTATTGCAGCAACCGCTGGTAATGGGTCACCAGTATCAGCGCGCGTTCCGGACTACGGAAGGCATTCACCCCGGCAGCGACCCGTTTCAGGGCGTCAATGTCGAGCCCCGAGTCGGTTTCATCGAGTATTGCCAACTGGGGCTGCAGCACCAGTAACTGCAGTATTTCATTGGATTTCTTTTCCCCGCCGGAAAAGCCTTCGTTGGTGCCCCGGTATAGCAGCGTCTCATCCATCTGCATCTGGCGCATTTTCTGTTTCACGTCAGCCAGAAAATCCAGGGCATCGAGTTCGGTCTCGCCGCGTTGCTTGCGCAGGCAGTTAAGCGCACTCTTGAGAAACTGTATATTGCTGACCCCGGGAATCTCTACCGGGTACTGGAAGGCCAGGAAAATCCCGGCGGCGGCACGTTGTTCGACATTCAGCGACAGCAGATCCTGACCCTGATACAGCACTTGCCCCTGACTGACCAGGTAATCTGGATGGCCCGCCAGAGTCTGGGCCAGAGTGCTTTTACCCGAGCCGTTGGGCCCCATAATGGCATGCACCTCGCCTGCGGCGACCTCCAGATTGATGCCCTGCAGAATCGGCTTGCCATCGATGCGTACGCCCAGATTTCTGATACTCAGCATGACGTGTCTCCCGAGGTGTAGTCGACGTTGGGCAGCAGATAATCCCTGAGGCGCCGCCATATTCGCCGCAGCAACTTAAGCAACGCTTTCAGCCAATGGTCTTTTTTTGTTTCTGTCATGTTGCACCTCCGTTAGCCGATCGTGCCCTCCAGGCTGATTTCCATCAGCGCCTGGGCCTCGACGGCAAACTCCATGGGTAATTTATGAAACACCTCTTTGCAGAAGCCGCTGACCAGCATGGCAACGGCTGTTTCTGTGTCGATGCCGCGTTGTTGACAGTAGTACAGCTGGGTATCGCTGATCTTGGTGGTCGTGGCTTCATGCTCTACCTGGGCCTGCGGGTGCCTGACTTCGATATAGGGCAGGGTATGGGCGCCGCAGGTATCGCCGATCAGCAGCGAATCGCACTGACTGTGATTGCGTGAATCCAGAGCCCTGGCCCCCACCTTGACCAGCCCCCGGTAGCAGTTCTGCCCGTGGCCGGCGGAGATTCCTTTGGAGATAATTGTGCTGCGGGTGTGCTGGCCCAGATGGGTCATCTTGGTGCCCGTATCGGCCTGCTGGTAGTTGTTTGTCAGGGCGACGGAATAGAACTCGCCGACGGAATAATCGCCCTTGAGGATGACGCTGGGGTATTTCCAGGTAATGGCGGAGCCGGTTTCCACCTGGGTCCAGGAGATCTTGCTGTGCGCTCCGGCGCAGAGGCCCCGCTTGGTGACGAAATTAAAGATCCCGCCGTTACCGTCCTGGTCCCCGGGATACCAGTTCTGTACGGTCGCATATTTGATTTCGGCGTTTTCCAGCGCCACCAGTTCAACCACCGCGGCATGTAACTGGTTGTCATCCCGCATCGGCGCGGTACAGCCTTCGAGATAACTGACGAAACTATCATCTTCAGCAATGATCAGGGTGCGCTCAAACTGGCCGGTATTAGCGGCGTTGATACGGAAATAGGTGGACAGCTCCATCGGGCAGCGCACACCGTTGGGGATGTAGCAGAAGGAGCCGTCACTGAACACGGCGGCATTGAGCGCCGCATAGAAGTTATCGGTATAGGGGACGACGGACCCAAGGTAGCGCTGCACCAGTGCCGGGTGCTTTTGTATCGCCTCGGAAAATGAACAGAAGATAATGCCTTTGGCGGCCAGTTCCTTCTGAAAGGTGGTTGCCACCGAAACGCTGTCAAACACGGCATCAACCGCGACCCCGGCCAGCTGCGCCCGTTCGTGCAGAGGGACCCCGAGACGTTCATAGGTGCGCAGAATTTCGGGATCGACTTCATCAAGGCTTTGCGGGCCGTCGGCACGTGACCTGGGGGCTGAATAGTAGCTGATGGCGTTGAAGTCGATCGGTGCATAATGGACACGGGACCATGTGGGTACCGGCATGGTCAGCCAGTGGCGGTAGGCCCGCAGGCGCCACTGCAGCATGAATTCGGGTTCGTTTTTTTTCGCCACGATCTGCCGGATGACCGACTCGTTCAGACCCGGCGGCAGGCTGTCGCTATCCACGTCGGTAACAAATCCCTGACTGTAGCCGCGTTCCAGCATGCGCTCGAGAGGCGGTGTTGACTTAGCCATATGGGCACTCCTCCCTTTCAGGGGATTACATGATCAAACTGAAATACGCTGTGTTGTGCAGGGCTCTTTATGCGCGCTTGTGTCAATGGCTTCGGCCTCTGTCACCGCTGGCGGATGCATCAGTGTCGCCAGACTGACCTGTTGCAGGGCGTTGTGGATGACGCCATTGACCCCCTGCCACTGGCGACGAATCGCGCAGTGGGATTCTACCTGGCATAAGCCGTTCTGGCGGCTGCACTCGGTTATGCCGATCGGGCCTTCCAGCGCCTCAATGACCTCGGCCAGAGAGATCTCCTGCGGTGCCTTAGCCAGCGTGTAGCCACCCTGTTTGCCGCGGCAGGATGTTAACAAACCACTGCGGCTCATCATCTTCAGAAGTTTGCTGACCGTACTGCCGGGTAAACCAACCTGTCGTGTGACACTGGCGGCACTGTGCGTGGACGCAGGGTTGTGTGCCATAAGGGCCAGGATTACGGTGCCATAGTCAGTAAACTTGCTGATGCGCAACATCGGGTATTACCTTTTTTATTTATACAGTACCAGTATAGTCCTATATGGTTTTCCTGCGCAGAATCCACCCTCTGTCAGCCGTCATCAGCTACGCTGTTATAACCCGATGGTGAATGGCGCGGGGAGAATTTCCGGCGGTTTGACTGACAACATAATGGGGTGGCGGGCATGGCACCTGGAAAACAAAGCATAACCGGTTATCAGGCGGTTAACCTGGCGCTGCTGTTTGAGGGTGGTCTGGTTGGCATTGCGCTGGGGCTGGGGTGGCTGCTGGATACGCCAGCGTTTGCGCAATTTCAGCTGCACTGGACAGGCGCTATTCAGGGTGTGCTGGCGACACTGCCGCTATTGCTGGTGGTGCTGCTGTGTTCAGCGTTGCTTGACTACCCGCCGGTTAAGGATCTGTTTCGCTTCAGCCGCGAGCACATCACCCGGCTCTTCAGCGGTGCCTCACTGCTGGATCTGGCGCTGGTGGCCGGGGTCGCCGGACTGGGTGAGGAAGCGTTGTTTCGCGGCGTGATACAGACAGTGCTGGCGACTCACCTGAGTCCCCTGGTCGGTGTTCTTATCGCGGCGGTGTTGTTCGGCCTGGTGCATAGCCTCTCGCCAGCCTACGCCATCAGTGCAACGCTGATCGGTATCTACCTGGGTTGCCTGCTGCTCAGCTTTGACAATCTGTTGGTGCCTATTATTACTCATGGGTTGTATGATTTTATCGTGCTGGCGGTGTTGCTTAAACGGCGTGGATAGCCGGCAACAATCGACAACAGACGCGATATTCAGGGTGTTGTGCGATCGCGCATGCGCACCATCTGTCGTTGCGGACCCCATGTCCCCGGCGGGCCGTTGAAGACGCCGGGCAGGGGGGTGTGGCATTGTTGGCAGTGGCCATCGACGGTGAGTCCCCAGTGGCCAAGCGTGTACCAGCAACGCTCAATCAGCAGCGCACCACAGTTGTGGCAGTAGGTGCTTTCGCCGGCAGTGTCATAGACATTGCCGGTATAGGGGTAGCGAATGCCGTTTGCCAGAGCGATGTCGCGTGCCCGGGTCAGGGTTTCTGGCGGAGTCCGGGGTTTGTCGAGCATCTTCCAGTCGGGGTGAAAGGCTGAAAAATGGATCGGCACATCGGGGCCAAGGTGCTCTGCCACCCACCGGGTCATGGTGTTTATTTCATCGCTGGAGTCGTTCTCACCGGGAATCAGCAGGTTAGTGATTTCGAACCAGACATCGGTTTCGTGCTTCAGGTATTCGAGGGTTTCCAGCACGGCACCGAGCTCTCCGCCACAGATCTTCTTATAGAATTTCTCGGTGAAGCCCTTCAGGTCGACATTAGCGGCATCCATATGACTGTAAAACTCTGCGCGCGGTTCGGCACAGATGTAACCGGCGGTGACGGCAACGCTTTTTAAACCCAGTTCATGACAGGCGTCGGCGACATCCATAGCATATTCCATAAAGATCACCGGGTCGTTATAGGTGAAAGCAATGCCCATACAACCTAACTGCTTTGCGGTGGCGGCCAGTTCCTCTGGCAGGGCCTGGTCGGCGAGGGTGTCCATCTCCCTGGATTTGCTCATGTCCCAGTTCTGACAGAATTTGCAGGCCAGATTGCAGCCAGCGGTGCCGAAAGAGAGTATCGGCTGTCCCGGCAGAAAGTGATTGAGCGGTTTTTTCTCGACCGGATCGATACAGAAACCGCTGGAGCGACCCCAGGTATAGAGCATTATCTGGTCGTCCTCACGCCCGCGCACGAAGCATAACCCACGCTGGCCTTCACGCAGTTTGCAGGCACGGGGACAGACATCGCACTGGATACGACCATCATCCAGTGTATGCCAGTATTGAGTGGGAAAAACCTTATGGGACTCGGGAATCATCTCGTCGCCTCGCTATCGCCGTTGACGCTCTCAGTATAGCTCGCAGGTCATCACCCGCCGGTAAATTACAGCTATTGGCTGGATGCGGTGAGGGCTTAACGCTCCAGCAGGTGCTTCTTGTCGGTCACAGTATCCCATTGCTTTGCATCCGGCAGGCTGGGTTTCTTTTCGGTGATATTGGGCCATTGCTGCGCCAGTTCGGCATTGAGTTGAATAAACGTCAGTTGGTCTTCTGGTACCTCGTCTTCTTCCAGAATTGCATCGACGGGGCACTCCGGTGCACACAGGGCGCAATCGATACACTCCTCCGGGTTGATCACCAGAAAGTTGGGGCCTTCGTAGAAGCAGTCCACCGGACAGACCTCAACGCAGTCGGTGTATTTACATTTGATGCAGGGCTCGGTGACTACAAATGTCATAACAGATCCTTTCCGGCCACCGGCCGGTTCAGATGATTAAAAGAAGCCTTATGGATCAGTATAGTTGTCAGCAACACAAAAGCAGACTGGTATGCGAGAGGCCAGACATGGCTGCGCTTCTGAAAGCAGTAGCTGGTGGTTAGACGTGGCTTAGCCACTTGCCAGAACGTCGCTACGTGACTTGATAGAAAAAGCGTAAAGAGGTGCTTCAGGGCGAGACAAAATAAATGAACTAACGTCAGAAGGTCAGCGGGAGTCACGGGTACCCGTAGCGATGGGTATAGCTGTGCGCCATCGTTGTACTTTTAAGAAGATTTTATACCACAGAGGGCACAGAGGAACCGCAATGAAAAACAGATCAGTGCCTTTTTTCTTTTGCGATTATCCGGTGCAAGGAGGATATTAAATAAGAAAGCAGAAAAGGCCGGATTTCGAAGCGCTTGAAAAGACCTTGACTGACTTTATGGCGGAAACCGGTTCACAGCAGATAGCCGTTTGGGATCAGTGGTTGGGGGACCGTGTAAACGCGTAAAGAGTTGTTAGCAATGGGCATGAGCATATGAAAACCTGTCAGCTGAAATTTTTCCGGATAGCTATATTTTTTTTAACTTATTGTTTCAGTTATGGTTTCGTTATCCTTTCCGCTTTTTGGGTGTCTCCTGTTGTCGCAAGTCAGTATCGCTGTGAGACCACCCCGGGGATTTTAATATCGGCACCCGATGACACTATGCTCGGGTATGTTTGTGATGCGGCTGACAGGGCGATCAGCTTTCTTCATCGGCATCAGTTGCAGCCGCAAAGAGCAATAAACATAGAGATTATTGACGAGATCATCAACCAGGATGGTTATATGGCATATGGCAGTTATGACCGCCAGAGTGACCGTATTCTGATGATGTCACTGCCTGCGATATTACGTAGTAGTGAATCGCCGCAGATGTATAACATGCCGTTTGATGAGGAGCACTATGTTGGCGCTTTAGCCCATGAGATCACTCATGCAATCTTTCAGCATAACGCCAAAAACACCGAGGAACAGTGGAACAATGCCGCGCAGGAATACCTGGCTCATGCCACCCAGCTGGGGGTTTTATCTGCTGCCAGACGCGCACGGATCATTCAGGCTGAAGCGACGGGGACCTGGGAGTCCGGAGATGAAATCAGCGTGACATACATGGGATTTAATCCCACGGGTTTTGCGGTGAAATCATATCTCCATCTGACACAACTCAGCGACCCGCATGCATTTATCCAGATTCTCCTGAATCATAAATGGTTGTATATATCCGTGCCTTAATAAAAGCCGTAGCTAGTGGTTAGACGTGGCTTCGCCACTTGCCAGAACGTCGCGGCGCGACTCGCTAGGGAAAGATTAGCTCTTGTGCAACATTCAAGACCTGACCCTTTGACGCTGAAAATATTGAACTAACTCTTTGATTTAACAAAACTGGGTATTATGATCAAGGCAGGTTTATAACAGGGACGCAGCCTCGACAGATACTATTATTCTGTAAAATACCTCTCTTGATTATCGCTAACCTGCTTATATATAACGAGTTTTCAAAATTATACTGCCTGGGGATTATAGTGCCAATGGGCACTGAAATTAGCTGTTATACGTCACACACAAGGAGAAATAAGTGATAACTTGCTATCTGAATTATGTAATCGATCCATACAAGCTCAAGGAGTTCGAGCACTACTCGAAGCTATGGATTCCTCTGGTGAATAAGTTTGGGGGGCAGCATCATGGGTATTTTTTGCCCTCTGAGGGCGCTAATAATATTGCAATGGCATTATTTACATTCCCTGGCTTTGCTGAGTACGAGCAATATCGAATGGACTCATATAATGACCCTGAGTGTGTGGCAGCGTTTAAATATGCAGAAGATACGCGCTGTATTATTAGCTATGAGCGGAGTTTCTTCAGGCCATTATTTGAGTAACTAAAACGTATAATAGGGTAGCCGAGGGCCTCTAACCCTCAGCCCCCACAACACCCTGCATGTGGGTTCGCACATGACAGAAGGGATACAGGAGGCAGGGTGAAGCAGGAAGCCACAACCGAGGGCGATTCATTTGTCACAGTGAAGCTTGCTCCGGCCATCACGTAACTTATACCCCCCCTGGGATTTTAAATAGGCATTGGATAATGCCTGATTTATTCGTGGCGTTTTTGAGCTGCGTCATGGTCCTTTGCTGGTAATGCCACACGCAACTGCTGCCTGAACCCGAACCCCCAGCCTCATCAGATTTCTGACTGTGGTGCGGAGAAAAAGGGGACAGATTTATTTTCTTGCCAAAAATCCCGTAAACCGCTGAACCAATGCCTTTTCCAGCAAGCGACGCAGTCGCGTCTAACCACTAGCAAGTCACGCAGTGACGTCTAGACACGGCTCTCTTATGCCTGCTGTGATCATTGCAGAAATAGACACCGACAGTCGGAAGGGCGTCCATCACATCGCTGCAAAGGCTGTTCAGAATTAAGCTTACTCTAACCTGGATTCAAGCAGCATGCGCATAGCATGAGCCATTGTCTTTTCTGACTCGCGGTGTTTTCCATTTGCGTGAAGGCGCATGCCTTCATCACGCAGAGTCCGTACCTCTGCTTTCTGCATTTCATTAAGATCACTGCGGGAGAGAGCATTATCGATGGCCTTAGCGTCCATCGGGCAGTGACCCGCGAAAGCCTGCATAGATAGTGTAGCGGCTACAGCTGCCAGCATAAGTGTAGGTTTGAACATAACAAATCCTCCAATTCTGGACCCGGTTCATAGTTCAAATTAAAGTATAGTTCAGTTGATTTTAGCTATTGCCAGATCACGAAAGTATCAAGGGAGTGGCTGCCCGTACAGAAGCGAATCTAGCAAAACTGGAAGGTAGTCATGAACCAGGTCAGATCAGAATTGAAGAGCGCATAATGGATTACATTTAATCCTGGCAGCGTTCTTTACAGGGGCTTCCTGGGGAAGCAAGCTTTTTGGTAATTCGTTTTATTAATTCCGGAATTGACTTATAAGCGCTTTCAATTGACCGCTTGTGCCGTTTATCACCAAACTCTTGGTATTCCACGTTGATTTCATGTATTTCATCTGCGCCAAGGTATTTGCTGAGTGTTCGAAGATGGGGGCCTAAATGATTCATCGCTTCCCGTGCTCCGTTTTCTTCAAAGCCAAACTCGCCACAAGATGTCATAAGCACGAGAAATTTTCCTGACAGGGTAGGCTCTAATGGAAAATCACCACGGTTAAGGTCAAAGGTAAAGGTCTTGTTTATTCTGACAATCTGGTCAATCCATGCTTTCAGTGATGCAGGCATTCCGTAGTTGTACATCGGAGTGGATATGACAATGACGTCAGCCTCTGATAACTCTTCAATTAACACATCAGACAATGCTAACAATAAATTTTGCTCATCTGTTCTTTTCTCTTCGGGGGTGAAGACAGCTGCAATCCAGCTTTCAGATATAAAGTCTGGTGGTGTGCTGCCAATATCTCTATAGATAAATAGATCTGCGGGTTTTTCTGAGAGCCATTGATGTTTGAATTTCTCGCCTAAGGCCCTTGAAATAGAACGTTCTTTACGTGCACTTGCATCGATATGAAGTATAGCGGTCATATGATTTTCCCTGGTTTGTTATGAATTACGCTGTGTCGGGAATTATTTGCAAAGCCGGGCTTGTTGACAAATGGTAAAACTTTACTTATAGATGAGAAGGTTTCATCTATGAGTAAAGTCTATGTTTTCTCGCTTACCTCAACTGAATCAAATCAAAGGGTTTGAGGCTGCTGCACGATTAGGTAGTTTTAAAGCTGCCGCTGGTGAGCTGAATATCACTCCAACGGCAATATCTCACCAAATATCAAACTTAGAGGACCGGCTGGGGGTTTTGCTGTTCGAACGAAAAGTCCGCTCAATAGTCCTGACTCAAGAAGGTGCCAGGTTTGCACTTGTTGCCCATCAGGCGCTGCAGCAGATATCAACGGCAATTGAAGAAATATCCGATGCGCAGTCTGTGTTGAACATAGCCACAACGACGTCTTTTGCCTCAATGTGGCTTGTTCCCAATCTGGCTAGGTTTTATAAACAACACCCTGATATTCAGGTTGCGATAAGGACCGGAGAGGAGCTTGCTGATATCAGGCGCGATCGTCGCATTGATCTCGCAATAAGATATGGTCGTGATGTTGAGAAAAATACAACTGCGGTAAAGCTGGTGACCGAACGTTTTGCTGGCTATGCAACAGAGGGTTATTTGAACAGTTGTAAGGATTTAACTAACGCCACTTATATAGAGACCAGATGGAAGAACAAAGACTTACCGTCAATAAGCTGGGAAAAGTGGCTTCAAACGTTTAACGCCAATATATCCGCCCCAAAGATAAGTTACTTTGATCAGGAAGATCATGTTGTTCAAGCCGCTTTAACCGGTCAGGGAATAGCGCTGGTTAGCTCGGTATTAGCTAAAATGGCGGTGCAGAACGGTTGGTTAAAAACTATGGATGATGACTGCTCTTTACCGGGGCTAACGTATTATTTATTGGTATCACCTTTCAGTGCAAACTTACGCAAAGTCACTGTCTTCAGAGAATGGCTGATTAAAGAGTTATCAGAGTATGCCTAATCATATCTATATTAGGTGGGGAGAGAATGGCTCTAGGCTAGGAGAAAAAAGGGGAAGGATCTATTTTCTTGCCCCTGAACCCCTTAAATCCACTGAGCCAGCGCTTTTTCTAGCAAGCGACGCAGTCGCGTCTAACCACTAGCAAGTCACGCAGTGACATCTAGCCACTGCTCTTACCAATAGTCTTCTCCAAAGGCTTCAGCAGATTATTCACCTTGTCATAGGTTTCCTGATATTCATCAGCGGTTTCCGAGTCGGCGACGATGCCGCCGCCGGCCCAGCAGTGTATCTGGCCGTTCTGACAGATCAGTGTGCGGATGGTTATGCTGGTGTCCATCTGGCCGGAGAAACTGAGGTAGCCGATTGAGCCGCAGTATATAGAGCGGCGATGGGGCTCCAGTTCTTCGATAATTTCCATGGCACGGATCTTCGGCGCGCCGGTGATCGACCCACCGGGAAAGCTGTGTTCCAGCAGGTCAATCGGGGTTTTATCCGCGGCCAGTTTGCCGGTGATGGTGCTGACCAGGTGATGTACATTGGCATAGGACTCTACGGCAAAGAGCTTGGGCACCCGGACGCTGCCGTGTTCGCATACTTTGCTGATATCGTTGCGCATCAGGTCGACGATCATCAGGTTTTCGGCCCGGTCTTTCTCGCTGTCATGCAGCGCCAGTTTTAACTGTGCATCCAGTGCCGGGTTGTCGCCTCTTGGCCGTGTGCCCTTGATCGGTTTTGTGGTGACGCGGTTGTCGCACACTTCAAGAAACTGCTCGGGGGAGTGCGACAGAATCGCGCCTTCAGCCGTTTCAATATATGCCGAATAGGGCGTTGGGGCATGTTCTCTGATCAGCTTGTAGCCAGCCCAGGGATCACCTTCATAGGTGCTGCTGAAGCGCTGGGCAAAATTAACCTGATAACAGTCACCCGAGTGGATGTACTGATCAATCTTGTTGAGCGAGTTGTGGTATTGCGCTTCGCTCATATTGCTCTGAAACGGGGCTGCCAGAATGAAGTCGCCGCTTGCTGTCCGGGCATCATTGTTCAGCAATTGCAGAATAGTATCGGCCTGGTTGGTATCGATCAGTGGCGTGGTTACCAGCTGAGCGGTGTTGTTTTCATGGTCGACCACGACCGCCCAGCTGTAGATGCCCACCTGCATGTCGGGCAGGTCTATATCGGCGACGGTCTGTTCGGGCAGTGTTTCCAGGCTGCGCCCCAGGTCATAGGAAAAATAGCCCAGCAGGCCACCACAGAAAGGCAGTTCTTTCAGCTCGGCTTGCTGCGGTTCAGGGCAGCGCTGTTGATAGCCTGCAAACAGTTGTTGCAGATGAGCAAAGGGGTTGCCAATGAGCTGTTCATCCGTGGCTGCGGTGGTAAGCCGGGTAACATTGTCCTTATAGCTGAGTCGGGCTTCAGGGGCGGCAGAGATAATATCGAAACGCCCATAACGGCCAGCAGGTTTGCCACTATCGAGAAACACCGGTGCAGTCAGATGCCGGATGCGTTCAAAATAGACAGTGGTATTCTGCAGATAAGGGAGTGAAAAAAGTCTGTACACCCGATAAACCTTAGTCTTTGCCTATCCCGGGCTCACCAGAGTGAAGCAGAATAGGACGTTGTTTTGCCATCTGCCCGTTCAACGTTTAGCAGGATGGTTCAGGGTAAAGGGGGATTGTATCTGCCCGGGATAGTGAAAGCGAGGCACAATAGTGCAGATTTCTCTACAAATCATGGCCGTATAATCTCTGCATAACCGCGGGAATTATCCTCTGCAACAGGGTACTATGCGTTTTTTAATAACCGTTTGAGAGCAGTTAGCAGGATCGATGATTAAACATCCCTTCAAGATCACTCAGCATCAGCTGAACCTTCCCGACCAACAGGTCAGTTATCAGCTCTACAAAAAAGCCTGTGACGGGCAGCCCCGTCGTATTGTTATGTTGCATGGTGCCGGTGTGGCCGGAGAGGATACCTGGTCAGCCATTAGCATGATGACCACTGGCTGGGATGAGATTCTCATACCGGACCAGCGGGGTACGGGTAATACGCGCTACCCCGATGGTGCGGAGTATCCTTTTACCGTGAATGAACTGGTAAACGATCTCGGTGCTCTGGTGGATCATCTGGGCTGGTG
Source organism: Oceanospirillales bacterium (assembly GCA_018223185.1). GTDB lineage: Bacteria > Pseudomonadota > Gammaproteobacteria > Pseudomonadales > Balneatricaceae > Amphritea. The sequence continues at coordinate 28,858 of JAAEYW010000014.1, read as the reverse complement.
GCAGTTTGATCTGGCGGGTTATTCCATGGGGGGGATGGTGTCACTGCTGTATAAGCAGCGCTATCATGAGCGGGTTCAGAAACAATACCTTTTAGAGTCGGCAGTGCTGGACCGCCCGGGCTGGGAATCGACCGTTAACCTGCGACTACAGTTCAGTGAAGCGGCAGAGCATCTCAAAGGGGACCAGGCTGAAGCCGGAATACGTGCATTCCTGGACACGATCTCACCCAACCGGAAAGTGGCGCCCAAGGCCGAGTTGTTGACAATCCAGCGGCTTGCCGCCAGACCACTGGGTTTTGCCAATGCCCTGAATTGTGTCACTGAAGCGATCAGTACCATTGATCGTGAATCACTGGTTGCGGCGCAGGGCGATGTCACCAGCTTTATCGGCGGTCACAGCGTTGATCTGATGCATCAGTATCAGCGCGATCTGGCCGAGCGCCTGCCTAACTGGCACTATTTCATGGTGCCAGGCACCGATCACTCGCTGCCATTTCAGAAACCCCGTCAGATTGCCCGCACTATGGACGCTGAACTATGCCGTTTTCTCGCCTGATCTGAACTCCTGAGCTAGACTGATAGCCTCGTTTAACGGGGCTTTTTTATGCCTGCTATTTGTATCAGGATATACCCCTATACTTTTGTAGTATGTCGACACATTTTGTCTTTCGTATAGTTGACGAGGGTTTAGTTGCTCTGTATCGTTAGTTAAATAACAAGATTGTCGACAATCCATTGAGAAGGTTGTAATGGCAGAAATCATAGAATTAACCGATAGTTCAAGCGAAGTGCGCACCCTGGCAGACCGGGTCAGCGGGCAGTTGATTACCGCAATCGTTCGCGGTGATATCCCGCCCGGCCAGAAGATCAGCGAGCCCGAACTGGCCCGTACCTACGGCATTAGCCGCGGGCCGCTGCGCGAAGCAATCCGTCAGCTAGAAGGGTTGCGTCTGGTTGTCCGTATTCCCCATGTGGGTGCCCGGGTGGTTTCACTGACACCGGAAGAACTGGTCGAAATCTACCGTATCCGAGAGGCCCTCGAAGGGATGGCGTGTCGTCTGGCGGCAGAAAATATGTCGACAGATGAGATTAATAGCCTGCGGGAACTTCTGTATCAGCACGAACGAAATATTCAGGAAATTGATGGTCGCGCCTACTTTCAGAAAGAGGGCGATCTTGATTTTCACTACCGCATCGTTCAATCCAGTAAAAATACCAAGCTGTTTGAGCTGCTGGGTGGCGAGCTTTATCACCTGGTACGTATGTACCGTTATCAGTTCAGCGTTTCTAAATCACGTCCGCAGCGCGCTCTGAAGGAACACCACCGCATCCTTGATGCGATCGAAGAGAGGGATGGTGAACTGGCGGAACTGTTGATGCGCCGGCATATAGGCCGGGCACGTCGCAATATTGAAGAACGTCTGAACCCAACGAACAAAGAAGAGAGGGAATAACCTATGAGCAAACTGACCGCTGGCGGACGTTTCCGCAAAGCATTAGAAGAGACAAATCCACTGCAGATCGTGGGCACCACTAACGCTTATCATGCCATGATGGCTGAGCGCGTTGGCCACAAAGCGATCTACCTGTCCGGTGGCGGCGTTGCTAACCACTCTTATGGTCTTCCCGATCTGGGCATGACCTCTATGAACGATGTTCTGGCGGATGTTACCCGTATTACCAGTGCTGTGGAAACGCCGCTGATTGTCGATATCGATACCGGTTGGGGTGGTGCATTTAACATTGCCCGTACAATTAAAGAGATGACTAAGTTCGGTGCTGCCGGCTGTCATATTGAGGACCAGGTGGCGCAGAAGCGTTGCGGTCACCGTCCTAATAAAGAGATCGTTTCACTGGAAGAGATGGTTGACCGTGTTAAGGCCGCTGTTGATGCCAAAACCGATGATGACTTCTTCCTGATCGCCCGTACCGATGCGTTCCAGATGGAAGGGCTGAATGCTGCTGTTGAACGCGCTCAGGCGTGTCTGGAAGCCGGTGCCGACGGTATCTTCGCTGAAGCGGTGCATACACTGGATGATTATCAGGCATTTTCTAACGGTATTAACGGTGCACACCTGCTGGCCAACATCACTGAGTTTGGGGCGACGCCGCTGTTCAATACTGAGGAACTGGCAGCTAACGGTGCCACCATGGTGCTTTATCCATTGTCGGCATTCCGTGCCGCTAACCTGGCAGCGCTGAATGTATTTGAGGCCATTCTGCGTGATGGAGACCAGAAAGCGGTTGTCGATACTATGCAGACCCGGATGGATCTTTACGATTTCCTGAACTACCACGACTTCGAACAGAAACTGGATGCGTTGTTCCAGGAAGGCAAAAATAAGTAATCAGCCGCAGAGCTGAGTCTTGGATAGATAAGCCCAGCTGCGCTGTTCAGCGGGTACATCTACAGAACCAGAGCAAAAATACTGTAACGGACAAACACAACTATCATCGTCCGGAAGCAGAAAGGAGAGATAGGATGGCAGAAGCTAAGAAATTGAGTGGTGCGGGTCTGCGTGGTCAGTCCGCGGGTGAAACTGCACTCTGTACTGTGGGTCAGAGCGGTGCCGGTCTGACATACCGTGGCTACGATATTAAAGAACTGGCCGATAAGGCGCAGTTTGAAGAGGTCGCTTATCTGTTGCTGTACGGCAAGTTACCCAATCAGGGTGAGCTGGATGCCTATAAAGCCCGCCTGAAAGGCATGCGTTCACTGCCCGAAGCTCTTAAAACCGTGCTGGAGCAGATCCCTGCGGATGCTCATCCGATGGATGTTATGCGTACCGGCTGTTCAATGCTGGGTAACCTGGAAACCGAAAAAGACTTCACCGAACAGCACGATCACATCGACCGTATGCTGGCGGTTTTTCCAGGCATGATCAACTACTGGTACAACTTCAGCCACAACGGTAAGCGTATTGATGTTGAAACCGATGCTAACTCTATCGGTGAACAGTTTCTCTGGACACTACACGACAAAAAGCCTGAGCCGCTGCATGTTGATGTCATGCATGCTTCACTGATTCTCTATGCTGAGCATGAGTTTAACGCCTCTACGTTTACTGCCCGTGTCTGTGCTTCAACGCTGTCAGATATTCACAGCTGCGTAACTGCTGCAATTGGCTCCCTGCGCGGACCGTTGCACGGCGGCGCGAATGAAGCGGCGATGGCGATGATTCAGGACTGGCGTTCACCCGAAGAAGCAGAAGCTGAAATCATGGCTATGCTGGCGCGTAAAGATAAGATCATGGGCTTTGGTCATGCTATTTATCGTGACTCTGATCCGCGTAACGCGATCATCAAAGAGTGGTCCAAGAAGCTCTCTGAGCAGGCGGGCGATCAGTATCTGTATGCCGTTTCCGAACGGGTTGAAGCGGTTATGTGGCGTGAGAAAAAGTTGTTCTGTAACGCTGACTTCTTCCATGCATCTGCTTACAACTTCATGGGCATTCCAACAGAACTGTTTACCCCGATCTTTGTATGTTCACGGGCAGCAGGCTGGACAGCACATGTGATGGAGCAACGGGCTAATAACCGTATTATCCGTCCGTCTGCCGATTACACCGGTCCTGTCAGCGCTGAATGGGTTGATATCGCAGATCGCGCCTGATCACGACGGCGAAAGCAGGGAAGGGTTGCACCTTCCCTCAGAACACAATAATGACTAATACAGGTGTTATATGAACACTGAATACCGCAAATCCTTAGCTGGAACCGGCCTGGATTACTTTGACACCCGTGCGGCTGTCGAAGCAATTAAGCCCGGAGCTTATGCAACATTGCCTTACACCTCCCGTGTACTGGCCGAGCAGCTGGTGCGTCGCTGTGAACCCGAGGCGCTGACCGATTCCCTGAAGCAACTGATTGAACGCAAACAGGATCTGGACTTTCCCTGGTATCCTGCCCGCGTTGTCTGTCATGACATTCTGGGGCAGACCGCGCTGGTTGACCTGGCAGGTCTGCGTGATGCGATCGCTGATCAGGGCGGCGACCCTGCGAAAGTGAATCCGGTTGTACCGACTCAGCTGATTGTTGACCACTCGCTGGCGGTTGAAGCGCCGGGTTTTGATCCGGATGCGTTCCAGAAAAACCGTGATATAGAAGACCGTCGTAACGACGACCGTTTCCACTTTATCGAGTGGTGTAAAACCGCGTTTGATAACGTCGATGTGATTCCTGCTGGTAACGGCATTATGCACCAGATCAATCTGGAGAAGATGTCTCCGGTTATTCAGGCCCGTGATGGCGTTGCTTTTCCTGATACCTGTGTCGGAACAGACAGCCACACGCCGCATGTTGATGCGCTGGGTGTGATCGCGATTGGTGTGGGTGGTCTGGAAGCTGAAACCGTCATGCTGGGGCGTCCGTCAATGATGCGCCTGCCAGACATTATCGGCGTTAAGCTGGTTGGTAAACGTCAGCCGGGTATTACCGCTACCGATATGGTACTGGCCATTACCGAGTTTCTGCGTAACGAGAAAGTTGTTTCTTCTTACCTGGAGTTCTTCGGTGAGGGCGCGGCAACCCTGTCGATCGGTGACCGTGCCACTATTTCCAATATGACACCGGAATACGGTGCCTCTGCCGGTATGTTCTATATCGATGAGCAGACCATTGAGTATCTGAAACTGACCGGTCGCGAGCCTGAACAGGTTGCCCTGGTTGAGCAGTATGCAAAAGAGACCGGTCTGTGGGCTGATGATCTGGCTGACGCTCAGTATGAACGGGTTCTGGAATTCGATCTGTCCACGGTTGTTCGTAATATGGCGGGGCCGTCCAACCCGCATCGTCGTCTGCCAACCTCTGCCCTGCATGAGCGTGGCATTGCCAGTGATGAGATGCTGGCTGCGGCCAAGGCAGAAGAAGCGGAAGGTCTGATGCCTGATGGCGCTGTGATTATTGCCGCAATTACCAGCTGTACTAACACTTCAAACCCACGCAACGTTGTTGCTGCCGGTCTGGTTGCCAAGAAAGCAAATGAGCTGGGTCTGTTGCGTAAGCCCTGGGTTAAAACCTCATTTGCGCCGGGTTCCAAAGTGGCCAAACTCTATCTCGAAGAAGCGGGCCTTCTGCCTGAGATGGAAAAACTGGGCTTCGGTATTGTTGGCTATGCCTGCACTACCTGTAACGGCATGTCCGGTGCGCTTGATCCTGTTATTCAGCAGGAGATTATCGACCGCGATCTGTATGCCACAGCGGTATTGTCAGGTAACCGTAACTTTGATGGCCGGATCCATCCCTATGCCAAGCAGGCATTCCTGGCCTCTCCGCCACTGGTGGTTGCCTATGCCATTGCCGGTACTATGCGTTTCGATATCGAAAACGATGTATTGGGGACAGATAAAGATGGCAATGCCATCACTCTGAAAGATATCTGGCCAAGCGATGAAGAGATCGACTCTATCGTTGCTAAGGCGGTTAAGCCTGAGCAGTTCAATCAGGTTTATATTCCGATGTTTGATCTGGGGTCGGTCGAGAAGTCACCAAGCCCTCTGTATGACTGGCGTCCACAGACGACTTATATTCGTCGTCCGCCATACTGGGAAGGCGCACTCGCCGGTGAGCGTACCATGAAGGGTATGCGTCCACTGGCGGTTCTGGGTGACAACATCACCACAGACCACCTGTCACCGTCTAACGCCATTCAGGCTTCCAGTGCCGCTGGTGAGTACTGCGCTAAGATGGGCTTGCCGGAAGAAGACTTCAACTCCTACGCGACCCACCGTGGAGATCACCTGACCGCACAGCGGGCAACGTTTGCTAACCCTAAACTGCTCAACGAGATGTGTCGGGATGAAAACGGTGAAATTATCCAGGGATCGCTGGCACGTCTGGAGCCGGAAGGCACTCAGATGCGTATGTGGGAAACCATCGAAACCTATATGGAACGTAAGCAGCCGCTGATCATCATCGCCGGTGCAGACTATGGTCAGGGTTCATCCCGTGACTGGGCTGCTAAGGGTGTACGTCTGGCGGGTGTTGAAGCGATCGTTGCTGAGGGTTTTGAGCGTATCCACCGTACTAACCTGGTGGGTATGGGGGTTCTGCCATTGCAGTTTAAAGAGGGTGAAACCCGTAAAACATACAGCATTGACGGTACTGAAACCTTCGACGTTAGCGGCGAAATCAAGCCCCGGACTGATCTGACAGTGGTGATGACCCGTCGTAACGGTGAGGTTGTCGAGATTCCGGTGACCTGTCGTCTGGATACCGCTGAAGAGGTTCATGTGTACGGTGCGGGCGGTGTGCTGCAGCGCTTTGCTCAGGACTTCCTGAAAGCCAACATCTAAGCACTTAGCTGTTGAGCAGGGCCGGATAAACACTATTCAGGCCCTGCTATTTCATGAGAGTTTTTAATAAGAATATTTTATAAGCACGTTTAATCAGAGTGCTTGATAAAAGAGCTTGTTAATCGTTTTTATTTTCTTGATCTTATTAAGAATTTTCTGAACAGGAGTGTCGTTTTGATGACGCTCAGAGACACAGGAATAAAAAAATGGCATTTGTCCCACAGATTAAAATTCCCGCTACCTATATCCGTGGCGGTACCAGTAAAGGTGTTTTCTTCCGTCGTCAGGATCTGCCTGAATCTGCACAGCAGCCGGGTGAAGCCCGCGATAACATTCTGCTGCGGGTGATCGGAAGTCCTGACCCGTACGGTCAGCAGATCGATGGTATGGGGGGGGCTACCTCAAGTACCAGCAAAACGGTGATTCTGGATAAGAGCGAACAGCCGGATCATGATGTTGATTATCTGTTTGGTCAGGTGGCGATCAACAAAGCCTTTGTCGACTGGTCGGGTAACTGCGGCAATCTGACAGCGGCGGTCGGGGCTTTTGCTATCAGTAATGGTCTGGTTAATGCTGACCGTATTCCTGAAAACGGTATCTGCACGGTTCGAATCTGGCAGAAAAATATTCAGAAAACCATTATCGCCCATGTGCCTATGACCAACGGTCAGGTACAGGAAACCGGTGACTTTGAACTTGATGGTGTGACGTTTCCGGCAGCTGAGGTGGTGATTGAGTTTATGGACCCGGCCGATGGCGAAGGTTCAATGTTTCCAACCGGTAATCTGGTGGACGATCTTGAAGTTCCGGGTATCGGGACTTTCAAGGCCACGATGATTAATGCGGGTATTCCTACTATCTTTCTGAACGCGGCGGATATTGGTTATACCGGCACTGAACTGCAGAAGGATATTAACTCCGATGCGGCCGCTCTGGAGCGTTTTGAAACGATTCGTGCCTATGGTGCGGTGAAGATGGGTCTGATCAGTGATATTTCTGAAGCGGTGGCCCGCCAGCATACCCCCAAGGTGGCCTTTGTTGCACCGGCGACCGCTTATGTATCGTCCAGTGGTAAGCAGATCTCAGCAGATGATATTGATGTCTGTGTCCGCGCGTTGTCGATGGGTAAATTGCACCACGCAATGATGGGTACCGCTTCCGTGGCAATCGCAACCGCCGCTGCAGTCCCGGGTTCGCTGGTGAATCTGGCTGCGGGAGGTGTTGAACGTGATTCAGTCACCTTCGGGCATCCATCCGGAACCCTGCGTGTTGGTGCAGCTGCAGAGCAGCAGGCCAATGGTGACTGGACCGCAACTAAAGCGGTGATGAGTCGCAGTGCACGGGTGTTGATGGAGGGATTCGTCAGGATTCCGGGAGATTGCTTCTAAGCACTACAGAATTGTTGTTAATTATCCTGCGGGGAAGTTAACCGCAGGGTACAACCGATGTCGAAGTGGCAGTCAGACGTTCAGACCTCCCTATCAAGGACTGTTCGTTTCACTTCACGTTTAGGCCCTGTACGTAAGTGCAGGGCCTTTTTTTATGTCATGCTTTTGTAGCCGCTATGGTAGATATCGCCCCTGGAAGGGGTTCCTACAGGTAAAGGGCTGCATGTTTTTTGTAGGAGCGGCATTAGCATGCCCTTTGGGTACTTGCCGCGATGGTTGCTATCGTCGGTGGAAAGTCCCGCCCTTTGTAGCCACGATGACAATTATCGCCCCTGGAAGGGGCTCCTACGTGAGATGGCTGTTTTCTCGAGGGTCTTTTTTTATCGTAAATTCAGGCCGATAATCTACAGATAGAGCCGTTTTAATAATAAGGAGAGGGCAGATGGATAAAGCGCATGAAAAGCTTAACTATGTTGAGTTCGGGTCAATGAATCTTGACGCGACTAAGCAGTTTTTTACCGCCGCATTTAGCTGGTGTTTTACCGACTATGGTCCTGACTACAGTGCATTTGATCAGCAGGGGCTGGAAGGTGGTTTCTATGCTGCGGATAAAGCAGCTAGTCAGGCGACAGGTAGCGCACTGCTGGTGTTCTACAGCAATGACCTTGAAGCAACCCGGGCAAAAGTGGAAAGCCAGGGCGGTAACATATGCAAAGAAATCTTCGAGTTTCCCGGCGGACGGCGTTTCCACTTTACAGAGCCCGGTGGCAATGAATTTGGCGTCTGGTCAGATCAGCCCGCCGGCTGATCTTTACTTTAAGACGCCTTTACTTAAGACACCTTTAGTTAAGAGACCTTTATTTAAGACACAGAGCGAAATGTTTATGCATCTGATAACGGTTGCTTAAAGTTTTTGGAAATTAACTGAAGACTATCTTCCGCAAAGCCTGTGCCGGCCTCCCGGTAGAAGTTAAATACTTTATCGATACCGGCATCAAGGAGCTGTTGACGGTCATCTTCATATCGGGCAATCGCGGCAATCTGACCTTTATAGCCACAGTTATCCAGTTGAACCGTGATATTGCGGCTGTCTTCGATAGAAGGGAGGGCCAGCAGTATCAGTTTGATCTCTGAGGTGTCAAAGCTTTCCCAGAAATCGGCATCTTCTCCATCGCCAAAGCAGACATTCAAGCCCTTCTGCTGCAGGTCAGAGGCCCTGAAACGGTCTGAATCAAGCCCGGCGACCCGATGGTCGATGATATTTTGAAGCGCTTTATACGCCCCTTTACCAACCCGTCCCATGCCGATAACCAGAACCTCCGCCTGAGGGAACTGGGCGATGATGTCTGCTTTCAGTCGAGTACTGCTTTCATACTGCTTGAGGCGATCTTTATGCTGCATGTAGAAACGGTGTGCCCGTGGATAGAGAACACTGGTCAGGATGAATGACATTGATACCGCCAACGCAAGAATGACCAGCCATTCACGGCTAAGCCAGCCCGAATCAACACTCAGTGCGGCAACAATAAGGCCAAACTCGCTGAAATTACTCAGGGCCAGTGAGGCCAGATAGGCGGTTCGACTGCGCAGTTTGAGGCGGGTGAAGATAGCAAAAAATAGCAGGAATTTGATACCGATCAGAAGGGAGATCAGTGCTGCGGTACCGAGCATTGACCATGTAGGCAGTGCAGTAAAGCCGATCGACAGGAAAAAACCAATCAGGAACAGGTCCTTAAAACTCAGCAGGGATTTGGACAGCTCTGAGGCTTTGGTGTGCTGAGCCAGCAATATGCCAAAGACCAGTGCGCCGAGATCGCCCTTCACGCCGACCAGCTGGAAAAGTTCGTAGCCACCCAGGGCGAAGAAAAAACCGGTTAACGGCAGCAACTCACCGTGACCCGCTTTATCGAGTAATTTGTATAATATCGGGCGTGCGAAGAACAACGCGATCAGCAGTGGCGCCCAGATAGACGGCAGCTTTCCGGTAGCAACCACCAGGAAAAGTACGGCAACGATATCCTGCATAACCAGCACGCCGACGGCCAGCTGGCCATGACGGGTTTTCATCTCGCCGTTTTCTTCTAACAGTTTAACAATGCAGACAGTGCTGCTGAAACTGAGGGCAAAGCCTAGCAGTGCAGCCGTGGTCAGACTGACGCCGCTGTAATAGGGTATGGCCACGGCTGTCATCAGCATTGCGAAAGAACCGAAAACAAGGGTCCATAAAGCCATGTGACTTAGCGTGCTGGCCCACACCTCACGCCGCAGAAGCTCGCTGATATGTAGTTTTAGTCCGATCGTGAATAACATCAGTGTGATGCCAAGATCGGCCAGGGTATCCAGGCTTTGAGTGGGCTCTACACCCAGAAAATGAAGCAGAAAGCCCGCCAGTAAAAAACCGATTAACGGTGGCATTCCAATAACTTTAAGGGATAAACCGCAGAGAAAGGCAAACAGAACCCAGATAAAATCCATATAAAGGAGTCTTTTTAATTACTAGTAAGTGTATTGATGAATGATGCCGCTATGCTAACACTTATGAGTGACAGAGACCCTATCAAACGTTTGAACAGTGAGGTATAGCGGCATCATAAACGGTCAGGATAACAGATGCCTGACAGGGCTGTCCTGGCACAGATGTGCTCTGAGACTTGAGGCGTCAATATCAATTGCCGACTATCTGGTTTTTAGCCGTGATTAGTTAATATTGAACTCAATCAACTGTTCGCCCTGTTCTGATGCGTCCAGATACCAGCCGGAGCTATCCCAGTCTCCCAGAACAATGCGGCGCTGACCCTGTTCAAGGGTGTGGACTGCAGGACGATGAGTGTGTCCGTGAATCAGCAGATCACAGTTTGCCTCAGTCATCGCTTCCCGAACCGCTTGCTGACTGACATCCATTATCTCAGTGCTCTTACCTGCGGTCTGGGTTTCACTGGCCATACGCAACTGTTTTGCCATCTCCAGTCGTTCTATTACAGACTTGGTGAGAACCGCTTGTTGCCACTGAGGGTTTCTCAGTTGCTGGCGCAGGGCCTGATACGCATGATCGTCGGTACATAACTGATCGCCGTGCATTAACAGAGCCGGGCCTGACGCTAATTTGATAATCTCACTGTCCCCGAGAATCTGAACGCCGGTCAGCTCAGCGAAGCGTTTGCCGACCAGAAAATCCCGGTTGCCGTGCTGCAAGAATACCTCACAGCCAGAGCGGGACAGGGTATTAAGCGCATCAACAACCGGTTGCAGATCTTCTGGGATAAAGTCGTCACCGATCCAGGCTTCAAACAGATCACCGAGAATATAGAGCCGGTCACACTGTTTAGCTGTCGAATCCAGAAAGTGCAGCAACGCCCGGGTGAGATCCGGGCGTCCGCTATGCAGATGAAGGTCTGAAATGAAAAATGTTCGCATTATTCTGCGCTGTCTGCTTCCACAACAACGGCTGTAGTGATAATCACATCTTCAGCAGGAACATCCTGATGTCCACCACGGAACGTCGTGGAAACGCCTTTGATTTTATCAACCACGTCCATACCGTCAGTTACTTTACCGAATACGGCATAGCCCCAGCCTTCGGTTGTTTTAGCTGTATGATCCAGGAACGTGTTGTCGCTGACGTTGATAAAGAACTGAGCAGATGCACTGTGAGGGTCCATAGTGCGGGCCATCGCCAAAGTTCCACGCTTGTTTTGCAGGCCGTTATCCGCTTCGTTTTCGATGTTGCCAGAGGTTTTCTTGCTGACCATTCCTGGTTCAAAGCCACCGCCCTGGATCATAAAGCCATCAATAACCCGGTGAAAAATCACACCGTCATAGAAGCCATCTTTAACATAGTTTTCGAAGTTTTCTGCGGACTTAGGCGCTTTTTCATAATCGAGTTCAATAGTGATGTCGCCGAAGTTAGTGTGCAGTACGATCATGCTTACGATCCCTTTGTTTTAACTAGTTATTTTCGTCTAGTTAGTTAGACTGAGTGTGTTTAGTGTCGATTCAATGGGCAACATTATACTAAAGAATTAATCTGATAACTAACTGATTAATTTCGGCTTACTTATGGTTGTATGCAGACCATCTGTCTATAATATCGGCCTACTTGATATCAGACGGAAGTTTAAGACGCCTCTATGAGCAATAACGACGCCAGTAACGCTGCTAAACAGCCAACCAATTTTATTCATCAGATTATCGAACAGGATCAGCAGCAGGGACTGGAAAAAGTAGTCACTCGTTTTCCACCGGAGCCTAATGGCTATCTGCACATCGGTCATGCTAAGTCGATCTGCCTGAACTTTGGTACTGCTGAAAAGTATAACGGCGAATGCAACCTGCGTTTTGACGATACGAATCCCGGTAAAGAGGATCAGGAGTACGTCGACGCAATAATGGACGATGTGCGCTGGCTCGGCTTTCACTGGGCGGGTGAAGTACGTTATGCCTCTAACTATTTCGACACTTTCTATGTCTGGGCTCAGCACCTGATTAAGGAAGGCAAAGCCTATGTCTGCGACCTCAGCCCTGAACAGGCCAGTGAGTATCGTGGCTGGGCAACTGAACCGGGTAAAAACAGCCCATTCCGCGAGCGTTCTGCAGAAGAGAGTCTTGATCTGCTTGAACGAATGAAGAATGGCGAGTTTGACGAGGGTAGCCGGGTATTGCGTGCCAAAATTGATATGGCATCGCCGAATATGAATCTGCGCGACCCGATTCTCTACCGTATCCGTAAGCAGAGCCACCATCAGACCGGTGATAAGTGGTGTATCTATCCCAGCTATGATTTTGCGCACGGTCAGGAAGATGCAATTGAAGGGGTAACCCATTCTATCTGTACCCTGGAGTTTGCCGATCACCGGCCTCTGTATGAGTGGTTTATTGAGAATCTGCCGGTGCCGAGTCAGCCTCGCCAGTACGAGTTTGGCCGACTGAATATCAACTATACAGTGACCAGCAAGCGGAAGCTGAAGCAACTGGTTGATGAAGGCCACGTAACGGGTTGGGATGATCCGCGTATGCCTACCATTCAGGGGATGCGTCGTCGTGGTTACAGTCCGCAGGCCGTACGCAATTTCTGCGACAGTCTGGCGGTTGCGAAAACTGATGGTACGGTTGATATGGCACAGTTTGAGTTCTTCATCCGTGAAGACCTGAACGACAATGCTGCCCGCGCGATGTGTGTGATGAATCCGCTGAAACTGATTATTACCAACTTCCCTGAAGGCGAAGTTGAAATGCTCAGTGCGCCGGTTCATCCGCAGAAAGATATGGGCGTCCGTGAATTGCCGTTTACCCGTGAGATCTATATCGACCGTGCTGATTTCAGTGAGGACTCGACCCTGTCACGGAAGAAGTTCCGCTTGCTGGTGCCGGGTGATTACATGCGTCTGCGCAGTGCTTATGTGATCTGTGCGGATGCGGTGGTTAAAGGTGCTGATGGAGAGATTATCGAAGTTCATGCGTCACTGATTCCCGATACCGTAGGCGAAAATCCACCGGAGGGGATCAAGCCTCGCGGTGTAATGCACTGGGTATCAGCAACTGAAGGTAAGCAGGCGAAAGTGCGTATCTACGATCGTCTGTTTAATGTTGAGTCTCCGGATAAAGGTGAGGGTGACTTCCTCAGTAATATCAATCCGGATTCCTTCAGTGAAACCGTTAACTGCTGGGTTGAACCCGGTCTGGTGAATGCCGCTCCGGAAACCAGTTTTCAGTTTGAGCGCGAAGGTTACTTTGTTGCCGACCGTTATGAACACTCGGCGGAACACCCGGTGTTTAACAAGACTATCGGTCTTCGTGATACCTGGAAAAAATAGTACGCAAAAACGAGACTGTTACCTGCAGTCTTGTTGATTGAATAGTCTCGTTAATTGAATCGCGTCAATAAAAAAAACGGTCGCCTCAGGCGACCGTTTTTTTGTATCAGATATAACCAGGCGTTTTGTGCAGATTATGCCGGGTGTGCAGACTCAGCCCTAACGATTCAAGATCTGTATCTCTGAGAATGCGGGCCGACAAAGGCAGGAAATATGTTTCCTCATATTTCGCGTGAAGCAGGTAATGCTCAGCCATCGCTACCGATGCGTCCCTGTCCAGCTGTACAAACTTACCTTTAGCAAGCTTCTTAATATCCGCTTCGATTTTTTTCCACTCTTTTTCCAGGTTGCGGTGCTCTTGTGTGAGCCGTTTCACCATCTGTGTTGATTGTTGCAACTCCTCACCCGGGCTGGCGCAATCCATTACAATATTAAACAGCTCCTGCTCCTCTTCATGGTGATGATTGAGTACCACTTCGTGGTAAAAATTTAGCAGCTTATTGGCGGTCTCCTGAATTTCAGGCTGGACCGGCTCGGTTATATCTGATTTTGCCAGCTCCCGCAGTTGCTTAAAGTTCTCAATGATAGCGACATGACATTGGGAGAAGTCATCGGTTGGACTGGATGTTTCTGTGCTCATCTCTTCACCTATACAGCATGGTAATCTGTTCAGCCCAGCTGATTGATCAGCTACACTGAATAACAATATAGCCCTGAAATAGTGTCAGGACTGTGTCTGTGCAATAGATCCATGCTAGTTGTTGTAATACATAAAGGTAATGACTATGGTCAATTATGTATCATATTAAATGCAATTAAAGAGAGCCGGGCATAAAAAAACGGCACATGGGCCGCTGTTTTTGGTGTGTATGCCTGGAGGGCACTTCAGGGTTGAGGCTCCTGAATACTGCTATTGTTGCCGCTGCTTTTCATCTGCCCGATCTCTTTATCGATAAAGAACAGGCCTTTACCATCCTCACCAATTATCTCAATTTTGTCGAGAATACCCTTAAATGTTTTTTCCTCTTCATGCTGTTCTGCAACATACCATTGCAGGAAATTGAATGTTGAGTAGTCCTGATTAGTAAAGGCTGTATGGGCAAGGCCATTGATCTCTTTTGTGATCAGGCATTCGTGTTCATAGACTTTTTCAAACAGATCTTTTATCGAATCAAACTCTTCGATAGGGGCTTCTATTGCCCCAATACGCGCCATGCTGCCGGTTTCGTTAACATAGGTGAAAAGACGTTTCATATGCTGCATCTCTTCATCGGCATGTTTAGAGAGAAATTCGGCACAGCCGTCAAACCCTTTTGATTCTGCCCATGAGCTCATTTGCAGGTACATATTCGACGAATAAAATTCAAGGTTGATCTGGTTGTTGAGTTTTTCCAGCATGGTATTACTAAGCATGTGATCTCCATATGGTGAAGTAACAGGTGGTTAGAGGGCCACGGGCTTACAAAGCCATTTTTTACCTTCAGATGAGCGGGCGCATTTACTACAGATATACTGACTATTACGGGTAACCGCAGCAATCTCATCAAAGTGTTTAGAGATGATCTCTTTTTTGAGCTTACACAGGCTTTTAGCTTTCAGTGTTTCAGCCATGAGCAGTTCCTGCCATTAAATGATACTGAAAGAGTTATATAATAATTTCCATATAATGTAAATGCTAATGATTCTCATAACTATTCGTTGATGTAAGAGGCCGGACAAACATCACGAGGTTAACGCTGTCCGGTGTTTAGACTGCTTATTCAGGTGTTGGTGCTTCCTCCCAGTCCATCTCAGCCATCTGCTGGTAACGTTTATAGCGTTCGCTGACATCGTGTTGTGCCTTATCAAGAAAGGCCGCAGCCTCCACCGGGTGTGCTTTCAGCAGGGAGTTAAAGCGGGTCTCTCTGCGGGCAAACTCAGAATAGGGGATGGATGGCGGTTTGGAATCTATTTTCAGCGGGTTCTTGTGCTGATCTGCCAGACGAGGGTCGTAGCGGAACAGAGGCCAGTGGCCGCTATCAACCGCCAGTTGCTGGTGCAGATGGTTATCTTTCATCTCAAAGCCGTGGGCGATACAGGGTGAGTAGGCGATGATCAGGGACGGGCCGTCATAAGACTCCGCTTCCAGAAACGCCCGCAGGGTCTGGACATCTTTGGCGGCATAGGCAACATGGGCGACATAGACATGCTCATAATCCATTGCGATACGCGCCAGGTCTTTTTTCGCCACAGACTTACCGGACGCGGAAAACTTGGCCACCGCGCCGATCGGCGTCGCTTTCGATGTCTGCCCGCCGGTATTGGAGTACACCTCAGTATCCAGCACCAGAATATTAACGTTACGGCCTGACGCCAGCACATGATCCAGACCACCAAAGCCGATATCGTAAGCCCAGCCATCGCCGCCGATAATCCAGACACTCTTGCGACTGAGCTGGTCGGCAAGATGGCGCAGTTCAACGGCTTTATCACCAATCGCTGAGTGTTCGCTGAGACCATCCAGCGCCTGTTTCAGTTGCTCGACTGACTGGCGCTGTCGTTCGATCCCCGCTTCATCTTTTTCTTCTTCGGTGAGAAGTGCATTCACCAGTTCCGGATCTAGCAGGTCTTTCAGCTCATTCAGCAGACTGATGGCATAATCTTTCTGTTTATCCAGAGCTACCCGCATACCCAGACCGAACTCCGCATTATCTTCAAACAGCGAGTTGTTCCAGGCCGGTCCCCGGCCATCTGCATTTTTGGTCCACGGAGTTGTTGGCAGGTTGCCGCCATAGATAGATGAGCACCCTGTGGCGTTGGCAACCATCATCCGGTCGCCAAATAGCTGACTGGCAAGACGAATGTAAGAGGTTTCGCCACAGCCGGAGCAGGCACCGCTGAACTCGAACAGGGGCTGGAACACCATAGAGCCTTTCAGTGTGGCATTTTTCAGAGTGGTGCGGTCAAACTCCGGTAATGACAGGAAGAACTCCCAGTTATCTTTTTCGACGTCGAAAGTTTGTTCTTTTGGCACCATGTTGATCGCTTTATGCTCGGGATTCTGTTTATCAACAATCGGACAGATATCAACGCAGAGGGTGCAGCCCGTGCAGTCCGAGGGAGAAACCTGATAGCTGATGAAGCTGTCTTCAGGGAAGTCCTTTGCACCTTTAACCGGCACTGCCCGGAAACCATCGGGCGCCTGTTGCAACAGCGATTTATCGAAGATCTTGCTGCGGATAACGCTGTGGGGACACACCAGCACGCACTTACCGCAGTGGGTGCACAGATCCTCATCCCACAGTGGCAGTTCAGTTGCCAGATCGCGTTTTTCGAAAGCGGTGGTGCCGGTGGGCCAGGTACCATCCGCACTGAGCGCACTGACAGGTATACGGTCGCCATGACCGGCAATCAGTTCCGCTGTCAGCTGACGGACAAAATCATTGGCTGTGTTGGCGCTCAGTTCATGCATCGGAATCCGGCTGGTGGCTCTGTCGTGAACCTTAATCTCATGCAGATGACTGAGGCTGGCATCGATCGCATTCAGGTTAAGCCCGACCACTTCTGGGTTGCTGCTATAGGATTTTTCTACCGCCCCCTTGATCAGTGTTATGGCCTTGTCGAGAGGCAGAATACCCGAGATTTTAAAGAAGCAGCTTTGCATGATGGTATTGATTCGTTTACCCAGTCCGCACTCGGTCGCAACCCTGTAGGCATCAATCGCAAACAGACGGATCTGTTTTTCTATCAGTTGTTGCTGCACAGACTCAGGCAGCGTATCCCAGAGTTCATCCGGTGAGGCGCTGCTGTTGAGCAGGAATACCGCGCCATGACGGGCTTTATCCAGCATCGGGTAGAGGCTGAGAAAGCGGGGCTGGTGACAGGCAACAAAATCAGCCTGTCCCTCTTGTATCTCATAGGCAGAATGAATCTTGTGTGGCCCGAAACGCAGATGGGAAACAGTGACTGCACCGGACTTCTTTGAATCATAAACAAAGTGTCCCTGAGCATAATAACCTTCCTGATCGCCGATGATTTTTATACTGTTCTTATTGGCACTGACCGTCCCGTCAGCGCCGAGCCCATAAAATACAGCCTGATAGGCATCGTGATGGGCATCGGTAATAAAGTGCGGGTCATAGCTGATACTGGTATGGGTCAGGTCATCATCGATCCCGACGGTAAACAGATTTTTACTCCGGGGTTTAGCCAGCTCATCAAAGACACCACGGATCATCGCCGGGGTGAACTCTTTTGACGAAAGCCCAAAGCGACCGCCCAGCAGTTTAGGAAGCTTATCCGCCGCTAACTTTCCGGAGAGGATTGATTGCATAAATGCCGTGGCAATATCTTTGTACAGTGGTTCACCATCGGCACCGGGTTCTTTCGTCCGATCCAGTACCGCGATCTGCTTAACGCTGTCGGGCAGGGCGTTCAACAGCCGCGGTGCATCGAATGGGCGGAACAGACGAACTTTCAGTACGCCGGTTTTGCCCCCGTTGCGGTTGATATAGTCAACGGTTTCACTGGCTGTTTCGGCTCCGGATCCCATCAGGATAATAACGGACTCAGCGTCAGCAGACCCTTCATATTCATAGAGTTGATACTGACGGCCGGTTACCTCGGCAAACCGGTTCATCGCCTGCTGCACGATCTCAGGAAATGCATCGTAGTAGGGGTTGCAGGCTTCCCGCGCCTGGAAAAATATATCCGGATTTTGCGATGTGCCGCGAACCACCGGATGGTCAGGAGAGAGTGCCCGGTTGCGGCACTCCCGCACCCGCTCCATATCAATCAGTAGTCGCAGCATATCCTCAGTGACCACCTCAACCTTGCTGACTTCGTGACTGGTGCGAAACCCATCAAAGAAGTGCAGTACCGGTACCCGCCCCTCCAGGGTGGACATCTCAGCGATGGTGGCCATATCCATCACTTCCTGAACTGAGTTGGACGCGAGCATGGCAAAACCGGTTGCCCGGGTTGCCATCACATCACTGTGGTCACAGAAGATTGACAGGGCGTGGGTAGCAAGAGAGCGAGCGGCAATATGAAAAACGGTTGGTGTCAGCTCTCCGGCAATCTTATACATATTCGGGATTTTCAGCAGTAAGCCCTGAGAGGCGGTAAAGGTGGTGGTTTTTGCACCTGCCTGAAGCGCGCCGTGAACGGCACCGGCGGCACCCCCTTCACTCTGTAACTCAATCACATCGGGAATCACTCCCCAGAGATTTTTTACACCATCCGAACTCCAGCTATCGCTCATCTCACCCATAGGTGAGGCCGGAGTGATAGGATAGATCGCAATGACGTCATTGAGGTGATGGGCGATATAGGCCGCAGCTTCGTTACCATCCATCATCCGTGTTTGTCTGGCATTCTTAACAGGGTTGTTCATTGTCATACTCCCGGTCACGCTTGAAACAACAACTTTTTATATTAGTTTATTCTTATGAGTCCGTGTTGATTTAACTATTATTGCAGTAATCCGGGCAGGAACTGCTCTGGATCAATATCTATATTCCTCATTCTGAGACGAATAGAGGCATGCTGGCCTGTCGAAAAAAGTAATTTTAATCAGGTTGTTAAATCCCCGGCGGTTTCCTCTATAATGGTCAGCCTGTTTTTCACTGAACTTCACCTAAGCCAGAGTCATAAGCGAATTCCGATGTTGCAGATCTATAACACCCTGACCAAAGAGAAAGCCCCGTTCCAGCCACTGGAAGAGGGCAAGATCAATATGTATGTATGCGGTATTACTGTGTACGACTTCTGTCATATCGGACATGCACGGGTCATGGTTGCGTTTGATGTGATCACCCGCTATCTGCGGGCACGTGGCTGGGATGTCACTTATGTCCGTAATATCACCGATGTTGATGACAAGATCATTAAACGTGCGGCTGAGAATGGTGAACGTCCCGATCAGCTGACTCAGCGCATGATCGATGCGATGCACGAAGATGAAGATAAACTCAGCGTTCTGCGTCCAGATCAGGAGCCATGTGCCACCGGGCATATGCAGGATATTATTGATATGGTGCAGGTGCTGATCGATAAAGGCTATGCCTATGCCGCTGATAATGGCGATGTCTATTACCGCGTCGAAAAATTTGCGGACTACGGCAGACTCACCAATAAAAACGTTGATGAACTGCGCTCGGGTGCCCGGGTCGAGGTTCAGGACGCGAAAGAAAGCCCTATGGATTTTGTCCTCTGGAAAGCGGCAAAGCCGGGTGAAGTAAGCTGGGAATCTCCCTGGGGCGCGGGTCGTCCCGGCTGGCATATTGAGTGTTCAGCCATGTCTAAGTGCTGCCTGGGTGACACCTTTGATATCCATGGTGGCGGACCTGACCTGCCGTTCCCCCATCATGAAAATGAGATTGCTCAGTCTGAAGCGGCGAATGGTGTTAAGTTTGTAAATACCTGGATGCACGCCGGGGCTGTACGGGTGAATGCCGAGAAGATGTCCAAGTCACTGGGCAACTTTTTCACTATTCGCGATGTTCTGGAAAAGTATGATGCCGAGGTGGTCCGTTATTTCCTCTCTTGCGTACACTACCGCAGCTATATCGACTATTCCGAAAGCAGCCTGAAAGAAGCGCGTAGCGCCCTCGAACGTTTTTATCAGGCGCTTAATGGTGTTGAAGCGGTCACTGCACCGCTGGATAATGATTACGAACAGCGCTTCTATGCAGCAATGGACGATGATTTTAATACACCCAAAGCGATGGCAGTATTGTTTGAGCTGGTGAATGAATTAAACTCGGCCAGCCGTGCGGGAGATTCCAAAGCGCCAGCGCTGGCGGCTCAGCTGAAACAACTGGGCGGCATTCTTGGCTTACTGCAACAGCAGCCTGAAGCATTCCTGCAGGGTGAGAGCAAAGCGGGTGAGATCACTCCGGAGCAGATCGAAGCACTGATTCAGCAGCGTGCAGATGCGAAAAAAGCTAAAGATTTCGCTGCTGCCGATCAGATTCGTGAAGACCTGGTGGCGCAGGGCATTATTCTTAAAGACAGCCGTGAAGGGACGACCTGGTTCCGTGAAGGCTGAATGAATCAGAGTGTTAATGAGTATTGCTAAGGCAGCTATAAGCTGCCTTTTTTATGGCTAAGGACACGTAAATGAATCAACCGACGACGCTGGTTATCTTTTGTAAACGGCCCATGCATGGTCAGGGTAAACAACGTATAGCGGCGACACTGGGTAAAGATGCTGCCTATCAGGTTGCCTGTGCGTTACTCAATTGTGCCCTTGAAGATGCCAGAAGCTGGCCAGGCCCCGTGGTGCTTTCTCCAGGCAGTGAGTCTGATCGCCAGTGGGCAGAGGATTTGTTGCTGATCGAGTGTCAGGTAGTGCCCCAATGCGAAGGCAATATGGGCAAGAAACTCAACTATGTTGACCGGATATTGCGGCAGCAGGGAGCTTCACCGTTGCTGTTTATCGGCACCGATGCTCCGGAACACACCCCCAGGGACTATGATGAGTTTGATCAGCTGTTGCAACATAATGATATTGTTCTTTCGCCTGCAGAAGATGGTGGTGTGACGGCAATGGGCGGTAGTTGCCCCTGGCCTGCGCTGGATAATCTTCCCTGGAGTACTCCTCAGCTGGGTGATGAATTAGCCGCTGCCTGCAAAGCGCCTGGTTTTCAGGTTGCTTTCAGCTCCGTTGGCTACGATGTGGATACTGAAGCTGATCTGCACCGGCTGCTGGATTCACTGGCGTACGATTCCAGACCGGCCAGACAGCAATTACTGCAACTGTTGCGCGTATTACTGAAAGAAAAGTAAGGGGTTATGATGGAGCTGATAAGAAGTCGGGACTGGTATACAACGGCCGATGGGTCTGATCGCGGTTATATTCGTCCCACTCTGCTGAAAGAGTTGTGGTTTCACACCGGAACCGCCTGTAATCTCAGCTGTGATTTCTGTCTTGAGGGTTCAGGTCCCGGTGATCAGCGGCTTGAACTGCTAAAGCTTGCGGATGTTTCTCCCTTCATTGATCAGGCCCTTGATCTCGGCGTTCAGCAGTTCTCTTTTACCGGTGGTGAACCTTTTCTCGCCAAAGACCTGATCAGAATTCTTCAGCTCGCGTCGGAGCACGCTCCCTGTCTGGTGCTGACCAACGGCACCGATGCATTGCAGAAACGATTGCATCAGCTCGTCCCCCTGTTGCAGAGCCGCTATCCGGTGAGCTTTCGTGTCAGCATCGATTCCCATATCGAAGCGGAGCATGATGCGGGCCGTGGTGAGGGGATGTTTGATCTGGCTCTGAAGGGGATGAAAGCCCTTCATGAGATGGGTTTTCAGGTTTCTGTCGCACGACATATGGCGATGAACGAGGACAGCGCTGTAGTCGAGCGGCAGTATCGTGATCTGCTGGTTCGCCGCGGTATTCCCGCAGAGACTAAGTTTGTTGCCTTTCCCGACTTTCTTCCCCCGGGCAGCCATGGCCATGGGCCGGACATCACCACCCACTGTATGACCCAGTACCATACTGAAGACACCCGTAACAGTTTTATGTGTGCTTTCAGTAAAATGGTGGTGAAGCAAAACGGCCGGATGCGTATTTATGCCTGTACGCTGGTGGATGATGATCCCGAATATGATATGGGTGATAATTTGCGTCAGGCATTAGAACAGCAGGTCAGTATGAAGCATCATCGCTGCTTTAGTTGTTTTAAATACGGATCCAGCTGTAGTGAAACCTGATCTGGTTTCGACCCTGCCACAACTGTTCAGCCTTTACTGAAGCCTGATGAGCGATCAGATGAATAGATACAGTATCTCTGTCGTTATTCCGGTCGGTCCGGCCGAAACAAGCCTGGAGCCGATGCTGCAGCAGTTGCAGTATCTGCAGCGGGCAGAGCAGATCATCTTTGTATTCTGCCCCCTGTCTGAGCACCTCAGAGCGCAGTTGCCTGACAATGAGCAGATTATTGCCATGACGGCTGAAGCAGGGCGTGCCAGTCAGCTTAATGCCGGGGCGCAACGGGTTGAGTCCGGATTTATCTGGTTTCTGCATCTGGATAGTCAAATATCCAACACTCAATGGCAGATGCTCAATCAGAGCCTGATGCATCAGCCCGGTTCACTGCACTATTTTGATCTGCAGTTTCTGTCTGACGGTGACGGGCCTATGTGGCTTAACAGCGTGGGGGCTAACCTGCGTTCACGTTACTTAGGTTTGCCCTTTGGAGATCAGGGGTTCTGTCTTTCTGTGGCGCAATTTGAACGGTTGGGCGGTTATCCGGTCGAAGCACAGTATGGCGAGGACCATCTGTTTGTCTGGCGAGCCCATCAAAAGGGTGTCAGATTAACCAATACCGGCGCAGCGCTAACAACCAGTGCGCGTAAATACAGATCGGCTGGCTGGGTACGACTGACACTGAAATATCAGCTCTGCTGGATCAGGCAGGCGCTACCACAACTCTGGCTGTTGTTGAAAAGCAAATGGTTAAACGCTTAAGGACACGAGCTTTTCTGGACAGGTCTTTTGCAACAAGCCTCCAGCGAGGCTTTCTATACGGGCTTTTCACTGATGAATAAATTATCAACGCTGACTCAGCTATTGCGGTTTATGCTGCCATACCGCAAATATTGGGTCGGCGCCGTGATTGCGTTGTTATTCACGGCGGGAATCACACTGGCAATCGGTCAGGGGGTGCGCCTGGTGATCGATAATGGCTTTGTGGCAGGCTCGGTATCGCAGTTAAATCAGGCCATCCTGATTCTGATTGCCATGGCTGTTTTGATGGCCTGCGGCACCTTTATCCGTTTTTATCTGGTGTCATGGCTTGGCGAGCGGGTGACCGCAGATATGCGTCAGGCGGTATTTGATAATGTCATCGGTCTGCACCCCAGTTTTTTTGAGACCAACCGCAGTGGCGAGATCATGTCCCGGCTGACGACGGACACTACGTTGTTGCAATCTATTATTGGCAGCTCCTTTTCAATGGCGCTGCGCAGTCTGGTGACAACATCCGGTGCACTGATCATGCTGTTTGTTACCAATATTAAACTGTCATTGATTATTGTTGCCGGTGTGCCGCTGATTCTGCTGCCAATTCTTATCTTTGGGCGCCGGGTGCGGGCGCTGGCGCGTAAAAGCCAGGACAGTATTGCCGATGTTGGCAGCTATGCCGGTGAAGCTATTCAGCAGATTAAAACGGTTCAGAGCTATACCCAGGAGATTCACGAAAGCCGTGCCTTCGGGGTTGAGGTGGACAGTGCTTTCAGAGTCGCTCAGCACCGCATCCGGCAGCGGGCGATGCTGATGGCGATGGTCATTCTGCTGGTGTTTGGTGCGCTGTCAGGAATGCTCTGGGTCGGCGGTTATGATGTGATTACCGGGGCGATGACAGCCGGTGAACTGGGTGCTTTCGTGTTTTATGCGCTGATTGTCGCCATGGGCGTTGGCACCATGTCGGAGGTGTATGGAGAGCTGCAGCGGGCGGTGGGAGCCACGGAGCGGCTGATGGAGCTGCTGTATGCAGAAAGTGAGATCAGGGCTCCAAAAACTGAACCTGCCAGCGACACTGCTAATCTCAGGGCTGAACTCTCCCTGAAAGATGTCAGCTTTAATTACCCTTCACGTCCTGATCAACCCGCTTTGGAGGCGTTTTCATTAACCTTTAGCGAGGGGTCTATCACCGCGCTGGTGGGACCTTCCGGAGCGGGTAAATCGACAGTATTTGAACTGTTGTTACGCTTCTATGATCCGCAGAGCGGTCAGGTCTGTTTCGATTCTGTCGATCTGCGTGACCTTGATCCCCGTGAGCTGAGGCAGCAGATCGCACTGGTATCGCAACAACCGGCTCTGTTTACGGCTAATGTGATTGAGAATATCCGCTATGGCCGCTGCGATGCCAGTAAAGGGGAGGTGATTGCGGCAGCGAAAGCCGCCTATGCCCATGAGTTTATTGAGCGCCTGCCGGATGGTTATTACAGTGATCTGGGCGAGCAGGGCGTGCGTCTGTCGGGTGGTCAGAAGCAGCGTATCGCTATCGCCAGAGCGATTCTCAATGACCGGCGGATACTGCTACTGGATGAAGCCACCAGTGCTCTGGATACAGAGAGTGAACACAAAGTTCAGCTAGCCCTGGATACACTGATGCAGGGCCGGACAACCATTATCATCGCGCACCGTCTGTCGACTATTTTGCATGCGGATCAGATCGTGGTAATGGATCAGGGCAGAGTGGTGGGGATGGGTAGCCATGAACAACTGCTGCAAAGCTCAGACCTGTATGCACGCCTGGCTGAATTACAGTTTAAGACTGACTCCGCCGCGCAGGAGCCAGTCCTGCAGAGTTGAGCTACTTTCCCTGATAACTCGGTGTGCGTTTCTCAATAAAGGCATTGACCGCTTCAATATGGTCTTCGGTGTTGTGGCAGATTCCCTGCATCAGAGCGCACTGTTCCAGAAACTCAGGAAGCTCCATTTTCTGTGCTGATTTCAGCAGCCGTTTCGTCATCCTTAATGCCTGGGGTGGTTTATCAGCTATTCGTTGGGCCAGCTCCATCGCTCTGTCCATCAATTGTTCATGTTCAACCACCTCGAGTAATATCCCCAGCGTTTTAGCTTCATCGGCACTGATCATCCTGCCTGTCAGGGTCAGCTCTGCGGCTTTCTGGTAGCCGATCAGGCGTTGCAGAAACCAGGCGCCTCCATCTCCGGGGATGATGCCCAGATTGACAAAGGTTTCGCCCAGCAGGGCTTTGGTTGAACCGATTCGAAGGTCGCACATGCAGGTCAGGTCAAATCCGGCGCCGATTGCCGGGCCATTAATCGCAGCAATCACCGGTATATCAATTGCGTTCATTGCCAGTGGAATTCGCTGAATGCCAAGCCTGTACTTTTCCTGCACCGTATAGACATCGCCGCCAAAAGCTCCCTGTTTATGGATGCTATCCCGTTCGCTCATCTCTTTGATATTGCCTCCGGCAGAGAACGCGCTGCCGTCACCCGTCAGAATCAGCACTGAAACCTCAGGGGTGCGATTAACCCACTCGGCAACGCAAATAATATCCTCGATCAGAGCGGTGCCGGTCAGAGCGTTGCGGACATCGTGTCGTCTGAACGTAAGCGTTGCAACACGGTTAGACAGGCTTAATTCACTGTCTGTTAATGCTGGAAGTTTTACATTATCACTCATATATATACCATTGTTTTTTATTGTGTTTTTCGTATTTTGAAATGCAGTTTTTATTCTGTTGTTCAGCTTATCACAGGCCGCGTAAACGAGCTATGCCGGGGTGTCATCCGTAATGAATCGCCAGCCAGATGGTATCTTCAGACGACGATGTCCATTCAACACGGTGCCGCCTGTGAGCCGGAATATGGAGATAATCCCCTGAACGCAGTTCGGTTGGCTGGCCCTCAGGATAGCCGATCCGTGCGGCACCCTGAATAACCAAAACCCACTCATGCTGGTTCTGATCGTACCAGTCGTTTTCGGGTGAGTGATGTCCCCGGGATACGATACGTTCGATTTTCAGCTGGTCATTTTCAAGCAGGGTGGTGAACAGCTCCGCTGACAGCTCTGTCGGGATATTCGTCAATACGTTTTGCATGAGTTTTCTCATCGATTTATAAGATCAAGGGTAGACTATAATCAACAGAAAAAGGGGGCTGATGTTTCGGTTTGCTTAGTGTATACAAAATTTTAGCAGTTGCAGAATGCCTCCCCTGTTTCTGGTGCGGTTCTGATGTTTCATTACGATTATCATGTAGTGTTATAACGGGATGAAGACGAACTGCATTTAGCCGTCGTCGCTCAGGTGAGGGAGATGCAATTGCTGCATTCAGGATGATGGCATAAAAGGTTCATTGATTGGGGCATAAAAAGGGTGAACTATGTCCACCCTCATCTTGAAACGGAAGAAAAACTTATTTGCCGATTTCCTGCCCCAGTTTCATTAAAATAGTGAACGTTTCATCACTGGCTTTCTCCATCAGGCGGATACCTGTCAGGGAGCCTGTTAAATCATCTTCTACTATGCACTCCAGTGCCGACAAACCACCCTGGTGTACATTTGCGTGGGGCTGATCCAGTTCAGCAAAGCTCGGCATTGTTTTGTATAGCTGAGCGCCATCGCCTTCGTAATACCACTTACCCAGGCGGCACTGACTGTGATCTGCAATCTCGCCATGCCCGGATTGTTTATCCAGCCAGTGACGGTATACATCCTGTTTCCAAACCATATGATCCATTTTTATCGTTTCGAGGAAACTGGCCATCGCTTCATCATTAATGGTTTCATGCATGGAAATGGAATGGGTGATCAGGTGATCAAGTGAGCTATTGGTTTCAGTAGCGTTTTCCAGCATTACGCCACAACTGTCCAGGGCTTCAGTGATGCTGGTACCTGTTTGATGTGTACTTTGATCAATTTGCGAAACCAGTTTTTCAATCTCTCCACTTGCTTCGCTGGCCCGCTTTGCCAGGGCACGTACTTCATCGGCAACCACGGCAAATCCCCGACCCTGTTCACCTGCCCGTGCGGCTTCTATGGCGGCATTCAGGGCAAGAAGGTTGGTCTGCTCAGAGATGTTTTTGATGCTCCCGACAAAAAGGGTGATCTCTTCTGCCACGCCCCGCAAATTAAAAATCTGATCATGGATGATACTAACTTCGCCGCTGACGTCACTCAGGCCTGCCACCAACTTCTTCATATTCGAAGAGGACTGGTCATAGATTGCCGAGGAGTTGAGGATCTTGTCCCGCTCTGAAAGCAGGTGGGTAGCCATTTTGGCTATCCGCTCCCGAATCTCACTGAGTCTTGAAAAGCCCTGAATTGCGCCTCGCATCACTCCGAGATCTGCACTTTTTTCGCCATTAGAATCTTTTAATTCAGCTTCTAAAGTCGCGATCCGTTCGCGTGCTGCATCCAACTGTTGCCGGAGCTGCTCCTGATTTTGTTCGTGCCGGGTAATTTCCTGACGTGCTTCTGTCAGTAACCGAGATCTAACGAACATAGGTATTTTTACTCCTGAGAAAGATAAAAAATAGTTAAACACTACCCAAGCCTCCAGACTCTTAATATCCAGGCTATCGGTTATCTGGCATAAAAAGTGAGGGATTTTCCCACTTTTTTAAAACCAGGTCAAAGTGAATCGGCCTTATATAACTATTTGATAAGATGGCAAATAACGCTCATTGTGATGAACTATAAACAGCATTAATTATTCTATGCAAGGGGTGGCCTGCATCGCTGAAGTAATTTAAGGATTGGTTATTATTGTCACCCTTTTGCTTATACAGCTGAAAAGTTCGAACTGGCAAGAGCAGTCGTCGAAGGGATCTTTTTGGTCTTCCACTAAAACAGCAATCTTTAATTCTGTAGTATCACCTGATGCAGCGGATATGCTGCGAAATCAGAAAGGAGCTGATCATAATTCACTGATATCAATCGAGGGGCAGTATAGAGCGATATTTTGAGGTTATGTTATTTATTATATTTGGATAATGCTGGGAGGAGGGGCTCGCCCCAGCATTAGATCGGATCAGTTTTAATCAGAACTTGTAGCCGACAGAAATCATATACACCATTGGATCGATTTCAAGTTCGCCCAGCTTGCTTCCATTCACTTTCACTTCGGTATTGATATCCATTTTCCAGATAGCAGCATTAAGCAACCACTGATCGTTAATTGAATAATCGACACCCAGCTGGCCTGCCAGCCCCCATGAACTGTCCAGTTCCAGTTTGGTTCCAGTCAAGGCGCCGCTTGTGCTTTCTGAGAAAAATTCGGTGTAGTTAATACCCAGTCCTACATAGGGTTGAAAAGCGGAGCTGCTGTCCATTGGGTAGTACTGTAAGGAAAGGGTCGGTGGCAAATGTTTAGTTTCACCAACTTTAGCACCATTAATCGTAACATCATGTTTGAAAGGGGTGGCAGCCAGAAGTTCCAGACCAAGGTTGTTGGTCAGCATATAGGTTCCGGTAATGCCAACCTGAGTGTTGTCTTCTACATCTAAGCCCGCAACTACAGTGTTGTTAGATGTTTGTGGGTCAACGTTCGCCGCACCTACCCGTAAGATCATATCGCCTGCTTCATATGCCATACAGTTAGCTGTGGCAACCAGTGATACACCCATAACTAATGCGGAAAGAGCTTTCTTGTTCATTAAGACCATCCTTATATTAAAAGACTTTCAAAAAGTGAACCTATTTGACGCTTATTCCATTGTGAAAGTATTGATTTAAGACAGTTTTACGCGGCTGAAAGAATTATCGAATGATACTGTTGCGCCAGATCAATTTAGCCTTGATTTTTGAATGGTTATTGCGGGGAGAAACAAGAGAATAGGTGCTGGAAACAGAGCGAAAAAAGGACGCCGAAGCGTCCTTTTTATTACTCAGTCAGGTCAGATATTAACCG
>JAAEYW010000013.1 GCA_018223185.1 Oceanospirillales bacterium | reverse complement strand
GTGGGAGCGACGACCTGGTCGCGATAGAATTGCAATGTAACGAGATAGCGAGCATCGCTATGAGAAACCCTGAGGGCATACAAATGCAGGCCTGCCAATTTGTGATTCTGTATTCATCGGTTGCCAGGCCTGTTTATGCTGTGTGAGCCTCTGGGTTACACGGATGCAAAGTATTATCGCTACAGGAGGGGACTGTGCTGAGGCAAAGCTTAATTGCTGCAGGAGTTGCCCCCTGCAGCGAATAGATTTTCTGAGTGGATATGTTGTCAGGAGCGGCGATCAGATTGGCGCAGTCTTTTAGTCACCGCTAGACAATCACTAGAAAGTGTCGCGGGCTGAGGTCTTAATCTGGCATCAGTCCCGCGATGGGCTGGTGATCAATGCTACGTTTTCTTAAATTGTACTAACAGTTGCATCAGGCTGCCTCCGATATGATCGACCTGGCGAGCATGCTGTCTGTTATTCTGAGCTTCTGCAGCAGACTCCTGAGAGTGTTCCAGGGTCATGTTGATGACTTCAGATATCTGGTTGGTGACCGCTGACTGCTCCTCTGTTGCTGATGCGATCATGCTACTCATACTGTCTATCTCATCAATGGACAGGCGGATCTGTTCAACACTTTTTCGGGCATTTTCAGCAAGGCTTACTGTGTTATGGACATGCTCTGCCTGCCGTTCTACCTTTTCCGACATCTGATCAATCGCACCATTGAGTTTCTTTATAATGAGACCAATATTGTCGGCAGCTTTTGCAGTATTTACTGCGAGTGAGCGAACCTCATCCGCAACCACCGCAAATCCGCGTCCGCTTTCGCCGGCCCTGGCTGCTTCAATAGCAGCATTCAAAGCCAACAGGTTCGTTTGTTCGGCAAAATTCTGGATGACGTGCAGTGCAGATCCAATCTCTTTACCGTCATCTTTAAGTTGTTGAAGTGTGGTATTAGTGGCTGCGGTTTCCTGTTCAAGCTGGCGAATGCTCAGGCTGGTATTTTCCATATCCTGAACCCCATTTACGGCGATCTCAGTCGCTTGGCGGGTTGCGGTTGATGTTCGTACTGCGTTTTCAGCGACTTCCTGGTATGAGCAGCTGAGCTGTTGGATCTGAACTGATGCCTGCTCGGTCGAGTGCTGTTGCTGATTGACGATGAGGGTCAGGGTATCTGAGCTATTGTTCAGATCTTTACCAAGCAGGTTCAGGGCGTCACTTTCTGTGTGAATTTTGTCTATCAGTGTCCTAAAGTAGTTGCGCAGACTGGTTATGGAGTTACCCAGAACTTTAATCTCAATGATTTTGCTTGTTGTATTGCTTTCATTATTAAGATGGCCATTGGCCAGTGCATCAAGTTGCTGACAGGTATCGCTTATAATCCGGCTGAGACGGGTGTTGAGAATGCCCATAAATAACCCGATGGCAGCGATTAATATGATACTGATGATAAGTAAGGCATTTACGAGCTGACTGGTAGCATCATATTTTTCTTGTAAGCGGTTTTGATTTTCCTGAAGTTGCTCGTTGAGCTGGTTAACCAGAGAGGTTGTGTTTTTTATTGTTTCAGCCCGTTGTGTATAAATTTTCTCGATATTGAGAAGTTCTTTACTGTATCGACTTATGAGGCTTTTAAACTCCTGAATATACAGGTCGCCCAGTTCATCACGGCTTGTCTTAGTTTCACTAGAGCTGTTTCCCAGTAGTGCACCCAGGGCGTCGTTGCTTTCAGCTTCTGTATAGATGCCAAAGCGTGGCAGATCATTCAGCTGATCCGACGTCTTTTTTAAGGTGCTCAGGCGCATATCAATATCTGACCGGTTTGGCTGACTGGATGAGAAAAAGCGCTGACGGCTATGGGCCAGCTCAGAAATGGTTAAGCTTAGCTCCGTCAGGGTTGAGGCGTATTGTTGTTTTAGCCCAGGCTGATAGGTGGATCCTTCGTCACTGTAATCTGAGAGTTGGCTCAATGTAGCCAGAATTTCCCGTTCATTATTGATCAGCAGCTCCTGTGGTTGTCTGAGTTTGCCGGCCGCCCGAAGTTTTAGTACGGCGGTCATCTGTAGCTCGGTTAAGGTATTCTGAATTTCCGGTATGCCATCGGCTGTCAGACTCTTCACTCTGCTGTCTTTTTCAATTAAACGACTAAGAGCGTTATCAATGTCCGTAAGGAGTGATGCATTGCCTGAGCTGAGATAGATAAGGATTGGACGGGTTAACTGCGTGTCAACCTCTTCCTGGAGTTGTTGGTAGTTGCGGGTTTTAGCAAAACTTTCGTCCAGGCGTTCCAGTGACCAGAGCATTGACGTGGCCATTATGGTGATAACAAGTAGCAGTAGAGAACCTGCTACCAGATTAATTTGTGATATTTTCATTGATAGATGCCTGGATTTTTAAAAAGAGCTATTTATATTTCTTTTCTGTTACAAGGTTGTTTCACGGTTTTTTGAAGATACTCAGAATGGTGGGTGTGGTTACATAGACAAGGCTGGTCAGATGAACTAAAATATCGCCGATTTGCATGCTGGAAATGCATTAGAAGAATTCTCTACAGAAAAGCGAGGCGGGCATTTTGTTCTACCTCGCTTTTTTGCAACTTACAGTTTATTTATTCTGTTTAGATTTTCGCACTAAGCGGGGAGGTTAATTTTGACAAGACCAGCCATTCTGGCCCTTGAGGACGGCAGCATCTTCCGGGGAGTAGCGATTGGCGCGGATGGCCAGTCCAGCGGAGAAGTTGTGTTTAATACTTCTATGACTGGTTATCAGGAGATTCTGACGGATCCATCGTATTGCCGTCAGATTGTGACCCTGACCTATCCACACATCGGTAACGTGGGAACAAATACAGAGGATGAAGAGTCTTCTCAAACATGGGTTGCAGGTCTTGTGATCCGCGATCTGCCGTTGACGGCCAGTAACTGGCGGAGCGAGCAGAGCCTGGATGAGTATCTGAAAGCGAAAAATATTGTAGGTATTGCTGATATCGATACCCGTCGACTTACCCGTATCCTGCGTGAAAAAGGATCATTGGGTGGTTGTATTATGGCGGGAGATATCGACGAAGATGCCGCTCTGACAGACGCGAAAGCGTTTCCTGGCCTCAAAGGGATGGATCTCGCGAAAGAAGTAACCACTGCTCAGCAATATGAGTGGGTCTCAACCACCTGGAATCCTGTTAAAGGGCATCAGGATCTGTCTCAGGCCGAACTGCCTCATCACGTCGTCGCCTATGATTACGGTGTGAAGCGTAATATTCTGCGAATGTTGGTTGAGCGTGGCTGCCGTCTGACGGTTGTTCCTGCAAAAACACCTGCGGCGGACGTGCTGGCATTGAACCCTGATGGCGTATTTCTTTCTAATGGACCGGGTGATCCTGAACCCTGTGATTATGCAATTGCAGCGATTCAGGAGATCTGTAAAACGGACCTGCCCGTGTTTGGCATCTGTCTTGGCCATCAGCTGCTGGCTCTGGCATCTGGTGCGCAGACTATCAAAATGAAGTTTGGTCATCATGGTGCTAACCATCCGGTGCAGGATCTTGAAAATAAGCAGGTGATGATTACCAGCCAGAACCATGGCTTTGCGGTTGATGAAGCTTCACTGCCGGCGACTCTGCGAGCGACTCATAAATCTTTATTTGATGGTTCCTTGCAGGGGATTGAACGCACCGACCGCGCTGCCTTCAGTTTTCAGGGTCATCCTGAAGCGAGTCCTGGCCCGCGCGATGTTGCGCCGCTGTTTGATCGTTTCATTCGCGATATTGAAGCGCGAAAGGCCTGATAAGCCTGATTTAAGGTCAATACGTACTGCCTGTGAGATATCTCCGGGCAGCTTTTAAAGAATTAAAATTTTCGATCGGTTATTTACACATGCCAAAACGTACGGACATACAAAGTATTCTGATCCTCGGTGCGGGTCCTATCGTTATCGGTCAGGCCTGTGAGTTTGATTACTCCGGTGCCCAGGCCTGTAAAGCTCTGCGTGAAGAGGGCTACCGCGTTATTCTGGTTAACTCTAATCCAGCGACCATTATGACAGACCCGTCGATGGCTGATGCTACCTACATCG
Source organism: Oceanospirillales bacterium (assembly GCA_018223185.1). GTDB lineage: Bacteria > Pseudomonadota > Gammaproteobacteria > Pseudomonadales > Balneatricaceae > Amphritea. The sequence goes on along the minus strand of JAAEYW010000013.1, from coordinate 97,302 downwards.
AGCCGATTCAGTGGAAGACAGTCGCTAAAATCATTGAGCAGGAGCGTCCTGATGCGCTGTTGCCTACAATGGGTGGTCAGACAGCGCTGAACTGCGCCCTTGACCTTGAGCGTGAAGGCGTTCTGGAAAAATTTGGTGTCGAGATGATCGGTGCTAATGCTGATACCATCGACAAAGCCGAAGACCGTGACCGCTTTGATAAGGCGATGAAATCTATAGGTCTGGAATGTCCGCGTGCGGCGATTGCTCACAGCATGGAGGAAGCCCTTCAGGTGCAGTCGCAACTGGGCTTTCCGTGCATTATCCGTCCATCATTTACGATGGGAGGAACCGGCGGTGGTATAGCCTATAACAAAGAAGAGTTTATCGAGATCTGTGAGCGTGGTCTGGATCTGTCTCCAACCAATGAGTTGTTGATCGACGAATCCCTGATTGGCTGGAAAGAGTATGAGATGGAGGTGGTTCGTGACAAAAACGATAACTGCATCATCGTCTGCTCTATCGAAAACTTTGATGCTATGGGCGTGCATACCGGCGACTCAATTACAGTTGCACCAGCGCAGACGCTGACGGATAAAGAGTACCAGTGGATGCGGGATGCATCTCTGGCTGTTCTGCGTGAGATTGGTGTTGAAACCGGTGGCTCTAACGTTCAGTTTGGTCAGTGCCCGGATACAGGGCGTTTCGTCATTATTGAGATGAATCCCCGGGTGTCCCGTTCATCTGCGCTGGCATCGAAAGCAACGGGCTTTCCTATTGCTAAAGTGGCGGCAAAGCTTGCGATTGGTTATACCCTGGATGAACTGCAGAATGATATTACGGGTGGCACAACGCCTGCCTCATTTGAGCCGGCAATCGATTATGTTGTAACCAAGATTCCGCGCTTTACCTTTGAAAAGTTTCCACAGGCAAATGATCGCCTGACGACCCAGATGAAGTCTGTGGGCGAGGTTATGGCGATCGGCCGTACTCAGCAGGAGTCCCTGCAGAAAGCGCTTCGCGGTCTGGAAGTTGGTGCGAATGGCTTGGATCCGATTGTTGATCTGAATAGTGAAGATGCCCGCACAGAGATCGTGCGCGAGATGAAACAGCCTGGTGCAGAACGAATCTGGTATCTGGGTGATGGATTCCGCCTGGGTATGACCGTTGAAGAGCTATATGAACTGTCCGGTATTGATCCGTGGTTCCTGGTTCAGGTTGAAGATCTTATTAAAGATGAGCAGCGTGTCTCTACGATGACCCTGTCTGAGCTGGATAAGACTGAGCTGTATCGTCTGAAGCGCAAAGGCTTTTCGGACGCCCGTTTAGCAGCGTTGCTGGGGGTATCAGAGAAGCAGGTACGTAAGCAACGTCATAAACTGAATATCCGTCCGGTATTTAAGCGCGTTGATACCTGTGCGGCTGAATTTTCTACTGATACGGCTTACATGTACTCGACCTACGAGGAAGAGTGTGAAGCGAATCCGACGGCGCGTGAGAAGATCATGGTTATCGGAGGCGGCCCTAACCGTATTGGTCAGGGTATCGAGTTTGATTATTGCTGCGTTCATGCAGCACTGGCTGCTCGTGAAGATGGTTATGAAACCATTATGGTTAACTGTAACCCGGAAACCGTTTCTACGGACTACGATACCTCTGATCGTCTCTACTTTGAGCCGATTACGCTGGAAGATGTACTGGAGATAGTGCACGTTGAGAAGCCTAAGGGTGTGATCGTGCAGTATGGTGGCCAGACGCCGTTGAAACTGGCATTGGCGCTGGAGCATGCCGGTGTGCCGATTATCGGTACCTCACCGGAAGCGATTGACCGTGCAGAAGACCGTGAACAGTTCCAGCAGATGCTCAAGCGTCTGGGACTGAAACAGCCTGAAAACGCGACTGTTCGTTCTCTGGAAGAAGCCGTTATCGAAGCTGAGAAGCTGGGTTATCCGCTGGTTGTTCGTCCATCTTACGTCTTGGGTGGCCGGGCGATGGAGATCGTCTATAAGGAGTCTGAGCTGCGTCAGTATATGACCTCAGCGGTTAAGGTTTCTCATGATGCTCCGGTATTGCTGGATCACTTCCTCAACGCTGCTGTTGAGGTCGATATTGATGCTGTATGTGACGGTGAAACTGTTGTCATCGGCGCTATCATGCAGCATATCGAGCAGGCGGGTGTTCACTCCGGTGACTCTGCATGTTCACTGCCGCCTTACAGTCTGCCGGAAGCGCTGCAGAACGAAATGCGTGATATGGTCCGTAAGATGGCGCTGGAGCTTGGTGTGGTGGGGCTGATGAATACTCAGCTGGCCTATCAGGACGGCGAAGTATACGTGATCGAGGTGAATCCGCGTGCCTCCCGTACAGTACCTTTTGTGTCTAAGTGTATCGGCGTCTCTCTGGCGAAGATCGGCGCTCAGGTAATGACCGGTAAGACACTGAAAGAGATCGGTTTTACTGAAGAGATCGTGCCTACGCTTTTCAACGTAAAAGAAGCTGTATTCCCGTTCAATAAGTTCCAGGGCGTTGACCCGATCCTGTCTCCGGAGATGAAATCCACCGGTGAGGTAATGGGTGTCGGTGAAACCTTTGGTGAAGCGTTTATGAAAGCGCAGCTGGGTGCGGGTGAAAAAATGCCTGCAACCGGGAAAGCCTTTATTTCGGTTCGTGAAGTAGATAAGCAAAACGTTCTGCCGGTTGCCCGTGATCTGGTTGGGCTGGGCTTTACCCTTGTTGCTACCCGTGGTACTGCTGCATTGTTGAAGCAGGACGGTCTCGATGTGGAAGTAGTTAATAAGGTGATGGAAGGGCGTCCAAACATAGTCGATATGCTGAAGAACGACGAAATTGTCTATGTTATTAATACGACCGAAGGTCGGAAGGCGATAGCGGACTCTGCTGAGATTCGTCGTTCAGCTTTACAACATAAAGTCCCTTACAGTACAACCCTTGCGGGTGCTGAAGCGATGATCATGGCGATGCAGTACGGCGAAGAAAAAATAGTACGTCGCCTGCAGGATCTGCATTGAGGAGCTGATAATATGAAAAAATTTCCAATGACTGTTGGCGGTGAAAAAGCGCTGCGTGAAGAACTGGATGATTTGAAAACAGTACAGCGTCCCACTGTAATTGCATCGATTGCTGAAGCGCGTGAACATGGCGACCTGAAAGAGAATGCTGAATACCATGCTGCTCGTGAGCAGCAGGGGTTCATTGAAGGACGCATTCAGGAACTTGAAGGGAAGCTGGGTTCCGCTCAGGTGATTGATGTAACACAGATCCCGCATACTGGTAAGGTGATCTTTGGTACAACCGTTGTTCTCATCAATATGGATTCTGAAGAGACCGTGCGTTATCAGATTGTCGGTGATGACGAAGCCAATATAAAAGGCGGTAAGATCTCGATCAGTTCACCTATTGCCCGGGCTTTGATTGGCAAAGAAGAGGGTGATGTCGCTGTTGTACAGACACCTGGAGGCGGAGTTGAGTATGAAATTGATCAGGTACACCATATCTGATCCCGCCGAATAAAAAAAACCGCCTATCGGCGGTTTTTTTTGTTGTTGATCTGTTCCGTTCACATTAACGTAGCAGATTAGACAACTTTGGATCCGGGTGTTTGGCTGCACGATAGAACAGCGCGACATTGCCGATTTCCTGGACGATGGTTGCTTCGACAATCTGAGCCATTTCGCTGATGAGCATTTTTTTTGCTTCGCGGTCGCCCACGGCAAACTTTACTTTGATCAGTTCATGGTCTTCGAGGGCGCGATCGGCTTCCAGGAGAATATTTTCACTCAGTCCGTTACCGGCAACGGTGATAATAGGGTTTAGGCTGTGGCCGATAGTTCGGAACTGCTTCTTTTGCGTAGGGGTTAAGCTCATATTAAAATACTTGGCCTTTGAATTTTGGAGCGGAAGACCCGCTCAGAATCATAATTTACAGATTTTACCTGAGTTAATGTGCAGAAAGTAGACATTGGCTCAAATTCCGGACGGGGATATTGGTGGCAAGATCAAAAAGCAGCGGTCGTTGGCTGCAAGAACACTTCGACGATCAGTATGTTAAAAAATCCAGAGAGCTGGGGTATCGCTCACGGGCAAGCTTTAAATTGCTGGAACTGAATGAAAAGGATAAGCTGATTCGTCCGGGAATGACTCTGGTTGACCTCGGTGCAGCCCCTGGTGGCTGGTCTCAGGTAGCCGCAGAACTGGTCGGTGATCATGGCCGGGTGGTGTCTTCTGACATCCTGCCGATGGACCCTTTGCCAGGCGTACAGTTTATTCAGGGGGATTTTACAGATGAGTCAGTGCTGAATGAAATTCTGCAAACATTGGGAGATGAGCTGGCAGACCTTGTAATTTCAGATATGGCCCCCAATATGAGTGGTATGAATGCTGTTGATCAGCCTGCGGCGATGTATCTGGTGGAATTAGCACTGGATATGGCACGTCAGGTGCTCAAACCCGGTGGTGATTTCGTCGCCAAGGTGTTTCAGGGTGAAGGCTTTGATGAATATATGAATGATATGCGCAGCAGCTTTACTAAGGTTTATAGCCGAAAGCCGGACTCTTCCAGGGCCCGTTCGCGTGAAGTCTATCTGATTGGACGAAACTTCCGTCCCTGATATAGTTAATACAGTGTAACTACTGTAGTTTTGTTTGTTTTCGGACGGACACTAATTTTGAGAAGACAGAGGGTTTACCTTTGAACGATATGGCAAAGAATTTAGTACTGTGGCTGGTTATCGCGGCAGTGCTGTTAACCGTTTTCAATAACTTTAATAGCGAAAGCACCTCGCAAAAACTTAACTACTCTGAATTTATCAGTGCGGTGAAGGACGATCAGATTCGTCGGGTTGTTATTGATGGTTATACCATTGAGGGTGAGCGGATAAACGGTGAGCGTTTTTCAACTGTGCGTCCGGCGCTGCAGGATCCTAAACTGGTCGATGATCTGTATAACCACAAAGTGGTTATTGAAGGTAAGCAGCCAGAAAAACAGAGTGTCTGGACTCAGTTGCTGGTCGCCAGCTTTCCGATTCTGATTATTCTTGCCATATTTATGTTCTTCATGCGTCAGATGCAGGGCGGTGGCGGTGGCAAAGGCGGCCCGATGTCTTTTGGTAAGTCGAAGGCCCGAATGATGGGTCAGGATCAGATTAAGACGACTTTTGACGATGTCGCCGGTGTTGAAGAGGCCAAAGAAGAGGTTAAAGAACTGGTTGATTATCTGCGTGATCCTGGAAAATTTCAGCGCCTCGGTGGCCATATTCCCCGCGGTGTACTGATGTCAGGTAGCCCTGGTACCGGTAAGACCTTGTTGGCGAAAGCGATAGCTGGTGAGGCTAAAGTGCCTTTCTTTACCATATCCGGTTCTGACTTTGTTGAAATGTTTGTCGGTGTAGGTGCATCCCGGGTCCGGGATATGTTCGAGCAGGCTAAGAAAAATGCACCCTGCATTATCTTCATCGATGAGATCGATGCTGTGGGTCGTCACCGTGGTGTAGGCATGGGTGGCGGTAATGATGAGCGGGAGCAAACGCTGAACCAGTTGCTGGTTGAGATGGATGGTTTTGAAGGTACCGAGGGTGTCATTGTTATTGCTGCGACAAACCGGCCGGATGTGCTGGACCCTGCATTGTTGCGCCCGGGTCGTTTTGACCGACAGGTACATGTCGGCCTGCCTGATATTCGCGGTCGTGAACAGATTCTTAAAGTGCATATGCGCAAAGTGCCACTGGGCGATGATGTTAAACCTGACCTTATTGCGCGTGGAACCCCGGGCTTCTCCGGCGCGGATCTTGCCAATCTGGTCAATGAGGCAGCGCTGTTTGCTGCACGCTCCAGCAAGCGTACAGTCGGGATGGAGCAGTTTGAGCGGGCGAAAGATAAGATCATGATGGGCGCTGAGCGTAAATCGATGGTTATGTCCTATGAGGAGCGTCTGAATACGGCATACCATGAATCGGGTCATGCTATTGTGGGCCGACTCATGCCGGAGCATGATCCGGTGTATAAAGTGTCAATCATCCCCCGTGGTCGTGCGCTGGGTGTAACTATGTTCCTGCCTGAGGAAGATCGTTATAGCCATAGCCGTAAACTTCTTCTCTCTAACATCTGTAGTCTCTATGGTGGCCGTATTGCCGAGGAGATGACGCTGGGTAAAGATGGTGTGACCACTGGTGCATCCAACGATATTCAGCGGGCTACCAGTCTGGCGCGTAATATGGTTTCCCGCTGGGGTCTGACTGACGAGCTGGGTCCGATTCTGTATGATGATGAAGAACAGGATCCGTTCACCCGTGGCTATGGTCAGCCGGGTAAGGCGATGTCAGAAGAGGTGCAGCGTAAAATTGATGCTGAAACCCGCAGGATCATCGATGAGTGTTATGCTAAAGCTTATAAGATGCTGGAAGATAATCGCGATATTCTTGAGTCAATGACCGCTGCGCTGATGAAATATGAAACCATCGATAGCAAGCAGCTTGATGAACTTATGGATCGTAAGCCGGTTACTCCGCCAGAAGGATGGCAGGAGTCTGATTCAAAAGCGGCGGCTGATGAAGCGGCTGCTGCTAATAAGACAGAAGAGTTTGATCTTGATGACGATGAGCTCAATGATGATCTTCAAACGGGTAAGAAAGATGAGCCATCTTCTGATTCAGATGCCTCTGATCCTAATCTGCACTAAGCGATTAATCTGAAATGATAAGGCCGGTCCCAGACCGGCCTTTTTTAATAGAATGAAGCTGATGGACAACACTGTGAACGACCTTTCCGCTTACCGTTTCGGAACCCGAATACTCGATCTGAGCCGTCCTCAGGTGATGGGTATTGTCAATGTGACGCCAGACTCTTTTTCCGATGGCGGAACGCTCTACGAAGCCCGGAAACTTAGTGTTGATCAGGCGCTTGAGCGAGCCCGTCAGATGGTTAAAGATGGCGCAACGATCATTGATGTTGGTGGCGAGTCGACCCGGCCTGGGGCCGCAGTCGTCTCTGTGCAGGAGGAGTTGGACCGGGTCTTACCTGTTGTTGAACGGCTCAACGCTGAACTTGATGTAGTTATCTCGGTGGATACCAGTGCGCCGGAAGTGATTAGCGGAGTCGCGGGGCTGGGGGCCGGGCTGATCAATGATGTGCGGGCGCTGGGGCGCGAAGGCGCTCTGGAGGCTGCTGCAGCTACCGGTCTGCCTGTGTGTGTCATGCATATGCAGGGGAGCCCCGCGACCATGCAGGACGCTCCGCATTATGATGATGTGCTGGATGATGTGAGTTATTTTCTGCAACAGCGGATCAGAGCCTGTAACGACGCTGGGATTGCCAGTGACCGGATAATTCTTGATCCAGGATTTGGTTTTGGCAAAACCGTAGAGCACAATCTGCGTTTGCTGAACAATATGCGGCAATTACACCGGTTTGGTATGCCTCTGCTGGTAGGAACCTCACGCAAAAGTATGATTGATCATGTGCTTCACCGGCCGGTAGACCAGCGGCTGGCGGGTACTCTGGCGACCGTTGCTATAGGGGTGCAGCAGGGCGGGCAGATATTCAGAGTACATGATGTAAGGGAAACGGTTGATGTGGTGCGGATGACCGAAGCCATTTTGAATGAGGGCAGGATTGATAATGACTAAGCGATATTTTGGTACCGATGGTATTCGTGGCAAGGTAGGTACGGCGCCAATTACTCCTGATTTTATGCTAAAGCTGGGTTGGGCCGCCGGAAAAGTTTTTGCCCGGGAGGGGCGCAGTAAGATTATTATCGGTAAGGATACCCGTATTTCCGGATACATGTTTGAGTCAGCTCTGGAGGCGGGGCTTTCTGCCGCTGGGGTCGATGTTCTGTTGTTAGGACCTATGCCAACCCCGGCAATCGCTTATCTGACACGAACGTTTCGTTGTAATGCCGGTATCGTCATCAGCGCTTCGCACAACCCTTATTATGATAATGGCATTAAATTTTTCTCCGAGCAGGGCACTAAGTTACCGGATGAGATTGAACACGCCATCGAAGCGCAGATGGATATGGCGATGACAACTGTAGAAGCGGCAGAGCTGGGTAAGGCCCGCCGGATTGATGACGCTGCAGGTCGTTACATTGAGTTCTGCAAAGGCACTGTTTCCGGTGATCTGAGTCTTAAGGGCATGAAGGTCGTCGTTGATTGTGCCAATGGTGCGACCTACCATATTGCACCAAAAGTGTTTCGGGAGTTGGGGGCGACGGTTGTTGAAGTAGGCGCCTCGCCGGATGGTATAAACATTAATGAAGAGTGTGGTGCAACCTCTACAGCGCTACTGGAAAGAACCGTTATTGAACAGCGGGCCGACCTGGGTGTAGCGCTGGATGGTGACGGTGACCGGCTGATTATGGTTGATCATGCGGGGGAGTCTGTGGATGGTGACGAGCTGCTCTTTATTATCGCCATGGCCTTGCACAGGAAGGCTCAGCTGAACGGTGGTGTGGTGGGTACTCTGATGAGTAATTTTGGTCTTGAGCAGGGGCTGAAGCAGGCGGGTATCCCTTTCATTCGCGCTCAGGTAGGTGACCGTTATGTTCTTGAGCAGCTGGTGGCAAATGACTGGCTTCTGGGGGGCGAGTCTTCAGGTCATCTGGTGTGTCGGCAGCTGACATCGACTGGCGATGGTATTGTTGCCGCGCTGCAGGTTTTTAAGGCGATGGCTGATGATAAAAAATCCCTGAATGAGCTCAAATCCGAAATGCGCAAAATGCCGCAAACGATGATTAATGTCCGGCTGAGTGAAAAGGTTGATGTGATGGCGCTTCCTGCTGTGCAGTCCGCAGTAGCCGATATCGAGTCGCGCCTCGGTGAGCGTGGGCGGGTGTTGCTGCGGCCTTCCGGCACTGAGCCCGTAATCCGGGTGATGGTTGAGGGTGATGATGAGGTCTGGGTTGAAGAGCTCTGTGAGGAGCTGGCCGAAGCGGTTCGTCAGGCACTTTGATTATTTTGCAGATAGTTCGAAAATTTATTGGTTACCTGGATGTAGTTGCTTGTAACTTATCAGGAAACTGGGTACTATGTGCGCCGCTTTGCACAGAGGGGAACTCATGCGTAAGACGATAGTCGCCGGAAATTGGAAAATGAACGGAACCAGTGAGTCGATAAGAACTCTGCTGGATGGCATCAAAGCAGGTGTTCCTGCGGTTGATGGTCTGGTGACACTGGTTTGTCCCCCTGCTGTATACCTGTATCAGGTAAAAAAGCAGATTGGCGATGCGCCGGTAGCAGTGGGTGCGCAGAATGTATCTGCCCAGCCTAAAGGTGCGTTTACCGGTGAGTGGTCACTGGAGATGCTTCAGGATCTGGGATGTGAATATGTTATTCTGGGTCACTCTGAGAGGCGTAGCCTGTTCGGAGAGACTGATGCCGATGTTGCCGATAAGGTTGCCGCAACGCTGGCTGCAGGATTAATCCCGATATTGTGTGTCGGTGAAACACTGGCGCAGCGTGACGCGGGTGAGACGCTGGCTTTGGTTGCAGCGCAGGTCGATGCAGTAGTGCAACGGATTGGTATTGAGTGTTTTGCATCTGTTGTAATTGCGTATGAGCCGGTCTGGGCAATTGGTACCGGTCTGACGGCAACGCCGGAGCAGGCACAGGAAGTACATGCTGCGATCCGTGCTCAGCTGGCTGGTAGTGATGCGAAGATAGCTGATAAACTGTCGATTCTGTATGGCGGTAGTATGAATGCCGGTAACGCGGCTGAGCTTCTTGCTCAACAGGATATTGATGGCGGCCTTATTGGTGGCGCATCTCTGAAAGCTGATGAATTCCTGACGATCTGCGCTGCGGCTGCAGAAAGTCGTAAGTAAGTGGAAAAATAGATGGAAACTCTGGTTCTTGCTGTACATGTTCTGCTGGCTATTGCCATTATTGCTCTGGTGCTGTTGCAGCAGGGCAAAGGCGCTGAAGCAGGTGCGTCTTTTGGTGCTGGAGCATCTCAGACTGTATTTGGTAGCCAGGGCTCCGGCTCGTTTCTGAGTCGTATGACTGCAATTATTGCAACTGGACTGTTTATCACCAGTTTTGTGCTGGCAGTTTATGCAAAAGACAAGGCTGTATCGGTGTATGATGCCGGTGTGCCTGCTGCAGAACTTATCCAAAGCGCAGCTGATAATGCTGAGCAGGTGCCGGTTCTGGAAGAAAAGAAATTACCTGCAGGGGATGCGGACGTACCGCCTGCTGAGTAAGTCTCGTTTAATGCCGAAGTGGTGGAATTGGTAGACACGCCATCTTGAGGGGGTGGTGACCTAATGGTCGTGCGGGTTCAAGTCCCGCCTTCGGCACCATATTTTAAAAGCGCCCTGTGGGCGCTTTTTTTATATCTGTCTCACAGGATTTTCTGTTAAGAGAGTAATTCTGCTGAGACTCATCTGTGGATAAAGTCCTGCGGAAAAGTCTTGCAGACCGTTATGCCGGGCTTTGGCGCCAGGCGTGCTTTGTGTATGTACTAGTGCTAAGCCGCGAAAAGGCGTGAAGTTGGAGCTTGTTTTGTAATCAAGAGAAGCTGTCCTTGAACTACTCTGGTTGTAAGAGTATAATTCTCGCCGATTTCTGATGCGGGGTGGAGCAGCCTGGTAGCTCGTCGGGCTCATAACCCGAAGGTCGTCAGTTCAAATCTGGCCCCCGCTACCATTTTTAAATGAAATATCAGAAACGAGAGATTCGTGTGACGAACTCTTGAGGGTTAATACGATTCAGCATCGTTTTGGGTTGCTGTGTTCCTTTGGAGCGCTGATAACTGATGCTGATTCCCGCTACCAATTTCAGTATGCCGCTAATTCGGCTGCAGACTTGAAATTGTCGATCAAGCAGTACGTTGATTGGCCCCTTTTTAGGGGCTTTTTCGTACTTGCGGCCCGTTGGGGTCGTATGTTGAATGGGTCTTTGACCCATTTTTTGTTTGCCTAAGAACGTGCGTTTAGAGGTTTTTTGCGTGTCAGCAAAGTTGAGTGTGTTACAGGAACTGATTGAGCCATCCGTGGTGGCTCTCGGTTATCAGTTATGGGGTATTGAAATGATATCCCAGGGGCGTCACAGCATGCTGCGGATCTATATCGATGCAGAAGAGGGTATCGGTGTAGAAGACTGCGCCAGCGTCAGTCGTCAGGTGAGCGGGATTCTGGATGTAGAAGATCCGATTAGCGGTGAATATACATTAGAGGTTTCCTCTCCGGGGATGGATCGCCCGCTGTTTACTCTGGAGCAGTACAAGGCGTTTGTCGGACATGTGGTGCAGCTTAAGCTGCGCATGCCATTTGATGGTCGTCGCAGATTTAAAGGCGTCCTCAGTGGTATTGAAGATGAAGATATTGTGCTGGTTGTCGATCAGGAAGAATACCTGTTACCGATAGACCATATTGAAAAAGCAAACATAGTTCCTCAGTTCTGAGAGTAAAGAATTGAATTTTGAGGTTGGGGCAGTTGTATGAATAAAGAAATTCTACTGGTTGCAGAAGCAGTATCTAACGAAAAAGATGTTTCTAAAGAGGTAATCTTCGAAGCGATTGAACTGGCGCTGGCAACAGCGACTAAGAAACGCTATGACGAAGAGGCGGATATCCGCGTTGTCATCGATCGTGCAACAGGTAACTACCAGACATTCCGTCGCTGGGCAGTGGTCAGTAATGATGATGTGCCACTGTTGGGCACAGAGCTGACCATGCAGGAGGCTGAAGAGATTGATAGCACGCTGCAGCCGGGTGATATCTACGAAGAAGAGGTTGAGTCAGTTAAGTTCGGCCGTATTGCTGCGCAGACTGCTAAGCAGGTTATTGTGCAGAAAGTACGTGAAGCTGAGCGTGCGAAAGTTGTAGCTCAGTATAGCAGTCGCCTCGGTGAGCTTATCTCCGGTACCGTAAAGAAAGTGACACGAGACAATATTATTGTTGATCTGGGTAATAACGCAGAAGCAGTGCTTCCGCGTGACCAGTTGCTGCCACGGGAAACTTACCGGATGGGCGACCGGGTGCGTGCTGTATTGAATGAGATTCGTACCGAAGGTCGTGGTCCTCAGCTGGCGATGAGCCGTAGCTGCCCCGAGATGCTGATCGAGCTGTTCCGTATCGAAGTGCCTGAGATCTCTGAAGAGGTTATCGAGATTCGTGCTGCTTCCCGTGATCCTGGCTCAAGGGCTAAGATTGCGGTTAAAACCAATGATGGTCGTATTGACCCTGTTGGTGCTTGTGTGGGTATGCGTGGCGCTCGTGTCCAGGCTGTATCTAACGAACTGAGCGGTGAACGTGTTGATATCATCCTCTGGGATGATAATCCGGCACAGTTGGTGATTAACGCCATGTCTCCGGCAGAAGTGGCTTCCATTGTCGTGGATGAAGATTCCCGTTCGATGGATGTTGCTGTTGCAGAAGAGAATCTACCGATGGCAATTGGCCGTAGCGGACAGAATGTTCGCCTGGCGTCAGAGCTGACCGGCTGGAAACTGAATGTCATGACCGAAGAAGAGGCTGCAGAAAAGCAGCAGTCTGAAACGGGTTCAATCCTGGAGCTGTTTGTTAAGCATCTGGATGTTGATGACGATATTGCGGGTATCCTGGTGGATGAAGGTTTTACCTCTCTTGAAGAGGTGGCTTATGTTCCTGCTGATGAGATGCTCGAAATCGATGGTTTCGATGAAGAGATTGTTGATGAACTGCGCAACCGCGCGAAAGATGCTCTGCTGAATCTTGCACTTGCGAATGAGGAGGCTCTCGAAAATGCAGAGCCGGCTCAGGACTTGCTTGAGATGGAAGGTATGGAGCGTCATCTGGCTTTTGTTCTGGCCAGCAAAGGTATCGTGACCATGGAAGATCTGGCTGAGCAGGCAGTTGAAGACCTGCTTGAGATTGAAGAGCTGGATAAAGAAAAGGCTGCCGCGCTGATAATGACTGCGCGCGCCCCATGGTTTGCGGACGAAGAATAAGTCAACGGAGGAGATAAACCCAGATGGCAGAAGTCACAGTAAAACAACTTGCCGAAGTAGTTGGCGTTCCCGTTGATCGTTTGCTAACGCAGATGAAAGAAGCAGGTATTGCAGGCAAAAATGAAGCCGCTTCCGTTACCGAAGATGAGCGTCAGAAACTGCTGAACCACCTTAAGCGTAGCCACGGTGAAAAATCCGATAGTGAGCCTAAGAAAATTACGCTGAAGCGTAAAACGACCAGCCAGATAAAAGTATCAGGCGCTGCAGGCAAGAAAACGATTAATGTTGAAGTACGTAAGAAACGTACTTATGTGAAGCGTGCCGATGTTGAAGAAACTCCGGCTGCAGAGGTTAAAGGGACAAATCTTCAGACTGAGCTGGAAGTGCAGGCTCGTCGCGATGCTGAACTGCAGGCAGCTCAGGAAAAACAGCGCGATGAGATGCGTCTGAAAGCGGAAGCTGAAGCAAAAGCTAAGGCGGAACGTGAAGCTTCTGATAAGCAGAGTGAGTCTAAACCTGCAGTATCTAAACCTTCAATGACTAAGCCTGCTCCGGCGAAAGCAGCACCAAAAGCTGCTGTTGCAGATGCAGCACCGGCTGCACCACAGCCAGATCGTAAGCAGGCCCGGGAAAAGAATTTCCGTAGTCAGGATAAACCTGCTGCGGGCCGTAAAGGTGGCGGCGACAAGCGTTTGTCCCGTAAGCCGGGTGGACGTGATGGTGGCCGTCGTGGTGGCGGTAAGCCGGTTCAGAGAGGGATGACCAGTTCTAACGTTCAGGCGTTTGAGCGGCCAACCGCTCCGGTGATTCATGAAGTTGCTATTCCCGAATCGATTACAGTAGCTGAACTGGCGAAGAAGATGTCAGTTAAGGCCGCTGACCTGATCAAAGTTATGTTCAAAATGGGGGCGATGGCGACCATCAACTCTGTTATTGATCAGGATACAGCAACTCTGGTTGTTGAAGAGATGGGCCACACCGCTGTTGCGATGCAGGAAAATACAGTTGAAGACCAGCTGATCGAAAGTGCGGGTGCCGCAGAAGAGATCGCTGGTGAGCAGGTTGAACGTGCTCCGGTCGTGACTGTAATGGGTCACGTTGACCATGGTAAAACATCCCTGCTTGACTATATTCGTGAAACCCGCGTTGCGGCTGGCGAGTCTGGCGGTATTACGCAGCATATCGGTGCTTATCACGTTGAAACAGGCCACGGTATGGTCAGCTTCCTGGATACTCCGGGACACGCCGCCTTTACCGCGATGCGTGCCCGTGGTGCGCAGTTAACGGATATCGTAATTCTGGTGGTTGCCGCAGATGATGGCGTGATGCCTCAGACTGAAGAAGCGGTTAACCATGCTAAGGCTGCGGGTGTTCCTCTGGTTATCGCGGTCAATAAGATCGATAAAGAGGATGCGGATCCTGAGCGTGTTAAGAATGAGCTGGCTCAGCGTGATGTACTGCCGGAAGAGTGGGGTGGTGATGTTCAGTTTGTGAATGTCTCAGCTAAAACCGGTGAGGGCATCGATGCGCTGCTGGATGCTGTGCTTCTGCAGGCTGAAATTCTTGAGCTGAAAGCGATTCCTGAAGCACCGGGACGCGGTGTTGTGGTTGAGTCCCGTCTGGATAAAGGACGTGGCCCGGTTGCTACTCTGCTGGTTCAGAACGGTACCCTGAGACAGGGCGATATTGTTCTGGCAGGTCTGCAGTACGGTCGTGTCCGGGCGATGCTGGATGAAAACGGTAAGCCGGTTAAATCTGCTGGTCCGTCTATTCCTGTTGAGATTCTGGGTCTGGATGGTACGCCTGGAGCCGGTGATGAGTTCACTGTTGTCTCCAATGAGAAGAAAGCTCGCGAAGTTGCCCTGTTCCGTCAGGGTAAATACCGCGAAGTTAAGCTTCAGCGTCAGCAGCAGGCTAAACTTGAAAACCTGTTTGAAAATATGCAGGCAGGTGATGTTAAGACTCTGAACATCGTTCTGAAAGCAGACGTTCGTGGTTCACTTGAGGCGCTGACCAGCTCTCTGATGGATCTGAGTACTGATGAAGTTAAGGTGAATATTGTTTCTGGTGGTGTCGGCGGTATTGCTGAAACAGATGCCAACCTGGCTGTTGCATCCAGTGCGATTATTATCGGTTTCAACGTCCGTGCTGATGCGCAGGCGCGTGCTATCGTTGAACGTGAAGAGCTGGAACTACGCTATTACAGTGTCATCTATGACATCATTGATGATGTTAAACTGGCGATGACCGGCCTGCTGTCTCCTGAATTTAAGGAGCAGATTGTGGGTATCGCTGAGGTACGTGATGTCTTCCGTGCGCCGAAGATTGGCGCGGTTGCCGGTTGTATGGTAACTGAAGGCTCAGTGTTCCGTAATAAACGTATTCGTGTACTGCGTGAAAACGTGGTTATCTATGAAGGTGAGCTGGAATCTCTGCGTCGCTTCAAAGATAACGTCGCTGAAGTTCGTCAGGGCATGGAGTGTGGTATCGGCGTTAAGAACTACAATGATGTGAGGGTCGGCGATCAGATCGAAGTCTTCGACACCATTGAAGTTGCGCGTACATTGTAAGAGTGTATTGACAGACTATTATGGCAAGAGAATTCAGTCGTACACAGCGGATATCTGACCAGGTCCAGAAGGACCTGGCTCAGTTGATTCAGCGTGAAATTAAAGACCCGCGCCTGGGGATGGTGACGATCAGCTACGTTAAGATCGCCAAGGATCTCGGTTATGCCGATATCTACATCACTGTGATGGCGATGGGTGGAAAAGATGAAGCCACAGCAGTAAAGGAATCTCTTAAGGTTCTGAATAATGCGGCGGGCTTCCTGCGTGGACAACTGTCCGGCAAGATCAAACTGCGGGTGATGCCGCAACTGCGCTTCCATTTTGATGAGAGTGTTGACCGTGGCCGCCGTCTGAACGACCTGATTATTCAGGCCGCCCGGGCGGACAGTAAGCACGGTCAGGACGACGGAGAATAACGCTTGGCTAGGCGGGCAAAAGGCCGTCCGGTCAACGGTATTTTTCTGCTTGATAAACCGGGTGGAATGTCGTCAAACCGGGCGCTGCAAATTGTAAAACGGATTTATGGGGCTGCTAAGGCAGGCCATACCGGAGCGCTGGATCCGCTGGCAACGGGGATGTTGCCGCTTTGTTTTGGTGAGGCGACTAAGTTTTCTCAGTTCCTGCTGGATGCGGATAAGCGCTATATCACGACGGCTAAACTGGGTCAGAGAACCGATACCAGTGATGCCGATGGTGAAGTGGTTGAGGAGCGACCTCTGCCGGAAAACCTCACTGCAGAGCTGATTGATGAGCTGTTGCAACGTGAGTTTACCGGCCTGATTACTCAGGTGCCATCGATGTTTTCGGCGCTTAAGCATAATGGTCAACCATTGTATAAACTGGCACGGCAGGGCATCCAGGTCGAGGTTAAGAGTCGTCAGGTGACGGTTTTCAGCATTGAGCTGCTGGCTTTTCGTGGCGATGAAGTGGATCTGGATATCCGCTGCAGTAAAGGCACCTATATCCGTTCAATTGTCCAGGATATGGGAGAGATGCTGGGATGCGGCGCGCATGTTAAAATGCTCCGTCGTCTCGACTCCGGTCCGTACAAAGCTGAAAGCATGATGACTCTGGCTGATCTGGAACAGCTGGTGGACGATATGGGTAGTGATGCTACGCCTGAAGGCATACAAACGCGTCTGGATGCGTTATTATTGCCACCCTGGAGCCCGGTAGCAGATACCCCTGAGGTATTGCTGACTGAACTGCAAACCAGTGCCTTATGTAAGGGACAGCGGGTAGTGCTGGATCCCTTTGAAGCACAACCTCTGGTGCGCATCCGTGATGCCGCCAGTGATAAGTTTCTGGGGATTGGCGAGATCGATGCCGACGGGCAGTTATTGACCCGGCGACTGATGAATACTCAGGATATATAATTGAATTTGCCGGTGTGGCTCAGGCGGCACTGGCAATATGACGTTGAACTGAAAATATGCTCGGTACAACGCGACTATTAATCCATCACATATATAGAGTGTGATGTGCATATTTTTTTGGAGTTATTAAAATGGCATTATCTGTTGAAAAGAAAGCTGAGATCGTTGCTGAGTACGCTCGTGGCGAAGGCGACACTGGTTCACCTGAAGTACAGGTTGCTCTGCTGACCCACAACATCGTTGGTCTGCAGTCTCACTTTAAAGGTCACATCCATGACCACCATTCTCGTCGCGGTCTGATCCGCATGGTAAACCAGCGTCGTAAGCTGCTGGATTACCTGAAGAAGAAAGATGTAACTCGTTACGCTGATCTGATTAAGCGTCTCGGCCTGCGTCGTTAAGATAATGTTCCGGGGCCATCTATGATGGCCCCGGTGCTTTAAGATCTGCTGAAACAGCGATCTCTATATGCGTCTGTACAACGTTTACACCAACCAGCCTGTACTCTGGTGTGCTCTGTAAAGCAGAGCCCAGCAGAGTACTGGCTATAAAGAGGCCGGTGTGACGTAGCACAGACATTTTTTTGTTTTGCATAAAGATAAGGAATTGTATCGTGCCACAAGCAATTACAAAGACATTCCAATACGGTAAGCATGAAGTTACCCTCGAAACCGGTCGGGTTGCCCGTCAGGCGAGCGGTGCTGTACTGGTTACTATGGCCGGTGTACAGGTTCTGTGTACTGTTGTGGGGGCTAAATCTGCCCGTGAAGGTCAGGACTTTTTCCCACTGTCTGTTCATTATCAGGAAAAATATTACGCGGTAGGTCGTATTCCGGGTGGATTCTTCAAGCGTGAAGCGCGCCCGTCAGAGAAAGAGACACTGACCTCCCGTCTGATCGATCGTCCTATCCGTCCGCTGTTCCCTAAAGGCTACATGAACGAAGTACAGGTTATCTGTACTGTTATGTCTGCGGATAAGGTTAATGATCCTGATATCGCGGCGATGATTGGTACCTCTGCAGCACTGGCTATCTCTGGTATCCCTTTCCAGGGGCCAATCGGTGGTGCTCGTGTAGGTTACACTGAGGAAGCCGGTTACACTCTGAACCCAACGTATGAAGAGCTGCAAACTTCCATGCTGGACATGGTTGTTGCCGGTACCTCTGATGCGGTTCTGATGGTTGAATCTGAAGCTCAGGAACTGTCTGAAGATGAGATGCTGGGTGCTGTTGTATTCGGACACCAGCAGATGCAGGTTGCTATCAATGCGATTAACGAGCTGGTTGCTGAAGCCGGTAAACCACGCTGGGAATACACTCCCGAAGCTAAGAATGAAGCACTGATTGAGCAGGTTCGTGGTGTTGTTGGTGATGATATCAATAATGCTTATCTGACGGCTGATAAAATGGAGCGTCAGAACGCTCTGTCTGCTGCCCGTGATAAAGCGGTTGCGACGCTGTGTGGTGAAGAGGGTCAGCCTTCTGCTGCTGAAGTATCCGGTATCTTCAAGTCACTGGAGAAAGAGATCGTTCGTGGACGTATCCTGGATGGTCAGCCGCGTATCGATGGTCGTGACAGCAAGACTGTTCGTGGTATCGACGTTGAAATCGACGTACTGAGCGGTACTCACGGTTCTGCACTGTTCACCCGTGGTGAAACTCAGGCAATTGCTACCTGTACTCTGGGTACTGCCCGTGACTCCCAGATCATTGATGCGATCGAAGGCGAACGCCGCGATCCGTTCATGCTGCACTACAACTTCCCTCCGTACTCTGTTGGTGAAGCTGGCCGTATGGGTGCTACCGGTCGTCGTGAGATCGGTCATGGTCGTCTGGCCCGTCGCAGTGTTGCTGCGGTTCTGCCAACCCAGGAAGAGTTCCCGTACACCATCCGTATCGTGTCTGAGATCACTGAATCTAACGGTTCAAGTTCTATGGCCTCTGTCTGTGGCGCATCTCTGTCTATGATGGATGCTGGTGTACCGCTGAAAGCACCTGTTGCCGGTATTGCCATGGGCCTGGTTAAGGACGGAGAGCGTTTCACCGTACTGACCGATATTCTGGGTGATGAAGATCACCTGGGCGACATGGACTTTAAAGTGGCCGGTACTGAAGCGGGTGTTACTGCCCTGCAGATGGATATCAAGATCACCGGTATTACCGAAGAGATCATGGATATTGCGCTGGAGCAGGCCTATGAGGCCCGTGCTCACATCCTTAAAGAGATGGCTAAGGTAATCGGTTATGCTCGTCCAGAGCTGCCTGATAACGCCCCTGCAATGACTCTGCTTGAGATCAATCCAGAGAAGATCCGTGATGTTATCGGTAAAGGTGGTGCAACCATCCGCGCCCTGACTGAAGAGACTGGTGCTACTATCGATATCGAAGATAACGGTACTGTGCGTATCTACGCAGCTGACAAAGCAGCCGCTAAAGCTGCGGTTGATAAGGTTCGCGAGATCACTGCTGAAGCTGAAGTGGGCAAGATCTACGATGGTAAAGTTGTGCGTCTGGAAGAGTTCGGTGCGTTCGTAAACATCCTTCCAGGTAAAGATGGTCTGGTGCATATCTCTCAGATCGCTAACAAGCGTATCGAGAAAGTAACTGACTACATCAAGATGGATGATGTGGTTAAAGTTAAGGTGATGGAAGTTGATCCCCGTGGCCGTATTAAACTGACCATGCGTGATCTGGAACAGGATGAGTCAGTAGAATAAGAACTGACACTCTGTTTAAAAAGCCCTGCTGACGCAGGGCTTTTTTGTTTATGTAGTAAGTTACAGCACTCTGAATCTCAATAGGACGCTGAATATGAAAAACGTGATCACCGTGCTTTTCACTCTGTTGCTGACTGGCTGTGGTGGCGATGAGGTAGGAGATGTCTCTCTGGGATTGCTGACCACTAAAGATATCAAACTGAATGTGCTGGTGGACCCGGTCGTAAGCGGGGTTACCTGTCATATTGCCAGTATTGAAGCGGATCTTGATTTCGCAGACCCCAGTGATTCATCCATTGCCTGTCGCCAGACCGGTCCGATTACTGCGGATATGATTGCTGCAATCGATCGTTCAAAAGATGGCGAAGTAGTGTTTCGCAAATCTAAAAGTGTGCTGTTCAAAACCATGAAAGTCAGGCGTATCTTTGACCCGCAATCGCAGACTCTGATGTATCTGTCTTACTCCACCAAAGAGACCAATGGCAGCTTTAAGCACAGCCTGTCTACGGTGCCACTGTGGGGAACACAGGCTTATAACAGCAGTCGCTAGACGTGACTGCGTCACTTGCCAGAACGGCAGTTTACGCTTTGCCAGAGGCTCGAAAAAGCGTTTTCAAGAAGATGGGAACGCTGTTGACTGAGGTCGGTTTTACACGCTGGATATTTATTACCCGCTATCCCGGATTGCAGTGCTGATAAGGCTTACGGCAGTTGTCCCCATGTTATCTACAGGCTTGTTCTGGCGAATCTGGGGATAAAAAACAGTCACGAGATGTGACTGCGTCACTTGTCAGAATCGTGCTACGCGCCTGCTTGTGGCCAGGAAGGAGAGGTATTAGCTGGCTGATCGGTATAGCTCCAGGCCTGCAACAGATGGCTGCTCTGCTTTGCTGTCACTCAGTGCCAGGGCTCGCAACAGACGACCGGTTATGCAGGTAAAACATTGCGGACCGTTTTTGCTGCAGATTGAGTTTGCACAGGCGTTGAGCAGTAATTCATGAGCGGCTTGTTGCTGCACTTTGCGATTGGTTGAAAATAGCTCATTGCAGGTCACTATCCCCTGTTCTATTAATTCGACAACGGCATTGCCACGCCATTCAGCGATGAGTGCTTCAGACATTCCGCTGTGTAATCTTATAATCGGTTCCTTGCGCTCCAGCCAGGCATCAATTTTGAGGGCATCCATATTAATTTCCTTTGCTATTAAATGATAATGATTCTCATTATGTTTATTTAGGCTGCGAATGCAACTGCTTTTTTTACCGGGCTTTACCATAAGAGCGTTCTCTGAATGTGATTACGTAACTTGCAAGATCGGCGCTGAGCACTTTGTTTTGGCTGGGAAATGCGTTTTTTAATCACATGGAAAAACTGTTGCCTGTGACTTGTTTTCAGCCCGCATATTTGCTGCACATTTATTGCCCGGTATCCCCAATCCCAGTGTTGATAAGGCTTACGCCAGTTGTCCCAATGTTATGCACAGCCTTGTGCGGGCGAATCTGGGGATAAAAAGAGCCGAAGCCAGACGTCTCTGGCCATCTTGTTAGTGGTTAGGAGGAGCGTTTTAAGAACAGGGGAACCTGTGGAGGGGGGTGAACCTGAGGATGTTAAGAGGGTCTTATTAGGAATGGGAGAAGTATATGAACCGGATTACCCGAACCACTTTGTTGTTACTCTTAAGCTTGAATCTGGCACTTAGCTTCAGCGTAAGCGCTGGAAAGCTGGAAACCCCTTTGCCTGCCCCGGAATTCTCCCAGACCGATGCCGATAGCTGGTTGAACAGTTCGCCTTTATCCTTAAGGGAGCTGCGGGGGAAAGTGATCATGCTGGATTTCTGGACTTTTGATTGCTGGAACTGTTATAGGTCGTTTCCATGGATGCGTCAGCTTGAGCAGGCGCTTGCTGACGAGGCATTTACAGTGATTGGTATCCATACTCCGGAATTCGCTCATGAACGCGTCAGAGCCAATGTAGAGGCCAAAATTGATGAATTTGAGTTGCATCATCCGGTGATGATGGATAACCAGTTTCTCTACTGGCAGATGATGGGCAATAAATACTGGCCAACCTTCTATCTGATCGATAAACGGGGAAAAGTCCGTTCGATCTATATCGGCGAGACGCATGCGGGATCGGAACAGGCAAGGGCGATCGAAGGAGATATTCGCGAGCTTTTGACTGAGTAGTTTTTATGGGCAAGTCGCTAGACGTAACTTCGTCACTTGCTAGAACGGCGCTACGCGCCTGCTTGTAGCTAGGAGAGCCTGTCTAATACCTATGTGTCAGCGTAGTAATGCATTGATTTCGAGGGATTTAGTTCGTCGTTCGCGAATCTTATCTTCAGATTAGACGTTTTTCTAGCAAGGGAAGCGAAGCTTCCCGTCTAGCGGCTAGCAAGTGACGCAGTCACGTCTGGCTAGCCGCGCAGCGACGGTCTGGCCCCTTAATCCTGCTGCGCAGAGCCTTCTCTCATTACACAATACAGCCGATATCCGTATATCGTATAAAGGCAGTTAAGAAATCCGAAGACGATATCAAACAGGCTGCGAAGGATGAGTGAATCGAGTCCGATGCTTTGCAGCAGGGTTTCGATCAGCAGGTTGCTTCCCAGAAGTATGACAAACAACACAGCAAGGCCGTTCAGCAGGGGCCAGAAGTATTCTGAGGTGTCCTGCCAGCTGTTTTTCAGGGATTCGGTCGGGCCGGTTTTTTCGAGAACACTGAAGTATTCTGCAAACCCCCAGCGGATCATCATGAAGATGCCGGGGATAAAAAACAGTAACAGCCCGATGGCGATACCGAATGCGCCCAGCAGTTTGGTGATAAACAGGGGCACCCAGCGGTTGAGGCCAATTTTCAAGGCTTCGGTGGTACTGATCGGGGCATTATTGACCACTGATTCCAGATACGCGATGGTCGCACCGGCATAAAGCGGCAGAAAGATCAGACTGGCCAGATAGAACATCAGGATAGAGTTGTTCAGCTCCGGGTTCTCCGGATCGA
Source organism: Oceanospirillales bacterium (assembly GCA_018223185.1). Classification (GTDB taxonomy): domain Bacteria; phylum Pseudomonadota; class Gammaproteobacteria; order Pseudomonadales; family Balneatricaceae; genus Amphritea. The sequence continues at coordinate 74,713 of JAAEYW010000013.1, read as the reverse complement.
CCGATTGCATTGCACTCATGCTGATCAGCGTGATCAGAATGATAAACGGCAGCTGTATGCGCATAATCGCCTGGATATTGGCGCGGAAAAAAAACCAGGTTTGTTTCAGATAGGTGGAGACCATGCTGTGTTTTTAACTCATTTCTTATTTCGGTTGAGCCAGTAATACCAGCTTAAAGCTGCCATTGTCGGCGATTGTTTCTATAGTAGCGAACCGCTTCAGGGCTTTACGTTCAAGCGGGATATGCAGGTTAACAACGAAACAGGCGATACCATCAGCCTGCAGGTGTTTACGGGCCGCATCCAGAAACCGATCCGTCATGTCACCTTCAACACCGAAGCCCTGATGGAACGGCGGGTTACAAACGATCAGGGGAAACCGTGCGGTAATCCCGTCTGCGCAATCTGCGGCAACCACCTCTGCGTCCACCCCCTGTAGTCGAAAGTTTTCTTCACAGGCCTTAAGGGCTCCGGCATTGTTGTCAGTGGCTGTGATCCGGCACCCGATGGGTGCGCAGTTAAGCGACAGATAACCATATCCACAGCCCAGATCAAGTGCGGTTTCGGGCGACTGTTTCAGCCGTTCAATAAAACGGGGTAGTTCGGAGATCAGAAAAGCGCTGCCCTTATCAATCTTATTCCATCCATAAACACCGGGCTTGCTTATATAGCTGAAGTTTTCGTCTGTGGCGACTTCCCGAAGTGTGGTGTAGTCGTGGTCCTCCAGTAATTCGGTATCAGGCGCGCCTGGAGACTGCAGAATGCCCATCCAGGTATTCTTGTCTGATTTCGACTGTTCGATCTGTCCGGCAAAGAGTTTCTTCGCCTTATCCAGATACGTCTTAATCCCTTCGTTCTTAAGGCCTGAGATACACAGTTTTCCACCGGGCTTGAGAATACGGATTGCCTGGTTGATAACATGGTGTACTACCGGTTTCTCTTTTGATACCCGGTAGAGAATCTTGTCTACGCTGTGATCGGCATAGACAGTAAAATCGAAATCAGAGAACTGGCTGTGCCAACCGGCGCTCTCAAGCTGCTGGCAGAGATCAAAACGGTTACTGATAACCGTGACTTCAGCGTTTACGCGACTGGTCTGATTCAGCAGATTTTCATCGGCGACCCACAGAGCAACGCCGCTGGCACTGTCCAGTTCAGGTTTTAACAGGGAAAATGCGGTGTCAGTCATCAGAAGGATTTAGCCTCTTCGTCGGTCAGAAAACGAAATTCGCCCGGCTCCAGATCGTCATCAAGTACGACCTGGCCAATCTGTTCGCGGTGCAGGGCGACCACTTTATTGCCCATAGCGGCAAACATTCGCTTAACCTGATGGTAGCGTCCTTCATGCAGAGTAACCCGGGCCTGAGTGTCTGTGAGAATATCCAGAGTTGCTGGCAGGGTGGGGGCTTCTTCATTCCGTAATGTGATGCCACTGGCGAACTGATCGATATAGTCCGGAGAGATCGGATCGGCAGTGGTGACGAGATAAACCTTATCGCAGTGGTGTTTGGGTGAAGTCACCCGGTGCGACCACTGACCATCGTTGGTGATCAGTACCAGTCCGGTGGTATCTATATCCAGACGGCCGGCAGGGTGCAGGTCGCGGATGTTTTCCAGGTCGAGAAGATCAATAACCGTAGGGTGTTCCGCATCTTCAGTAGCACACACGGTGCCTTCTGGCTTATTCAGCATCAGATATTTGGGGCCTGGAGCTGAAACCTCCCGTCCTTCGAGTAGCACTGCGTCATCGCTAACGACTTTATAACCGTGATCCTGACAGATCTGGCCGTTCACCTCGACATTTTTACATTTGATCTGTCGTTTAATAAGACTGCGGGGTAAACCGGTTGCCTGACTCAGATATTTATCCAGTCGCATCGAATTTCATCTGCCTGTTATCAAAAAACAGCTAGTATACCGGTACCAGCCGGAATGCAATAGAGCTGGTAATCAGCTAATATACTCCGCCCCGATAATGATTTATTTAAACTGACTGTGTGACTGCCTGTGAAGCTTTTTGTAGATAACCTGACCAATGTTGATTTTTCCTACCTGCACCCGCAACGCGGCCTGCTGGGGGAGTCCTGGCTGGTTCAGCTGGTGCTGGACGGCAATCTGAATGAGCAGGGTATGATCTGCGACTTCGCGATTGTAAAAAAAGCGGTAAAGCAGTGGTTTGATAACTGTATTGACCACGCATTAGTCGTGCCCACAGGAATGACTAACCTTAACGTCAGTCAGACAGCGGATGAAACAGCCATTACCTGGCAATACCCTGAGGGAGGAGATTTTTTCTGTCGTTCTCCCCGGCAGGCAATTGTGCTGGTAGATCTGGAGCAGGTGACAGAAACCAGTCTGGCTAAATGGTGTAAAGATCAGTTGCTGGCGCTGTTTCCGGATGAGGTGCAGGGGCTGGAGATCAGTTTTGTGCCTGAATCGATCAGTGGTGCGTTTTATCACTACAGTCATGGCTTACAGCAACACGATGGCAACTGTCAGCGCATCGCTCACGGGCATCGTTCACGGATTGAGGTATTTCTCGATGGTCATCGTGATACCGGTGTTGAACAGCAGTGGGCTGAAACGTTCCATGATATTTATATCGGTACCCGTAATCATCTGGTGTCTGAACCCTCAGCTGAGCATCATTATCTATATCATGCTCCGCAGGGAGAGTTTGAAATCCGGCTGCCGGCAAAACACTGTTATCTGATCGATACCGAGACGACCGTGGAACAGATTGCCTGTCACCTGGCGCAGCAGGTTAAAGCAGAATACCCGGATAAGGCGGTGATGGTGCGCGCGTTCGAAGGGGTTGGTAAAGGTGCGATCGCCGAAGCCTGATCTTTTGCTCTCTCACCTTAAATAAAAAAACCGCGGTTAAGACCGCGGTTTTTTTTAAAGCAAATAACGCTTAGCTGCGCTCAATTGCCAGCGCAGTACCCATGCCTCCACCGATACACAGCGTCGCCAGACCTTTCTTCGCGTCGCGACGTGCCATCTCGTGCAGCAGGGAAACGAAGATACGGCAGCCTGAAGCACCGATAGGGTGGCCCAGTGCGATTGCTCCGCCGTTAACGTTAACGATGCTGGTGTCCCATTCGAGGTCTTTGTTGACAGACATTGCCTGTGCAGCGAAGGCTTCGTTGGCTTCAACAAGTTCCAGATCATCAATTGTCCAGCCCGCTTTTTCCAGCGCTTTCTGAGTGGCGCAGATTGGACCGGTGCCCATGATCGATGGATCAACACCTGCAGACGCATAGGCTTTGATCGTCGCCAGAACTGGTAAGCCCAGCTCAGCCGCTTTTTCAGCAGAGCACAGGATTACGGCTGCAGCGCCATCGTTGATCGTCGAGGAGTTCCCGGCAGTGACGGTCCCATCCTTTTTGAACGCCGGACGCAGAGTGCCCAGCGCTTCAGCGGTAACACCGTGACGTGGCTGCTCATCGGTATCGAACACAACCGGATCACCTTTACGCTGAGGGATAATCACCGGGATGATCTCATCTGTAAATTTACCGGCTTTCTGCGCCGCTTCAGCTTTGTTCTGAGAGGCTGCTGCAAAAGCGTCCTGCTCTTCACGGGTGAAACCGTATTTCTCAACGATATTTTCAGTGGTGATACCCATGTGATAGTCGTTGAACGCATCCCAGAGACCGTCTTTGATCATGGTGTCGACCATCTTCCAGTCACCCATGCGGGCACCGTTACGAGAATTAGGCAGCACGTGTGCAGATGCACTCATGTTTTCCTGACCACCGGCGATAATCATCTCAGCATCGCCACAACGGATAGCCTGAGTTGCCAGCTGAATCGCTTTAAGGCCTGAACCACAGACTTTGTTAATAGTCATAGCGGAGACTTCAATTGGAAGTCCTGCATTAACCGTCGCCTGGCGGGCTGGGTTCTGGCCGCAACCGGCCGTCAGCACCTGACCGAGAATAACTTCATCAATCTGGTCACCGGAGATGCCGGATTTTTCCAGCAAGCCTTTAATAACAGTAGCGCCCAGATCACTGGCAGGAACTGATGCCAGAGAACCATTAAAACTACCTACAGCCGTACGGCCTGCAGCTACAACAACAACATCACGCATGATCATTCCTCTTGCTTGTAAGATTGCCGCAGTAGTTTAGCCATACTCTGTGACTTTTTCATGGCGGATCAGTCAGTAACCCGACACAAAACACTCTGCAGCTTTTTTTGTAATAATCTTATTTGTGCAGTGCAGTACAGCATAGTCGAAAGGCAACTGCAATGGGGTTTCACCTGTCTGGCGGCATGGGTCATAAAAAATGACGTCAGACAGGTGAATTTAGCAGTTGTTAAAGGGATTACCAAGCCGACCAAAGGTGAATAAGCCTGGGATGGCTGTGATCAGAGATCAATAACCATATTGTCGATCAGGCGGGCTTTGCCCAGATAGGCGGCGGCCACTAATACCAGTTGGGTATCTTCAGGGCCGGCAGGCTGGAGGTCTTTGCGGTTGCAGATGGTGTAGTAATCCCGTTTGAAGCCATTCTGCTCCAGAATCTGCTGAGCCTCTTCCTGCATCGCCGTATAATCCCTGCGGCCAGAATTGATCTGGGCGATGGTCTGACAGATCGTGCTGTTGAGGGTAGGAGCCGTCGCCAGCTCCTCTTCGCTCAGATAGCCGTTGCGGGAGCTGAGGGCCAGGCCGCTCTGAGCCCGGGCGATCGGGGCACCAAGTACCTCAACCGGCAGAAACAGGTCTTCCGTCATGCGCCGGATTACCATCAGTTGCTGGAAGTCTTTCTCGCCAAAGATGGCAACGTCCGGCTGGACGATGCCAAACAGTTTGCACACGACTGTAGCAACGCCACGAAAGTGTCCGGGACGACTGGCCCCGCAGTGAATATCAGAGATTCCGGGCACTTCAATCAGGGTCTGGATTACCTGTCCATTGGGGTACATCTCATTGATATTGGGAGCAAACAGGTAGTCACAGTTGGCCGCTTCGAGTTTTTCCTGGTCGGTTTCCAGAGTGCGGGGGTAGGCATCCAGATCTTCGTTTTCACCAAATTGCAGAGGGTTTACAAAGATGCTGGCAACCGTAATGTCGGCATTATTGTTGGACTGGTGAATCAGCTGGATATGCCCGGTATGGAGGTTGCCCATGGTTGGAACAAAACCGATTTTTTTACCCGCACGACGCTCTGCGCCGAGCGTTTCGCGTAGCTCAGCAATAGAATAGATAGTTTTCATTATTATCAGAATCCGTGTTCAGGTCCGGGAAACGTGCCTGCCTTTACTTCATCAGCGTAGGCTTTGAAAGCACTGGCGATATCATCGCTGTCAGCCATAAAGTTTTTCACAAACCTTGGACTGCGGCCCGGAGTGATTCCCAACATATCGTGCATCACCAGCACCTGGGCGTCGGTGTCAGCGCCAGCGCCGATACCGATAACCGGAATATCGACCGCTTTAGTGATCTCGCCTGCCAGCAGTGAAGGAACACACTCCAGAAGCAGCATTGCTGCGCCCGCCTGTTCCAGGCGCACAGCATCTTCGATCATTTTTTTTGCGGCGCTGTTATCGCGCCCCTGTACTTTGTATCCGCCCAGCACGTTGACCGCCTGTGGCGTCAGCCCCAGATGGGCGCACACAGGAACGCCGCGTTCCGCTAGCAGGGTGATCGTATCATCCAGCCAGGCGGCGCCTTCCAGTTTTACAATATGGGCTCCGGCCTGCATCAGTGCGGCTGCGCTGTCCATTGCCTGTTCTGGTGTGCCGTAGCTCATAAAGGGCAGATCAGACATGATCATAGAGCCCTGATTGCCGGCTTTTACGGCGGCGGTATGGTAAACCATCTCTTCGATGGTCACTGGCAGCGTACTGTCATTGCCCTGCAATACCATGCCCAGGGAGTCGCCCACTAACATCACCTCAACACCTGCAGTGCTGATAAGGTGGGAAAAACAGGCGTCGTATGCGGTAAGTACCGCAAACTTTTCACCGGCCTGTTTACGAGCCATCAGTGTATGAAGGGTAATGCTGCTCATAAGAGAACCTGCTTATTTATTACTCAGACGGGGGGGATTATACATAGCCCTTTTCGGTTTAACTATTATCTATTGTGCATAGCGGAAATAATCATCATAAGTTATTGTTTTGTAATAGCTTATGGTTTTTCTAAATTCGTTCAAGTGTACCTTTTTCACACTGTTTAAGGCATTCGGCGAGACTTTTTTGTTTTGGAATGTGCAGCTGTGGTGCAATTTCTGCCAGGGGATAGAGCACAAAACTGCGCTCCTGAAGATAGGGGTGGGGAACGGTTAATCGTTCATGATTGATCTGCTGGTCGCCATAGAGCAGCAGATCAAGATCCAGAGTGCGGGGTCCCCAATGCTGAATTCTGACCCGCTGGTGTTGTTGTTCCAGTGCCTGCATTGCATCCAGTAGTTCGAGGGGAGAGAGGGTTGTCTCCAGGCTGGCAACTGCATTGATATAGTCGGGCTGACCGGCTGGGCCAACCGGATCACTGCGGTACAGGCTGGAATGAATCAGATTGCGGCAGCCCTCTAAACGTTCCAGCTCAAGCAGCGCGGTCACAACCTGAGTGACCGGGTTTTCAAGATTACTCCCCAGTCCAATATAGCACAGGATCCACGGGGTGAGTGCTGAGGACTCAGCCATTATTCTGCTCATGCTTCTTTGTAGGCGCACGGCGTCTGCGGCGTCGTTTAGGCGGCTCGTCTTTGGTCGCTTCACGGGACATATGACTGCGGATCTGTGGATTCTGTGTCTGGTAGTCGGTCCACCATTTACCCAGCCCCTCTAAATCCTCACCGCTGTTTTCACGCAGCACCAGCAGGTCATAAGCCGCTCTGAAACGCGGGTGTTCCATAAGTCGGTCTGCGCGTTTGCCCTGCCGGCGAGGTAAGCGGAACTGCATCTCCCAGATCTCTCTGATCGGTGTGGAGAAGCGGCGTGGAATGGCTGTCTGGCTAATCTGTGCGCCAATCACCTGATTCGCAGCTTCATGCATCGCCGGTACCGTATGCATCCCTTCCTGTTTCTGCAGTTTAATCATCCGCTGCTGCATTGGATACCAGAGCAGCGCGGCAAACAGGAAGGCGGGGGTAACACTTTTATCCTGTTGAATCCGGCGATCGGTATTCTGCAGTGCGTTGAGTACCAGCTGTTCTACGGGAGCGTTACCGGGGTTTTCAAGGCAGTATGCGGTCTGGCTGAAAACATGCTCCAGCAAACCGTATTTGCGAAATTGATGGTAGGACTCAACACCGTGCCCTGACTGGAAAATTTTGAGAACTTCATCGAACAATCGGGCCGGAGCGATATCCTTGAGCAGATACCCCAGCTCATACAGGGGGGCTTCAGTTTCGGGCTCTATGGTAAATCCCAGCTTAGCTGCAAAACGTGCCGCTCGCAGCATTCGTACCGGGTCTTCCCGATAGCGGGCATCAGGGTCGCCGATCATTCGCAGGGTGCGATGTCTGAGATCACTGAAACCGTTAGTAAAGTCGTAAACGCAGTGGTCTTTAGGACAGTAATAGAGCGCATTTACCGTGAAGTCACGTCGCAGTGCATCCTCTTCTATGGTGCCGTAAACATTATCGCGGACAATCATACCACTGTCATTCTGGCGACCATGTTCACCATCGCTGTTTGTGGGATGGCTGTCATGGCTGGCACGGAAGGTGGCGACTTCGATCATATCCCGCCCAAAACGGACATGGAGCAGCTTGAAGCGCCGACCTATCAGGCGTGAGCGACGGAATAGTGCATGGGCCTGTTCCGGCGTTGCATTGGTGGCAACATCAAAATCTTTGGGATGTTTATTCATCAGCAGATCACGGATGCAACCACCGACCAGGTAGCCTTCGTAGCCTTCATCCTGCAGATGATAAGCGGTCTTCATCGCCGCGTCGTTTAGCTGTCGGCGGGGAATCTGATGAACCTCTTCAGGAATCAGTTGCGGGCCCTGACTTTGCAGGCTGGCTTCGCCGGCTGAGCGTTTTCGATTACTACCGAATAATTTACGGATAAACGAGCCTATAGGTGATGAGTTTTTGTCCATATCTCACTGAGAAACTTACGTAGAAATAAGAGCGCAGAATAATAGCATGAAATTCAATCAAAAAATGCAGTTTACGCCGCAGTTTTACTGATCTTTAGTACAAGCAGGGGAGGAGTAATAACAGAATAAAAGGAGATGGGTAAGCTGACCGCTTCTAGACAACAACTTAGTCTTAGCTTGTTGTTTTTATTTCTAAGAGCACTGTTTCGGGACCGTTGTATTGGGTGTCAATTCAGCGATCAGCTTTAGAGCCTCATTTTTATTTTTATTCGAGGCAGGGTACTTATCGGCTCATAATCTGGGTTTTATTTTTATTATGATTATTAGCGGTAAGTATTGTTCTTTTTCTTACTCGTATATAGAGCAGTAGTTGTGCCAGTTTATTCAAGTTATTGTTTTTATTGTATTTATTGTTTTTTTTGTTGGTTTGTTACCTCTGCACGAAGCAGGGGGTAACAAAAAGTGTTACCTTTTTACTCATGCTGCACCTGCTCAATGGGGGATAAGTAACACTTCTTAAATCCCTCCTGCATTCTGAAGGCGGTTCCTGTCACAACTCTTTAGCCTTTCGTGGAATGCCCAGCTTCTGGCGACGCTCCCATAAACACTTGCGGCTGATGCCCAGCTTTTTTGCCAGTTTGGTTTCACTCATGCTGTCCTGATTCTCCAGTACGAAGCGCTGAAAGTAATCATCCAGAGAGAGGTTTTGCTCTGGTCGGCGTTCTCTGAGGTCAATGTCGCTTTCAGCCACAAGTGAGTGGCCACTGGCAAAACTGGACTCCAGCTCAGCCAGAGAGCCTGGTTCGATATCCAGCCCCAGCAGGTCAGTGGTGATGCTATGATCGTCAGCCAGAATAACCGCTCTTTCGATAGCATTTTGCAGTTCCCGCACATTACCCGGCCAGTTATAGCGAATCATGGTCTGGCAGGCATCGGCACTGAAACTGAGTAACGGAGAGCCCAGCTTTTCGCAGCTTTTTTGCAAAAACTGCTGAGCGATCTCAATAATATCCTCTCCCCGTTCCCGTAGCGGCGGCATCTGCAGTTCCATCACATAGAGCCGGTAGTACAGATCTTCGCGAAACTCTCCGGTTTTGGCCAGGGCTTTCAGGTTTCGGTGGGTTGCGGCAATAAGGCGGACGTCGACATGGATCGATTTAACGGCACCCACTCTGCGGATCTCTCCCTCCTGTAAAAATCGCAACAGCCGGGCCTGAGCTTCCAGGGGCAGTTCGCCTATCTCATCGAGAAACAGGGTGCCGCCATTGGCAGCTTCGATTAAACCGTTGCGGGCAGAATCTGCACCGGTAAAAGCGCCTTTTTCGTGGCCAAACAATTCTGATTCTATCAGCGTTTCAGGAATGGATGCGCAGTTAACCGACACCATTGGTGATTCTGAACGGTCGCTTTGCTGGTGGATGGCTCTGGCCGCCAGCTCTTTACCTGTGCCGGACTCACCCTGAATCAGGACGGTGGCATCGGTTCGGGCTACTTTGTGAATCCGGCTAAAGAGGTTTTTCATTGCTGCGCAGTTGCCAACCATCTGGTTTTCCGGGGTTGGCTGTGAATTTCCTTTTTTCTGAGTCGTTTTGTCCTCAGCGCCGCGCAGCTTGATAATATTGGCGATAGTTTCCAGTATTTCGTCGTGGTCAAAGGGTTTGGCAATATAGTCAACGGCGCCCAGTTTCATGGCATCCACAGCGGAGCGCATACTGGCGTAACTGGTCATAATAACTACCGGAACCGCCTTGGCCAGATTAATCAGGTCGGTACCCGGTGCGCCTGGCAGACGCAGATCACTAATGATCAGGTTATAGTCATTAAGATTGAACTGACTGGTTGCTTCGTCAACGGATCCTGCATCGTCAACAGTGTAACTGTTGCGCTCCAGCAATCGCCGGAGGGCAGAACGTATAATAGACTCATCTTCTACGATCAGAATGCGGCTCATTCGGTTTACCTTTGCTTCTTGTCCTCTGGTCTGCAGGTGTTTGTTATTTTACAAACTTAATCCTGCAAAGTGACCGGGAGGGTAATAACCACCTGAGTGCCATTGTTCTGATTTTTATTGGCGGGACTCACTATGTTAATACTACCATAATGCTCTTCAATGATGTTATAGACCAAAGGCAGTCCTAATCCGGTCCCTTTGCCGGGGTCTTTGGTGGTAAAGAAGGGTTCAAACAGTTTGTTCTGGTGTTCCGGGGCGATCCCTGTACCCTCATCGTTAACGGTGATCTCGATGGAGTTAGCGTTCTGTTTTGCTTCCAGCCATACCCTGCCATGGATGGGTGTGGCATCACAGGCATTATTGATCAGATTGACAAATACCTGCATCAGTCGTTGCGGGTCTCCACTGATATTGATAGCTGCATCAATATTGTTGATCAGATTAATTTCTCTTCCGCGGCTGTCCATCGACACCAGGTGAAGTGCTTCGTCGGTGAGTTCCTTGAGGTTTATGCTTTCCTGAAGCTGCTTACTGTCACTCTGGCCCGTATGGGCAAAGCGTATCAGTGACTGTACTATACGGGTGATACGGTTTGTCTGCGCAACAATTTGTTCGCCACTTTCGAGGATGATCTCATCATCGGTTTCATATTTCAGATTCTGTGCAAGGCAGGCGATTCCGGTTACCGGATTGCCGATTTCGTGTGCCACCCCGGCAGCAAAGCGGCCAATCGAAGCCAGTCGTTCGTTGTGAGACAGGCGGTTCACCAGAATCTGGTTTTCGGTTTCATTCTCCAGCAGGATCACCATCGACTCTGAGTTTTCAGCCAGGCTGGCTTTGTGCAGGCTAAGCCAGCAGTTCTCTCCGTTTATCAGCAAGTGATGAGAGAGCAGGTGGTTTTGTTCCTGGGTTGAAAAATCATCCAACAGCTCGCCCCAGGGCGCGGGCAGGCTGATCAGTTTTTTGGTTAAAACGAAAGAGGTCTGCAAGCCTGTAAAGTGCTCCATCTCCTCGTTCCAGAAAATGATCTGCCCCTTTTCGTCCAGTGAGCAGGCACCGACCGGTAAGCGTTGCAGTGTCATCCGGTGGTGACGGCGCAGATTATCCAGTTCGGCAGCCAGACCGCTGAGCCGGGTCTGATAGTTTTCCAGTTGCCCTTCCAGCAGATGAATGTCCCGGGTGCGGTATTGATCCAGTGTATCCTTGCGTACCTGTCCATTTAACAGGGTGCTGGCCTCAACGGGCCCAAACATCGCGCTAAGCCGGCTTTCAATCAGGGTTCGCAGGCGTATAAGATCGATAGCATTCAACTCGCCGCTGGGCAGGTTCAGTTCCTGCAGGGCCAGTTCAACCTCCTTTTCAGCGGTTGTTCTGCCGAGACGTGAACTGAGTAAGGTCACCAGTTCATCGCTGTGACTGATGTTAAGCTGAGGTCCGACCGGACGTTGCAGGCTGTTATGCAGGCAGGCGCTGGCGCTGGCGATCTCTTCCGGTGAACTTCGTGTCAGAATGGAGGCCAGCAGAAACACGATAATGTTTGCTGTGAGTGCGTAGATCGCAACGTGATGCCAGTTCTGATGATACATAATTGACGTTTCATCGCTGATAGTTCCATTCAGCAAGGCAATGATCATCGGGAAAATCCAGGTGCTCATACCAACAATTAATCCGAGGCTGAAGCCTGTACGGTTGGCCCCGGGCCAGAACAGCGTAGCGAGAATGCCCGGCAGAAACTGCATAAAAGCAATAAATGCCAGGGTGCCCAGCCAGTGGATATTATAGTTAAGACCGACCTCCGTGTAGAACAGATAGCTCCCCAGCATCATAATGATAATGAGTATCCGTCTTAGCCACAGCAGCCGGGAATATAGTTTTTGTGTCGACAGTGGTGGCACCAGCGGCAGAATAAGGTGATTCTGCAGCATTGAGGCGATCGATATAGTGGCCACAATGATGATACCGCTGGCAGCGGTAAGTCCGCCGATGAAGGCCAGTGTTGTGAGAAAATTGGATTCTAGTTTTATCCCCAGATTGAGAATCAGGAAGGCCGGCTGATCGGCAACCCCCAGCCGGATGCCGGCCCAGAGAATAGGAGGCACCGTCAGCGCCAGTATCAGGAGGTAAAGTGGCACACCCCAACTGGCTTTATGCAGACTGTTAGATGAGGTGTTTTCGGTAAACATCATATGAAAAGTGTGAGGCATCACAATAATGGCTGAGAAAAACCCCAGCAGCATGGTGCGCCACATATCACTGTCCAGCTGAGTGTCGAATACTGCCAGTTGCTCAGGATGTTGCTGAAGCCAGAGTTCCAGTCCGTCCGGGCCGCCCATTACATTGAACAGCGCGTATAGCGAAATGGTGACAAGGGCGAACAGTTTTATCAGTGATCCCGTTGCCATTGCTACAATCAGGCCGGTGCGGTTGTATCGCAAAGACGGGTTGCGGGCTCCCGCCAGAATTGAAAACAGGGCGATCAGTGTGCAGAAACCGACTGCGATCTGGTCTGAAGAAAAATCCTGGTTAAGGATATGCAGTGAATCTGACACCGCCTGAATCTGAATTGAGATCAGTGGCAGAATTGCAATCAGTGAAAAGAGTGCCGTAAGTGCCCCGGCAGTGGCTGAGCGAAAGCGGAATGCGAACAGGTCGGCCAGTGAGCTTAACTGATAGGTTCTGGTAATGCGCAGAATAGGGATCAGTATAACCGGTGCCAGAAAGAAGGCAGCTGAAGCGCCGAGATAGGATGCCAGAAAACTATATCCGGACTCTTTGGCGATCGCGAATGTGCCGTAAAAGGTCCAGACGCTGGTGAATACCCCCAGTGACAGTACGTATGTGACCGGATGATAGATGATGCGCTTCGCAATCCAGCCCCGTTCAGTGATGTAAGCGGTACCAAACAGTGCAGCCAGATAGGCAATGGCGATCAGCAGCAGCTCGATCAGATTAAAATTCATCGCTACGCCGTCTCCATTCCAGTATGGCTACAATCAGAATAAGCGCAGCCCAGATGATATAAGGTCTGTACCAGGGGGTTGCAGAATCGGGCCACCACTGATCAAGAAGAGGTGACAACAGATATCCACCCATGACCAGTACGATCAGGACGCGGTAAAAATGCATCAGCTTTCCTCCAGAATGATACCTGTTTGCTTCGGGATAGCTGCGATATCCCAGTGGGCCGTTGCCCAGGAAAGACACTCTTCAATGGTGCCGTCGGTTAATTCTGCTACAGGTTGCTGACCAAGAAAATCCAGTGCGCGGATGATCAGTTGTAGGGCTTTGTGCTCATCCAGCGCAGGGGCCAGAGTTTGTTTGCTGAGTTTTTGTCCCCGTTTGTTGGTTGCAACAGGAATGTGCGCGTACACGGGTTGACGATAACCCAGCTGTTGCTGCAGGTGTATCTGTTTCGGGGTTGAGTCGAGAAGATCTGAGCCGCGGACAATGTGGCTGATCTGTTGTGCCTCATCATCAATGGTGACGGCCAGCTGGTAGGCGAAAAAACGATCTCTGCGGAAGATAACAAAATCTTCCGGCTGATCACTGAATTGCTGGTACCCCTGAATCAGGTCATCAAACGGGTAATCCCGGTCGCAGCGAATGCGAATGGCGCAACGTGTTTTGGCCGTTGGCGGATGACGGCGACAATAGCGGTCATAGAGCGAACTGTTACTGCGTTTATGTATCTGTTGTCGGGAACAGCTGCATCGATAGGCCGCTCCGTTACTGGTCAGTTGTAACAGAATATCGTTGTAGATAGCGTGCCGATCACTTTGACGAATCACTTCGCCGTCCCAGTGCAGTCCAAACTGTTCAAGTGTTCTGACAATATTGTCTGTAGCCCCTTCAGCTTCGCGGGGAGGATCAAGATCTTCAATACGTAGCAGCCAGCGACCTTGGTGTGCGCGGGCGTCGAGATAGCTGGCAACTGCGGCAAGAAGAGAGCCGAAATGGAGCGGGCCAGTGGGTGAGGGGGCGAAACGACCGGTATAGACCATTGCAAAAGCGGCTGACGTGGGTCAGCCGCGAACAGATCAGATGCCGAGCTGTTTCTCTTTGATTTCAGCCAGTGTTTTGCAGTCAATGCAGAGCGTTGCTGTCGGACGTGCTTCGAGACGCCGAACACCGATCTCTACACCACAGGCTGCGCAGTAGCCATAATCATCTTCGTCGATGCTGTCCATCGCCTTAGATATCTTGTTAATCAGTTTACGTTCCCGGTCCCGGGTGCGCAGTTCCAGGCTGAATTCTTCTTCCTGGCTGGCCCGATCGCTGGGATCAGCAAAGTTGGTTGCTTCTTCCTGCAAATGGTTAACGGTACGGTCTACCTCTTCCATCAGCTCCTGTTTCCAGGCGTTCAGAATTTGGCGGAAATGATCTTTTTGAGCTTCGTTCATGTACTCTTCGCCATCCTTAATAGGATAAGGCACAAAGTGTGTGAACTGTGTTTCTTGATTCGGCATAGTTCTGCCTCGCTTCTCTCTAAACAGGTCGGGCTACGGTACCCGAACGCTTCTACCAACGGTCATGATGCTGAAAGTGCTTAAACCAGCCATCAGAAGGGAGCTGAAGTTACCAGAACCTTTGGGTTTTCACCAGCCCCAAGATCAAAAAACTGTAAATCATCTGCAACGGACACATTTTTTAATTTTTTCAGACTGTTGTGCAGCACTGAACCATCGAAAGCGGCCCAACAACAACTATAGCAGCGATTGACTGTTTTATAGCAATCACTCAGCGGTTTCAGTTGTGGTGCGCGGCAGAGGAGTCCTTCTTTCGGGCTATGAGTAATGTATAATCCTGACCATTCAAAATTGGTCAACAGGGGAGTCACCTGTGATAAATCACTGGTCGGATCGGGTCGCTGATATCGAGTCCTTTAAAGTAATGGATCTGCTCAAACGAGCTAAAGAGCTGGATGCTCAGGGGCATGATGTAGTGCATATGTGTGCCGGGGAGCCTGATTTTGCAACCCCGGCGCCTATTGCTGAAGCCGGAATTGCTGCGATTCGTGAAGGTCATACTCAGTACACTCCCGCGGCTGGAATTCCCCCCCTGCGTGAGGCGATAGCGGCGTTTTATCAGCAGCGCTATGGCCTGAATATTCCGGCGGAGCGGGTGATTGTGACAGCAGGCGCCTCAGGCGCGTTGCTGATGGTGTTTGCAACTCTGGCTAATCCGGGTCAGACCTTTATGATGGCAGACCCCGGCTACCCCTGTAATCCACGATTCCTGCGTTTGCTGGAGGCCCGGGGACAGCTGGTTCCGGTTGGCGTGGCTGATAACTATCAGTTAACGCCAGAGCTGATTGAACAGAACTGGAATAGCAATACTGCGGGTGTCCTGCTGGCCTCTCCGGCTAACCCGACCGGCAGTGTGGTGCACAGAGAACAGCTGGAACTGATCTCCCAGACGGTGAAAAGCAAAGGCGGCCATCTGGTCGTGGATGAACTTTATCACGGTCTGACCTACGGCTTTGATGCGACCTCTGTGTTATCGGTGGACCAGGATGCCTTTGTCCTGAACAGTTTCTCAAAGTATTTCGGTATGACCGGCTGGCGGCTGGGCTGGACCATCGTGCCGGAAGCTGCTGTGGCGGATATTGAGCGGCTGGCGCAGAATTTGTTTATCTCGCCGCCGACTATTGCGCAATACGCTGCTCTGGCGGCATTTCGTCCAGAAACCATTGATATTCTTGAGCAACGCCGGGAAGCGTTCCGGGAGCGTCGGGATCTGCTGGTTAATGGGTTGCGGGAGCTTGGCTTTGAGATTCCCCTGATGCCGGAAGGAGCGTTTTATGTCTACGCTGACGCCTCCCGTTTTACCGATAATACCTTCGACTTCTGCTGGGATCTGCTGGATCAGGATAAGGTTGCCGTAACCCCGGGTATCGATTTTGGTGAATACCGGGCGAATCGTTATATCCGTTTCTCCTATACCACCAGTGTGACGCAGATCGAAAAAGCACTTGAGCGACTGCGGAGAAGACTCCGCTGATGCAACTGGAGAATATGCAGTCAGGCCGGCTGATCAAACGCTACAAACGCTTTCTGGCGGATATTGAACTGGACAATGGACGCCAGCTGACAGTGCACTGCCCCAACACCGGTTCTATGAAGAACTGTGCTGATCCGGGCAGTGAAGTCTGGATTCAGGATACCGGAAATCTGAAACGTAAATATCCGTTTGGCTGGGAGCTGGTGCAGGTTGAAGAACGTTTCTGGGCCTGTATCAATACCGGCCGGGCGAATGCACTGATTCGTGAAGGGATCGAAACCGGCGTCATCACTGAATTGCAAGGCTACTCTTCAATTCGTCAGGAGGTGAAGTATGGCGATGAGAACAGTCGTATCGATCTGTATCTTGAGGATGCTCAGCGGCCACCTTGTTATGTGGAAATAAAGAATGTCACTCTGCTGGAACAGAGTGGTATCGGGACGTTTCCCGATGCGGTAACCACCCGGGGAGCCAAGCATCTGCGGGAACTGATGCTGATGGTCACTTCGGGGTATCGGGCGGTGCTGATGTTTTGTGTGCCTCATACCGGTATTGAACAGGTGCATCCGGCCGATCATATCGATCCTGACTATGGCCAGTTATTGCGCCAGGCCGCTGCTGCCGGTGTTGAGGTCTATGCCTATGGCGCCACCATTACACCGCAACAGGTGACTATCAGCCATCCGCTGCCGGTCTGCCTCTGATAGCTATTCGCGGATACAGACCTGACCATCAATGATTTCACAGGCGACTGATGTCAGACTGGCCCCGGAGCAGGGGCCTGCAATACAGAGTCCCTGATGGATAGTGAACAGGGCGCCATGGGTTGAACACTGAATATACTGTTTTTCCGTGTCGAGAAACGTATCTGGCAGCCATTCCAGTGGAATACCTTTATGAGGACAGCGGTTTTCATACAGGTAAACCTGTCCCTGACGGCTGACCGCAAACAGTTTGCGCTGATTCAGTTCCAGCCCTTTTGCGCTGTTTTCAGTCAGTTCGCTGATGTGGAATAAAGGTGTAACCGTCGCCATAGTGAATCCGTTTAATCTTCCGATGAGAAAATATCAGACAGTTGTGCTGATATTGTTATTATAATCGCCAACTTTTGTTGTCAATTATACCTCTAAACAAGTGGGTGATCTGAATTTGTGAACAGCCTGTTGGCGACTCTGATAGAGTTGCGTGTTTTTATTATTACCCTGTTTGTATCGGGAGCTGTTCATCTGACTCTGATCGATAGTGGCTGGTTTGATTCACAGCAACAGGCTCGTTTAGGCGGGCAGGAGTTGAAAGTGACCGTTACTGCATCCCGGGCTGACAACGACAGTGGCGATAATGACCGCAGTGATATAGTGCAACCGGTTGCCACTGCAGCAATAGCTGAGCAGACCGATAAACCGTTAGCTGGGTCTGCTGCAAAACAGCCAGACATACCATCAGAATTGCTCCGCGATCGCTCTGTGCCGGTCGCTGCTGTGGCTGGATCTGACCGGAAGACTGAGCCCGCCCCCGCCTCAAGCTCACCCGCTGCAGCACTTGATCCTGTCGCTGAATCGATACCTGAGATCAGAGCGCGAAAAAACCTGTCACAGGCCGATATTCCGGCACGGCCTGAGACACCTGAGGTGTTCGCAGTGACGGAGAGTCAGTCTGCACCGGATTCACGACAAAGCGCTCCACTGTATCAGTCCAACCCGGAATTTATGAGCCCGCCCGAGTCCCCCCGGTATCCACGGCTGGCCCGGAAGCGTGGGATTGAGGGGCAGGTGGTGTTGCGGGTTGAGATTGGCCGGGACGGTTCTGTCGAGGGCTTAAAGATAGAGCACAGTTCTGGGTCTGCTTTGCTCGATCAGGCGGCCCGGGATGCGGTGCAGCACTGGCAGTTTGTTCCGGCTAAGCAGAATGGGTTTGCGGTGGCATCCTTTGTCCGGGTGCCGGTTGATTTTGTTCTGGAGAAACACTGATGAGTCACCGCAATGTATTGATTGTATTATGGTTTTCATTGGTGTTATCAGTGTTCTTTTCACTTTCTACCGGTCCGGTGACCCTGGATCTGAAGGGGGTGTTTGATGATTCTGTTGCCAGTCAGGTGTTCTGGCAGTTGCGGCTGCCGCGGCTGTTACTGACGCTTCTGGCCGGAGCCCTGTTAGCAATCACCGGAGCCGCCGCGCAATCGCTGTTTCGTAATCCTCTGGCTGATCCTGGTCTGATCGGTATCTCCGCCGGAGCGGCGCTCAGTGCCGGTGTGATGATGGTGTTGCTTGGCAGTTCAGTCTATCTGCTGGGGGGGCTGATGCTGCCACTGGCGGCGTTCACCGGCGGTGTGCTGACGACTTTGCTGGTGGCCCGGCTGTCGGTCACTCTTCAGGGGGTTTCGGTCACCAATATGCTGCTGTGTGGTATCGCCATCAATGCGATTGCCCTGGCCGGTCTTGGCGGGCTGAAATACCTCGCGGCGGATCAGCAGTTGCGGCAGCTGAGTTTCTGGTTACTGGGCAGCCTTAGTCATAGTCGCTGGCAGGATCTGCTGGTGCTGCTGATAGCGGCAGTGCCGGTGTTATGGATGCTGCCCCGCTATGGGCAAAAGCTCAACATACTATTGCTGGGAGAACAGCAGGCCGGTTTGCTGGGGCTGGATGTAGTGCGTTGTAAACGAGTCATGATTCTGTTGATCGCTCTGGGTGTCGGAGCGGTTGTGGCGCTGACCGGCATTATCGGTTTTGTCGGTTTGGTGGTGCCCCATCTGGTACGCTTATTAACCGGTCCCGATAACCGCCGCCTTCTGCCTCTGTCGGGTCTGCTTGGCGCTGTGCTGCTGACCGTTGCCGATATTGTTTCGCGGCTGCTGGTAAGTCCTGCAGAGCTGCCGGTGGGCATTGTCACTGCGCTGGTGGGCGGGCCGTTTTTTCTGTTGTTGTTAACCCGGCGTAAGCGGGAGCTGAGAGTATGTTAACGGCATCCGGTCTGAGTCTGAAGCGAAACGGCAAAACGCTGTTGAACAATATATCTCTTGAGCTGCACGCGGGAGAGGTTACCGTGCTGCTGGGGCCAAACGGGGCGGGAAAGTCCACTCTGCTGGGGCTACTCTGTGGTCTGAATCCGGCGGACCTCGGTCAGGTCTGTCTGGATGGCGTTTCGTTGTCCTCAATTGAGCCGCAGCTAAGGGCGCGCTATCTGGCGATGTATACTCAGCAGCAGCCGCTCAACTTTCCCTTCCGGGTAGAGGAGGTGGTGGCATTGGGTTGCTATCCTTTGATGCTGGACCGGGATGCGACTGCGGCAAGGGTTGCTGCTTGTCTGCAGCAGTTTGAACTTGAATCGCTCGCTTTGCGGGACTATACCTCTCTCTCCGGTGGTGAACAGCAGCGGGTGCAGGTTGCCCGTGTGCTGGCCCAGACCGGTCCCGATTGTCAGGTGTTATTACTGGATGAGCCTGTCAGCGAGATGGATCTGAGATATCAGCAATTGCTGCTGCAACAGATCAGGGCGATCGCGGCTACCGGAGTATCGGTCTGTTGTGTGTTGCATGACCTTAATCTGGCCGCGCAACTGGCAGACCGGGTGGTACTGTTACAGCAGGGGCGGATGGTTGCAGCAGGGCCGGTTGACGAAGTGATGACTGAAGAGCACCTCAGCGCGCTTTATCAGGTATCGGTGCGAAAAGTTGAAACCGTATCCGGTTCTGTTTTTATCAGCCAGCCGGGTGCTAAACGAAACGGTCTTTTGTGACTTCACTTCTATTCGTTCAACCCTTAGTTTCCCCATTCTCTTGAATCAAAATCCGGTATTGCGGCATTCCGTTACACTGTTCAGTCTTTTAAAGGCAGCGTGATCAGGGGGTCTTGTCTGATCAGTTCGAAAAGGTTTTCAATCGGATTGGCAGAGTTAGTATCCACTCTGTAGCAGTAGAGTTGCTCTGCCCGGGTTAAGGGTTGCTTGATTTTCTGCTGTTGTTGCATGATCTTCACATCCGCATCTGAAGGGTCTGCTCCCTCTGCGATGCGGCGTTCAAGACGCTGCTCCATTAATGTCTGATTGCAGGTGCAGGATATTATGCGAATCTCAACTCCCAGTTTTTCAGCTATGCGGATATAACTCTGGCGGGTACGCTCACGAATAAAGGTTGCATCAACGATCACCGTTTCACCCGCTCTGAGCAGCTTCTGGGTTAGCGCTTTAAGATGATTGAAGGTATGTACATTCATCTCATTGCCATACATCTCCAGATTTTCCCCTTTCAGGCTGAGCTCCCGGTGCAGGCGCTTGCGCTCAACGTCTGAGCGGATACGGATAGCGCCGCTGTGTTCCAGTAATTGCTGGCTCAGATAGCTTTTTCCGCTGCCGGAAACGCCATGCATCAGAAATAGTACCGGGGAGGGTTTGTTGGCATAACTTAACGCCAGTCTTATATAGCGGCGGTATTCTACAAGATCGCGCTCTTTGCCGATGACAGCAACCTTGGCGCGGACCATCGCCCGATAGCCCTTATAAAAATTAAGTAGCTGGGTGCCGTCATAGTCGCCGGTGATCTCCAGATAGCGGTTCAGGCAGCGATTGGCAAAAGCGTGCTGCTGATTGGCTTCCAGGTCCATCAGCAGGAATGCCAGATCGCAGATGGTGTCGATCCAGCGGAACTCCAGATTAAACTCAATGCAGTCAAACAGTCTGACCTGGTTGTCCAGCAGGGTTGTATTGGCCAGGTGCAGATCGCCGTGGCATTCGCGAATATTACCCTCGCGCTTGCGTTGTTCAATTTTTGAAGACAGACTGCGGAACTGCTGACTGACCTGATAGGCAAGCTGTTGCAGTTCCATCCAGTCATCGAGTGAGTTGAGATGCTCTCCTGTGTGAGCGAAATTGTCGCTGACCACCTGCCATACAGTATCAGGTTCGCCCCAGGGACCATCGTTGCTGGCATGGGGGACAACAAGGTGAAAATCAGCGATCTGCTGGCTCAGCGCGTCAATGTGAGCGTTGGTCAGGGCGTTTTTCTGTAACAGGCGATCTAGCCGCAGTGCATCATCAAACTGCCGCATTTTTACGGCATACTCGAATGGTTCTGCAGCACTATTTATTTCAGAGTTGTCACTCTCTGCAGTGAGCGAGTCAGAGTCTGTTGTCGTGTCTGCGGTTGAAACTTGTTTTTTTGAAGGGATAACAGCCGGTTCAGGATTGGTTAATTCCAGGCGGGTTAATTTAGGGGTGGCCGGCGAGCCACAAATTGCGACAACTTCCTGATAAATATCCGGAGCGAGTCTCTGATTCAGGCGGAGCTCTTCATAGCAATAGTGTTTGCGGCTCTCCAGACTGGTAAAATCAAGGAAACCAAAGTTGACCGGTTTTTTGATTTTATAGGCGATCTCACCGGTCAGAATTACCCAGGAGATATGCGTCTCAATCACCCGGATCTCTGAGACCGGGTGAGGATAATGTTTTGGTTCTGAGAGGGCTGTGATCAGTTCTTGAGTCATATTTTTTAAGTAATTGCCGGAATTCACAGAGGATTATACGTAGCCAATGGCAAAAAAGAGAGGGGCAGCATCATCCCGTTCCCAAAAGAGTCGCAAAACGAAGTCAAATAAGCCCTCCTGGAAACGTAGGCTGTTTATACTGTTGCTGAAAGTTTCTCTGGTGATGCTGATTATTGCCGCCGTCGGGCTGGTGTATCTTGATGCTCAGGTCAGGGCTAAATTTGAGGGTAAGCGCTGGGCGCTGCCGGCGAAAGTGTATGCCCGTCCTCTGGAGCTGTTTCCCGGTCAGCAGCTGAGTCGGGACGACCTGAAAATCGAGCTGAAAGGTCTGGGGTATCAGTTTACCTCCCGTGCGTCTCAGCCGGGCACTGCTGAATGGGCGACCTCCCGGGTGCGGGTGTTTACCCGTGGTTTTGATTTCCCCGACGGCCAGGAGAGCGCCCGTAAACTGCTGATCGATTTCAGCGGCGATACGCTCACCCGTATCCGTGATGAGTCCGGCGGTCAGCTGCCGCTGGCGCGTTTAGAGCCCGTGCTGATTGGTGGTATCTACCCCAAAGATAATGAAGACCGTGATCTGATTCAGTTGTCTGAAGCGCCACCCCATCTGCTCGATGCGCTGATCGCTATTGAGGATCGTAACTATTACAGTCACTTCGGTATCTCTCCCAAAGGGATTGCCCGGGCCATGGTCGCTAATATTAAAGCTGGGCGATTTGTGCAGGGCGGCAGCACCCTGACGCAACAGTTGATTAAAAACTTCTATCTCAGTTCTGAACGCTCTCTGAGTCGTAAGCTGGCCGAGATTCCGATGGCGCTGTTGCTGGATCTGCACTACAGCAAGGATGAGATTCTCGAAGCCTATCTCAACGAAGTGTATCTGGGACAGGAGGGCTCCCGTGCGATTCATGGCTTTGGTCTGGCCAGTCAGTATCTATTCGCCCAGCCGATCAGAGAGTTGAAACTGCATCAGGTCGCGCTGATGGCGGCAATGGTCAAGGGCCCCTCCTTCTATGATCCCCGCCGTCATCCTCAGCGTGCCATTGAACGCCGTAATCTGGTGCTCAAAGTGCTGCAGGAACAGGGCAGTATCACCCTGGAGGAGCGGGGGGAGGCTGAGAAACAGCCATTGGGTGTGGTGAAGCAGCAGAGTCTGCTCAAGGGTGCTTATCCTGCCTATCTGGATCTGGTGAAGCGGCAGTTGCGGGAAGAGTATCCCGAAGAGGCACTCAACAGTGAGGGACTACGGGTGTTTACCGCGTTGGATCCGATTGCTCAGACACGCGCAGAAAACAGCCTGGTCAGTGTGATCGGTAAATTACAGCAGCGTTATGGTAAACCGGTCAAAGAGCTGGAGGGCAGCATGGTCGTGAGTAACCCGCTGAGTGGCGAAGTGCTGGCTATTGTCGGAGGCCGCAACACCCGCTACCAGGGGTTTAACCGGGCTCTGGATACTCTGCGCCCGGTAGGTTCGCTGATTAAACCGGTGGTATATCTGGCCGCGCTGGAAGGTGACTATACCCTCGCTTCGATCATAGAGGATGAGCCGATCGAGGTGAAACTGCCGAACGGCGATGTTTGGCAACCACAAAACTACAGCCGCACCAGTCACGGTCCGGTACCGTTGCATACGGCGCTGTCACACTCCTACAATCAGTCATCAGCCCGTCTGGGGCTTGAAGTAGGCACATCAAGAGTGGTGGATATGCTGAAGCGACTGGGGTTGCAGCGAGACGTCGATGAATACCCTTCGATGTTGCTCGGCTCTACTGCGTTATCGCCACTGGAAGTGGCACAGCTTTATCAGACTATCGCCGGAAACGGCTTTCAGGTGCCGATGCGGGCTATCCGGATGGTAACGGATAACGAGAATGAGGAACTTTCCCGCTATTCGTACAATATGCTGCAGACTGTTGCTTCCGGTCCGGTACATCTGATTCAGTACGGTTTACAGGAGGTTGTGCGCGAGGGTACTGCCCGTTCGGTGTATAATCGATTGCCGCAGGAGCTTACCGTGGCGGGTAAAACCGGCACCACTAATGATCAGCGTGACAGCTGGTTTGCCGGATTTGCCGGCGATCGGCTGGCGGTTGTCTGGCTGGGTCTGGATGATAATAAACCGCTGCCTCTGACCGGCAGTAGTGGTGCTCTGCGGGTATGGACCGAGTTTATGGTGCAGGCCCGGCCACAGCCTTTCATGGCGGAAAGGTCCGACACGATCAGCTATCACTGGGTCGAAGATTCCTCAGGGCTGATGTCTGGTGAAGGGTGCGAAGGTGCCCGACAACTGCCATTTATTGAAGGCACTGAACCTAAGGAATCGTCCGGGTGCGGTGATAACGTTATCAGTAATCCGCTTGATCTTCTCAAGCGTTGGTTCAGAACGGAATAGACATATGAGTAAAGTTATAACAACGGGTTGTGGGCTGCTCTTAACATCATTGCTGGTGGGGTGTATGGGCGGTAATGCCAATATAAACCCGATTGTTGAAGACCGTTCGGTATCCCGTTCGACAACTGGAAACGGGGTGATGATCGATCAGAATGTCAGTTCAGGAACGGCCGTTACTACGCCTGTCGATACCGGTCAGGGGTTCACCGTTGTGAACAGTCAGATGAGCAGTCAGGTTGCTGCGCCAACGCCTGTGTCCAGCAGTAACCCTGCTGTCATCGCACTGCTTCAGGGCGCTGAGGAACAGCAGAAACAGGGCGAGTTCAGTGCCGCACAGAGCAGTCTTGAACGGGCGCAGAGGATTGCTCCCCGGGATCCTCACGTGTACATGCAACTGGCCGATCTGCGTCGTCAGCAAGGTCAGTATCTGCAAGCAGAACAGTTTGCTCTGAAAGGCCTGACACTAGCCAGGGGGCAGTCAGCACTGGAGCGTAAATTCTGGATTCTGATTGCTGATATTCGCAGTGAAGGCGGTGACCACAGTGGTGCTGCGGCTGCCCGGGATAAAGCCCGTTTGTACTGATGCCAGGTGCTATCGCCAGGCAACTATTGGTGAGTGTTCCATGCACGCATAAAGGGCTAAGGGAGTGTCTTCAATCGCCGGAGGCGCTCCGGTGGTTTACGGTTGATTGTAGAGCGGTTTGTTTTACGTCAGACATTCGTAATACCCGTGCCCTCGTGAATACGGCCCCTATACCTGTTTGAACAGCGGGATAACCTTAACGGTCAAAACGGGTTTCTGGACAGCAGCGGTTTCCCGGGTGGAAGTGCTGGCCGCTGATTGCTTTCGCCAGAGCGAAGATACCCAGCAGAACAAAACCAGTATGCATCACAATCAGATAGAGCAGAATCATCGAGATTCCCGCTGCACTTTCTGCCAGCAAACCCCAGAGTGTTACTCCCCCGCCAATCACGATAAGACAAAACCACCCGGTTATCAGGCACGCCTGACGCAGGTGGCAGCGACCCAGTGTGTTCCTGCTGTGCCTGTATTTCCAGCGTAGAAAACAGAGAGTCAGTAACGCAATACCAGGCAGCGCCAGTAAATTTATCAGATAAAGTGACTGAGCGGCGATAGCCAGTTGGTTTCTGTCTGATGGCGATCCGGGGTGGCGCATAGCGGTCTTCAACCTGTTGAAAATCTATTCATATGCTCATTAATAGCTCAGATCTTTCTAAAAACCTATAAAAACGCTCGGGTATTTTCTGAAAATTGACGGTGGTCAAGGTGGTGTTTCGGTAAGTGGCGACAATTGCGGCACGTAGTGAATTGCTACAAGGCAGCCGTTTCAGGTTGCCGGCCACAGTTTAAGGGTTGGAGATACCTTATGAACGAAACGTTTACCAAATCGATGGCCAGGAATATTTTCTTCGGAGGAAGCTTGTTCTTCTTTCTGTTGCTGATTGGACTGACCACGCATTCCGTACGGGGCTTACCTGAACAGGATAACCGCCAGAACCTGACTGAAGAGGTTGCTCTCGGTAAGAAGGTCTGGGAAGACAATAACTGCATAGGCTGCCATACGTTACTGGGCGAAGGGGCGTATTTCGCGCCGGAACTGGGTAATGTTTATGAGCGATTCGGCCACAGCAAAGAGGCGATTAAAGGGTTTATCCAGAGCCGTCCGGTGAATGGTATTCCGGGTCGCCGTAGTATGCCTCAGTTTAACCTGACTGATCAGGAGCTGGATGCAATTGCAGCGTTCCTGAAATACTCCTCAGAAATCAAAGCCAATAACTGGCCACCGAATATTCAGGGCTAAGGGGCGTTTATGAAATATACATCTCAATCGGTTGCGAAACCGTATTTTATTGCGGCAATCGGCCTGTTTGTCGGACAGATTCTGTTCGGCTTAATCATGGGGCTGCAATATGTTATGGGTGATTTCCTGTTTCCGGAAATACCTTTCAACGTTGCCCGGATGGTGCACACAAATCTGCTGATTGTGTGGTTGCTGTTTGGCTTTATGGGTTCGACTTACTATCTGGTGCCGGAGGAATCTCAAACCGAGTTGTACTCACCAAAACTGGCGTTGCTGCTGTTCTGGGTTTTTCTGGTTGCCGGTGCACTGACGATTGTCGGTTATCTGGCGGTGCCTTATGCAACGCTGGCCAAAATTACCGGTAATGATCTGCTGCCGACTATGGGACGTGAGTTCCTCGAACAGCCGACGATCACTAAGATCGGTATAGTGATTGTGGCGCTGGGCTTCCTGTTCAACGTTGGTATGACGATTTTGCGGGGGCGCAAAACCGTGATCTCCATGGTTCTGTTGCTGGGACTGGTCGGGCTGGCAGTATTCTTTTTGTTCTCCTTCTATAACCCGGATAACCTGGTGCTGGACAAAATGTTCTGGTGGTGGGTGGTTCACCTGTGGGTCGAAGGTGTGTGGGAACTGATCCTGGGCGCGATTCTGGCATTTACCCTGATTAAAATTACCGGTGTCGATCGTGAGGTTATCGAGAAGTGGCTGTATATGATCATTGCGATGGCACTGATTACCGGGCTGCTGGGTACCGGTCACCACTATTATTACATCGGTACCCCGGAATACTGGCTGTGGATCGGATCGGTGTTCTCCGCTATGGAGCCGGTGCCGTTCTTTATGATGACGCTGTTTGCATTCAATATGGTAAACAAACGCCGCCGTCAGCATCCGAACCGTGCCGCGACACTGTGGGCGCTGGGCACCGGAGTAATGGCCTTTCTGGGGGCCGGGGTCTGGGGCTTCCTGCATACGCTGGCTCCGGTGAATTACTACACCCACGGTTCGCAGATTACGGCGGCCCACGGTCACATGGCGTTCTATGGTGCCTACGTGATGATCGTACTGACGATGATCTCTTACGCGATGCCGATGCTGAATGGCCGGGATGCGGCTAACAGTAATAAGTCACAGGTTGCTGAGATGTGGGCCTTCTGGCTGATGACCGTATCTATGGTGTTTATTACTCTGTTTCTTACCGGTGCCGGAATCCTGCAGGTCTATCTGCAGCGCTACAGCGAAAATCCGCTGCCATTTATGGTGGTACAGGATCAGATTTCACTGTTTTACTGGCTGCGTGAAGCTGCGGGTGTGATCTTCCTGATCGGATTGGTAGTGTATATCACCAGCTTCTTTATCAAGGGTGAAGAAGCGCGTCTGACCAAAGCTGAAAATGTGATTTCCGACTAACGGGAAATGCGCTCCCCTCCAGTGGGGGGAGTGCTTCTGGATATTCTGATGTACCAGCCTCAGCAGTTCTACCGAAACCTTAGCCGCAGTGTCTTCTTCATTCTGTTTCTGTTGGCTCCCGTAACCGATCTGTTCCGCTATGACCTGACTCAGGGGCATTTTATTCTGTTTGGGCAGTCGCTGGGACTGGGCATCGATCAGGCGGTTGCCGGGGCAGGTGGTTCTGATGCTGCAGTACAGATTCTGTTGCGGGTACTGCTGCCCATTGTGGTGCTGGTGATTGCTGGAATCTGGATCGCCGTCAGGTATGGACGGCTTTACTGTGGCTGGCTGTGTCCCCATTTTTCAGTCGTGGAGCTGATTAACGGCCAGATGCAGAGGCTGATTGGTCGGCCTACCCTTTGGGAAAAAGGCAGTAAACCTCACAGTCTTAGCGCCTGGCTGATGCTGATTTTCAGTAGTTCGGCGATTGCTCTGATATGGGCGGTAGGGTTGCTGGGTTATCTGGTGCCACCGCTGGAGCTGTACCGGGATCTGTGGCAACTGCAGTTGAGCGGAGGGCGGGCATGGTTTATCGGCGTCGCCACGCTGGTCTTTCTCAGCGACTTTCTGTTTGCCCGGCATCTGTTCTGCAAATATGGCTGTGCGCTGGGCGTATTGCAGAGTCTGTTGTGGATGATGAACCCCAAAGCATTGATGGTTAGCTTTGACAGCACCCGGGCTGCGTTGTGCAAGGACTGTAATAATGCCTGTGATACCGCGTGTCCAATGCGCTTACCTGCGCGCAGTATCAAACGGCGCAAATTTACCTGTACCCAATGTAGTGAGTGTATACATGCCTGCAACGAGGTACAGAAAGGTAACCCGGATGGCGGCCTGCTGCACTGGACAGCCGGTGATAAGCGGCGTTCGGCGGATAGCGACCGTATGATTCCGGTACTGGAGCTTGATAGTGCTAAGGATAGTACCAAGGAGAGTGGATGATGAGCGCTGTTGAATGCTCTCAACCGGTTACTACCGAGAGAGCTCTCCCGGGAGACTTCGCTGTCTGGTTGTTTATTTTTGCCGAACTGAGTGTATTTGCTCTGTTGTTTCTGTTGTTTGCGATTACCCGGGTGCGCTATCCGGATATATTTGCTCAGGGGCAGGCATCTGTCAGCAGTATTGCCGGGCTGGTAAATACGCTGGCGCTATTGAGCAGCAGTTACTTCGTGGTTATCGCTCAGCGGGCTCTGTTAAACAACCGGCGAATGGCCTGCGTGATCAATCTGTTGCTGGCGCTGGCCAGTGCCGGGCTCTATCTCGGAGTAAAGAGTGTTGAATATCAGCATCTGGCGGAGCTTGGCTTTGGCCTGGGGAGTAATGATTTTTATTTTTTCTACTTCGGTCTGACCGGCTTTCATATGCTGCACGTCATTCTGGGCATGCTGGTGTTGCTGTTTCTTGGCTACAAAGTGTACCGGGGCCATTATCACCGTGAGCGAATGAATGAGTTTGAGAGCGGCGCCTGTTACTGGCATATGGTGGATCTGTTATGGCTGATGCTGTTTCCACTGGTGTATGTGTTGCACGGCTGATGCAGCGCGGGAGGAAGGGTGGATGACTGGTGAATACAAACTGACCGGACTGTGGTTGCTACTGTTACTGTTGACCATTGCCATGGCGCAGTTGACAGAGCCTTACCGGATAACCTTCGGGCTGGTGATTATAGTGCTGCTGGGTAGCGTGATTAAAGCCAGTGTACTGGTGGATTATTTTATGGGACTGAAACAGGCTCCGCTGATGTGGCGTGGGTTACTGCTGGCTTATGTTCCGGTGCTGGCAGTCTGCATCAGTCTGACCTATGCCTTCTGAAACCGTAAAGTGAATATTTTCGGAGATGCGTTATGAGCACTGTTTCTCAACTTAATCAGGCAGATAATCTGCCGTTTTATGAACCTCAGGGACATGAGGTTGAGCTCTTTATGCACGCCTATGCGCATAAACTACCTGTACTGATTAAGGGGCCGACGGGTTGCGGCAAAACCCGTTTCATCAGTTATATGGCTGAAAAGCTGGGGTTGCCGCTGTATACCGTGGCCTGTCACGATGACCTGAGTGCGTCGGATCTGGTAGGGCGTCATCTGATAGGTGATGGCGAAACCGTCTGGAGCGATGGTCCGCTGACCCGTGCCGTGCGCACCGGTGGTATCTGCTATCTGGATGAAGTGGTGGAAGCGCGTAAAGACACCACTGTGGTGATTCACCCGCTGACCGATGATCGGCGGATTTTGCCGATCGACCGCACCGGTGAAACATTGCAGGCGCCGGATAATTTTATGCTGGTGGTGTCCTATAACCCCGGCTATCAGAATCTGCTGAAGGGGATGAAGCCCAGTACCCGCCAGCGCTTTGTCTCTATGAGCTTTGATTATCTGCCAGCAGCGGCCGAAGTTGAGGTGTTGCTGAATGAGACCGCGGTGGATAAAGCGATGGCTGAGCAGCTGGTGATTCTGGGTAACGGTTTGCGCCAACTGAAAGATCAGGATCTGGAAGAGGGCGCCAGTACCCGCCTGCTGGTGTATACCGCAACGCTGATCAGTACCGGGTTTGATCCTGTGAAGGCGTGTCGGGCGGGCATGATCGAGCCGTTGAGTGATGACCCGGATACCATTGCCGGGCTGATGGAATTGGTACAGGCGGCTTTTGGTCGCGCTGATTAATCTATCCTAATCTGATTGCACAGGAGATTGCAGCGATGGAAGAGCGGGTCGGCCAGATTTGGGACCGGTTTATCACCCGGATGGCGCATCAGGGGCATCCGCAGGCGGTCGTGACGCTGGATCAGGTCAGTGGCCCGCTGGGGGTGTTTTATCGGGCTCTGGGAGGCAATAGTGCGTTGCGTATCAGTGCCGCCACTGCGACTCTGCATCAGGCGCGTCGCAGCTGGTTGCAGCGGATAGCAGGTACCGGACGTAAAGCCGAACTGGCCTGGCAGGATGAAACCTGTCTTTATCTGCCCGCCAGCCTGGATCTGTTTGCCGAGCCACAATTGAATCGGGATCTGTATTTCTGGCTGGCGGCACTGGCCGGTACACCGTTAGCGTCAGATACTCTCCCTGATGCAAGCTGGATTGTTGAAAGTCAGCAGCGCACCTGTCAGGCCCTGCAGCAGTATCCTGGGTTGCAGCAACGCTATAAGCGACTGGTACAGGCATATCTCGCGTTACGGCCTGTTCCTGCGGATTTGAAGTACGAGGCGGCGCAGGAACGGGCGATTCAACAGGCGCTGATCAATCCCGGTTCCGTTGCTGAGTTGCCCGAAGGTAAGTATGCTCCCGCACCGGTATCGCTCTGGTTACATCCTGATGCACCTCGTTGTGGCGGGCAGGCGGCTGATGGCGAGATCGGGGATCGCCAGGCTTCGCAGGGGGAAACCCGGCAGGCGGAGCAACGGCGGCGGCAGGCCGAACGGGTGGATAAACCGGATGAGCAAGGGGCAACACTGGGGGTGCGCCATGAGGCGGATCTGTTTTCCTTCGCCGAGTTTATCAAGATGGATCGCAGCACTGACGAGGAAGATAACCCTGACCAGGCCGACAATATTGTTAATGATATCGATAAAATTTCGGTCGCGCAGGACAATACGACAGTGGCCAGCCGGATAAAGTTTGATCTGGACCTGCCCTCCGCGCAGGAGGACGATATTCCGCTTGGCGAAGGTATTCTTTACCCGGAATGGGATTATAAAAAAAACCGACTGCTAAGTGATTATTGTCGCATCATACCAATGCGCAGCCGGCATGCGGTTGCTACTGAACTGCCACAGCATTTGCAAAAACCGGCTCGCCGGCTGCGCCGTCAGTTTGAAAGCCTGTCGCTCAGCCCTCAGTGGATTCGCGGTCAGTACGAGGGGGATAAGCTGAACCTCGATGCTTATCTGGATTATCGAGGCTCGGTTGCCAATAGTCCCTCGGGATATGCCGCTGATCCCCGGTTGTATTGTCAGAAGCGTCCGCTGGTCAGGGATATCGCTAGTCTGCTGTTAGCTGACCTGTCGCTCTCGACCGATGCCTGGGTGAATGATGAACAACAGGTTATCGACGTGATCCGGGATTCCGTGCATCTGTTTGCCGAAAGCCTGCATGCCAGTGGCGATCAGTTTGCGATTCATGGATTTTCATCTCGCCGGCGCCAGCATGTACGCTTTAACTGTATCAAAGAGTTTAATGAAACTTATGATGCCGGCATCAGAGGGCGTATTGCCGATATGAACCCTGGCTTCTATACCCGGATGGGGGCGGCCATTCGTCATGCAACCGAACTGCTAAGTCACCAGACTGCAGAGAAAAAGCTGTTACTGATTCTGACCGATGGTAAGCCTAATGATCTGGATCGTTATGAAGGACGGCATGGTGTCGAGGATACCCGTAAAGCGATTCAGCAGGCCCGCAGTCAGGGATTGATTCCGTTCTGCATTACCATTGATGCCGATGCCAGTCAGTATCTGCCCTACCTGTTTGGGGCGCAGGGGTATACGGTTATTCGCCAGGCCGAACAGTTACCGAAACGATTACCGCAACTGTATATGACGCTGACAGGAAAGCTGTATGCCGGGTAAAAAAATTGCTACAGGCACTGGTCGTTCGCAAAACTCCGGTTATGATAGACCCTTTGATTTTTCTCAAATGGGTAGCCCTACAATGTCAGAATTCAGATTACAGGCAGTTATCGGTGAGCACTTCCTGTTTTCATCGTTGTCGCAGCAGGCGCAGGCAACACTGTCTCAGCAGTGTCGTACCATCAAACTTAAAAATGATGAAACCCTGTTCAGTCAGGGGGGGGAGGCACATAGTTTCTATCTGGTGCTCAGCGGTACGATAAAACTATTTCGCGTGTCTCCCGATGGCCAGACCAAGGTCATTGAAGTGATCCGTGCCGGCGAGGCCTTCGCTGAAGCCCTGATGTTTATGGACCAGATACGTTACCCGGTCAATGCTGCGGCGATGGGTGTTAGCGAAGTCATGGTGATCCCCAGTAAACTGTACAAAGATATGCTGCTTGCGGCGCCTCAGAGTGCGATGAAACTGATGGGCACTATGGCGGTTAAACTGCACCGGCGCATTAAAGAGATCGAGACCCTGACTCTGCAAAACACCCGTCACCGGCTGGGGAACTACCTGTTTGGATTGGCGCCGGATCCGGCGGCAAAGCAATGCGCCTTTCAACTGCCGATGGCCAAGCAACTGATCGCCTCCCAGTTAGGTATGCAACCGGAAACCTTCTCCCGATTGATTAAGGAGATGAAAACGCAGGGGCTGATCGAAGTTAGCGGGGCCGATATACAGGTGAATGATCTGCAGGGACTGAGAGCATTCGGACACTGATTTTATCTCTGTAGTCTATGTGTTTTCTGTGGTTCAGTTTTTTAAAAGAGCGCATTGCCATATAAGGGTGGGAGAGTGCAGGGAAGCAGGCGGGACCTGGAAATATACATTATCTGAGGCTTCCTCCCTGTATTGTTATCAGCAGACAACAAAAAAGGGCAAACCCCGTAAGGTTTGCCCTTTTTTAAAGGAAGCTATCGATCAGATAGCTACGATGTTCTCTGCCTGTGGGCCTTTTGGACCACTGGTAACAGTAAACTGTACTTGCTGACCTTCAGCCAGTGTTTTAAAACCATCGCTGACAATCGCGCTGAAGTGAGCAAAAACATCTGGGCCGGATTGCTGTTCGATAAAACCAAAACCTTTAGTTTCGTTGAACCATTTAACCGTGCCAGTCGTTGTATTAGACATAATAATATCCTGAAATTTATATATAGTAGTGCCTTCAAAAGGCTTGAATTGCATCAAAATGTAGACTGAGACTTAGAAACTGCAGGACGTGGTGTTACGAATAAAACAACGAAATGTAGGATGTAAATATGAGACTTCTTTCTAGCTGTTGGTCACTGTATAGAGTTAATGGATGCTTGTCTATACATTTATCATATTTAATATTTCCGGCTCCTGCAGATGAACGAGGCAATATGAAATACCGTTAGGTGTGACGGCTCAGATACGTTGTTTTACTTTGATGGCAATTGCGCCAACACCCAGGAAAGCTATCCCGAGGAGTACCAGTGTGACGGGCCAGCCCAGAGAGTCTGCAAAATACTCCTCAGAGTAATAGATCATGAAGCCCAGCATTGCGATGACTGTGGTTAACAGCAGAGCCCGGCTTTGCAGTACCACACAGGTATAGAGACCAGACGCCGTGACTGCCAGATAAAGGAGTTCCATTGAGGTGTTCTGCACCAGATCGAATAAACCGCTGTAGGCCATGATTGATCCGAAGAAATAACCGAGTGCGATCAGGCGTGGGTAGCGTTCTGATTTATGCATTCCGTAAGCGGTAAAGATGATGCACATGCCGGTGATCAGGCTTGCCCAGTTGGTAGCTATGAACAGATCAATACGATCGAATATGCCGCTGTTGAGCCAGCAGATACCAATAAACAGGGCGGGTTCTGCCAGCAGCTTGTACGGTGTTTTTTCCAGGGCAGTCCCCACCAGAAAAACTGAGGTGCCCAACGCGATGGAAACCCAGGCAATGGGGACGCCGAGCATATCGAGTCCCACTTCTAAAAAGCCATAGCTGAAAAACAGGCCGGTAAACAGCAGTGCAGTACGTCGATATTTAAAAAATAATGCCCCCTGATGCATGGCCATCACTGCGAACACGCACAGTGCGGCTGCACGCCAGTTGTTACCCTGAGGGTAGAGTTCGTGAATCAGAACAAACCAGCCGCCGGTCATCATGCATACTGATGCAACGGTCAGTGGTAAAACAAGTCTGGGAAATCTGTTCTCATGGAGTGTTGCGACAAGCACAATAAGCAGGATATAACCAACGCCGAGTGTGACCAGAACCCGCATCACACTACCCATACTATCCCAGAACATACTGATATAGGTGCTGATGCCCGCGAGAATAAAAATTCCGCCAAGGTAGGCAAACAGCGTTCTGGCAATATCGCTTTTACTTCGAGTGTCTGCAGAGCCACGGTCAGAGGCCTGCTTCTGAAAGGCGGTCTCAACATCATCGGGGGTAATGTCATACCTGTTCATCAGCTGCGTTATATAGTTTAAAGCCCCCGCTTTATTCGTTACGCTGGATATGCCAAGAATTCCTGCCAGCAGTGGCCACCCCCAGATACCCCCGCCAATCAGCACGATGATGACGATAAACACCAGTAGAGTTGTCATGATGATATGATCCAGCCAATGAAGTGAGTGTTACCCCGGTAGTACCGGCCTGTCATATCAGGCAGGCGAATACGGCGTCCATTTTTGCTCAGCACGGCTTCGTTGCGATAACGTGAGGAGTAAAATAGGCCGCCAAACACATTGCGGGATGTGTCGCTACCGATGCTGAATTGGTATCCATCCGGTGCAATGCTGGAGGAATCAACCGTCACACCATCAAGATCAGGCAGCGTGATAATGCGGGGGGCGGGCATCTCGTTCGTCGTCGTTGGCTTGTTTCCGTCAGAGCTGTTTTGTCGAGAAGGAACCGGCCCTGGCGGCAGAATAAAGGCAATCTCCTGCACCGCACCGGTTTTAGCATTGTAGCGCCAGATCCGGGGCTTCTGAGGGTTTAGTCTATTGCCCTGATCGATGACCTGAACCGACTGGTTGATAACCGAAATCTGTACCCCGTTCTGATAGTTATAGTATTCCGTGGCGAACAACAGATCATATTGTGGCGGGGCAACCAGAAGACTGGGTATTCTGGATATCAGTAAAAAAAGCACAACCAGCAGTAATGGTAAGCCCAGCCCAAAAGCGATCGTGGGGTTTTCACGGAGGAAGGTTTTCATACCAGTGTCCTGCTATATAAGAGTGAAAATAAACAGCTGGAATTCATGCAACGCGTTGCAATAAGTATAACAGTTCATTGGCTGAGGACTATTAAGGTTCAGATCAGAGTGCTATTCCAAGAGTAAGCCTCGAGGAGAGTCTGTCTCTGGAAGGTAAAGCCTGACTGGTTGTTCTGATCTGTTCTTCTATCAGGTCTGTCAGGCTTTTTTGAGATTGAACACTACTGTTTGCTTTATGGCAATTGCTGCAAGAGGAAGGGCTCCTGCCATCAGTAGCGGGTAGAGATAGCTGCTTTCTGCCAGAGGGGAAGCCGTCAGAGCGCCAGGGCCGGTCAGCAGCAGGGCGATGGACATATTAACGGCTGCCAACAGGGTGATGCTTCGCAGCTGTTTGTGGCGGGTCATGACTGCCGCCGTAAGCATGACACCACTGACCGCAACTGCAACTACCTGTGTATAGATCTCGCCATGTTCCATCCGCCGCAGCAGCTCAAACAGGGCAAACAGGCCTATTAACCAGCGACCCCATGCCGGGCGTTCCCAGTGGCTGTTGCGGGCGCTGACCAGCATGGCGCTTGCCAGCAGCGGGATAGCGGCATAATAGGCCAGATTGGTAAACATCCGCTGCAGGGTTTCAATATCGCTGCCGGTCTGGTTGAGCAGAAGCTCAGCGAATGCAGAAAAGGCGATAAAGAGGGCGCTTAACGCGCCCGCTTGCAGGGTTGTTCTGGGCTCATCAGCCAGCTCTTCTGTCAGTTTTTTTGCACTTTTCTGCAGTATAAAAGCGGCGAACAGTGCGCTGATCAGTAGTGCGCTTAAAGCCAGATTCAGCAACGGTTTTACTCCGCTGCCAGTCTGGCAAATACCCGCCCAGCCGCTTCGATGGTGGCGTTGATATCCTCTTCGGTGTGTGCCTGAGACATAAAGCCTGCTTCAAACGCGGAAGGTGCCAGGTAGATACCCTCTTCCAGCATCCCGTGGAAGAAACGACCAAACTTCGCGGCATCACACTTCATCACTTCAGCGAAGCAGGTGACCTGCGCCTGATCGGTGAAGAACAGGCCGAACATACCGCCGACCTGAGTGGTAGTGAATGGCACACCGTGACGCAGTGCCATCGCTTCGAAGCCCTGAGTCAGCAGTTCGGTTTTGGCGCTGAGCTTTTCGTGGAAACCCTCTTCTTCAAGGGCGTTCAGCATCGCCAGACCCGCAGCCATCGCCAGTGGGTTTCCGGACAGAGTTCCGGCCTGATAAACCGGGCCCAGCGGCGAGATATGTTCCATGATTTCACGTTTGCCGCCAAAGGCACCGACGGGCAGTCCGCCACCGATGACTTTACCCATGGTCGTCAGGTCAGGGATTACACCGTAATAGCCCTGTGCGCCGGTCAGCGAGACCCGGAAACCAGTCATTACCTCGTCCAGAATCAGCACCGCACCATACTGGTCGCAGACTTCCCGCAGTCCTTCGAGAAACCCTGGAACCGGCGGTATGCAGTTCATGTTGCCAGCCACCGGCTCAACGATAATACAGGCGATCTCGTTGCCCGCCTCAGCGAACGCTTCACGCACGTTGTCGATATCGTTGTAGGTGAGGGTGATGGTGTGCTCTGCCAGACTGGCAGGCACACCCGGAGAGCTTGGCTCGCCCAGCGTCAGCATGCCGGAACCGGCTTTAACCAACAGGGAGTCAGAGTGGCCGTGGTAGCAGCCCTCGAATTTAACAATCTTGTCACGGCCGGTGTAGCCGCGGGCCAGACGAATAGCGCTCATGGTGGCTTCGGTGCCGGAGTTAACCATCCGCACCAGATCCATGCCGGGCATCATATCGCAGACCTTATCGGCCATGTCGATCTCAATTGCCGTAGGCGCACCGAATCCCAGACCCGAATCCATTACCTTGCGCACCGCATCCATCACTGATGGATGAGCGTGGCCCAGAATCATCGGTCCCCAGGAGCCGACATAGTCGATATAACGTTTATCATCTTCATCGAACAGATAGGCCGCCTCTCCGCGCTTAAAGAAGATTGGCGTACCGCCAACACCTTTAAAGGCGCGTACCGGTGAGTTAACACCACCCGGGATGTGGGCCTGTGCGGCCTGGAATAAAGACTCTGAACGTGACATGTTGAACTCTCTTAAATTCGTGTCGTGAGCGGATCAGTTAAACAGACTGTGGAACTGTCCGGCCCGGGTGCAAATATCTTCGCAGGCAAACAAGCTATGGATCACTGCGATCATATCCGCCCCGGCTGAAATTACCTGCCCTGCATTATCCATATTAATGCCGCCAATCGCTACCACTGGAACGGGTAGTATTGATCTTGCTTCACTTAGCAGAGCAATGGATGCCGGGGCCGCATTGGGTTTAGTGCTGGAGGGGAAAAACGCCCCGAAGGCGACATAATCTGCATTTTGTTCACAGGCGCTCTGAGCCAGTTCCAGCGAGCTGTGGCATGTGTTACCGATAATCGCGTGTGGCCCCAGGTATTCGCGGGCCTGACGGATATTACCGTCACTCTGGCCCAGATGAACGCCATCGGCCTGACAGGCACTGGCCAGCTCCGTATCGTCATTGATCAGCAGGGGACGGTTAAACTGATGACACAGATCCACCAGTGCTAACGCCTGTTGCAGCCGTCGGGTCTGATCCGCTGACTTATCCCGGTACTGGATGACCTGCGCTCCACCGCGTAGTGCCTGTTCCACCTGAAACAGCATGCTGTCTGTATCGGGCATGAGTGTGCTGTCAGTAATGGCGTACAGGCCTTGTAAGTTGAAATCTTTCATCGGGATATCTGTTGCTCTGCTTGCGGGTTAATCTATTTTCTGGGTATAGAACTGTTCGACCTGTTCCCGGGTCAGGGTACCGGTGATCTCTTTGCTGTAGTTTTGTATCCACAGAGCATCCAGTCGTTCACTGTTCATTCGGTCCAGTGCTTCTTTCAGGGTCGCGTTGATGCCCAGAGGCGCGATATCTTTACGGATGGCGGGCACTTCCATCAGGTCCAGCTTAAGCTGAGGATCAAAGCCGTGACGCTCGGACTGCCGGTCAATAAAGTGCTGCAGGTCTGCTGGCAACAGAATATAGCGGGGAACTCCCTGGCTGTCTTCCAGAACCAGCCATTCCGGCCGCTGCTCCAGTACTTTTATGGCGGATTCACAGCCGATGACCTGGTCACAACGGACAAAACTGGTATTCATTACACTGGCAACACCCAGCCTGGAAAGTGCCTGAGTCAGCGGTTCCTGACGGTAGTCCAGCCCCTGTGCCTTGAGCGAGCTGAGAAATATCGACGGCTGATTAAAGAAAAAACGAAGTGTGGTGCTGGCGACCACAATGGTCAGCATGCCGGGAAATATAATATTTGGATTGCCGGTCAGTTCCAGCAGTGCGATAAGGGCAGCCAGTGGGGCGTTCAGTACCGCGCCCATCATCGCCCCCATCCCCAGCATAGCGTAGAAACCAACACCGGAATGACTCTCGCCTGTATAGGGCGCGATCAGCAGGGCAAAGGCCGCCCCGCTTACGGCTCCGATGTAGAGTGTCGGGCCGATCAGTCCGCCGGGAATACCCAGCCCCAGCACAATCGGCGTCAGCAACCATTTGGCGAAGAGTAATCCTGCCAGCAGTGTCAGACCGGCATTGCCCTGCAGCACGTCTGAAACCGTGTCGTAGCCCAACCCCATCACCTGTGGATACCAGATTGCCACCAGGCCCGTCAGCGTACCTGCAACTAAAAGCTTTACTCCCATTGGCCAGCTGACTGATTTCTGTGTCTGGATCATAATACGGATAAATCCGGCTGCCAGCAGGGCGCAGATGATCCCCAACAGGATGACAAAGGGTACCTCTGATAGCGATTGAATCTGTAATGCGGGAATAGTGAACGCTGACTCTGCCCCATAGGTCACCCGGATCAGCAGGGCGGCAGTAACAGAGGCCACCAGCACCGGGGTAAATCCGATTACAGTATACTCCATCAGAATCACTTCCATGGCGAATATCACGCCGGCCAGCGGGGTATTGAATGCCGCTGAGATCGCTGCAGCAACACCGCAGCCGACCAGTAGTCGCAGGGAGTTGTTCGGCAGCCTCAGCCCCTGACCGATCAGGCTGCCGCAGGCTGCTCCCAAATGAATGGCCGGCCCTTCACGGCCAACGGCGTGTCCGGTTAGCAGCGCAATAGCGGCCCCGAAAAACTGCACCAGCATATTTTTGGCCGGCAGATGTCCCTGATGGTAACTGAGCCGTTCCAGTACATGTACGACACCGACTTTGCGGGTGGCGGGGAGTAACTTCCACAGCAGCAGAAAGGTGATGATGCTACCGCCAATTGGCAGGGCAACGCGCAGCCAGACAGGCAAGCCTTCAAAGTTTTCGCTGTTATTATCCGGCAGCCAGTGTTCCAGTGGCAGATCTATTAACAGTCTGAACGCCAGAATGACCAGACCGGAAAGCAGGCCGGACAGAATTCCCATAAGTACCAGCTGCGGCAGAGCCTCAGCATGGGCCAGCCGGTTGCGAAAATGAGAGAATGATAGGGAGTCTTTGAACATCCGGAACGCGTCAGCCTGTTTTTAAAAGCGCTTTGATAGAAAGAAGTGGTAGATGGGTTTTCGTCGCGTATTTTACTGATACACAATAGTAATGCCCCTCAAGGGTTTGTATCATACGCAGACAGAATAGAAAACCGTTGAACGATTTGTGAGGTCAAAGTGATCAAAGTAGGTATCGTAGGTGGCACCGGATATACCGGCGTAGAGCTGCTAAGACTGTTGGCAAACCACTCTCAGGTTAAGGTTGAGGTAATTACCTCCCGATCTGAAGAAGGTTTGCGAATTGACGATATGTACCCCAACCTGCGTGGTCACTATGATCTGCAGTTTACGGTACCGGATGTGGAGACTCTGGCGCAGTGTGATGCGGTGTTCTTTGCAACCCCGCATGGCGTGGCGATGAAGATGGCTCCTGAACTGGTTGCACGTGGTGTTCGGGTGATTGATCTGGGGGCGGATTTCCGTATTAAAGACCTGCAACTCTGGTCCAAATGGTATGGCATGGAGCACACCAGCCCTGAGCTGGCTGCGCAAGCGGTATATGGTTTGCCGGAAGTGAACCGGGAAGCGATTAAAACCGCACGGATGATCGCCTGCCCCGGATGCTATCCAACAGCGACTCAGCTGGGTTTCCTGCCGCTGGTGGAAAATGGCCTGATCGATCACCGTCGTCTGATTGCCGATGTTAAGTCCGGTGTCAGTGGCGCTGGCCGTGGTGCGAACATCGGTTCT
Organism: Oceanospirillales bacterium; assembly: GCA_018223185.1. Classification (GTDB taxonomy): domain Bacteria; phylum Pseudomonadota; class Gammaproteobacteria; order Pseudomonadales; family Balneatricaceae; genus Amphritea. The sequence goes on along the minus strand of JAAEYW010000013.1, from coordinate 34,461 downwards.
CTGCTGTGTGAAAGCAGTGAGAGCATGAAAGCCTATGCCGTTGCTGGTCACCGGCACCTGCCTGAAGTCAAACAGGGATTGAGTGAGGCCGCCGGACGCCCTGTCGGTCTGACCTTTGTACCGCACCTCACGCCGATGATCCGGGGTATCCATGCCACTCTTTACGGCATCCTGAAGGATCCGGTCGATGGCTTGCAGGAGCTGTTTGAGCAGCGCTATGCCAATGAGCCTTTTGTTGACGTAATGCCAGCGGGCAGTCTGCCTGAAACCCGGAGTGTCAAAGGAGCAAATGTCTGCCGTATCAGCGTGTTCCGGCCACAGAATGACGATACCGTAGTGGTCCTGTCGGTGATTGATAATCTGGTTAAAGGGGCTGCCGGACAGGCAATTCAGAACCTCAATATTATGTTTGGTTTTGATGAAACAGAAGGGCTGCGTCACGCCGGGATGATGCCATAATCAGGAATTATCTATACTTGACTAATTTACTTGGTTAATAAGATAATAGCGCTTGAACAGGTAAAACGATTTTAAGTGGAGCAGATATGACAGAGATGACTGACCAGCAGCCGGATATGGTTTTTTCCGATTCCGCGGCTGCCAAGGTGAAAAGTCTGATCGAAGAGGAACAGAACGATAACCTTAAACTGCGGGTCTACATTACCGGTGGTGGTTGTGCTGGGTTCTCTTACGGCTTCACGTTTGATGAGGCGGTTGCCGATGATGACACTGAGATCGATAACGATGGCGTTTCCATGGTAATCGACTCGATGAGCTATCAGTATCTGGTAGGTTCGGTGGTGGATTACAAAGAGGGCCTGCAGGGTTCTCAGTTTGTAATCAACAACCCCAACGCCACGACTACCTGTGGTTGCGGCTCCTCTTTCTCGATCTGATTAACAACTATTACAAACCAGGCCAGAGCCCGCGCTCACCAGGTTTGTAAAACATTTTAAAAGCCAGCATCTGCTGGCTTTTTGTTTATCAGCCTTTCTGTGATTAACTCAGTACATGCGAAATATATATTTTTGCGGTCAGACCAAACAGTGTCAGGCCGGCTAACAGCCCCAGAAAAATAGCTCGCCCTTCACGATTTGCCCCCGCTTTGAGCGACACGTGCCAAACGCTCCAGAGTTTCAAAATAATCATTCCGATAACTGCAATAAAGACACCAATTTCACTTGTAGACCAGATAACCATTGTCTGTCTCTCATAATGTTCATTTGACATGAATGTTATGCTTCATTAATATTCATTTCAAATGAATATTAATGAAGTCGTCATTTCCGGAGCCAGATAGTGAAAAGATCAGAGACTCTTAAACCCTTGAGCCGGGAACACCACACTGCGCTGGTCTATGCCAAGCGTTTGCTGGATCTTTATGAGCAGGATTCTGACGTAATGCTGAGCTATTGGGCGAGGGTCTGTGAAGCGGTGCAATCTGATCTCAATACGCATTTCGAAGAGGAAGAGCTGTTGATTCAGGGAGTTAACGAGCCGTTGCTGGATCGCTTTAAGGATGAGCACCGGCAACTGCGTGCATTGATGCACGCTGAGGATGCCGAGGGACTAAAGATGTTTGCGCACCTGCTAAAAGGCCACATTCGGTTTGAGGAACGGGAGCTGTTTCCTCGTTTAGAAACCGGTCATTACGACACACTGCAACGGAATCTGAAGCACTGGCGTTGAGCTTCAGCGCGTCACTAAACAAAAATCAAAAATCAGTTAAATAAATTATTAAGGGTGGTTATGCAAACAGAAACAATTGCCATTGTGAAAGCAACGGTGCCTGCTATTGAGGCCTCAGGAGAGGCGATTACACAGCATTTTTACGGTCTGCTATTCACTGAGAATCCAGAGCTGCAGCATGTTTTTAACATGGCGAGTCAGGCAAATGGTCGGCAGCAGTCAACCCTGGCGGCGGCCATTCTGGGATATGCCGCGAATATTGATAATCTAGGTGCGCTGGGGGGCGCGGTCGAGAAAATCGCTATGAAGCATTTCAGCCTTGATATCACCCCGCCACAGTATGAGATTGTCGGGCGTAACCTGCTTAAAGCGATCAGAGCAGTGCTGGGTGAAGAGGTTGCAACAGACGCAGTCCTGCAGGCCTGGTCAGAAGCGTATCAGCAGTTGGCAGATATTCTTATTGGTCGGGAACAACAGCTTTATGCGCAGGCAGAAGCTGAAGGGTGGGCTGGTTTTAAAGCCTTCAGTGTGAACCGCATAGTCGATGAGAGTGATGAGATTCGTTCTATTTATCTGAGTCCTGTGGATGGCAAGACATTACCTGAATTTCTTCCGGGTCAGTTTATCAGCGTAAAGATTGTCAATCCGGACTGGGAGCATGAAGAGATTCGCCAGTACAGTCTTTCAGATCGTCATACTGCAGAAGGGTATCGAATCTCAGTCAAGCGGGAACCTTCGCCGGCTGCGGATATACCTGAGGGGCGGGTATCGAACTATCTGCATACACAGATCAGAGTGGGTAGTCGCCTGGCGATCCATATGCCCGGTGGCGATCTGGTTCTGCAACAGAATAAACGTCCGGTGGTATTGATCAGCGGAGGGGTGGGGATAACACCGATGCTGAGTATGCTGAACGAGATGCTGTTCAGTCGGGATTCCCGGAAAATAGTCTGGCTGCATGGCACCCGTAACCGCCGCTCTCATGCATTCGCCGAACATATCGGCTGTCTGAAGCGGGATTACCCTCAACTGACAGCATCCACTTTCTATGATGAGCTTTCCGGCGGTGCCCGTGAGGATATTGATTATGACCATCAGGGCTATATTACCGCTGATTGGCTGGAACACTATTGCCCGGAAAATGCCGAGTATTATTTCTGCGGACCATTACCCTTCATGAAGGCGATCTATCAACATTTGAAAAATCGCGATATTGAAGATGAGCGACTTCACTATGAAGTGTTTGGCCCGGGAGAAAGTCTGGCTTGAGTAAAGTGAAGCTGTTTCTTAAGAGTGCAGCGGTTGCTGGTGTTATGTCGCTGTTCTTTTGCTTCAGTACCGATCAGATGGCTCAGTGGAGCAGGCTCTATCCACAGGCTGCAGCACTGACAGCCTTCTGTAATCTGTTGTTGAGGCGTTTATGATTGCTTCGGCTATTGTGTGACAATCAAACGGGGTATAGTTGTCTGTACCCCGTTTTATTGGATATCTCAATCGTTTCAGGAGTAACTATGAGGTTAAGCGCTTTCACCGATTTTGGTCTGCGTACCTTGATGTACCTTGCCAGTCTGGAAGAGGAGCGGCTCAGTAGTGTGGCTGAGGTCTCCACTGTTTATCAGGTCTCTCAGAGTCATATGGTTAAAGTGATTGGGCAGTTGGCTAAGCTGGGATATGTGCAGACGATACGTGGCAAAAATGGCGGAATCCGACTGGCGGCCAGCCCTGAATCGATTAATATTGGTGAAGTTATCGAGCAGTTAGAAAATCATCTCGACGGTGTCGATTGCACCACGACAGCCTGTCAGTTACTCCCCTGCTGTGAATTGAAAAAGGCACTGACTGAAGGGATGCGGGCATTTATTGATACCATGCGAACATACACATTGGGAGATCTGATGGTGAACAAGAGCCAGCTTATTCCGTTATTGGCTACGGGTTAATGTTGCTGTCTTATTTGCTCCAGCATTCATAAGAAGGTTGTCTGCTACAGGTAAACTGAATCCCTCTGCGCCTCCTCCATCGTTCAACGAGTGCTTTTGTTTTTCGGCACGGGCTGAAATACTTTTCTATGATTTCATTAAAGCTTATTTAAATGATGGCTTATTTAATGAGGCCTTGTGCGAAATACCTCTTTTTAGGACGCAAACCGGCGGCGACTGATGTTTTCATCAGGCGACAGGGACGCTGTTAGTGATGCCGGAGGCAAAAGATGCTGAAGAAGTGACGAATATCGGTGTAGCACAAAAGGCTATTTGGTAGTCTGTTCTTTATTCAGTTGCCCCAGTAAATCGCGCCCAGCGGCCGGTATCCTGCAGCGCCGGTAACCTCCGGGACATTACCGCTCATCCGGTTCAGGGTGCGGTAGGCCAGCCAGGCGAAGGCTGCGGCTTCAACCCAGTCAGGGTCAAGATTCAGTTCTGCTGTGGTGCTCAGATAGTGAGGTTTGAGCAGCGCTGACAGGCGGCTGCGCAGTTGACTGTTGTGGCTGCCGCCGCCACAGAGAAATACTTGCTGATCGCTTAACGGGTGGCTGTTGATTGCATCGGCAATAGAGACCGCTGTCAGCTCCAGCAGGGTTGCCTGCACATCTTCAGGCTGTGGTTTGACTGCAAGAGCATTTACTATCTGTTCCAGCCAGCACTGGTTGAACTGCTCCCGACCGGTACTTTTGGGTGGAGTCTCACTGAAGTAGGGTAGTGCCAGCATCTGTTTAAGAAGCTGGGGCAACACCTGTCCCTGAGCAGCCCACTGTCCATCCCTGTCATAACTTTTCTGTTTGTGCTGCTTAATCCAGCTGTCCATCAGCACATTACCCGGTCCGGTATCGTAACCCAGCACCGGTTTATCCCCGGCCGCTTCCAGTATGGTCAGATTGGCCATGCCGCCAATATTCACCAGCACCCGGTTATGCTCCGGGTGGCGAAACAGCGCACTGTGAAACGCAGGCACCAGAGGCGCACCCTGACCTCCAGCGGCCATATCCCTGCGGCGAAAATCACCGATGGTGGTGATCCCGGTGCGCTCGGCGATCAGGTTCGGGTCTCCGATCTGCAGGGTAAAGTTTGCTTCAGGACGGTGCCGAATGGTCTGCCCGTGGCTACCGATAGCTGCGATCTGCTGACGGTCAAGATGGTTCACTCTGATCAGATTCTCGACGGCAGTGGCGAACAGTTCTGCCAGTTCCAGATCAAGCCGACCGAGTCGTTCAATCTCATTATCACCGGGATTAAACAGTGCAAGGGTGGACGAGTGGATCGCTGAGGGGATTGGTTGACTATGACAGGCAATCAGCTCAAACCCGGGTTCAAACCGCACTGCAACCGCATCAATACTGTCAAGACTGGTGCCCGACATCAGACCTATATAAATTGGTGCACAGATTGAAGTGCTCATCAATATTTCTGCCTGCCGGTTGTTGAGATCAGTTAGCCGCTGAAGCCAGCTGAGTTGCTTTGAACGACTCCAGTTGTGCCAGCGTCTCCTGAGCGACAGAGAAGAACTTTTTACGCTCGGCTTTGTCGATTGATGCAGCCTGCGGCAGCTTCACTGTCTGCGGGTTTTTGTGCACACCGTTGACCCGGAATTCGTAGTGCAGATGAGGGCCCGACGCCAGCCCGGTCTGGCCAACATAACCGATCACATCTCCCTGACTTACGCGGCTACCGGTTTTCTGGCCTTTACGAAAATTGTTCATATGGCCATAGAGGGTGGTGATATTCCCGCCATGCTGAACGATAACGCAGTTGCCGTAGCCGCCTTTTTTGCCGCGCCAGATGATTTTGCCGTCGCCAGCCGCTTTGATCGGTGTGCCAGTGCGGGCGGCATAGTCGGTGCCTTTATGAGCACGGGTCAGGCCCAGTACCGGGTGTTTCCGACGTGATTTGAAGCTGGAGCTGATGCGGGCGAAATCTACCGGGCTGCGCAGGAATGTTTTACGCATGCTGTCACCTTCAGGCGTGTAATAGCTGCTGTTGCCATCGCTGTCGGTATAGCGGATGGCGGTATAGGTTTCTCCCTGATTTACAAACTGGGCAGAGAGAATATTACCTTCGCCGATCTTCTTGCCATCAAGAAACTTCTCTTCGTAGACCAGATTAAAACTGTCACCCTGCCGCAGGTCGAGAACGAAATCGATATCCCAGCCGAAGATAGCCGCCAGCTCCATAATCATTTTGTCTGATATGCCCGCAGCTGAAGCGTCGAGAAACAGGGAGTTTTCGATAGTGCCTGTGGCAAACCGGGCAGCGATTTCTGGGTGTTTGGTTATCTCTTTAACACTGTAACCCTGATCTGTGGCGGTGAGCAGAGAACTTTCTAACTGGTTGCGAATATGTTTCAGCTTGACCAGCTGTTTATCTTCGAGAACAAAACTGAGGGTCTGACCAGGATAGATCCGTTTCAGGGCGTCAGTCCCTTTGACAGCAGAACTGACCAGAAAAGCATCCCGGCCCGTAAGACCCGCGCGCTTAAAAATTGAGGTCAGGGTATCGCCACTGCGTACAGTTATATCCTGCCATATTTCGGGTGTCTGCTCTGTTGGCTGAGAGGGGGCAGGCTGAAGAGATTGAGACGCCATTGCGATCTGTGTGTTGTCGAAATCAGCTTTGCTGACATCCGTGTGATCGCCTGGCTGGTTAAACGGAGACAGTGTTTCCGGGATGCTGACCTGAGGTTGAGTAAATTTTGTTGGCGCGTCTGAAGCAGGAGCATCCGTGGAAGGCATCAGCATCGCGGTCAGGCCAATAATGGCCGTACAGATGATGACTGCCATCAGGTGGGTGCTCGGTAGATGCTTTTTTAACCGCTCAACTAGAAACACGTCACTATACCTCAGTATCTGAAAATTCGCTGAATTATACCGGATGTTGTCACATAATCGACATATTCACTCTATATCGGCGAAAAACGTTACACATTAAGCGAAAAGTCCGGCATTCGCAGACGCTGTGGTCTCTTTTTTATATCATCACTGCAGCGGTAGGCGCCGGTAAGTTCTATCAGAACCGTTTCTCTCTGAAACGGCTCATCAGCCGGTTCTCATGAACAGTCTGGTGTGCATGTAAAGGCCCGAGGGTCTGAAAAAGTGTGCGTGACAGGCTTATCCCCGCATCATAGGTTTGTCGGATTTAATGTGGAAGGGTAGAATACGCCCCCAATCCATGATTATTACTTATTTTGTGAAGGTAAATAGAAGGCAATGACAGACAAAACGCTGCTGCAGGATCTCAGTGCGCGCGGACTTATCGCGCAGATGACCAGTGAAGACGAGCTGGAACAACACCTGGCTGATGGTTCTGTCACCCTCTATTGTGGCTTCGACCCCACCGCAGACAGTCTTCATATCGGTTCACTGGTGCCATTGCTGGCACTGAAACGTTTTCAGCAAGCCGGACATAAGCCTCTGGCACTGGTAGGCGGCGCAACTGGTCTGATCGGTGATCCGAGTTTTAAGGCGCAGGAACGCAAGCTTAACGATGACAGCACCGTGGCTGGCTGGGTTGAAAAGCTCAAAGGTCAGGTCAGTCAGTTTATCGATTTCGATTGCGGTGAAAACAGTGCAGAGGTGGTCAACAACCTCGACTGGACCCGCGGTATGGATATTCTGACCTTTCTGCGGGATGTGGGTAAGCATTTCTCAGTCAACCAGATGATCGCTAAAGAGTCAGTTAAACAGCGGATTGATCGTGACGGCGATGGGATCTCCTTTACTGAGTTTACCTACATGATTCTACAGTCTTTCGATTATCAGCAGCTGAATAGCAGCCATGGCTGCACCCTGCAGATCGGTGGTTCTGATCAGTGGGGTAATATTACCGGTGGTACTGAGCTGACCCGTCGTATGAACGGTAATAAAGCGTTTGGTCTGACCCTTCCGCTGATCACGAAATCAGACGGGACTAAATTTGGTAAAACCGAGTCCGGCACCATCTGGCTGTCTCCGGCTAAAACCTCCCCATACGCGTTCTATCAGTTCTGGCTGCAGACAGCCGACGCTGATGTTTACAACTTCCTGAGATACTTCACCTTCCTGTCTGTTGAAGAGATTAATGCACTGGAAAGGGCTGATATCGAACGCGAAGGTCGTCCGGAAGCACAGTCTGTCCTGGGTCGTGAAGTGACTCGGCTGGTTCACGGTGAAACCGGTCTGACTGCCGCAATGCGGATTACTGAAGCACTGTTCAGCGGTAACCTGACCGATCTGAGCGAAGCGGACTTCGAGCAACTGCAACTGGACGGGCTGCCTTCATCCAGTCTGGCAGAGGTTAATCTGGCGGAGACTCCGCTGACAACACTGCTCAGCGATGCCGGTCTGGCCGCTTCCGGAAAGCAGATCAAAGATGCCCTGCAGCGCAACGCTGTGATCGTCAACGGCGTCGAAAAGGGGATGGATGACAATATGAAAGCTGCAGACATTTTTGCTTCTGAAAACGGCACTTACGGTCGTTTCTTCCTGGTCAAACTGGGTAAGAAAAAGCACCACCTGTTTGTGATCTGATTCCGCCCGCCTGAAGTATAAAAAAACGCGCTATTCGAAAGAATCAGCGCGTTTTTTTATGACGGAAATTAGTGCATATAAAAGTCAAAATCCTCGACGGATTCCTTCAGTGTTTCAATAGCTTGTTCATATTGTTTGATGTGGCGTGATACAGATATAACCGGGAATATGAAAATAATGACAAATGCGTATACCGGCAGGTAGGGGAAGTTTATCATCGCAAAGAGTGTGAACGCTAATAACAGACAAGTGAACAACAGCTGGTACTTAAGACGGTTCAGGTTTTTGTTTAACCTGGCCATCTTCTCATTGTATTCACTGGCTGTGGAAAAACTCAGATCTTTCAATACGGACTGATTCATCGGTTACACCTCCATGTGTTAACTGTTATGGCAGTGAATGCCTGTCACTCAGGCTTGATGCCGCCATTAAACAGGTCAATTTCAGGGCCCAGGGTGGGCATAAAGCGTTGTTCGGCACGCAGTTGATTTATCGCCTCTTCAAACTCGTCATCATCCATTGAAAACCAGTAGTCGGGCTTGCGGTTATGTTGCTTATCCCAGGCCGCTGTCGTGGGATCGCGTGGCCGGGCGGGTTCCAGTTCAGGCACATCGGGCATCGGCTGGCTGTAGAGTTCTTTATTGTTTTTATAGCGGGTCACCATGCCGGTGCTGCGGCTGAACGTAAAATGCTTAACTGCTCTCATAAACCAGGGCATGGGGAGGTAGTCCCGGCCTGAGGCTTCGAAGTAGCCCCAGATCAGGCCGCATGGAAGGAAAACAAAGAATATATATATAAGGCCTCTAATAGTTCATTAAAATTTAAGCTGGTGTCAAAAAGAATAAAGCCTAAAACCACAATGATGAAAAGAGGTCCGCCTATCGTGCAAAAGCCTTTGGCTATTGCGGTAAGGTAAAAATAGATCAGTCCCCATTTATTCAGTGATCCAGCACTATACTGGTTCTCATCCCAGTGGGTTTCCCCTTTATTTTCTTTTAGGCGCTGCTTGATCTCGTTTGGGGTAGGTTCCGCAATCATACTGACCGGAATGCTTTCGTTAGCCCTGCCCCAGGGTAGGGGATCACCGCCCTGCAGCAGTTTAATCAGCGAGCCTTGTTCCGGGCGTGGCTTCTGGTTGGAATTGCGTTCGCTATTCCAGGCGGTATCGCTATAGAGAGGTATTTGTTTGAAATCCATTTCTATCTATTCAGTCCGTTAGTGTTGTTAGGCGTTATCAGGCTTGAGTGCCGCCATTAAACAGGTCAATCTCCGGGCCCATGGAGGGGCCGAAGCGCAGCTCCTGAAGTGCTTCCTGAAACGCTTCATCATCTATTGAAAACCAGTAATCGGGCTTGCGGTTATGTTGCTTATCCCAGGCCGCTGTCGTGGGGTCGCGAGGTCGGGCTAGCTCCAGCTCCGGGATATCGGGCATCGGCTGGCTGGTGTCCATATAGCGCTGAATCATATTCCAGATCCGTTTGAACTCCTCCGGTTGCTGGCTGGTGCTGAAACCGTGCAGGGGAATGCTGTCGAAATAGCGATGATAGCGGTGCACCAGATGCAATTGATAGCTGAGAATGCCCTGATGGCTGGGGCTGCTGACCAGATAGCAGTCGAACTCCGGGAAAGAATGGCTGTAGAGTTCTTTATTGTTTTTATAGCGGGTGACCATGCCGGTGGCACGACTGAAGGTGAAATGTTTGACCGCTTTCATAAACCAAGGCATGGGGAGGTGGCCTCGGCCCGAGGCTTCGAAGTAGCCCCAGATCAGGCCTGAAGGGAGAAAAACATAGAGAATATATACATATATAGCGTCTATTAGTTCAGATGTTTTTACAGATTCGTCAATGATAATTAATAAAATGATCGCAAGGATAAATGCTGGAATAACAAATACAATAAACCCTTTCGCAAACATAGTGATGTAAAAGTAGATTAATCCCCAGCGATTAAGTGAACCTATGGTGCATTGATTTTCATCCCAATAGGTCTCGCCTTTATTGTCGTTGATGCGTTGTTTAATCTCTGACGGTGTTGGCTCCTGAATCATACTGACCGGAACGGTTTCGTTAGCCCGGCTCCAGGGGAGGGGATCACCGCCCTGCAGCAGTTTAATCAGGGTGCCTTGTTCCGGGCGAGGTTTCTGATTGGAATAGCGTTCGCTGTTCCAGGCTGTATCGGCGTATTGTGCTGTGTCGGTCATAGTTTTATGGTCTGTTCGCTGTAATCGGTTTCATCGGCCCACCAGTACTCCGGCTCGCTGAATGCTGGTGTCGCTGTTGCTACCCCTGCGCTTTGTAGCTTGCCCGGCGGTGGCGCTGGGAAGATAAAGTCGCCGACCCTTAACTGGGCCCGGCAGTGGAAGTGGGATTGGTAGCTGATCAGGTTGTCCCCTCGGATCAGTCGGGTATCTTCAGGCTGGACAATCGTTTTGCGATAGCGATAGAAGACCAGACAGCCCTGGCCGGTTACGTGGCGGTAGCAGGGCCGGGCGATCTGTGGGTCGATCCGGGTGACTTTTCCGTAGTGGCCGTCGAAGCTATGGAAGCGGTTTTCCAGCACGGCGGCTTTGGCGTGCAGCTCAATCTTTACTTTGTCGGGGTCGAATATACCCAGCAGGTTGCTACTGAGCCAGACCGCATGGGTTGCCCCCAGGCCTTCAGCCCGCATTCTCAGGTCAGCGGGGATCTCGACTTGATGCAGAGGATAGGTTTTAATTTGGATATTCAGAATCAGGCTAAGCAGTGACTGGTAGCCCTGTTGCGGTTCTTGCAGGTAGGCGTAATGTCCCTCCTTGGCGGGCGTTTTACCGAAGGGTCCGTTGGTGAGCCAGTTCTGCATGGGGCTGTCTTTAAACAGCAAATAGAGGCCGAAGCCTGCCAGGGCGATCGCCAGTCCGATCCAGCCCAGGGGACTCAGCAGGAATGTGGCGGTGTAGAGACTGCCGATAGTTGAGATCGCGGTACCGGTGGCAAACATACCCATCGCAAAGGCGGCATCTTTATCCTGCTCGCCGATCAGGATAGCGGTGTCCCATATGGCAACCGCCGTGGTGAGTATGCCGCCGACAATGCCTGCAAATTTAAGGCGGCTGATAGTGCTTTTCAGATGCAGGTTTAACGATGGAAATGAGAGAAACTGACTAGCTGCTTCTGGGATCTTAAGAAAGGTTGAGCTGGTTGCTTTTGCGACCAGCCCGGCCTCTCTGGTCAAAACGTTTGCTGCGTTTACAAGGGCTACACCAAGGTCAACAATTGCGCTAGTAGATGTTGAAAGTTTATATATAACCCCATGCCTGTCATCAAATCCCGCAACCGTCCTCTGCAGATTCACGATCTCCAGTGCCACAATAAAGTAGGGAACCCCCAGTCTTGTGTAGACCTGCCCCGCGATTTCGCCCGCTTTGCTCTGGGGTTTCAGTTTATCCGCCAGATCGGCTTCTTTGGTTAATTGTTCGACTTTCATCTGGGTGATGGGGTTGTCATCGGGTACTGTCAGAACCCGCAGGTCGACTTTGCTACGGGCGGTGGCGCCCCGTCTTAACTCAGTGCCTTTAAGGCTGCGTTTATTGGTGGAGGCCAGCAGTTTACCGTTGCTATCCTGAAGTACGCCGGTGCGTTTTGAGGTGGTTTTCTGGCGCTGCTCTTCTGTGAGGCCAAAGTGCAGACCGGCTTTTTTACTGTGTACCCCGACGACATAGGCACCCGCAATCGGTTCGCCGGAAGTGGGAATAAAGGTAGCCTGCCCGAAACTGTCCGGCGCTATCAGTTTGGCAAGACGAACATTGTCGAGGTAGGCGGCCTTGAACCCGATGGTTTCGACCCGTTCGCTGAGGCTGGCGCGGGCGCTGGCTTTGTTCTGCAACGCCAGCATAGCGGTAAAGAATCCACTGAGGATGCCGTCGGCGGTATTCAGGACGCGGCGGCTGCCGCCAAAACTGTCTTCGCTGTTTTCGGCCAGCAGGAGCGCCTGTTCCAGATTTTCTATCTGATCATCCAGCAGCAGGGTATTTCCGGCCCAGCGGGCGATATTGTCGGTGGTTGCCAGGCCGCTGCCATCGTTTACAGGTGCGGGCGCAGAGAAGGCTATGTCCAGTGGCACCTGATCGGCAGGTGGGTAGAGAAGGGCATGCAGCGGATGGCTGGCACCCCGGGTGTAGAAGTTGGCGATGGTGGTGCGGCCGGGCCAGTCTTGCGATTGCTGTTTGTCCTGCAACGGGTCGATAGTGGCGAGGTTAAGGCTCAGGGCCTGGATGGCATTGCCGACTAAGCGGTAGGCGCCGACGGCACCCCGTTCCTGGCTGGTGATATCCCGCACAGCCGCAGCAGTAGCGGGATTATCCAACGTTTGCCCAAGGGTTTGTTGGAACAGCGCCATATCCGCATGGCAGCGTTGGCGTTCTATCGTGCGCAGAGTGCGCTGGAATACGCCGATAGGGCTGTAGTTAAAGCTGTCCAGGTGTTTGTGGTTGGGGTTTTCCTGACCGTTGGGCAGTGTGTCCGGCACGACAAAGCGTTGCACCAGCTCGGCGTTCTGAAAGTATTTCTGCTGACTGGCATCTTCCAGTATATGAAACAGGCAGGTACTGACCTGCAGCGCCATCTGTGTCTGGTGGCGAAGCTCGAATAGCGGGTCGGGCAGCACCATGAGTTTTAGCTGCCGGGCTCTGGCATCGGCCAGATAGTCAATCGAGCTGTGGGGTTGCCAGAGGCTGTCTTCCTGGTTGACGTTATCCATTTTCCGGTCGTACTGTGCAATCCGGGCGCCATATTCCAGCCGCTGATGAGTGCTATTCTCCAAGGTTGACAGCAGGCTGCTGCTGTTATTGCGCAGCGAATCGACTTCGTAGCTTACACCGTCGTACAGATGTTGCAGGTGGTTGCCACTGAGGTCTTGATTATAGCGGCTGGGGTCGGCCAGTTTTTGTTCAATCTCCGGCTCGCGCAGCCGCATAGTTTTGAACGTGGTGTTCAGTTTTTCTCCCAGAACGTTAATGCTGCGGTGAGTAATCAGGCTGGTGCGTTGCCGAAGGATCGCTTGATTATCGGGGTGTTCGAGAAAGTTCAGATAGGCGGCGCTCCACTGAACCTCTGAATACGCGATATGCAGAGATTGAGCAGAGGCATTGGCTTTGGTCGGCAGCCAGATATCTCTGAGTGGTTTGCCGACAGCTTTGCGAGGGCCTTTTTTGAATGGTTTTTCAAAGCCTTCCCGGTGGTGGTAAAGATGGGTGTCACGAAACTCTGCGCCGCTGTCTTCTTTGTTTTTTATCTCGAGCTCGCGCCACAGCTGATTGCCCCGGAAAATATAGATATAACCATTACGTACGGGAGCCATATATTGCTCTGGGTACTGTTGTGGCTGATAACTGGGTAGCAGCGTTAGCGGAACAACCGCCTGCAGATGATAATTCTGCTCGTACTGTCCATCCAGATATTGATATTCCTGTTTGTCGACAGCTTTGAACAATGGCAGTTTGATTGGCCCGCCTTCGTCGCATTCGATGCTGAGCCAGACGTTGCGTTTTTCGGTTTCAGGTGTCCAGTCCCAGCTAAAAATACTATAGCCCGGTTGTTCCATCCGTTGCTGTTTGGCTTCGATGTACTCCTGCTGCATCTGATCATCACTGCTATAGAATTGAAATGACTGTGCGGAGCTGTGACTGATGCCGTTGACGCTGATGAAAAAATAGCTGTCAAAACAGGCGGTTCTTGGAGGTGACATCTGAATTATTCCTTTAATTCTTGGGGTCATTAATGCTTTGCGCTATGCGGGGTGAAAAGTAGCGCGGCGCTATTGGCTATAGGTATGTGGCTTCACTGCCTCAGATGTGTGGAGTTTAAGTTATACCGCAGGGTAAGTTAAGGGGCTAATCCGGATTTTGACAAAAGGCCCTTTCGGGCCTCTGTAATTGGTTAAAGCTGTAACTGATACGAAGGGGCTTTAATAAAGTGCTTTCTCGTCCCGCACCAGATCTTTCAGCATCTCCAGAAACAGGGTGTCTGCTTCGCTGTGTTCCACCGGAATCTTGATACTGGTGGTGGCGGATAACTCATCCGCAATCTTCACATTTGCGTGCTTATCGTCAATATGTTTGCGGGTGATTTCCAGCGCGGTATCGCAGATGCCGGGCTCAACCATTATTTTGCGCAATACCAGTACAAACTCATTGAGTGCGCGTTCCTTGTTTTTAATTTCCGCAATGCTCATGCAACGATCTCCGACTCAAAAAATGATAAATGCTTTTTCACCACTATAGCACTCTCCTCTACTGCTCTGCAGCTATCCGTTTCAGCATCTGAAAAATATAGTATTTATCACCGCTGATCTATTGATCAATTCCTGTACTGCTGGCAGAATGGCGGCACAATTTAGTTGTTTCTGCGCCAAGTAGGTTACCCCGAAGCAGAAACCTGATAAGCACACCCAGCTTATTTTCCCGGGTTTACAGTGTGTACCCACACTTAATCACCGGATGAAGAGTTGCTTTTGCCTTTCTCTGACCGTACCGGTCATCTTCGCAAAAGCCTGCTGGTTGATGTTATTTCACACCAGTAGGCGCGTCATAACATCCTCCAGTATCAGAATTTTTATACATGCTTTGCTGCGTGTAATTTGAGGATACTATTGTGGAACAACTTTCAGGCGCACAAATGGTTATTCGCGCCCTTCAGGATGAGGGTGTGAAACACATCTACGGCTATCCGGGCGGAGCGCTGCTGCATATTTATGATGCACTGTTCCAGCAGGAAGAGGTGCAACACGTTCTGGTTCGTCATGAACAGGCTGCAACCCATATGGCTGATGCCTATGCCCGTGCAACCGGTAAAGCCGGTGTGGCGCTGGTAACGTCCGGTCCGGGTGCAACCAATGCGATTACCGGTATTGCTACCGCGTATATGGATTCAATTCCGATGGTGGTCATTACCGGACAGGTCATGAGCTTCCTGATCGGTGAAGATGCGTTCCAGGAGACCGATATGATCGGTGTCTCCCGCCCAGTGGTTAAACACAGTTTCAGTGTCCAGAACCCTGAAGATATCCCTTCAATTATCAAGAAGGCGTTCCATATTGCAGAAAGTGGTCGTCCGGGGCCGGTTGTGGTTGATATCCCGAAGGATATGACCAATCCGACCGACCGCTTTAACTACGAGTATCCGAAAAGCATTAAGCTGCGCTCTTATAACCCGGTCAGCCGTGGTCATAGTGGTCAGATTAAGAAAGCGATCGATATGGTGCTGGGTGCGAAGCGTCCGGTTATCTATGCCGGTGGCGGCGTTATCATGGGTGATGCCAGTGCCGAGCTGACCGAACTGGCTAAGCTGCTTAACGCGCCGGTGACCAACACTCTGATGGGACTGGGCGGCTATCCGGGTACGGATCGTCAGTTTATCGGTATGCTGGGAATGCACGGTAGCTATGAAGCCAACATGGCGATGCATCATGCAGATCTGATTCTGGCCGTGGGTGCGCGGTTTGATGACCGGGTAACCAATGGCGTGGATAAGTTCTGTCCGACAGCCAAAATTATCCATGTGGATATCGATCCCGCTTCCATCTCGAAAACCATCCAGGCTGATGTGCCGATCGTGGGGCCTGCTAAGCATGTATTGCAGGAGATGATTGAACTGGTTAAGGGCAGCAAGAAGCAGCCTGGTAAAGAATCGATTGATTCCTGGTGGCAGCAGATTGAGGAGTGGCGTGGCCGTCACGGTGGCCGTTTCCGTACCGATGACTCCGAACTGATGAAGCCGCAGCAGGTTATTGAGATGCTGAGTAAGGTCACTAAAGGTGATGCCTATGTCTGTTCTGACGTAGGTCAGCATCAGATGTTTGCGGCGCAGTATTATAAGTTCAATAAGCCCAATCGCTGGATCAACTCAGGTGGTTTGGGCACCATGGGCTTTGGTCTGCCAGCGGCAATGGGTGTGAAGATGAACTTCCCCGATGAGGAGGTGGTTTGTGTCACCGGTGAAGGCAGTATCCAGATGAACATTCAGGAACTGTCGACTATCAGCCAGTACGACATTCCGGTTAAGGTTATCTGTCTGAACAACCAGTCACTGGGAATGGTGCGTCAGTGGCAGGATATGAACTATGAGTCCCGTCATTCACAGTCATATATGAAGTCACTCCCTGACTTCGTCAAGCTGGCTGAAGCCTATGGCCATGTTGGCATGAAGGTTGAGAAATATGAAGATCTGGAAGCGGCGATGACAGAAGCGTTCTCCCTGAAGGATCGTATGGTATTTATGGATATCGCTGTAGATCCGTTTGAGCATGTATACCCGATGCAGGTACCGCGTGGCTCTATGCGTGATATGTGGCTGAGCAAGACGGAGAGAACCTGATCATGAGACATATTATTTCTGTGTTGATGGAAAACGAGCCGGGTGCGCTGTCCCGGGTTGTGGGTCTGTTCTCCCAGCGTAACTTTAACATTGAGTCGCTGACGGTTGCGCCAACGGAAGATTCGACCCTGTCACGCCTGACAGTGACGACTATTGGTAGTGACCGGGTGATTGAACAGATCACCAAGCAGCTGAATAAGCTGATCGATGTGGTGAAAGTGGTCGATCTGACGGAAGGGGATCATATTGAGCGTGAGCTTATGATGATTAAACTGAAGGCCAGTGGTCAGATGCGTGCTGAGATCAAACGGACTGCGGACATTTTCCGTGGACAGATTATCGATGTCACACCGACAACCTATACGGTTCAGCTGACCGGTGCCAGCGACAAGCTGGATGCTTTCATCGAAACCCTGGGTACCACCCATATTATGGAAGTGGTGCGTACCGGCGTATCCGGTCTGTCCCGTGGCGAGAAGGTGCTGAGCCTGTAAGGCTTTCTGGTCTGTTAAAAAAACCGCTCAGTGAGCGGTTTTTTTTTCGGCTGTTTTGCCTGTGAGATGAGTATGTCAGAAGGATGTATCTCTAATATTTTCTGGCGAATTATCTATTCAGTCTATAATTAGTATTCCTCCGGCCGCGAAAGCCGGGGATGCAGACCGGCATCACACAGAACCTGAAGCTTTCTGAGTATCCGTGAGTCCGGATGGCCTGTTAACAGAGTTCCGGTCTGAGGAGGTTATTATGATCCGGTCAGTCAGACTGATAGTACTGTCCTTTATACTTGCTGCATTGCAGATCAGTTCACTTAATAGTGTTGCTGGTGGAGCCGGAGGCGTTGTTAACGTCGCTGTCAGCCCCGGTGACCTCAGTTATATATCCAGTGGGTTAATCCAGCGTTTTTCCCGGTATTCTCAGGAGCCTTTATGGCGCCAGACGAGTTTATTTCCACGCTGGAACGATACCTATGTTGTGGTCTTTGAGCAGAAGATGCTGGCCTGAGGTTTTATCGGCCACCAACACGATGGTGCCGGGCTAATCAATACTGGCGTTTCCAATTTAAGCGTATTACTCTTGGTCTCACAATAATTGGTTAAGTACTCCGAGATCATCCTATGAGTGGAAAACTGCTCTATCTGATTGGCGCTTCAGGCAGTGGTAAAGATAGCCTGCTTGAGGGGTGTCGCCAGCGCCTGCAGACACATCATTGCTGTTTTGTGGCCCATCGTTATATTACCCGCGCGCCGAATGTCGGCGGTGAAAACCATATCCATCTTTCGCCTGAAGAGTTTGACATGCGTGCCGGTATGGGCATGTTTGCTATGCAGTGGTATTCCCATGATTACAGCTATGGGATCGGTTCAGAGATCGACAACTGGTTGTCGAAAGGGATCAATGTGGTGATTAACGGTTCCAGGGAATATTTGCAGATTGCGATGCATGCCTATCCTAATCTGATTCCGGTGTTGGTAGAGGTGGATGAGACGATATTGCATCAGCGGCTGATGAAACGGGGACGGGAAAGTGAAGCCGAGATCGTTAAACGGCTGACCCGGCATCGCCAGTTTGTCGATAGTCTGCCAGACAATATTCAGTTGATTGATAATAATCTTAATCTGCAGGATGGTATTGAGTCACTGCTGAAACTGATCGAGTCTCTGGCGCCTGACTCGTTTCAACCGGCCCGCTCTACGCATTAAATAATCCTTAATTACACGGTTATCAGAGGGTGCTATGATCGCACCCTTTTTTTGTCGGGGAAGTGAAATGTTCAGTATCGAAATGAGTGTAAGGGACTATGAACTGGATATGCAGGGCATCGTCAACAATGGTATTTATTTTAACTATCTGGAGCATGCCCGACATGAATTTCTGCTCAGCAACGGTGTCGATTTTGCCGCATTGACTGAAGCGGGTATTCATCTGGTGGTGATCCGTTCGGAGCTGGATTATAAGTCTTCATTGAAGAGCGGTGATCGCTTTCGGGTTGAAGTGGCTCTGGAACGGATCAGCAAAGTGAAGTTTGGTTTTCGCCAGCGTGTTGTCCGGATAAGCGATGACAAGGTGTGTGTTAATGGACTGGTGATCGGCACGGCATTGAACGAGCGCGGCCGTCCCTATATTTCACCGGAACTTGAAGCACTGTTCAGTGCATGATTAAAACCTCCTTTGATGGCCCGGCCATTGCGCTGTTGATTGGGTTGTGTATGTTATTCGGTCTGAATCAGACGGTGGTTAAGTTTGGCCTGGAAGGTGTGTCACCGCTGATGCAGGCAGGCCTGCGCTCCGCCGGAGCATCTTTGTTGCTGATGATGTGGATGGTTTGCAGGGGAGAGAAGATCTTTCGTGACGACGGCGCTTTCTGGTGGGGCGTATTATTAGGTGTACTGTTTGCTATCGAGTTTCTGCTGATCTATATCGCCCTGACCCTGACCACCGCATCCCATACGACAATATTTCTCTATACATCGCCCTTTATAGTGGCGCTGGGGATCTATCTGTTTGTTCCGGATGAGTCACTGCAAAGATCACAGGTCGTGGGTCTGTTAATCGCGTTTGTCGGCGTTTTCTTTGCTTTCAGAGACTCAATTGCTGGTGAGGCTTCTCTGTTGGGCGATAGCATGGCATTGGCGGCGGCTTTTTTCTGGGGAGCAACAACGGTGGTGCTGAAAGCATCTCCTCAGCGACATCAGTCGCCCTCCCGGGTGCTGTTGTATCAGCTAGTGGTGTCCGCATTGGCCTTGCCGCTGCTGTCATGGCTGCTGGATGAGCCGGGCATCACTAATCTGACTTCAATGGTGATTGGATCGCTGTTGTTTCAGACAGTATTAATGGCGTTTGCCGGATATCTGGCCTGGTTCTGGTTGCTCAGTCACTATCCGGCGTCGAAAGTTGCCAGCTTTACCTTTCTGACGCCTCTGTTTGGTGTGCTGTTTGCCTGGCTGATTCTCGATGAACAGATCTCGCTTGATATGCTGGGGGCTTTGCTGCTGGTGGCGCTGGGTATCTATCTGGTTAATAAACCAGGCAAGCGGGTGGTGGCAGAGTAGCCCTGTTTTGCTAGCGGATTTGTGACCAGAAGGCGTCGATCAGAGGACTCTGCAGTTTCTTTTTCAGCGCGAACAGACCAACATCGTAGGCTTTTAGTTCTGGCTGGATATTGAGGATTCGCACCCGTTCCGCCAGCGGACTGTTGTCCAGCACGATTCTGGGGACAATGCCCACCCCACAGCCCAGACTGACCATGCTGACAATCGCTTCGTTACCTGCAACCTGTGCATAGATAAGCGGTTTGTTCTGCCGCGCTTTAAACCACTGATCTATCCGTTTTCGTGATACACCCTCTTCAGACAGAATCATCGGTATTGCAGACCAGTCCGGTGTACCGCTGAGCATCTGATCAAGATGGATATCTTTTTGTGGTGCGATAAACACCAGTGGCGACGTGGCAATATGTTTGAATGCCAGGCTGGCGTTCAGTGAGTCGGGCTTCGCCGCAATTGTTATGTCATCGGTGCCAGCCAGCACCCGCTGAATCGCATTTTCCGGATCACCGGTATGCAGCTTGAGTTCGATTCTGGGGTGCTGTTTGCGAAAGTCACTGAGAATATCGTAAAGGAAACTGTAACTGGCGGTGACTGAGCAGTAGACACTGATCTCTCCCTGAAGCTCCTGGGCGCCTTCCAGCAGTGAATTACGTACCACATCCCACTGTGTCAGAGCTTCCCGGGCATATTCCTGAAAACGTTCTCCCTCACGGGTCAGGCTGACAGTGCGGTTGTCCCGTTCGAACAGTTGGACACCCAGCGAGTCTTCCAGTTGCTTGATGGCCCGGGTCAGGGCTGAAGGGCTGATATGGCATGCTTCACTGGCCCGGCCAAAATGAAGAGTGTCACAGAGGCTAATGAAAAACTTAAGGGAGCGGGTGTCCATATAGATGGGTGTCCAAAGGTTTGCGGTGTGAATCTATTACGATAAATATGTTGTGGTATGTGAAATATATTCTTACATATGTTTCTGAAAGTGCAATACGCCAGTTATCTAATCATATCTTTGTTGATTCAGGTTGATCTGGATTAGGGAAATTTGTTGTCATAGCCGGTACTGTTTGCGGTCATATTCAAGTTGCAATGGCGCTCGGTCGCCCTGAGGTCCGGTATGAAATATGACATCGTAATCATTGGCGCAGGCCCGGCCGGGCTAAGTTTTGCCCGCTCCCTGGGGGACACTTCCCTGAAAGTGTTACTGGTGGAGCGTTCATCCCTGACAACACTGCGAGAGCCTCCTGAAGATGGTCGTGAAATTGCTCTGACTCACCTGTCGGTGGAGATGATGAAAGCCTCGGGTGCATGGCAACAGCTGGCTGATAAGGATGTCTCACCGATCTGTGCCGCAAAAGTGCTGGATGGTAATTCCAGCTACACCCTGAACTTCGATAATGATGATGCCGGTCTTGATGCCCTTGGTTATCTGGTGCCAAACGATAAAATACGGAAAGCATATTTTGAGGTTGTCGAAGGTATTGGCAATGTCGAACTGCTGACCGAAATTTCGGTTGAGGATGTCGGTAGTGGAGTCGATAGCGCCTGGGTCCTGCTGTCTGATGGTGAGCGTGTTGAGTGTGATCTGCTGGTGTCTGCCGACAGTCGTTTTTCAGAAACCCGCCGCAAAATGGGGGTGCCGGCTACTATGAAGGATTTTTCCCGTACCGCTATTGTTTGTCGTATGGAACATACACTGCCGCATAACCAGACCGCCTTTGAGTGTTTCCATTATGGCCGCACGCTGGCAATTCTGCCGATGACGGGCAATCTGTCATCCATTGTCGTCACGGTCTCCAGTGCTGAAGCCGATACTATCTTCAATATGAGTGAAGAGGCTTTTGCTGCGGATATCGAACAGCGTCTTCAGGGGCAGCTGGGCAGTATGAAGCTCTATGGTCGGCGCCATCTCTATCCGCTGGTTGCGGTACATGCCAATAAGTTTATCGGCCGCCGGTATGCGGTGATTGGCGATGCTGCTGTGGGAATGCATCCGGTTACGGCACATGGATTCAATCTTGGGTTGCGCAGTCAGGAAACGCTCACCAAAGAGATTAAGCATGCGCTCTCCAGGGGGATGGATATCGGCAGTTACACTGTGCTGGAAAAATACCAGACAAACCATATGCGGGTTACCAGGCCGTTGTATATGGGTACTAATCTTGTGGTTGGGTTATTTACCAATGATAACTTTGCAGCAAAAATTGCCCGGAAGGCAACTCTGAGAATCGCCAATAATTTTGCGCCGTTGAAACAGGTGATCACTCGCAAACTGACAGAGAAGCGGATTGATATTCCATTCTTTCTGCCCGGGCTGAAGTAGGCGGGGAGAGTCCGTCAGGCAGTGTACGCTAAAACGCTGTATTTCTGTCCCACCGTCCTTTTTCTATTGAGTCTTTAATCTGGCAGGGTATTCTTATACAGGTAGGTCAGACTTAATATGTGTGTACAAGGGCTCATTTATGAAAACCCGGGAACAACTGAAAATCCTGCTGTTACAGATTCGTGATGGTGATCAGGTGCGCCGGGAGGAACATATCAGCTTTGCTGCCTATTGTGGTGTGACACCGGAGCAGATAGAAATACTCAACGTCTTTGATACACCTGATTTCCCCGCGACCGCTGCTGATGATTATGATGCACTGCTTGTCGGTGGTGCCAGTGAGGCGGATGTCCTGAAGCCTGAGCAGTTCAGGTTTATCGAGGGGTGTCAGGGACTGATCAAACATTGTGGTGAAACCGGTAAGCCGGTATTTGCGTCCTGTTTCGGTTTTCAGCTGGCCATACTCGCGCTGGGTGGCGAGATTCTGCATAAGGATGTTGGCTTTGAGATGGGATCTATTCCGATTACGCTGGCAGACGCGGCGATCAGTGATCCGCTCTATCATGATACACCCGATCAGTTTGCGGCTGTCTCGGTGCATCGTCAGTATGCAGAAACTCTGCCCCAGTGTTGTCAGTTACTCGCTTATACCGATCAGTGTGTCCACAGTTTTAAACTGAAGGGTAAGCCCTTCTGGGCCTTTCAGTTCCATCCGGAAGTGGATAAAGCGACCCTGATTGAGCGTCTGACTTTTTATAAATCTCATTACACTGATGGTGACGGTCAGCTTGAGCGGGTTTTAAACGCAGCGGTTGAAACCCCCGAGTCGAATGTTCTGGTGCGCAAGTTTGTTGACCGGGTTCTTCTGGGGTCCTGACCTTGTTTCTGTCCCCGGCTTTCTTGTAGACATAGCTTTCCCTGATTCGGAAAAGTAGAATGTCGATACATTTTGTTAATCCATTGGTGTAAATAGCTCTATGAATGACCCGCAGGGAAACAAACCGGAACCATCTGAACAGCCAGATCAGGAACAGGCACGCCCGGATCAGGCAGGTCCTAAACCCAGAAGCAGAGGTATCTATCTGCTGCCGAATCTGTTTACCACAGGGGCGCTGTTTTGTGGATTTTATGCGGTAGTGGCTGGAATGAACGGGGTTTTTGATAACGCCGCAATCGCGATTTTTGTAGCGATGGTACTGGACGGTCTGGATGGCCGCGTTGCCCGTCTGACTAATACTCAGAGCGCTTTTGGCGCGGAGTATGATTCGTTGTCAGATATGGTCTCTTTTGGTGTCGCCCCCGCGCTGGTAACGTTCAGCTGGGCGCTTAGTGGTGCCGGCAAGTTTGGCTGGTTCTGTGCATTCATTTACGTTGCCGGAGCGGCACTGCGACTGGCGCGTTTTAATACACAGATAGGGTCAGTGGATAAGCGATACTTTATCGGTCTGCCGAGTCCCGCTGCAGCTGCTTCCGTTGCCGGTTTAGTCTGGGCCTGTGTCGAATTTGATCTCGATGTCAGCAGCTTTGTTTATCCTATTGCTGTTTATGTTGCGCTGATGGGTGTGCTGATGGTCAGTAATGTACTTTACTATAGTTTTAAGGATGTCGATCCGAAGGGTAAGATCCCGTTTATGATTCTGCTGGTGATTGTGCTGACGATCGGTGTTATCTCAATCAGTCCGCCTATTTTCCTCTGGCTGCTGTTGCTGGGTTATACACTATCTGGTCCGGTTCTCTGGTTGCTACGTAAACGTAAATCACTTACCAGTTAATTTGCTGACCTATAGCCGGAGGTTGTTTTGGACAGGTATTCGAGTGGTAAATCACAACCGATAAAATCTTCTGAGATTACCCCTGAGTCGGTTTATAGGGATCGGCGCCGTTTTATGCAGGCGGCGCTGTCCGTTGCTGCAATTCCGATGGTGGGTTTACCATCACTGGCGGGTGCGGCCGGCTATGACATTCCAGCTGATCTTCCCCGCTATAAAGGGCCTCAGTGGCTGCAACCTAAGCTGGCTGATGCGGTGCGCAATACAGAGTTATCCTCCAGTGAAACTCTGGCTCCCTACTATCACGCAATTACTCATAATAACTTTTATGAGTTTGGTTCCGACAAACGTGACCCGGTACGTAATGCGCAGAAATTTGTTACTGATCCCTGGAAGGTTGAGATCAGTGGGGAAGTGGCAAAGCCTGGCAACTATAATCTGGAAGATATTCTTGCCCCTCATACTCTGGAAGACCGGATCTACCGCCTCCGGTGTGTTGAAGCCTGGTCTATGGTGATTCCCTGGTCCGGTTTTTCTCTGGCAGATCTTATCAGGCGGTTTGAACCCACATCGAAAGCTAAATATGTGCAGTTCACGACTTTACTGGATAAGGAACAGATGCCGGGCCAGAGAGGTTTTTTTGGCACGATAAAGTGGCCCTATGTTGAAGCCCTGAGAATGGATGAGGCAATGCATCCACTGACACTGATGGCGGTGGGGCTTTACGGTAATGCGCTGCCACCACAGAATGGCGCGCCTTTAAGGCTGGTAGTGCCCTGGAAGTATGGCTTTAAATCGATTAAATCGATTGTCCGTATCCACTTCAGCGAAACAATGCCGTCAACCAGCTGGAATATCACTGCGCCGGATGAGTATGGTTTCTATGCCAATGTAAATCCGGCGGTTGACCATCCCCGGTGGTCTCAGGCTACCGAGCGCCGGTTACCTTCTTCGCTGCTAACGCCCAATATTATTGATACTCTGCCATTCAATGGTTATGCCGGTCAGGTTGCTCATCTCTATAAGGGGATGGATCTGACCCGGTGGTTCTGACGGTGTCAGCGGAGCGTATGGGGCTTTTGCGCTGGTGGCTTTTTTTCCTGTTATTGTTGTTGCCACTTGGGGTGTTGGTTGAAGGGCTGCTGACCGATAATCTGGGGGCCGATCCTGCTATGTATATTGTCAAAGAACTGGGATTCTGGGCGATATGCTGGCTATGGCTGACGCTGGGGGTTACACCGGCGCGCAAGTTCCTGGGCTGGCGATGGCTGACCCGTTACCGGCGTATGTTAGGCCTCTATGCATTCTTTTATGCAGTGCTCCATCTGCTGGCGTTTGCTACTTTTTTGCTGGGCTGGCGCTGGGATATTCTGATGACCGAACTGACTAAGCGACCCTATATCGTGGTGGGGTTGCTGGCGTTACTGTTATTGCTGCCTCTGGCGATAACGTCCACGCACGGGATGCGGCGCCGGCTTGGAAAGCGCTGGAAAAAACTTCACACCCTTATCTATCCTGCCAGTCTGCTGGTGCTGTTACACTTTATCTGGCAGATCCGTTCTGACTTCTTACAGCAACTTATTTTTGCAATTCTGTTGGCTATTTTGCTTGGCTATCAACTATACCTTAAGAGGCGCAGTTAATAAGAGGAGTGGTGCTTATGTATCCGACCCGATTCTCTGAAAAACTGCTAATGTTAATGAGTTGGATTGCCAGAATTCACAGGTCATGGTGCATGGTATTTACGAAGCCGCCTGACGAAAGAGAAAGGAAATATAATATTCCGATGCAATCGATGTGGTTAGGACTGCTGGCTTCAGCGGTGTTTCTGATTGTGTTGATTTCGTTACTGTTCTGGCTTTTAACGACGTTGGCAGGGTAGGTCTTTTTTCAGAATACATGGACGATTTTTTCTCTCCAACAGGGGCGGCTTGAATGCGCCCCTGTGCTCTGTTCACCTTCAGAACTTTCCCCTTGCACTCTGAAATCTGCTGCTATACTGGCTTATAACCAAGTAATCAACTGCGATATTGAATTGGACTAAAAAGGATTATTTAGGCTTGGTGTACAGCTGTTGAGTGTTCAGCAGCAAGGAGGCCTGGGGATGATACGACGTACTGGAAGGGTCCTGTTTTTTGCGGGGCTTTTTTATGCGCCGCTGGTTGCAGCACAGTGGCAGGTAAATCTGGTTGAGGGGGCAACTGAGATCAGTCGTTCCGTTTATAACCTGCACATGATTATTTTTTACATCTGTGTTGCCATTGCGATTGTGGTGTTCGGCGTAATGTTCTGGTCAATTATCTGGCACCGTAAATCCCGTGGCGCGAAAGCTGCGCATTTTCACGAAAGTACCTGGGTTGAAATCATCTGGACCATTGTGCCCGTGGTTATCCTTGTCTCTATGGCAGTCCCTGCCAGTACCACCCTGATTCAGATGTACGATAAAAACAGCGCTGATATTGATATTCAGATTACCGGATATCAGTGGAAATGGCGTTATAAGTATCTTAATCAGGACATCGATTTTTTCAGCTCTCTTGCTACTCCCCGTGAACAAATCAATAACGAGCAACTTAAGGGGGAGCACTATTTGCTGGAGGTGGATAATCCTCTGGTGATTCCTGCCGGCAAGAAAGTCCGTTTTCTGTTGTCCTCGAACGATGTCATCCACTCCTGGTGGGTTCCTGCGCTGGCAGTAAAAAAAGATGCCATTCCCGGATTTGTAAATGAGTCCTGGACCCTGGTGGATGAACCAGGGATCTATCGCGGACAGTGTGCTGAGTTATGTGGCCGGGATCATGGTTTTATGCCGATAGTGGTCGATGTGAAATCTCCCGAAGACTATCAGCTGTGGGTTGCGGAACAGGCCAGTCTGAAGGTTGCCGCAGCGCAGTCGGCGCAGCGTGAGATGAGTCAGACTGAACTGATGACCCGAGGTGAGCAGGTATATAAAGCCACGTGCGCGGCCTGCCATCAACAGGAGGGGCAGGGAATTCCCGGTGTCTTTCCTGCATTGGCGGGCGGTCAGCTGATGCAGGGCGATCCGGCAGAACATATTAGTATTGTATTGCATGGTCGTTCAGGTACTGCGATGCAGGCCTTTGGCGAACAGCTTAATGCGGTCGATCTGGCGTCAGTGATCACTTACGAACGTAATTCGTGGGGTAACCAGGGTGGCATGGTTAGCGTTCAGCAAATCAGTGAATTGTTGAAGGAGTAGGGTGATGGGTAGCTTAGAGCAGACAGTCCATAGCACAGGCCACCACGGTCCTGCCTCAGGTATTACCCGCTGGCTTTATACGACTAATCATAAAGATATTGGTACGCTCTATCTGATTTTCAGTCTGACCATGTTCTTTATCGGCGGCTGTATGGCGCTGACCATTCGCGCCGAACTGTTTCAGCCTGGATTGCAGCTGGTCAGGCCTGAATTTTTTAATCAGATGACCACTTCTCACGGCCTGATCATGGTGTTCGGGGCGGTGATGCCCGCTTTTGTCGGGCTGGCAAACTGGTTGATTCCGATGATGATTGGAGCGCCGGATATGGCTCTGCCGAGGATGAATAACTGGAGCTTCTGGATATTACCCTTTGCTTTTTTCATGATGCTCTCCACCCTGCTGATGGAGGGCGGTGGTCCCAACTTTGGCTGGACGTTCTACGCGCCGCTTTCTACCACCTATGCGCCCCCCAGCGTGACATTTTTTATCTTTGCTGTACATATGATGGGGATCAGCTCGATTATGGGGGCGATCAATGTGATCGCCACAATTCTTAATATGCGCACTCCCGGTATGAAGCTGATGGATATGCCGCTGTTTGTCTGGACCTGGCTGATAACTGCGTTTCTTCTGATTGCCGTGATGCCGGTGTTAGCGGGTGTGGTCACTATGATGCTGATGGATATCCATTTTGGTACCAGCTTTTTCGATGCCGCAGGTGGCGGTGATCCGGTATTGTTTCAGCATGTATTCTGGTTTTTTGGCCATCCGGAAGTGTATATCATGATACTGCCGGCCTTCGGCGTGGTGTCTGAGATTATTCCCACGTTTGCCCGCAAGCGATTGTTTGGTTATACCTCGATGGTGTATGCCACCGCTTCTATTGCGATACTCTCATTTATCGTTTGGGCGCACCATATGTTTGCCGTCGGTATGCCACTGGCGGGCGAATTGTTCTTTATGTATACCACTATGCTGATTGCCGTGCCCACCGGAGTTAAGGTCTTTAACTGGGTCGCCACAATGTTTCGTGGCTCAATGACCTTTGAAACACCGATGCTGTTTGCCCTGGCATTTGTTGTGCTGTTTACCATTGGTGGTTTTTCCGGACTGATGCTGGCGATCGCCCCAGCCGATTTCCAGTATCATGATACCTACTTTGTGGTGGCACACTTTCACTATGTTCTGGTGCCGGGATCTGTATTCGCGATCATGGCGGCGGCCTACTTCTGGTTACCTAAGTGGACCGGGCATATGTATAACGAATCGATGGGGAAGTTACATTTCTGGCTCTCTTTTATCGGTGTTAATGTGACGTTTTTCCCAATGCATTTTCTGGGGCTGGCCGGCATGCCGCGACGTATTCCCGATTATGCTTTGCAGTTTGCCGATTTTAATATGGTGGCGACGTTTGGCGCATTCCTGTTTGGTTTTTCCCAGTTACTGTTTGTCTATAACGTCATCAGCTGTATTCGCTCAGGCAAGCAGGCAACCGATAAAGTGTGGGAGGGAAGTCATGGCCTTGAGTGGACTCTGCCTTCACCGCCACCCTATCACTCATTCACTGAGCCGCCGGTATTCAAACATCCATACAAAGAGAATGGCTGAGGTGTGTGATGAATCAGCTACAGCAACGTAACCGTTCTCTGTTAATGAAGCTGTTAGCCGGTACCGTACTGATGTTTGGTTTCGGATTTTTGCTGGTGCCCTTGTATGACGTCTTCTGCAATATCACTGGTCTGAATGGAAAGCTGCAAAACACTGGTGCGCTGACGCGAGATTATGCCATTGATGGCCAGCGTGAAGTGCGGGTGCAGTTTCTGGCGGTTAATAATGAATCGATGCCGTGGCGGCTTCGTCCGGAGCAAGCGGAGATCTCAGTTCACCCTGGAGAGATGATGCAGACCGCTTTCAGGGCGCTGAATCCTACCAGCAGGGATATGGTAGCCCAGGCGATACCCAGTGTAGCGCCATCTGAAGCGGCCCCTTATCTGCATAAAGTTAACTGCTTTTGTTTTGAACAGCAGCCCCTTGGTGCGGGTGATGAGAGGGCAATGCAGCTGGTGTTTATGGTAGATGATCAACTGCCAAAATATATCACTACCATCACGCTCTCTTATACCCTGTTTGATATTACCCCCGAATCCAGCCCGGTCAGCGGTATTGCCGTTGAACCTGCGAGGAGTGTTCTATGAGTACTCAGGCTTACTACGTACCGGCCCAAAGCCGCTGGCCAATTCTGGCCTCGGTGTCGCTGTTTCTGATCGCTTTCGGAGCCGGAACTCTGATCAATGCACTGAGTGCCAATGCCGGAGGCGGTCTTGGGCTGAGTTTGCTGTTGATTGGCGCCCTCTGTATGGGACTTATTCTGACCGGCTGGTTTGGTCATGTGATTGATGAGAGCCGCAGGGGACTTTATTCCGACCAGATGGACCGTTCATTCCGCTGGGGAATGAGCTGGTTTATTTTCTCTGAAGTTATGTTTTTCGCGGCCTTCTTTGGCACTTTATTCTATGTTCGAAATCTGTCGGTACCCTGGCTGGGGGGCGAGGGGGAGAAAGGTGTTGCCAATATGCTGTGGCAGGGGTTTGAGGCTACCTGGCCGCTGATGAAAACGCCGGATATGGCTGCCTATCCGGGCCCGGCAGGTCTTATCGATCCGCTACACCTGCCGCTGGTGAATACGCTGTTGCTGTTAAGTTCCAGTGTGACTGTGACATTTGCCCACTACCGCTTAAAACAGGATCGACGGCCACAGGTTATTGCGTGGCTGGTACTGACTATTGCGCTTGGAACTGCATTTCTGGTATTTCAGGCGCTGGAGTATGTCGAAGCATATCACGAGTTAGGACTCACACTTCACGCCGGTATTTATGGTGCAACGTTCTTTATTCTGACCGGATTTCACGGCATGCATGTGACGTTGGGAACCCTGATGCTGGTGATTATTTTACTGCGGGTGATACGGGGGCATTTTGAGCCGGATCACCATTTTGGTTTTGAGGCTGTTTCCTGGTACTGGCATTTTGTCGATGTGGTCTGGGTTGGATTATTCCTGTTTGTCTATCTGTTGTGATGGGGGCTGTTGTGACGGAGCCTGTTGTGAGGATGGACTTAGTGGGAATGGGGTTCTTAGTTTCAGTTCTCCACTGTAGAAGCCAAACAGAATAATCAGGAGAAGAAATATCGCCAGGGATACCCGCAATATCAGCGATTGCACTGTGCGTCGGGAGCGACTCTGATCCTTCAATAGAAAGTAGAGGCCTGCGAAGAGACTGATAATGATAAAAATAAAGACGAACACAATAACGATCTTAAACATATGCAGTACTCGGTTGATATGTGAGTGAACTGTTGTGATGCGTATCTCTTTGAGTAAAGTTCAGGGAATCCCGCTTAGCAAGTGGGTTATTGCTACTCTGGCGTTGCTGTTGATCCCTCTGCTTTTATGGCTGGGTGTATGGCAGTTACAGCGGGCTGATGAAAAACAACAGCTACTGGATCGCTGGAATACTACGGGTACGAATCTGACGGTGTTGCCAGAGCCGCGCAACCTGGCTCCGCTGGGAGTGAGTCTGACCGGCAGGTTTGTCAGTGACGTTATCTATCTGCTGGATAACCGGACAAGAGAAGGACGGCCTGGTTATGAGGTGGTTGTTCCGTTTAAGCCTGATTATCAGACGCAGGAAGACCAATTGGTATTGGTTAATCTGGGGTGGATAGTCGCCAGCCAGTACAGAGACAGGTTGCCCGATATACATCCGCCGCGGGGAGTCGTAAATCTGAGTGGCAGGCTTGTTACTCCGTCTCAGACAATTCAACTCCACCCTGATATCTGGCAACAGAGGGGATGGGTAAGAATACAGCAACTGGATATGGTGCGATTAGCACGACGACATCCGGGATTATATCCGGCGGTGATACGTCTCGATAAACCCTTGCTGCCAGAACTGAGCATAGGTTGGCCCGTGGTAAATATGTTGCCTGAAAGACATATTGGGTATGCCATACAGTGGTTTGGTCTGGCGATTGTGCTGATGGGAGGATGTATATGGCTTATCTGGCACCGGAAGCAGGAGGTATTATGAGCAATAAAGGTTATCCGCGTACCGTTTTCTGGCTGGTATGGGCTATTGCACTGTTACCTTTATTGGGGGCTTCAGTGGCATATTTCTCAGGTTGGCGACCTGCTGAGCAAATCACTGAGGGGGAGCTCTACCCTCCGGGAGTAACGCTTACAGATTTACAGCTGGAAAATAAGGAACTGGCAGCAGAGGGCAACTGGCAACTAATTCTTCTGGTGGATAAGACGTGTGCTGATGAATGTCGTCACTGGCAGGCTCTGTTACCAAACCTTCATGCTTCGCTGGGTAAGGATCGCGACCGTTTACTTTGGCAGCAAGTTGATAGCAGC
Source organism: Oceanospirillales bacterium (assembly GCA_018223185.1). Classification (GTDB taxonomy): domain Bacteria; phylum Pseudomonadota; class Gammaproteobacteria; order Pseudomonadales; family Balneatricaceae; genus Amphritea. The sequence continues at coordinate 3,157 of JAAEYW010000013.1, read as the reverse complement.
GAGCAAGGGGCTGGTTTATTGCTGGCTGATCCGAGGGGGTTTATGGTCACCCGCTACAGTCTGTCACTTCCCCCTAAGGCTGTTATAAAAGATCTTAAACGTCTGTTGCGAATATCTAAGGTTGGATGAGATGAGTAATCGGCGCCCCCTGCAAATATGCTATCTGGCAATGGGACTGGCTGTGATGGTCATTCTTATGGGCGGCTGGACCCGCATCATGGATGCAGGGCTGGGATGTCCTGACTGGCCGGGTTGTTTCGGGCAGATGACTGCGCCGATCTCTGCAGCACATATTGCTGAGGCACAACAAAATTTTGCCGGCTTTGAGGTTGATGTTACGAAAGGCTGGCTGGAGATGATCCACCGTTATATGGCCTCAACGCTGGGTTTTTTGATCCTTCTGTTGGCTTTCATTGCATGGCAAAGACGGAAAAAGTCAGATTATCCTGTTCGTTTGTCATTTGTTTTGCTGATTCTGGTGATCTGTCAGGGACTTTTTGGAATGTGGACGGTAACCCTGAAACTGCTGCCAGTGGTTGTTTCCGGGCATCTTCTGGGAGGCTTGCTGACTCTGACTCTGCTCATTCTGCTGGCGGGTAAATTGCGTCACGCTGCAGTACCGGAATCTCCATCATCCGGCCGCTGGATCATGCGCATGGCAGTGATGGTGTTGTTTATGCAGATGCTTCTGGGGGGGTGGACCAGCGCAAATTATGCGGGTTGGTCCTGTACCCACTGGCTCAGTTGTGTCGAAGGCCAGCGCACGGAGCTGGATTTCAGGTCAGGTTTTAGTTTTAGTCTTGATACCAGTCAGAGCCATCAGGGCGGAACACTGTCCCAGCCAGCAAGAGCCGCGATACAGATGACGCATAGAGCGGGAGCTCTGGCTGTTACCGTTGTTATATTGCTGGCCGGAGCCTTAGCGCTACGCAGCAAGACAAGCAGAAAGCCTGCTTTAGTGCTGTTTACTCTGCTGATATTTCAGCTTTGTGTGGGAGCTGCGAATGTCGTTTATGGGGTTCCCGCCGGGCTGGCATGGATTCATCATGCGGGTGCCGTCTCTCTGTTATTGTGCCTTTTATGGCTTAAGACACGTTACGAATCGGAGGTTCATTATGAATAGCAGTCAGCAGCGGATATTCAATTCACCATTGGCTCTGTGTCGTGACTATCTTGAGCTGTGTAAACTCAGAGTCGTGGCTGTGATGTTGCTTACCGCTATTGTGGGAATGTGTCTGGCGACACCGGAGTTTCCACCGATAGCAACATTGATCAGTGCAACAGTTGGGATCGGATTAATGGCATCAGGTGCTGCAGCGGTCAATCATGTAATGGATCGGAACATAGATGCGAAGATGGCCAGAACTCACCGTCGGCCGTTACCGCAGGGGAAGATCGATGAAACACGGGCTCTTCTGTTTGCTGCGTTCCTTTCGCTGACAGGAATTGCTGTGCTGATAATCTGGACTAACCTGTTAACGGCATGGCTGACGCTGGGGGCGCTGATCGGTTATGCGCTGATCTATACTATGCTGCTGAAGCGGGCAACACCGCTGAATATCGTTATCGGGGGGCTCGCAGGCGCTGCCCCGCCGCTGCTTGGATGGGTTGCCGTGACGGGCAATATTGAGCCGGATAGTCTGTTGCTGGTGCTGATCATTTTTGCCTGGACACCTCCGCACTTCTGGGCGCTTTGTATCCATAAAAAAGACGATTATGCCCGTGCAGGTGTGCCTATGTTGCCTGTTACGCATGGAGAGCACTATACACGGTTACAAATTTTACTTTATACCGTGTTGATGGTGCTTACTACGCTGTTCCCGTTTATGACCGGTATGAGTGGGGTGATATATCTGATAGGCGTGACGCTGTTGAATCTGAGATTTTTTCAATGGGCTATAAGGGTGTATCTGGCCTCAGATCCCACTGCGCCAATGTCGATGTTCTGGTTTAGTGTGAAATATATTATGTGGTTATTTGTTGTGTTATTGGTCGATCACTACGTAATAGGTCTACACTGATTAAAATGAAAAACTTATTTATAAACTGATTTGGTTTACTGATTTTTAAGAACTGTCACCGACAGATGAAAACCGGACGTTAAGGAGAGTACGGTTACTCAAAAACAATAGTAAGGCCAGGAATGAATCCGAGCCTTGGGAGGAATGACCTATGTTTCTGCAACATATGTGGGGTGTAATATATGACCCTAAGCATGAGTGGCGAGATATACGCAAAGAGCATTACTCAATGATGCACTGTTTCTTGGCGCAGATAAGTATTCTTGCTGCCATACCCGCGCTGTCTCTTTTTATCGGAACAACCCAGATTGGCTGGAGCATATCGGGAGGAGATTTCGTAAAGTTGTCCATGCAAAGTGCATTCATGGCAGCTATCGCATTCTATGTTGCGATGTGGGTTGGTGTAGGGTTTATCGCCTATGTCATCCACTGGATGGAGCGTACTTATGGCGGGAAAGCTAGTCTCGATGATTGCATGGTATTGGCAACGTTTACAGCAACGCCAATGTTTATGGCCGGTATTGTCGGCTTATATCCGGTTCTCTGGTTGAATGTGATAGTTGGCATGGTTGCTCTGGCTTATACCGTATACCTGCTGTTTACTGGCGTTCCTGAAATTATGCAGATTCCTGAAGACCGGGCATTCTTCTTCGCATCATCAATTCTGACCGTCGGGCTTTGTGTTCTGGTAGGCCTTCTGGCTGTGACCGTTATAATGTGGAGTACTGTTATCCCGCTCAGCTATGTTAGCGGCTAGCTAGACGTCGCTTCGCGACTTGCTAGTGGTTAGAACGGAAACTGCGTTTCCTGCTAGAAAAAGCAAAGAAAAACATAAAACCGCCGCGAGGCGGTTTTTATGTTTTTGGGTTTTGGAGATTCTCTTACGAAGCCGGTTGTTACAATACCGATAAAGAAGGCTCTGCTAACCACTAGCAAGCGACGCAGCCGCGTCTGGCAGTCGCGCAGCGACGTTCTGGCCACGTCTTGTTTTAAAAGAAGATATTTTTCACAATTTCTTAACTTTTTCGTGCTCCTCCTGTTGACTCTTCTGCTCCAGAATGTAGAATGCGCTCCTCGCTTGAGACAGCCACCGGAAACGGTCACTGAAACAAGTCGGGCTGTTGAGTTTAACTCCT
>JAAEYW010000012.1 GCA_018223185.1 Oceanospirillales bacterium | reverse complement strand
AAGAAAACGTGGCGAGACGCGACTGCGTCGCTTGCCAGAACGGCGCTACGCGCCTTCGCTGCAGGATGCAGCTCCTACCTGTTAGCGGAGCCTCTGCGCTCTCAGTGTTCCGGGTGGTCGGTCTGTTCTTTTGAGAACGAGCCGCTACACTCCCTGTGGGGGTCAACGAGAAAGGCACCTCCTACCCATCTACGGCTCTCTGTGCTTCTGTTATCAGGCATATCGTGCCTGTTTTACACATTACGTATGTTCTGTCTTTCTGAACGGTATAGACACAATAATCGCTATTTTTTATTCGACTGATTTATTCAAACGGATAGCCACATGAATATGGCTTACATTCATTTCCTTCTGCCTGTACTTAAGCGACAGTAAGGGTAGATCAGAAATTAGTTTGACTCTGTTTGTGAAAAATTTGCCTACACTTGAAGTAACATCGTCATCAAACTTTGTGGCTCAGGGAATCTGCGGTCACCCGAAGCATTTCTAATGGCGTTTGTTGCAAGCTGTTTTATCCTTTCATTCCGGGCGATGTTAATGGCCATTATTTCAGCCAAACTAAGTTATGCCGCACGTATGCCAGTATTGGCAAAATACCTCGGGTTACTTGCTTTCATGCTGGCTCTGCTAACGCTTGTGCCTCTGGTCGCTGCAATGCTTTTTCAGGATTTTTATATTGCCTTACGCTACCTTGTGGTTATTGCTGTGCTGATGATTCTCTGGAGTGTGTCACGTTCTATCGTTGAGCCCCGGCATATACAGACGAACGAGGCGCTGACGATTGTTGCACTGGCCTTTATTTTGTCCCCGTTACTGATGACTTTTCCATTTATGGGGAGTGGGTTAACTTTTTATAATGCCTTGTTTGAAGCGGTCTCTGCTGTCACTACGACAGGCCTGACTGTGACCTCCGAACTGGCAGGCAAATCGCAGACATTTTTATTTTCCCGTTCATGGATGCAGTGGTACGGAGGACTTGGCATTATCGTACTGTCTGTTGCTCTGTTAATGGGGAGCCAGATAAGCAGCCGTAGTCTGAGCGTACCTTTGGGAGGGGAAACCCTGGCGACAACGACACGCACCCACGCGCGTCAGATGTTGTTTATCTACAGTTCACTGACTCTGGCTGGGATTGCTATGGTCTGGCTGATAACGGGTAGTGGCATGATGGCGGTGAACCATGTCCTGGCGGCGGTATCAACCGGTGGTTTTTCCTCATTTGATAATAGTCTTGCCGGTATTGATAGTTGGTATAGCCGGTTCGCTATTGTGGGGTTCGGCCTGTGCGGAGCCTTACCTTTGTCGTTGTATGCTGTCACCTGTTCAAAAAACTGGCGTAAAGGTATTCAGGATACGGAGCTGCATGCGCTTTTGGTGGCCGTTGTTGTGCTGGCTCTGTTGTTGCTTGTTTCATTCAGCCTTCACTCTGGAATGCAGTTTGGAGAAGCGGCCGGCCATGCGTTGTCACTTGCGATCTCTGCACAATCGACAACCGGCTTTTCGACGCTTGATCTGAGCCTGATAGATGATAGCGCGAAATTAAGCATGATTGTTTCGATGTTAATCGGTGGGGGGGTGGGTTCAACGGCGGGGGGCATCAAGTTATTACGGTTGCTGATTTTGCTGCGCCTGATTCAGGTTGTGCTGCAACGCACGACAATGCCATCTCAGGCAGTGCTCTATCCGAAGCTGGGTGGAAAAATACTGGATGATATTGAGATACAGCGCGCACTTATTCTTATCCTGTTATTCCTGGGTGTTGTGGCAAGCTCCTGGTGCGTATTTCTGATCTACGGCTATGAGCCAATGAATGCTTTGTTTGAAGTGGTGTCGGCCAGTGCCACGGTTGGTTTAAGTACCGGAATAACCTCTGCCGATATGCCGGTGTTGCTGAAGCTTATATTATGCCTGGATATGCTCTTTGGGCGGCTGGAAGTTATAGCGTTGCTGGTTGTGTTGTATTTGCCAAACTGGATTGGCAAACGTAAGGAGTTAGCATGAAAGCGATATTTGTTGGTGCAGGTTCCACTGCAATAATGACGGCACAGTTCCTGTTAAAGCGTAACCATGAGGTGATTATTATAGAGCAGGATAAAGAAAAAATTGAAGAGCTCAGTACAGATCTGGATTGTGGCTTTCTGCTCGGAGATGGCAGCAAACCATCATTGTTACGGGAAACGAATCCGGAAGAAGCAGACGTACTTTACTGCCTTACCGGTCATGACCAGACAAATATTATTGCTAGCCTGGTTGGGCGCTCGTTAGGGTTTAGCAAGGTTGTTACCAGGATTGAGGATCCGGGTTATGAACATATCTGCATCGAACTCGGACTTGAGGCCACTATTACGCCGTCACGAACCATCGGTCGGCACCTTGCAGATATGTTCGAGGGCCGTGATCCGTTTGAGTTATCAACGATGTTTCGTTACGACGCATCTCCGTTTTCGTTTGTTGCCCAGGAAAAAGATGTTGGCACAATCAGCAGTCTGTCGTTACCCAAAAATAGTCGCGTTATGTGTATTTATCGAAACGAAAAACTGATTATTCCGCAAGACGACCAGCGGATTGAGCAGGCAGATGAGGTGATTATTCTCACTCACCGGAAAAATCTTGAAACATTGTATAAGCAACTGAATTCAGTCAGTAAAGAGAAACCGGATGAATCATAGTTGTAGCGCGAAGAATCATATCGGAGAGGCTTGCTATGAGGATTTCTCATGCGTATTTCATGGTGCACGACCGATAGGTGAAACTGCAAAGTGTTAATCCGGCAACACTGAAATGAGTAACAAGGCAGGATGAATTACTTATTCTGACAGATGCTGATTACGGATATGTCAGTCAGAGTGGGTTTGATTCTTCTGTATTGACTGTCAAAAAAGTACAATCGATAGATCTATTCGTCTATTCATTAAAGCTCCTGTCCATCGCAATATAGACGCAGGTCAATGCTATGCATTGCGGTTCTATGCGTTAAGACAAGAGATGATTATGAAAACTATAAAAACTCAGGTTGCCATTATTGGCGCGGGTCCTTCCGGATTATTGCTGGGGCAGCTGCTGGCAAAGCAAGGGATCAGTAACATTATTTTAGAAAGGGTGACCGGCGATTATGTATTGGGTCGTATCCGCGCGGGTATTCTTGAACAGGGGTTTGCTGATCTTGTTCGGGAAGCGGGGGTTTCAGCGCGGATGGATGCTGATGGCGATGTTCATGACGGGTTTGAGATCTCAGCGAATGGTAAACGTTTTCATATTGACCTGAAAGGGCTGACCGGTGGTAAGACGGTGGTCTGTTATGGTCAGGTAGAGATTACCCAGGATCTGATGGATGCCCGGAAAGAGTCTGGTCTGACGACTTATTATGAAGCGTCGGATGTTCAACCCTTGAATGTTAAGTCTGATGCTCCTTCGGTTACATTTACGCATGCCGGAGAGCAGTACGAGCTGAAGTGTGACTATATTGCCGGTTGTGACGGTTTCCACGGGGTTTCCCGTCAGACAATTCCGGAAGATAAACGTACCGAGTTTGAGCGGGTCTATCCGTTTGGCTGGCTGGGTCTATTAAGTGATACACCACCCTGCAACAGTGAACTGATCTACTGTAAGCATGAACGTGGTTTTGCCTTGGCCAGCATGCGTTCTGAAACCCGTTCCCGCTATTATCTGCAGGTTCCGCTGACCGATAAGGTTGAAGACTGGTCCGATGAGGCGTTCTGGGATGAGCTGAAAAAACGTCTGCCTGCGGATGTGGCTGAGGGGCTGGTTACGGGGCCAAGCATCGAAAAGAGTATCGCGCCACTGCGTTCTTTCGTCTGTGAACCGATGCAGTATGGTCGTCTGTTTCTGGTAGGTGACGCTGCGCATATTGTACCGCCAACCGGTGCTAAGGGACTTAATCTGGCAGCATCTGACGTTGCCACGCTCTATAAGATTATGACCCGGGTGTATAAAGAGAACGATCCTGAATGTATCAACCAGTACTCTGACATCGCCTTGCGCCGGGTATGGAACGGCGAGCGTTTCTCCTGGTGGATGAGTAATATGCTGCACAACTTTGGTCAGATGGAAACCGGCGATATGGATGCGGCAACGTTCAAGCGGTTTATGGAGTCAGAGCTGGACTATTATCTGAACTCTGAAAATGGCCGTCGTGTTATCGCCGAGCAGTATGTTGGCCTGCCTTATGAAGAGCTGGCACCTTAATCGCGTGTGAGTTAAGTCCCTAAGTGCAAAAAAAAACACCGGCTTTCCCGGTGTTTTTTATTACCGGGTTTCCAATGCTTTAACCGGTATTTTTGTACTCTGCCAGACACCCTCTGCGGTGAACAGAATCAACCCAGTCCAGATCAGTGCGAAGGTCACCAGCCGATCCGGGTGCAGCGGTTCATCGTAAACCACGACTGCGAGGATAAAGGTAAGGCTGGGAGTAATGTACATCAGCAGCCCGTTAATTGTCAGTGTCAGGCGTCTGGCTCCCGCAGCAAAACAGATGAGAGGCAGACTGGTGACAATACCTGCTGCAATCAGGAGTCCGGACATCTGAACGCTTTCAGAGAGAAAGACCAATTCGTTGTGTTGTGTCAGCCAGAACATATATAGCAGGGCAAAAGGGCTGAGTATCAGTGTTTCAATCAACAGGCCGGAGAACGGGTCTACCACTATTTGTTTGCGCAACAGTCCATAGGTGCCAAAGCTACAGGCCAGCACTAAAGCAACCCAGGGCAGGCTTCCAAGCAGAATAAGCTGATAGGCAACTCCTGCAACCGCCATCAGGACTGCAAGCCACTGAACCCTGCGAAGACGCTCGCCAAGAATTACCATCCCTAACAGCAGACTGACAAGTGGATTGATAAAGTATCCCATCGACGTGTCCAGAATATGTCCCTGTCCTACGGACCAGATAAAGACCACCCAGTTAATGGAAATCAAAATAGCTGAAACGGTCAGGTTTAACAGAAGCCTTTTTTGTCGGATGTTTCGCATCAGTTCCTGCCACCGGCCGGATATGGCAATAAACAAAGCCATAAAAATCACTGACCAGATAATCCGGTGGGAGAGCACTTCAAATGGGCCGACAGAGGCCACGCTTTTAAAGTAGATGGGAAACAGTCCCCACATACCGTAAGCGGATAGAGCAAAAAAAATGCCTTTATTTGAATTCTGTGTATCAGTTTGCATTGAGGCTATCCTTGCTGTTGTCATAGGTGTTGAGCAGCCAGCGCTGCTGAAAAGCATCTGATGTGCGGTTCAGGCAGCGGGTCATTATGGCGACAAATATCAGACTGAACGCGAGCCGGGCCCAGAGAACACCCGAAAGATCGGCGCCCAGAGTCATAACCAGCAGGGTGTCTTCTATGACGCTATGGCACAGACTTAAAAGACAGAGGGCGGAAAAACAGTCCTTTGCACTGATATGCCCGTTTTGTGCTTCCCTGATCAGCAGTCCGCCGCCGAAAGAAAGTCCCAGGGTGACACCAATAATTGTCAGAGACGTGGCCTGAGTGCCGATTCCCAGCAGTTTTAATAAGGGTTGTAAAAGCCAGATCATCAGTCGCTCAATATGTATCCAGCGTAAAAATCGCAGCAGGCTCATCAGGGCTGTGATGATTATAACGATCATCGCAAAACTTTTAAGCTGACTGATCCCCCAGCTTAACAAGCTGTTATCGGTGACCGGAGTCTGCCAGATCAGCTCGACCGGTTGCTGCAACCAGCCTCCCCACTGATAGCTCAGATGCAGCAGGCCTCCCAGAGCCAGTGCAGCGCAGACCCGTAGTAACAAAGCAACGGTAATCCGGACACCGGCTTTCTGAACGATACGTAGCTCAATCGGCAGGCTGTGGGCGATCAGCAGCATACTGCTTAACACCGTAACCTGCGCGACTGTGAGGTTTTCCTGTGGCGCCAGTTGAAAGAAGATCAGCATACCACCGTAGATATTGGTTAGCAGGGTGGTGGTCCACACAAGTCCCATAGACTCCGGTAATCCAACCAGAAGCATAACCGGTTCCAGCGCCCGGCTGATATAGGGAATAGCCCCTAACTCCTCAAGCGCTTTGACGACGATTAATACCGGAATCATCAGTTTAAAAAGCAACAGACAAACAGCGGTAATCTCCCGGGCAAGGCTGGGCAGGGTGTAATGAAAAAACTGACGGAGTAATGGTTGCTGCATGGGGAATTCCTTCCTGGAAACCGTTGCCTGAAAAACGATCTGGTTGATGATCAGTTGCACTGTTGGTAAGAGTTGCTAGTGTAATTAAGAATTCTGTTTTAATGTTTCGTAAATTGACAATATACGAAATAAAATTACATTTTAATGGTACTTATCATTCGTATAATTAACGTGTTGGATGCTTATATGTCATTTGAGCTGGATCGTATTGATCGTAATATTCTCAATATCCTGCAAAAGGACAGCCGGATCAGTAATCAGAGTCTGGCAGAACGGATAGGGCTTTCGCCGCCGGCTTGTCTTCGCCGGGTTCGCAAGCTGCGGGAGAGTGGCGTCATAATGGCGGAAGTGGCGCTCATCAATCCGCGTCTGGTGGGTCGTTATATCAATATTATTGTCGAAGTTGAGATGGTCAGGGATCAGCTGGATATCTATGATGCTTTCAAGCGAAAAATGGATACTGCCCCTGAGGTGACTCAGTGTTATCAGGTGACCGGTGAAGTGGATTTTCTGCTGATGCTGCTGGTGGAGGATATGGAAAGCTATGAGGCCTTTACCCGAAAGTATCTTGCTACAGATACTAACCTGGCCAAGTTTCGTACGCTTATCTCACTACGACGGGATAAGTTCAGCACCGCTATCCCTCTGTAATGCTGTTGAGGACTCAGTTCCCGTTGGGATGATTGTCGGGGGCGGGAAATGATGAAATAAATGCTACAAAATCGTGTCAAAGGGGTTGACCGAAAGGGGGCATATCAATAAGATACGCACCGTCTTCCGGAAACGGAGTCACTCAGCGTCCCATTCGTCTAGTGGCCTAGGACACCGCCCTTTCACGGCGGTAACAGGGGTTCGAACCCCCTATGGGACGCCACCTTTTGTAAAGCGGAATTAGCTCAGTTGGTAGAGCGGAACCTTGCCAAGGTTCAGGTCGTCGGTTCGAGCCCGATATTCCGCTCCATTTTTAAGATACATTCCCATTCTATTTCTTTTTACGCCTCGTACTGAATTCGTTGTTCGTTGTTCGTTGTTCGTTGTTCATTGCTGGTCTTGAACTGACCCCGATAAAGTGCGCAGTTGTTACGTCCGAATATCGGCAGGCGCTTGATCACCCTGCTCATATGGCTTCGAATAGCACTATGAAAGCAGGCAATTCTCCCGCAGTTCCTTTATTCCAATCATACTGATCGCGACTCTTTTCTTTGTTATCCAATTATTCACCTTCTCACTTCGGTACTGACTTCCCTGATACGAATCAGACTGGGATGCCGCCGATAAAGCGGATAGTTCATTGCTCATTTTTTCAGTGTTTTCCTGCGTGCTGCAGATATATTATTTGTATATCTTTTTTGCTTTTTTTCTCTTGACGAAGGAGGGGTTAGTCATTAATATACGCGCCTCCTCTGACGAGGAAGTTACAAATGTGACTGTGTCCCATTCGTCTAGTGGCCTAGGACACCGCCCTTTCACGGCGGTAACAGGGGTTCGAACCCCCTATGGGACGCCACCTTTTGTAAAGCGGAATTAGCTCAGTTGGTAGAGCGGAACCTTGCCAAGGTTCAGGTCGTCGGTTCGAGCCCGATATTCCGCTCCAGATCTACAGCATGTCTGTACTGCGTCCCATTCGTCTAGTGGCCTAGGACACCGCCCTTTCACGGCGGTAACAGGGGTTCGAACCCCCTATGGGACGCCACTTTTTATCTCTCGCACAATCAATGTTCCTCATCCCGAGCTCATTTTTACAGCATTTCGTATTCTGTTTGCAGTGCATCGTATATACTGACGCTTCAATGTTTATAAAACTCAATGATTTCATGGGTTAATCATTTTAATGATTTCGCTGATAAGGATGTCGTTGCTCTTTGTTGTGCTGGGATTGTCTTCGGGACAGATTCTGGCGGATTCAGTTATTGTCTCTCTGGATGTAAAAGACCAAGCGATAAATAAAAATTTTCTTCTCGCTGCATTTTCAATGCGAATTACCCGTTGGCCGGATGGTCGGCGCATAAGGGTATTTGTGTTACCTGACCGTGCTCCTCTGCATCAGCGGTTTGTAAAGCAGCATCTGCAAGTCTTCCCTTATCAGCTACGTAATAACTGGGATCGTCAGGTTTTTACCGGAACAGGATCGTTTCCGGTAACCGTTGCTAGCATGGAGGAGATGTATCATATGGTAAGCCAAACAGAGGGATCAATTGGTTACATTGCTGACTCTTTTAAGTTAAATCTTGAGAAGGTGAGGGTTGTCGATGAATTTTAAATATTTCGCGACCCTGTTGTTACCTGGGGTAAGTGGTCTGTTTACATCTTCCTGTCTGCACGCGGATGAGGAGTCCTTTTCGCTGAGCGGGTTCCTGACACAGGGCGTTTTCTACACAGATAATAATAATGTTTATGGTGAAAGCGATGATACGCCGAGTTTCGATTTTCACGAGATCGGCTTAAATACAGCATACCGTTTTACCCCTGCGTTACGGGGGGCTGTACAGGTGATGTCCCGTCAGGCTGGTCAGGTCGATAACGGAGAACCTCAGCTGGATTATGCGCTGCTGGATTATCGCTTCAGTGATTCACCGGGCGCGAGCTATGGTGTTCGGGCCGGACGTCTGAAAGTGCCGTTTGGCTTCTATAATGAAACCCGGGATGTGGCATTTACCCGCCCGAGTATTCTGTTGCCCCAGTCTCTTTACTTTGATCAGGCACGGAACCTTGAGCTCTCCATCGATGGTGCCATCCTCTACGGTTCAATGGAGGTCCCCGGGGGCTGGCTGGATCTCGATCTGCTTTATGGCAGTCCGAAAACAGATACCAATGTTGAATACGCTTATCTTGCAATGGATGCCGCAGGCACGTTTGAGGACTCTGAAGGGTATATGGCCCGGATGATCTACAATGTCGATTCCGGACGGATACGCATCGGGACAACGGTTGCTGAATACCGGCTGAGTTATAAGCCTGGTGCACCGGGCGCGCCAGTCTGGAATGAGTTCAATGAGGGGGATCTGAAACTGAATGTAGCGATGCTGTCAGCCCAGTACAATACGGCGAACTGGAGCCTGACCGGCGAGTATATGGTGCATGATATCGACTGGACTGAGCTGGGTGGAATCTATACAGTTCGTCCGAAAACGCCTCTCACCTCATATTATCTTCAGGTGCAGTATCGTCTTAACTATAATTGGGATCTGTTGCTTCGCTACGATGACCTGGTGCTGGATGGAAATGATCCTCTGGGAAAGCGCAACAGCCTGCTGTTTCCGAAGCAGGCGCATAGTTTTTATGCACAGGACGTCACGCTGGGGGTTGGCTGGCAGCCAAACCCTGACTGGTTATTCCGGGCTGAAATTCACAATATCAAAGGCACTGGCTGGGCGGCTGAGCAGGATAATACTGATCCGGCAAGCTTAAAAAAATATTGGAATATCTTTGCCCTGCAGGCGACCTACCGTTTTTAAACAATGAAGTCGTGAGATTACGCATTATGGATGGCACTCACAGAAAGTTTTTTAGTCTCAGGTGGAAGATCTTTACCCTGCTGGTTGTTGTGCTGGTTGGGGTACAGGGGATGTATGCCTTTTTCTCACTGACACACCTGAACGAGCAGTTCAGACAGCAGCGTCAGCAGATCAATAAATCTGAGATTGCCCGGTTGGATGGTTCGGTGGAAGCCTCTTATCAGCGTTTGCTTGAAGCAGCAGAGCTGCTGCCCCTTATCGATACCAGCCAGGAAGATAATTACATTACGCCACTGGCACGCCTGAGTCAGACGATCAATCTCAAGTTTGATTCTTTTCAGCTGACAGGTTCCGTAAATGCCGCCTACCTTTATGACAGTAAGGCCCGTATGGTCGGCTTCTGGGGGGAGAAAGTACATATCAGCGAAGCGGATATTCAACAGGTGTTCGATAGCGAACGACCTCTGCGAAAACTGATCTGCACATCAATATGCCTGCGGTATGTGGCAATACCGATCCAGCTTGATGGCAAAAAACAAGGCGTGTTGATGGTCGGGCGCTTTCTCTTCGATGTTATCTACGAAATTAAACAGCAGACAGCTCTGGATATTGGTCTGGTTTTGCAGGCTCCGGAAGGCGCTGGCGAACTTGGAAGCTGGGGTCTGCTGATCAACTCCCTGACAAATCGTGCCCAAAATCAGGAGCTGTTAGAACAGGTCAGTCTGCATAATACGTTCAAGCCAGCGGGGGGAAGTTATGTGCTCGAACATAATGATCATTACTATGAAGTGCTTTTTTCCCCGCTTCAGGGGGTTGCAGAAGGGAGTGCTTACTGGGTAGTTCTGGATGATATCTCCGGCCACCTGTTAAGCATCCGTCATAGCCTGATGAACTATCTGTTGCTCGGTGCCGGGGGAATTCTGACGGCATTGATCTTGCTGTCGCTGTTGTTACAAAAGCCGCTTCGCTTTTTTACTTTGTTGTCGGGAGAACTTTCCTTGCTCAGCCGGAGTGAGTTTGGTGAGTTTCGTAACAACCTTCAACAGTTTCGCAATCGGGATAAAACGTTTGGAGAGGATGAGCGGGATCTGTTGGTCCACTCAGCCTTGCTACTGAGTGAACAACTGGAAAGGCTCGAGGATGAGGTTGATGAACGTACTGATAGCCTGGAGAAGAGTCGTCAGGCGTTAACCAAAGAACGTGACTTTCTTTTTGGACTGCTGGAAACAGCACCGCTGGTTATTATTACCCAGAATAGTAAAGGACAGTTGCGCAGCGTTAACCATTTTGGTTTGCAGTTGATGGATCTGGAAGGCAAGTCTTTGCGAAAGGCGAGCTTTATAGACACTCTGCAGCGGGAAGAGGAACGGCTGGAATTTCTCGCTAATACCCATCGTTTGATGGAGGGACTTGAATCTGAGGTGCGTACCGACAGTGTGCTTCTCGATACGATTGGTCATCGTCACGATCTCTCCTGGCTGCATGTTCGGTTGCGCAACTCTCATGGTGATGAACCGCTGATATTAAGTATTGGTATGGATATCAGTGATCGCAAGCGTGCAGAACGCCGTCTTCATTGGCTGGCGAATCATGACCCTCTCACTGAGCGACCCAACCGCCTGTTCTTTATGAGCTGCATGAATGATGCGATCGAGAAAAATCGTGGGCAGCATGGCCATGTGGCGGTTTTATTTATCGATCTTGACCGTTTCAAAGAGGTAAATGACTCATTAGGGCATAGCGTTGGCGATAAGCTTCTCAAAGTTGCCACCCGGCGTATCAGTGACTGTATCCGTGACAGTGATTTGCTGGCCCGGCAGGGAGGGGATGAATTCAGTGTGCTGCTGACCAGTGTCGGGGATCTGGAAGGCGCTGAAGTGGTTGCCAGTAAAATACTGCAGGCGTTTCAGCAGCCCTTCTGGATTGGTGAGTATGAGATCGTGGTGACGGTGAGTATCGGGATCAGTTTGTTTCCTGATCATGGTATTGATGGGGCAACACTGATCAAACATGCCGATGTCGCGATGTTTCAGGCTAAAGATGCCGGTAAAAACTGTTATTACATCTACGATGTTGAGAAGGATAATCAGCGTTTTGAACGCTTCTCTCTGGGGGCCGATCTGCGTAAAGCGATTCAGAATGATGAGTTGGTGCTCTATTACCAGCCTCAGGTGGATGCTCTGTCAAACCGGGTGATCGGTGTTGAGGCACTGGTTCGCTGGCAACATCCGACAGCCGGGCTCCTGTCTCCGGACCGGTTTATTCCGCTGGCAGAAGAACTGGATCTGATTATTCCGCTGGGTGAGTGGGTGTTGCGGGAGGCCTGTCAGCAGATGCAGGCATGGATACGGGTGGGTGTGCCGGAAATGAGGGTGGCGGTCAATTTGTCGGTTCAGCAGATCGCTCATGAGCGTCTGATCAAAAGCGTTGAGGAGGCACTGAGTGACTCCGGATTAAGTGCTGATTGTCTGGAGCTTGAGATTACAGAGAACTTTGTAATCCAGCAGCCGGAAGTGAGCGTGGGGAAATTAACTTATCTGCGTGAGCAGGGGGTTACCCTGGCGATGGATGATTTTGGTACCGGGTATTCATCGCTCAGCTATCTGAAAAAGCTTCCGATTGACCGGCTGAAGATTGACCGCAGCTTTGTCAAAGATATCGGAATTGATCGCAGCGATGAATCGATTATTAAGGCGACACTGGCAATGTGCCACTCTCTTGGCCTCGAGGTGGTGGCTGAAGGAGTGGAGACCACTGAGCAACTGAACTTTCTGACGGAGAATGGTTGTCAGATTATTCAGGGGTATTACTACAGTAAACCTCTGCCGCCAGAGGCGCTTATGAGTTTCATCTGCAATCAGCAAGCGCTGGTGGATGAGGCAAAAGAGCGCCTTTGACGGTTTGAATCTGGAGTGCTGAGGGGCTTAACTGTAGGTTATCCCCTCAGGCGTTCTTCAGTTTTGTCCGAATACGCTGGCACGGGTGTTGATGTAATCAAACGGCTCGCCGCTCTCTTCAGCGGCAAACCGTAGCTCATCAAGGCGCTGAAATTTTTCGATTTCGTCATCGGGCATATTGTGCAGGCAGCTACCGCCAAAAAACCACAGCAGGTCTCTGGCAATCAGATGAGCCAGTTGAGGGTACATGCGGAACGCCCGTTCCAAAAAAATCTCACCTTCTTCATAGGCCTGCTCTGATCCGCTTTCGAAATCATGAATCAGTTGCTGGAAATCAAGAATGAACTGCTCCTCTTCTGCCGTGATATCGTCCAGCGTGAACGGCTCTTGCCGGATAAAGTTGTTATAGGCGATTTTCAGGAAGTTGAGGTGGTGAAACTGATAAGGTGTCATAGGGTTCCGAAGCGGTTGCAGTGTTCAGGAAAAGGCCATTTTAACGCAGAATTTAAGCGGCGGTAACCGTTGAAAAAACAGCTTTTTGCCCCAATCTACTTTTTCTAATCACTATTTTTCTCTCATTTTTAGTATTTCCCACAGGATCCAACAGGAAACTGCATGACAACTGCGCTCTCCATAAAAGACCTGCGCAAGGTCTACAATAATGGCTTCGAAGCCCTGAAAGGGATCTCCTTTGATGTTGAAGAGGGCGACTTTTTTGCCCTGCTGGGGCCTAACGGTGCCGGTAAATCAACAACATTGGGTATCGTCTCATCACTGGTCAATAAGAGTTCGGGGCAGGTCGAAGTGTTTGGCTATAACCTGGATACCGATGCCAGCAAGGCGAAGTGTGAACTGGGGGTCGTGCCTCAGGAATTCAACTTCAATATGTTTGAGAAGGTCGAGGATATTCTTATCACTCAGGCGGGGTATTACGGTATTCCTGCGAAAGAAGCGAAAAAACGCAGTGAGTTTTATCTGCGTAAGCTGGGTTTATGGGATAAGCGGGATGGCCCCTCACGAAGTCTTTCCGGGGGTATGAAACGACGCCTGATGATCGCCAGAGCGCTGATGCATGAGCCTCGTTTACTGATTCTGGATGAACCGACCGCCGGTGTTGATATCGAGTTGCGCCGCTCTATGTGGGAGTTTCTGCGGGAAATTAATGCCAGAGGCACGACTATTATTCTCACCACGCACTATCTGGAAGAGGCGGAAAGCCTGTGCCGTCATATCGGCATCATTGATCGCGGTACAATTATTACCAACACCAGTATGCGTGAACTGTTGCAGCAGCTGAATACTGAAACTTTTATTCTCGACATCAGCCCGGCACAGAGTCAGTGCCCGAAGCTGGAAGGGTATCAGGTGACCTTGCAGGGAGATCATACGTTGCTGGTGGATGTGGAAAAATCTCAGGGCCTGACCCGGGTATTTGCCCAGCTGTCTGAGCAGGGGGTTGAGGTGACCAGTATGCGTAACAAGAGTAACCGGCTGGAGGAGTTGTTTGTCTCTCTGGTCGATAAAACCCTTGAAGATACTGCAAAGGGAGATTCTGACAATGAGTAACAGAGAGCTGTTTATCGCCTTCTGGACCATTCTGGTAAAAGAGATCCGCCGTTTTACCCGGATCTGGGCACAGACCCTGCTGCCGCCAGCAATCACAATGACCCTCTATTTCATTATTTTCGGTAATCTGATCGGTTCCCGGATCGGGCAGATGGGGGGCTTCAATTATATGGAGTTTATTGTCCCTGGCCTGATTATGATGTCGGTCATCACTAACTCCTATGGCAATGTGGTCTCCTCCTTCTATAGCACAAAGTTCCAACGGCATATCGAAGAGTTGCTGGTGTCACCGACACCTAACTGGATTATTCTCAGTGGTTATGTGATTGGTGGTTCTGTGCGAGGCCTGCTGGTCGGTCTGATCGTAACCGTACTCTCTTTATTCTTTACCGATCTTTATATTCATAACTTCTGGGTGATCATTTCGGTTGTATTCCTCACCGCTATCCTGTTTTCCCTGGGGGGCTTTATCAATGCGGTGTTTGCCAACAGTTTTGATCATATATCGATTATTCCGACCTTTGTGCTGACGCCGCTGACCTATCTGGGTGGGGTATTTTACTCAATAACGCTGCTGCCTGAGTTCTGGCAGAATGTGTCGCAGATCAACCCGATACTCTACATGGTCAACACCTTCCGTTACGGTATTCTGGGCGTTAGTGATATTAATATCGGTGTTGCGTATGCCATGATCATTGGCGTAATTGTGATATTGTTCAGTTATTCAATGTACCTCCTGAATACAGGAAAAGGGATCAGGCAGTAAGCGAGGCGGTTAGTATGAAAGATCATCAGACAGGTTTAGAGCACGCGCCGCTGGGTGCAGATACACAGTATATCAATCAGTATGATGCAACGCTGCTCTATCCGATTGCCCGGCACCTTAACTGGCAAGCGCAGGGGGTTGAGCGGGCTGAATTGCCGTTTCACGGCTGTGATATCTGGAATGCGTATGAGGTTTCCTGGCTCAACAGCCGGGGCAAACCGGTGGTGAGACTGGCCGAGTTCCGTATTCCCGCTGACAGTGAGAACATTATCGAGTCGAAGTCTTTTAAGCTCTATCTTAACTCATTCAACCTGACCCGGTTTGATTCAGAGGCGCAGGTGCAGTTGCGTATGGCAGAGGATTTGTCAGGCGCTGCCGGAGGTGTGGTTGAGGTACAGCTTAAACCGTTGGATAACAGTGATTCAATCGCTCAGTTTGAAGGGGAGTGCCTTGATGAACTGGATGTTGACATCACCGACTATAGTCCCGCCCCAGAGCGCCTGGTTGCTACCGGCGAGGTGGTTTGTGAATCGCTCTACAGTCATCTGCTGAAATCCAATTGTCCGGTTACCGGACAGCCGGACTGGGCCAGTATCGCGATTGAGTATCGCGGCGCTACGATTGACCGTGAGGGATTACTGCAATACCTGATCTCTTACCGGGAACACGGTGACTTCCATGAGCAATGCGTGGAATCGATTTTTATGGATATCTGGAACCACTGTAAACCTGAAGCGTTGACTGTCTATGCCCGTTATCTGCGGCGTGGAGGACTGGATATTAACCCATGGCGCAGCAGCCAGGCAGGACAGCCTGACAATTTGCGTTTAAGCCGTCAGTAACAGGAGTGAAAATGGACGCACTGGAAAATCTTCATCAGCGGGTATCAATTCCCGCTCTGGAAGGCCCTGCACCGACTGCAGAGCAGCTGGAAAATATGTATCGCGCCGCGCTGCGGGCACCTGATCATGGGGCGATTCAGCCCTGGCGCTTTCTCAATGTGCAGGATGAGGCACGTAACCGGTTAGGCGAGCTGTTTCTGCAGGCGGCAGGAGAAGGTGTGTCGCTGTCTGAAGAGCAACAGGCCAAATACCGCAATATGCCGTTAAGGGCGCCCTTGATTATTGTTGCCATCGCCTCAACCCGGGAGCATCCGAAGGTCCCGCACTCAGAACAGGTGATCGCTGCCGGTTGTGCGGTACAGAATATGCTGCTGGCAGCCCATGCACAGGGGTTAGGGGCGATCTGGCGCACTGGAGAGTTTGCCTATAATACTACTGTGATGGCCGGCTTAGGACTGCAGGCGGGAGAAGAGATCGTTGGCTTCCTCTATGTTGGCAGCCCGATGCGAAAACGTACTCCGCCAGAAGTCGATATCAGCGCATTTGTCAGTGACTGGGGCTGATTCCCAGATTGTATCCACGGTTCAGGCGACAGAGGTCAGATGATGAGTCATTATCAGCAAACATCCGAACAGTTTCTGGACTGGTTGAAAGGCCAGATTCCGCTGATCAGTCATATGGGGTTGGGAAAACCGGTCTACGATGGGACCTCTCTGACTCTGTCTGCGGCCCTGGCGCCAAACGTCAATGATAAAGGCACCGGTTTTGGCGGTTCACTGGCCACTCTAGCCACACTGTGTGGCTGGGCGATGGTGACCCTTTATCTGCGCGAGCAGGGACGAGACTGCGATGTGATGATCCGCGACAGTCAGTTGAAATATATAGCCCCCGTCACGGGTGATTTTAGTGCGATAACCCGGCTGCCTGAGCAGGCAGAACTGGATACTTTTATGACCTATATGGACAGTAAAGGCCGTGGCCGGCTTAATCTTAACGTTGAGATCCGTCAGGGCGACAAGGTTGCGATGACCCTCAGCGGAGCCTATGTTGCGGTGGACAGGTGTTAACAGGCAGACCTTTAAGGTTTGAAAAACAGATTTTTTTGTGGGAGCGACGCCCGCGTCGCGATTGATCATCTCTGTTATATCAATCGGCACGGGGCGTGCCTCCCACAGTTGCGTTAAGTTACTGCTTTAAAGCGACACTCTGAATCACAATCGGTTCTACCGGTACATCTTTGTAAGGTCCCTGACGACCCGTCTGCACATGGCCAATCCGGGTTATGATATCCATACCGCTAACCACTTTACCAAATACGGCGTAACCTGGGCGTGGTCCGTTAGCATTAAGAAAATCGTTGTTTTTCAGATTGATAAAGAACTGTGATGTTGCACTGTCCGGATCATTGGTGCGTGCCATCGAAATAGTGCCGCGCATATTCGGCAGTCCGTTTATGGACTCGTTACGGACCGGTGGCAGGGTATCTTTGCGCTCCAGATCAGCGGTAAATCCACCTCCCTGAATCATGAAATTGTCGATTACCCGGTGGAAAATTGTGTCGGTGAAAAAGCCGCTTTCAACATAGCGCAGGAAGTTTGCCACGGTCAGCGGCGCCTGTTCCGGCATCAGTTCAAGCTCGATAACACCGGCGCTGGTGGTCATTACCACGACCGGCTTAACTTCGTCGGCAAATGCCGGACTGAACAAGGTTACACTCAGCAAAAGCGAGAGCAGATATTTCTTAAGCATTGTTTTTCCTTAAAAGTTGAATACTTTTTTCAGCAGCTCGGTGGTACGTGCCGCCGGATTTTCACGGATCTTTTTCTCTTCCGCTGCCAGCATCGTGAACAGTCCGTCCAGTGCTCCCTGAGTTACGTAATCCTCGAGATTATAGTTCTGTGCCAGGTCTCCGACCATAGGGACTTTGGTTGCTTCCTGAGTCAGCTCTCCATAATACTTTGTCACACCCACCTGATCCATCGAGGTTTTAACCGAGGGACGGAACAGCTCAGTCAGGCGGGTTGAGGTTTTTTCACGGAAATACTCTGTGGCTGCGTTATCGGGACCATTGAGAATGGTACGGGCATCATCAATGCTCATATCCTTAATTGCGTTTACCAGAATCTCAGTGGCTTCCGGGGCGGCCTGCTCAGCAGCACGGTTCATACTCAGTTCAAACTGATCAACCTGAGATCCCAGCCCAAACTTTCTCAGTAAACCGCTGGCCTGTTGCAGCTGACCCGGCAGCGGGATCTTAATCTGTGCGTTACTGAAGTAGCCATCCGTCTGGCTGACGGTTTCAATCGCCTGACGGCTGCCTACCTCCAGCGCTTCTTTGAGTCCGGCAATGACAGTGTTGTAATCAAGGCTGCTATCCGCGGTACTGTCAGATGTGGATGGCGTACTCGTTTTTTGTTCGATCAGCTGTTTACCGCTCTCTTCAACCTTCTTCAGCAGATCACCGAAACCGGCAAAAGCGGTTGCTGTGATCGTTAAGGAGAGCAGTGCGATACCTGCTTTCCCGAATGTTATTTTACGCATACTGTGTTCTCCCTGTGACCTGCGGATCGATTTTCTTCAGTCTAAGCATTAATGCTGAAAATAACCTTAATAATTGTTGATGACTGTATAAACCGTTGTCTCTTTATCGCTGCAGATCAGAACTTTACCTTTCTTTACGTCTGTAGCGGTTAATTTTTAAATGCATACAATTTAAAGTATTCACATCAACAGGTCTGACGGAGAACATCATGGATAGTCGCTCTCAATTCACAAAAACAACCGTTGTATTACATTGGATTATTGCTATCGCAGTCATCGGCAGCCTGATGTTAGGTCTGTATGTTGAAGACCTGCCGCGAGGGGCTGAAAAATTTGAGCTGATCGGCCTGCATAAGTCTGTTGGTGTACTGGTGTTAGTTGTTGCCTTCTATCGTCTTATCTGGCGTATTCGCAACCGCCTGCCTGAGCGTTTGTCCCCTGTCGCACAATGGCAGGAAAAAGTGACGACGGTTGTGCATCTTATCTTGCTGGCAGGCACCCTGCTGATGCCTCTTTCCGGTATGCTGATGTCGATTGGTAATGGTCATCCGGTTGCCGTATTTGGCCTGGAATTCATTGCCGGCGGTGATGAAAATGAGTTGTTTGGGGTTATGGGCGAAGGCATGCACGGCCTGGGCGCAAATGTGATGATCGCAGCGATAGCTCTGCATGTGGCGGCCTCTGTAAAGCATCATCTGCTCACCAGAGATGGCACTTTGCAGCGGATGCTTGGTCGCAGGGTCGCCTGATTATTGATTATATTAAACCGGGTTTGAAGGGGATCAAAAGCCGCATTATGCGGCTTTTTTATGGTCTTGAGAAATGGTTGTCCATATCAATTGAGGGGTTCGGGTGCGGATATCACGGTTCAGACCACCTGATTCAGGCCCTCTGATCTGTCTATTGGCTGATACAGCGGGTTTCTGTGCCTGTTTCCGCAGGCAGACTGAAGCCGGTTTTGTCATCGTGGTAGCCGACGACTTCAGGGCAGTTATCAGGATTGATCTCGATTGCGGGCAGACTCAGTTCCCAGCCATTATCGATAGCGCTGGTCTCCCTGGATACTTTATATCCGAATATTGTGCTGAATTGCTTATCCACCGCTTTGCGGGTCTCTTTTTTCAGAAACAGATGCCATTGGCTGGTTGATCCAATATAGCGGGGCGGTGTTTTATAGGCGGACAGGATACGCACCGATATCTGACGAAAGCTGTCGACGGACTGCCTGGAAACAGAAAGGCTGTCCTGACTGCTTTGCGCATTCACTAAGTAACACTGGCTGGTCAGAATGGCACCAAAGATCATTGAAGATAATCGTAACTGCATAGATTTATCCGCGGGTCCAAAGCTTAATCGATATAGGTCACAAAATCAGACCTTATGAATTATGAAAAATTCCATCAATTATAACGCGTTATAATCTTGCAGCAGGGATTTGATGCGTTGCGCTAAGGCTTTATATCCCCGGTTATTGAAGTGGACAGGGTCAGACTTGTACTGGCTGTTACGTAACAGACTGGCAATGATCTCAGACTCGACAACAATCCTATGCTCATCAGCTAACTCCCGGTATAAAGGAGCGCTGTCAGAGAACAGCTTTTTCTCCGGCACAGCCACCAGAACAACATCAGTATTGTGTTGCCGGGCCAGGGTTATCATCCGGGCAAGGTTTTGTTTCAGGTGGTTTGTATCCCGGTTTTGCAGAATATCATTGCCGCCTTCGAGAAGTATCAGCAGGGCGGGCTGGTATTGGCTAAGCAGTCCGGGTAAACGCTGTAAACCGGCGTCGCTGACTTCGCCGGATATGCCGGCATTGATCACCTGGCGTCCGGTGAGCTGCTGCAGTTGACTGGGATAGTCGCCGCCGGCAGAACTGCCAACGCCCCGGGTCAGGCTGTCACCAAACGCAAGAATGACGCCTTCCGGGGGAATGTAACGCAGTTCTGCCCGGTCACTGCAACCGACAACTGAAATAAGCAGTATCAGTAAGGCCGCTCTAGCGATTATTCCACGCAATGCACTGCTCCAGCGTCACACCGCTGCCACCGAAAATATCCAGGGCGCTGCCGATCGTGAGGTCAACGTTGCCACCTGATAAATGATCGACCAGCTTGAGGTCGTCCAGAGAACGGGCACCGCCGGCATAGGTTACCGGGATAGGGCAGGCTTCACCTAACAGTGTAACCAGCGTTTCATCTATGCCGGATTGCAGACCTTCCACATCTGCGGCATGGATCAGGAACTCAGCACAGTGCTGGCTCAGTTCAGCCAGTGTTTCAGCGTTCACCTGCATTTCGGTAACCGTTTGCCAGCGATCGGTGGCGATGTTCCAGCCGTTTTCTGTGCGGCGACAACTCAGATCCAGAATCAGACGCTCAGCGCCGGTTTCCGTTTTGATCTCTGCCAGTTTATCCCAGCTGAACTGCCCGCCATCAAAGAGGTAGGAGGTAACAATCACATGAGACGCACCCGCCTGAAGAAATTCAGCGGCATTCGTGTTATTCACACCCCCGCCAAACTGCAGGCCGCCGGGCCAGGCTGCCAGGGCTTTCAGTGCCTGTTCTTTATTGCCGGGTCCCAGGGCAATCACGTGGCCGCCGGTCAGGTTGTGTTTACGGTAGAGGCTGGCGTAATACTCAGCATCATACTGACTGACAAAATTGGTTTTGGCGCCCTGATCATTCAGGCTGCCACCCACAATCTGTTTTACCTGACCCTGATGCAGGTCGATACAAGGACGAAACTGGGTCAACGTAAGGCTCTCCGTTAATAGGCTTATCAGCGGCGCATTGTAGCAGAAAATAGCGCTGGCTGGCGTTGAGATACACAGATGAAAGCAGGCAGTGGTCATGAGGCATAAAGGACGCAGCAATCAATGCCCACAGAGACGATATCAGCCCTTTCCAACCCGTTGCGTTTAACTGAAAACCGGTGAATTCTCTGCTTTGACTCAGGGGCCGGAGGGCATCTTATACATAGCCTCTGACAGGGTTAACTGACTCAGAAATAAACTCTTTAAATATTTATTAAATCATTAAGTTAACGTTTTGATCAGCTCGGTATTGAGCAAATCATCAATGCTGATACCGGCAATGGTACCACTCCGTTATCGTTGGATCGCTGACAGCTTACATGCGTCGGGGCTTGGCACTTAGATTGGTGTATTGGCCCGCGATTCTCTATGACTGGCCCGGTTTCTGCTTAGGAAGTCCGGCTGAGGTATAAAAATAATGATGACAGTGATGGGATATCAATGAACAGCAACACGAGAAGCAACGAGTTTCGGCAGAATGATGTACTGGTACTGATTACCGATCCAAAAGCGGTGATCAGTTATGTCAGTGATGATCTTTGCCGGGTCACCGGTTATTCAAGGACAGAACTGACAGGGCAGAATATCAATATTCTGCGTCATCCGCACATGCCTGCCGGCCCGTTTAAGCAGCTGTGGGAAACTATACAGGAGGGTATGCCGTGGATGGGGATGATCCTCAACCGCAGCCGCAACGATCAGGACATCTGGTTCGACACCTACATTATTCCAACCATTGAAAAGGGTGAGATCACCGGATATCAGTGCATCTATCGTAAGCCCGCAGCAGAGACTGTTGCCCGCGCTGCAGATGTTTATGAACAGCGCCGGTTAGGAAAAATGCCAAAGGCCCTGAGTCGCAAACAACCCGAGCTGGATAACCGTCTCTGCCTTGTCATGCTGCTCAGTCTTGTACCCAGCGCAGGCTGGATGCTATGGCAGTCACTGTCAGTCGCTTCAGTGCTTGCCGCGGGTGCAAGTGCTCTGCTGGCCATCGTGGGTTGTAAATGGCTGACCCGTCGGTTCAAAAAACTTGTGAATAATAGCCGTCAGATTGTCAGTCACCCCATTAAACAGCTGATCTATACCGGCACTTCAGATGATATTGGCCAGCTGGAGTTGGTGCAGTGCATGCTGCTATCCCAGCTGGACGCCATTCTGAGACGTATTCAGAATGCCTCAGGAGAGGTGGAAAAAAGCTCACAAAGCTCTGCCCGGGTGATGGCCTCAACCTTTGGCAGTATCCAGTCTCAACAGGCTTCACTGCTCCATATTGCCGCGGCTGTCGAGCAGATGACGGCCACCACCAGTGATGTTGCGAATAACACAGTAAAGGCGCGGGATGAGTCAGAGCAGGCACAACAGAATGCCAGCCGGGGTAATGAGATCGTCGTTAATGCGGTCGCAGCGATCAAATCTCTGGATCAGGCCATCGACCGGATTAGTGAAAACCTCAAAGGTCTTGAGCAGCGGAGCACTCAGATCGATAAAGTGGTTGATGTTATTCACGATATTGCTGACAAGACTAACCTGCTGGCATTGAATGCTGCAATCGAAGCCGCCCGGGCCGGTGAGAATGGTCGTGGCTTTGCAGTGGTTGCCGATGAAGTCCGGTCACTGGCACAGCGCACCCGGGTATCGACCAGTGAAATTAGTACTATTATTCGGGAACTGCAGGAGGCGACCAGTGGTACTTCGGAAACAATGAAGGAGGTACAGTCACTGGCTGATACGACGGTCAGCCGGATAGAGGAGGCGGGCGCAAATCTGACATCCATTATTGGCGCTGTCGAAGCGATCAACAGTATGACCATTCAGATCGCCAGCGCCAGCGAACAGCAAAACACCGCGACTCAGGAAGTTAATAAACAGATCCATACGATCAGCAATGCTGCGACAGAGGCGGCAGCTCAGGCAGAGGAAACCCTGCAGTTGAACAACCTGACTGTCCGCCTGGCCCAGCAACAGAGCAATATGGTGGAAATTATCATTGCCAATCAATAGCTGAATCAGTACGTTTAAACCGGATTGTCACTCTCTGGAAAAGTTATCCACAGAAACTGATGAAAGGGCGCTGGCAATTGTCTGTTATCCTCTTATACGGGAAAACAGAGAGTCGGCTGATGCTGTCGGACGGTAAAAAGAGTGATGATTCTGATCAGTAATATTTGCAGCTCTCAAACCATCGCCTGTTTTATTAACAATTATTACGAAGGATTCCGATATGGCCGTTTATGCGCTGGGGAGTAAAGCTCCGCTTATCGATAACAGTTGTTTTGTTGCAGACGAAGCGACGCTGATTGGTGACGTCATTCTGAAGGAGAAATCCTCGGTATGGCCGCAGGCGGTTTTGCGGGGTGACAGTGAGCCGATTACCCTTGGTGCCGGTAGTAACGTTCAGGATGGCGCCGTTCTGCACACAGACCCGGGTTATCCTCTGACCGTTGCCGATCATGTCACCATTGGTCATCAGGCGATGCTGCATGGCTGCACGATTGGCAGCGGGTCGCTGATCGGTATTCAGGCGGTTATTCTTAACGGTGCCGTTATCGGAAAAAACTGTCTGGTAGGCGCCGGTGCTCTGGTAACCGAGGGGGCCGAATTTCCCGATAATTCGCTAATCCTCGGGACACCGGCAAAAGTTGTGAAAAGCCTGACTGATGAGGCTTGTCGCGGTATTCATGCCAATACGCAAACCTATATCGACAAAGCTGCGTTATATAAAAAAGAGCTTAAAAAGATCGGTTAATAACGATTTTTTTATTCACAGTTGTTTGGGAATGCTGCCGCAGAAGGGGACCTTGTGTCGAATGCAAAAGAGTCTCCGGGCGCTTTGGCAGGAAATTCCATCCCATTTCAGGCATAATTCACTGAACAATCGTCCCGGCTGGTGGTCACAGCATCAGCCATAGGGGCAAAGATTAAAGTTAAGCAGTATCAGGCAGAGTGGCAGCGTTTGAAAACCGGAAAGATCACTTCACGACTGAGGTCGTTTTATCGTTCAGCCATCACTTTGCTGAGTCATCTGCCGACCCCGCATCGTATTGTGCTTGGTTGTGCTTCACTTATTCTGATCGTTTCCCTGATGTTAGCGGATAACACCTCTGCGGTGCCGGTGGCACCGGGGCAGTTCCGCAGTAACCTCGCTATCGACCTTGAGCCGGATGATTCAGGTTCTGCCGATGAGCCTTCTGAAACGAGTGCCGACCCGGTAACAGATCCGGACCCGGAAATCAGCTATGTGGTGCAAAAGGGCGATACTCTGAGCACCATTTTTGATCTGTTGCATATCTCTCAGACAACCCTCTATAAGCTGATGGAAGCGGATCTTAACATATTGGCACTGGACACCATTCAGCCAGGCCATCAGCTGGGTTTTAACTTCGATACTGAGCGAAACCTTAAGCAGTTTGTCTTCCGTTCCGGGCTGACCTACAAGGTGGTTTTTGATCGCAGTGAGAAGGGCGATTTCGAGTTCAGGGAGTTTATCGAGAAGGGGGGCTATCGCCGGGAAATATTCGCGGGTGAGGTGCGGGGTGATCTACCCAGCTCAATGCAAAGGGTAGGCATCCGAATCGCTGAAGCTTACCAGGTGACCAGTCTGTTGAAAGAACGGATGAATTTCAGAAGCCATCTGCGTGCAGGGGACCGGTTTCAGCTGGCGGTTTCCCGGCAGTATGTGAATGACGAGTATACCGGTAACAGTATTATCGAGGGATTTGTCTACGATGGTGCGATTCGTAAGCAGTCGGCTTTTCTGTTTGATGATAATTATTTTGATGCCGACGGTGAAAGTCTGGAAAAAGCGTTTCAGCGGATCCCTTTAAAAAGGCGATATAGAATCTCTTCCAGTTTTAACCCCAAGCGAAAGCATCCGGTTACCGGACTTGTGCGTCCGCATAACGGAACGGACTTTCCCGTACCGGTTGGCACGCCTGTACTGGCTGCCGGGGATGGTGTGGTATCCCGGGTGATCAAGCATCGGTATGCGGGGCTTTATATTGAGATTCAGCATAACCAGAAATATAAAACCCGCTATCTGCACCTGAGTAAAGCGTATGTGCGAAAAGGGCAGAAAGTCTCCCGTGGACAGAAGATAGCGGCTTCAGGTAATACCGGACGTTCCACCGGTGCCCATCTTCACTATGAGTTGCATGTAAATGGTCGTCCTGTTAATGCGATGACGGCCCCTATTCCTGTTGTACAGACGATCTCCAGCAAGAAGCGTAATGCGTTTAAACAGCTGGTGGCAGGTTTAAAGACTCAAATGGCTGAGCAGGTTGCGCTGGCAGAAAAACAGTAATCAGTTCTCTGCTTTGCAGAACAGCCTGATTTAAAAATTAATTAAAAGCCCGGTTTATCTGACTCGGGCTTTTTATTATCTTTTATTCAGTGCAGAGGCCACCAACAATCCCTTCCTATCCTCTATTTTCCCTATTGCCGTATAGTAATTATCACCTGTCATTGGCTTGATAAATGATCAGCCCATTGCGCTGCATGGGCGTTCAGGAGTCGTGCATAATAATCAGTGTTAAGGTCCTGCAGTCGGTTGCACTGCTATCGTTGGGGGTGGCCATGGCGGCTACTTACTTCGTGGTTATTCAGAGTTACTTATGGCTGTTTGATTGGGCTGTGGAGCGTTTGTAGCGAGATAATGATTGATTTTTGGCCATAGCTCAGACCCTGGCAAACTCTGTTTTAGTCTATAGTAATCGCACAGGCGTTCCAATTCTGCTTATCTGAATAACCGATTAGTGATACCGGATACATTATGGAATTCAAAGACTATTACAAAATTTTGGGTGTAGATCCTGAGGCTGATGATAAGGCTATTAAGGTTGCTTACCGGAAACTGGCAAGAAAGTATCATCCGGATGTCAGCAGTCATCATGATGCGGAAAATCAGTTTAAGGAAGTAAGCGAAGCTTATGAAGTACTTAAAGATAAAGTAAAGCGAGCGGAGTATGACGAGTTACGTCAGTACGGGGGCGCGCAACAGGAGTTTCGGCCACCACCGGGCTGGCGGTCATCGAGTGCCTCCAGAGGCGATGGTGGCTTTCACCATCAGCAGGATTTTTCTGACTTCTTTTCCTCTATTTTTGGCACGGGACATGTCTCTGGAGCCCGTGGTTTTGAAGAGCGTAAGCCTTTTTCCCAGCGAGGTCAGGATATTGAAACAGAGCTGCCTGTTTTTCTGGAGGAAACGATATCTAAGGGCTCTAAAACGATCTCCTATCATCTGCCCCACTATGACAATCAGGGGCGTGTCACCGAGATTAAAAAAACGCTCAACGTGAAAATACCACCCGGGGTTATAGATGGTGAGCGTATTCGGTTAAAAGGGCAGGGAGCCCCGGGTATTGGCAATGGCGCATACGGTGATCTGTATTTGCGGATTCGACTGGTGCCCCATCCGTTATTTGATGTGGAGGGACATAATCTGATTATTACCCTGCCTATAGCCCCCTGGGAAGCAGCTCTGGGCTGCAAGGTGACGATGCCGACGTTATCAGGGAATATTAAACTGACGGTTCCTGCTAACAGCCAGAGTGGGCAACGCCTGCGGGTAAAAGGTAAGGGGCTGCCGGGCAAACTGAATCAGGGTGACCTTTATGCGGTATTAAAGATAGTGATGCCGACTTCAAGCAACGAGTCCATAAAGAAGCATTGGCAACAGCTGTCGGAACTCGCCCCCTTCAATCCCCGAGCAGAGTGGAGTGATGCCTCATGAATGATAAGTATGCAACATACCTGAGTTTCTCCGAACTCTGTCAGCAAACGGGTGTGGCGGAAAACACTGTGGTTGAAATTATCGAGCAGGGTATTGTCAATCCGGTTGGTGCTTCTCCCGGTGAGTGGCTCTTTAGCCCTGAGATGCTTATTCTGACGAAAAAAGCTGTTCGCCTGCACCGTGATCTTGATGTGAATTGGCCCGGAATAGCGCTGGCGATAGAGTTGCTGAATGAGGTGGAACAATTACGAGAACAGAATCGTTATCTGCAGCGCCGTCTTAATCGCTTTGTGGATTTGTAGCAGTGTCAGGAATCGGCGTTGAGTATAGATGTTGTTACTGCGGGCATTGCCCAATGTGAAACAGAAGTTGTTATAATAGGTCCGGGATGACCGTTACCGATTTAATAATTTTCGCGACGGGGACTGGCTGAAAGCGCTCTGCGGTAATTGGCCTGGTTAAGAATAATCCGGCTGAATTCCTGTATAGAAATGAGCGTAATTCACGGATTATTGTTACCGATAAAACCCTTCAAGAGCCCCTTGATTGAGAGAAAAAAGCCGTTCAGTGAACGGCTTGTTAAATTTTAGTCGTAAACTCAGGTCAGACGGGAAAAACTACGTTGCACTGCCCGGTGCCAGAGCTTGGGAAATAGTCGGTCATAACCTCAGCACAGCCCTCGTATTTGTCCCAGCCGAGCAGACCGAACAGCATCGCGGTATCGTGCATCCCGCCTTCACCAGAGCAGTCTTTGGCATATTTTGGCAGAAGATCGAGAAACGCTTTGCTTTGACCTTTTTTCCACATATCCAGAACCATCAGGTCGATCTCCTGATTCAGTGGCTCACTGATTTTGAACATGTAGTCACCGACCACTTTATTCGGTGGAATCCGGTGAGACAGCGATCCGCTGGCGAGGAAAGCCACCCGCTTATCTGATTTATTGATCGCCTCAAGAATGGCTTCGCCGACCTGTTTTGACTCTTCCAGGTCTGCGTCATACATCCATCCAGCGACAGACACCACTTTGATATCGTTGCCGATGCCCAGGTAGCGCAGTGGTACCAGAGTGCCGTATTGCAGCTGCAGGGTCTCAACATCATGATGACAAAGGGTGGTGACGCCGTTATTGGTCGCTATTTCTGCAATCTGCTGACCCAGTTGCGGGTCGCCGGTATGGCTGTACTCCATATTATTGAGAAAGTGTGGGAACTCTGTGCTGGTAAAAACCCCGGACATATCGGGTTTTGCGTTAATATGAAAGCCTGCATTCACCAGCCAGTGGGTGTCTGAAATGACGATTGTATCCACCTTAAGTTCGCGGCACATCTCACCGATACGGCGTAGTCCCTGAATCGCCGATTCACGGATACCCTTTAGTGGTCCCTCTTTTTCGGAGATAAACATCGAAGGTACATGTGTTACTTTTGCTGCCAGAACCAGTTCGCCCATAACTCACCTCAATACACTGTTGTTATTCGATTTTTTAACGGAAGTGATTTCCATGGACGCCAGTGTAGGAGGTATCGGTTTATTGTCTTTGCCATTTAAAGCAAAGCTTTTACCATTTAAGACAGATGGTCAGTTAGAGAGCGTTCACTACGGAGGACAAAGTGAGCACAGAGAACAGCGTTTAAGGAAATCCATATGGCCTCCCTCTGTGTCCTCTCTGGTTAATAATGACTTAAAGGTATTTATCTTAAAGGTGACGGGTGCGAAATGCGGTGGGCGTCTCGCCGGTCCATCGTTTGAATGCGCGGTTGAGGTGGGCAGGATCAGAAAACCCCAGCGAGTAAGCGATTTCGGTAATACTCTTACGTGAAAACTGCAGATATTGCTGCGCCAGTTCCTGCCGGATCCTGTCACGCAGTGTCTGAATGGTGGTGCCGTGCTGGCTGAGTTTGTATTGCAGGGTGCGGGGTACCATATTGAGCTCGGCTGCTACATCCTCCAGCGTTGTCAGTCCCAGGGGCATCAGATTGATCAGAGTGCTGCGTACCTGACCGAGCAGATCGGCCATCTGTAAACGCTGCAGGTAGTCTTCTACCAGTTTATCGTTTTGTTCGGCCAACAGGGGGTTGCCGGTGGGCAGCGGCCGTTGCAGTGGTTCACCACTGAGCAGTAAACGGTTATCGGGGGCATTAAAATTGACCGGACAGCGGAAATAGTCTTTCCAGATTTCCGGGTTGGCTGGTGGTGGTCTCTGCAGGTTGACCTCCAGCGGCGCAAAAGAGCTGTCGGACATATCCCGGAACATTTTAACGACCGCTGCGAGAAAGTAATCAACTCCTTCTGCCGCTACCAGCGGCTGATTGTCTGACTGCCTGATCTGCATCGTAAAGCTGTAACAGTTATCACTGTGCTGATTCAGTCTCAGGTGACAGCCATCATTGAGTAAAACTTCAAAGCGCACCATCCGCTGCAAGGCGGCCAGCAAGCTGCTGCTGGCCCAGAGTGAAAAGCCCAGTGCATGAAAAGTGGTTGGACAGACGTAGTTTGCCACCAGCAGGCCAATGTGCTCCTGACCGGTTTCAGTCAGCGCCAGCGCCCATAGTTTGCGGGTGTTGTCTGAGCTAAAGCGGGTATCGGTATCCTGCTTTCGGGAAAGGTCGATTCCCGCTGAACGAAACAATGCATCCCCATCATATCCGAGAGCCGCCAATGTCCGGGCGACAGCCACTGACCAGCCGCCCACGACTGTTGAGGTCTGCTTTTCACTTATTCCGGGTATCTGATTATCCTGGCTCATCTTCATGATGAAATAATATTGCGGTTATTGTTATCGGGCTACGATGATTTATACCCGCAGTAAACTCTCTCTGGCAACTAATCATTTTCTGATCGACGGGCGCAGGGGTTATAAATACGTTGCCACTGTGTTTTAGCATACGCTTTAATCGTTTGGATGAATGCCTTTTCCCGCATCGATGGTTTCTTATCCAGCAGCTGAATCAGTTTGATTTGACGCGGTTCGGTTGTCCTCTGATGTTCGGCGATATCTCGCCCCGTTTATCCTGTTCAATAAAGTCCTGAGCTGTAGTGCCTTTGACGAGCCAGAGCCCAGGTCCCCGCAGCGTTGGTTTCTGCAAAGCGACAAGTTGTCTGCTGCAAACAGCCGGTGTTGATATTACGTTCCACGCTGACGTCGCTATCAATTTCAATCAGGGCAACGTTCAGAATTCTGTCTATTCATAATCCCTGCCATTTTTATCCCGCGCTTTTAGCTGAAGTTTGAACAGTTGTTTGAATCGGTTAACACTGGGTCAATCGCTGTTCAGTTCAGGTAATTCACCCTGATCTCTGGATGGTGATTTTGCTGACCGCCTCGGGTGGTTATCAATTTATCAATGGAGTGACATTTTATGCAAACATTAACGTCTACTTATCACAACGCTCGTCAGATCCCGCAGAGTATTTCCCAGCAACGGAGTTACTGGGATGCCCGGGTGTACAACGAGTTGCGTTCCGGCAGCTGGAGTCTGGCAGATCTGCATCAGCAAATAGACCTGCCGGCGTGGCAACCCTATCTGGAACGGCTTCCCAGAGACCCCTATGTTGCAGCACGCTGGAAAAGAATGTCCTGGCTGATGCTGGATAATACAGGTGAGCCAGTCGCTCTGCCATACTGCCCTATGGCGCAGGCAGAGGCATTTAATGATGCTGAAACGATGGCGGATAAACTACGCCACTATGCCCCGTTAGAGGAAAGGTTTTTGCAGAGGCAGGATGTGATTGAGTTTATTAAAGGCTGGGCAGGGTTGTGGGATATCCAGTCCGGAGAGCCTATTCTGATGCAGATAAATGGTGTTCGGGGAACTGCATTAACGGATCCGTTACAGGGGCAGGGAATCCATAAGGATGGCAGCCAGTTTCTGAGTGTTCTGGTGATTACTCGTGAAAATGTTAGTGGCGGGACGAGTTTATTATCGTTCGATAAACAGGGCCGGCAGGAAATTCTCTCAGGTGACCTTGCCCCGGGGGAGATTCTGCATATCCGTGATGATCAGATCTATCATAGTGTCAGCGGTGTTACGCCGTTTGATGTCAGCCGGCCATTTGAGCGGTTTATTATCATTATTAACTGCCGCTTTAATGATCCGTTTCAGAACCGGATACTCCGGGAGCATTTCCCCGGGGCTGTTTTGAATGAGTGGTAAGATAATCTAAGCAGGACGGTGAATGATAAAAGGCGAACACCCGGTTCGCCTTTATTTTAGTTGTGATCAAAACAGCGATGTTTCATGGTCGTCTACCTCGATCCAGCCCATCTCGTTTCTCCGGACGTGAGTTATACCGGGTGACGTTGCTTCTAGCTGGGTTGTATACCAGTCGCTGAATTCCTGCCTGGTGAGGTTGTTCTTATTGAGTTGTAACTCTTTCTGATGGTGCTCACAAAAGAGTTTAAATCCCATCTCCAACTGGAGAATTAATTGCTCGTTATCCCAGGGTTTGTGGATGAAATGATTAATGTTCGCCTGATTGATCGCATTGATAACGGCATCCTGGTCGGCTTTTCCACTTAGCATGACTTTGTAAACAGCCGGCTGAATTTTATTCAGTTCTTTCATAAAGTCTACGCCATTCATTCCCGGCATACGGTAATCTGAGATAACGAGCGGAATCAGGGTTGAGCTGGCGTAGTTAAGCGCTGCAAGCGGATCCGTAAATGCCGAGACCTGCCAACCTGAGCGTGTAAGCAAGCGTCGAAGGGCATTGAGGATCTGCGCTTCATCGTCAACAATCATTATACTTTTGGCAATGTGAACCATAACCTAAGACTCCAGAACATAGATCGGGGTATGCCGTCGTCCGTAGACTTTTTCAAGCGATTGAACCCTTTCCAGAGTAGCGGTGGTAAAACGATGCCCTGCGGGCAGAAGCAGGATTTCATTATCATTATATAAATTCCGCGATAGTTCCATACCTGCTTCAAGTTGAATAATCGTCACCATACGTTCGGATGCCTGCAGTGATTTGTGTTCCAGCTGGGGAATCAGCTCCGGCAACAGTTCAACAATCTCATTGTCATAAATGATACCCGCATTTTTGTTGAGTTGCTTAAGGGCATCATTTCTGCTTTTGCATATATCGTACAGTTTTCCATTAATCGAATTGATATAGTCTCGTGCGACAGCAAGGATACGGGCTCCGAGAGGGATCTGTGTGCCGTATAATCCGTCCGGTGTGCCCGTACCGCAAAACTGTTCATACTGGTGTTTAATTATTTCGGCAACGTCATTGAGGTTTTGTGCCGGAGCCAATGCCATATAGGCTTTCATTGGGTGTTCGAGGAATACTTTTTGCTCTGCTGAACTCAGCTTACTGAAGGGGAGCGTCTTAATCTTTTCTGGCAGGCTGAGTAAGCCTAATTCACTTAATAATCCCGCCAGCTGAACGGCGGTGACTTCAGCGGGTTCTAATTCCAGCTTTCTGGCAATCAGTTCACATAACTCACTAATCTGTTCAGCATGTTTTCCACCGAGGTTTTCATTGAGACTGATAAGGTTATAGAAAACCTTCAAAGTGGCGCGCTGATTTTTTTTGATTTGACTGTTTACCATCTCGAGTTTAGTCATTGCCTGGCGTATTTGCCGGGTACGCCGCTCAATTTTCTGCTCAAGATCCTGATTCAGAGTGTTCAGCGCTTCGTTTTGCTGCTTGACGGTTTTCAGCAGTTGCTGTTTTTCTTGCTCAAGGCTGAGTCGCTCTGCCGCCTGTGTCAGCGTCAATAAAAGTTCATCATTGTTCCAGGGTTTTTGCAGGTAACGGTGAACCTGGCCTTCATTAATTGCTGAAACAGTGGAATCATTATCTGAATATCCGGTTAGCAGGATGCGATAGCAGTGCGGATATTCCTCTGCTATCCGGGCTAAAAACTCTGCGCCGTTAATTTCTGGCATTTGCATGTCTGAAATCACAATATCGATAGAGGTCTGGGTCATGAGTGTAGCGCCTTCTCTGGCGCTGGAGGCTGCAAAAAAATTAAATTCAGTGTTTTTCAGCAGGCGTTTAAGTGACCGTAAAACCATAGATTCATCATCTACACAAAGAACATTCCAGCTGGACTGGGTATCGCTGGTGGACTTCACGATCTGTTCTGGTGAGTATTCTTGCATGTCGTGCTCCATTATACCGACAAGGCTTAAGCGCATCTGTTTTGTTCAATGCCTGTTGCATGTCATGTTACAGGCGGGTCTTTGTGAATTACAGAATACTATATTAACACTATTAAGATATCGTGTCACAAATGTCATATTTGACTTAAAACTGTGATTTGTTATGATTGTCTTTGTTGAGTACAAGGAATAACCGTTGAATGAAAACATTTACGACAGGTGAGATCGCCAAGCTTTGTGATGTGAATCTGCGGACCGTCATCCGCTGGATCGATCGTGGTGCTTTAGTTGGCTTTAAACTGCCGGGCCGGGGGAATAATCGGGTCCGGGAGGAAGATTTTATTGCGTTCCTGCATGAGCATGGTATGCCGGTTCCACCAGAGCTGCAGCAAGAAATCAGCAAACTTGTATTGATTGTTGATGATGAGTTGCCTATCGCAAAGTCGATACAGCGAGTGCTCAAACGAGCGGGCTATGAAACGCTTATAGCAACCGATGGGTTTCAGGCCGGAAGTCAGTTGTTAATAGAGAAACCTGTGTTAATGACTCTGGATTTAAGCATGCCGGGTCTTGATGGTTTTGAAGTGCTGAAATACGTTCGCAGCCATGATGATATATCTAATCTCAGAATTCTGGTGATATCCGCTCTGGATGAAGAACAGCTTGATAAAGCTCTGGCGAATGGGGCTGATGCAGTGTTGCAAAAACCTTTTAAGAATGAACAGCTATTGAACACTGTGCAGAAATTGCTGCAAAACTAAATGCTGTTTTTGTATTGAAAAAAAGTTCCACTCATCTCTCGTGAAGACCGATACGTGAAGACAGATGCTGTGAAGAGAAGATCAATGCTGAACAGGGCGATTGAGGAGGGGGAGATGCAGAAAACAGTGCTAGTCATTGATGATGAAAAGGCAATCCTCAGGTCGCTAAAGCGTATCTTGCATCATGCCGGATATAAGGTGATGACAGCTGAATCTGGTTCAGAAGCTCTGCAGTTACTTGAAGAAAATCGCCATATTCGGGTCGTAATTACTGACTACCGAATGCCTAATATGACAGGCGGGGAGTTGCTGGCGAATATAAAGCAACGTTTCTCAGATGTTATCGGCATCATGCTGACAGGATATGCCGATATTGAATCGGTTATCGCCGCGCTAAACAGTGGCGCAGTGTATAAATATCTGACTAAACCCTGGAATGATACGACCTTGCTTGCCGAGGTAGAGAGTGCGTTCCTGCATTGTCAGGAGCTGGATAAATTACGCAGTAATAGTGGTTCTCTGGGAATAAAGAATCTGCTGTCCCGCCATGATGTGATGGATCTTCTGGGACAATGGATGAGTGGCGGTATTCAGACAACGGCGGTTTATCTGGATGTGAATATGTTCCGCAGTTATAACGATAGTCTCGGGTATGAAGTGGCAGACCAGATACTGATAGCTCTGGCCGAGACGCTGGTAAAAAATCTTCCGGAGTCAGCTCTGCTCGGGCAGATGGGCGGAGATGAATTTGTCATGCTGATGCCTGAGGTCTGTTCCGAAACCGAAACCCAGAATCTGATCGAAACGCTGTTGCTGCCTTTTCATAAACTGCAAAATATTGCCGGGCGGGAGTTGTATGTCTCTTTCAGCGCGGGGTATGCGTTTAGTCCGGATGATGGCGATACGCCAGAAGCTTTAGTACGTAACGCTCAGGCCGCCTTGTTCAGTTACAAGCGGTCAGGTTCCAAACCGTTTACCCGTTATCGTTCGGTGATGAATGCGGGGAGTCGTGAGTTGTTGTCTTTGCGCAGTGATCTCTATCAGGCGCTGGAGAAAAACCAGTTTACTGTGGTGTATCAACCTAAAGTTTCGTTGAGTAGCGGGCTTATTGTCGGGGCTGAATCATTGCTGCGCTGGCAGCATGATTCATTAGGGATGATATCGCCCGCAACATTTATTCCCCTTGCTGAGTCCAGCGGTCTGATTGAGCCGATCGGCGACTGGGTTCTGGCTACGGCCTGTTCACAACGCAGGGTCTGGCAATTAGAGGGTCTGCCCTCCTTTCTTCTGTCTGTAAATCTGTCTGGTCGTCAGCTACACCAGAAATCGTTAGCCGAGAAAGTGAAACATATTCTGGAGTTAGCCGGCATTCAACCTACTGATCTGGAACTGGAAATTACCGAAACGTTCCTGATACAGGATATCGATAGCAGTGTGGAGTTGCTCAATGAGCTGAAAGCTCTGGGTATCAAACTGTCAATAGATGATTTTGGTACGGGTTATTCATCACTGAGTTATCTTAACCGGTTGCCCATCGACACGCTAAAAATTGACGGGTCATTCGTGAAAGAGTTGCCGCAATGCCGGGATCGGGTTGATCTGGTCCGGAATGTTATTCAGATGTCGCATGATCTGGGAATGACCGTAGTTGCCGAAGGCGTCGAAACGCAAGCTCAGCTGGATACATTAAATACTCTTAAGTGCGATGAGATTCAGGGATATTTCTACAGTCCGCCTGTTTCTGCTGAACAGTTCAGAGTGCTGCTGGAAAATCAGCCGCTGGTAGGAAAGCCATATCAGCCGTAGAACCTATGATAAATTTTAAACAGTCGAGAAATGGATTTTTAATGGATACACCCCGGGTATTGTTTGTTGATGATGAGATTAGCGTTCTGAACTCCCTGCGCAGGGGACTCAGGCCTTATTGTCGTGATTGGCAGCTAAAATTTTGTCAGTCGCCGGTTGAGGCGCTGACTGTTCTTTCTGAGTTTGAACCCTGGGTGGTTGTCAGCGATAAGCGTATGCCTGAAATGGATGGTGCCGATCTGCTGCGGAAAATTTGTGAGGTGTCGCCCGAGATTATAAGGGTACTACTCTCCGGGTATGTCTCTGAAGAGGTGATCTTTGAGGTTGCCGATGTGGCTCATCTGCTGATACCCAAACCTTTTGAAATGGAAGCGCTGGCGATGTTGTTACGCAGGGCGATCTGTCTGCGCAGCATCCCTCTGACGCTCTCTTTGCGTCGCCAGCTCGGTGCGATTGAAAGTATTCCGGTATTACCTGCGGTCTACCAGCAACTGGTGGCTCATCTGAACAATGATAATGTTAAAGTTGATGAGATCGGCAGGATCATCAGTCAGGATCCGGCCATTATGGCAAAAATTTTCCAACTGGCGAACTCTCCGTTTCTGGGCTTCTCAGGGCCTGTCTCCGATATCCATTCAGCGGTGATGCGTCTCGGGTT
This sequence comes from Oceanospirillales bacterium, assembly GCA_018223185.1. Taxonomy (GTDB): domain Bacteria; phylum Pseudomonadota; class Gammaproteobacteria; order Pseudomonadales; family Balneatricaceae; genus Amphritea. Next base: position 67,373 of record JAAEYW010000012.1, on the reverse strand, counting down.
TGAGATCATTAAGCATCTTGTACTGTGCCATGGGGTCTTCAGGCAGTGTCCGGCGATAAATAAAACAGAACGCAACCGGTTATTACAGCGCTCAATGGAAATCGCTCTGCTCTCCCGGCAGCTGAGTATGGCCTGTGGGTGTACCAGGGCAGAGGTTGAAAAATCTTTTACTCTGGGGCTGTTACATAATGTGGGCGCGTTACTAACCTGCACCGGCATGATAAATCCCGATACAGATAATACTGACCAGCAACCGCAGGAAGAAGATGTTGCGGGTGGTTACCTGCTGGCTCTATGGGAGTTCGGGGACGATTTTGTTAATGCTTTGATATATCAGAGTATCCCCTCATCGGCACAAATCGTGACTCCGTTGATGTGTCGTCTTTATGTGGCAAAGTTAGCCAGTTCAGCGATGGAACAGGGCATTAGCTTACTGGATGAAAACTCCGGTTTGGATCGTGCGTTACTCCAGTCACAGGGTTTACTGGATGATGTACTTGCGTGGGTAAATGAGCTCGAAAATTCAGAAGAGAAGAGGAATGATTCATGAAACTGATGATTAAGTTGTCTTTACTGTTGTTCATGGGCCTGAGTAACCCGGTTGCTTATGCTGATACACTAACGTTTGGTATCGTACCGCAGCAGTCCGCGGCAAAGCTTGCTAAGCTCTGGACGCCGATTTTTAACTATCTCAGTGATAAAACCGGAGAGTCTATCCGTTTTAGTACTGCGAACGATATTCCGACGTTTGAAAAACGTTTATTGACAGGAGAATATGATTTTGCCTATATGAATCCCTACCATTACACGGTTTTTCACCAGGTACCCGGATATGAGGCAATTGCGAAACAAAAGGATAAGCGGATTAAAGGGATTGTGGTCGTCAGAAAAGACAGTCCTCTGAAAGAGCTTTCTGAATTGAACGGTCAGACATTAGCATTTCCATCCCCTGCAGCGTTTGCTGCCACTGTGTTACCCCGTGCCGAAATGGCATTGGATGGAATCAATGTTACCCCGCAATACGTTTCCTCCCATGATTCTGTATATCTGGGCGTCAGTCGGGGATTTTTTGTTGCAGGTGGCGGGGTCATACGGACTTTTAATAATACGGCCCCTGAAGTAAAGGATCAGTTGCGGGTGCTTTGGAGTACCCCGACTTATACACCTCATGCCATCGCTGTACATCCCCGGGTCAGCAAAGACAAGGTCGAAAAAATACAACAGGCATTGTTAGCGATGAACGATGATCCAGAAGGACGTGCGCTATTGAAAACGATAAGCTTTAAAGGTATCGAGTTGGCTCAGAATACTGACTGGGATGATGTAAGGGCTTTGAATATAAAGCTGCTGGATGATCTGCTTAAATAGCCTGTTGTTTGGTTGGCGAGGGGGTTAGGGTGTCACTCAGGTTAAAAACCATAATTGGAATTGCGTGTATTGAAGCGGTGCTGTTGATACTGCTGGTGTCTATGACGCTGAATTATCTGCGTACGACCAACTATGAAGCACTAACCAAGCGGGCTTCAACGACCATAACCTTATTCGCTACCACCACCAAAGATGCCGTGTTGTCCTACGACCTTGCATCACTGGATGCGTTTGTTCGCGAAGTCTTAAAAAATCCTGATCTGGTTTATGCCAGAGTTATCGGGCCGGATAAAAGTATCTTTGCCCAAAGCGGAGATGCTGCGGTTCTGCAACAACCCTTTATCGCGGATCACAGTGTTGAAACCGTAACGGATGGTGTATTTGATGCCTTTGCTGAAATCAGTGAAGGTGGACAGGTCTATGGTCGGGTTGAGATCGGCCTGGATATTAGCAGTATGAATGCCACCATTGTTGAGGCTGAAAATCGCAGTGCTTTGATTGCGGTGGTCGAGATGAGTCTTGTTGCCCTGTTTTCTTTTCTGTTGGGGGGCTACCTGACAAAGCAGTTGAATGTCTTGCATTCGGCAGCCAAATCAATCTCTGATGGCGATCTGAATATCCATGTTTCCGTCAGGGGGCGGGATGAGATCGCGGATGTTGCCGATGCTTTCAATACGATGGTAGATAACCTGCGGGAAGCGAGTGCCAGCCGGGATCAGTTTGAAAATGATCTCAAAGAGTTGAACCGTTCCCTTGAGCAACGGGTGTTGGTGCGCACCGAAGAGCTGAGAACGAAAAATGCTGAGTTGGAGCAGGCTACCCGCGACATTAAAGAGGCACAGGCAAAACTATTGCATTCTGAAAAAATGGCCTCAGTCGGGGTGCTGGCGGCAGGTGTGGCACATGAAATCAATAATCCTATTGCGTTTATCATGAGTAATCTTCAGTCGCTTAAACAATACACTCACAATTATCGTTCCCTGATTGAAGCGTATGAGGAGGCGTCATCGCTGACAGAGCCAGATGAGCGGGCTGCTCAGCAGCAGAAAATTCAGCAGATGTACGATGAATACGATGTAGAGTTTATCAATGAAGATCTGGATGATCTGTTGGGTGATTCTATAGAGGGAGCCGAACGGGTCAGGGATATCGTTAAAGGTCTCAGAGAGTTTTCTCATATCGATACGGTTTCCGCTCAATCGCAATGTGACCTGAATGAGTGTATTAAGTCGACGCTTAAAGTCGTTAATAATGAACTGAAGTATCACTGTGACATCAAAACTGAGCTCAATGAATTACCGCTGACATACTGCTGTCCAGGGCAGATCAACCAGGTACTGCTGAATCTGTTACTTAATGCAGGTCAGGCAATTGAGGGTAAAGGTCGCATTACGGTCCGGTCAGTTCAGCGGGACAATAAGCTGGAAATTGAGGTGGAAGATACCGGCACCGGAATCCCGGCGGAGCAGATAGAGAAGATCTTTGATCCGTTCTATACCTCGAAACCGGTTGGGAAAGGAACCGGACTTGGATTAGCGATATCCTATGGCATTATTCATGAACATAATGGAGAACTGCGGGTTACCAGCGAACCGGGTAAGGGGAGTTGCTTTACCATCAGTTTACCGCTGATCAGAGAACTGGCTATCAGCGAGTAGTCCTGAGTATTCGGGTATAGTCTCAACGCCTGAGTGCCGGTATCACTCTGCACTGAGTGTGAAGAGGTATTCATGTAAAGTCTCAACAGGTATTTTTGGCGGATCAGAAATTTTTCGGATAACGTTTTTGAATGACGAAAGTCGACAATGTGTCGGTTTTTAGCGGAAATTTCTTTTAAATTTCTGTATCTGAGTAATAATCTCAAAAAAATATCAGCCTTTTCGATAGATATTCGGCAATTTAAGATTGAATTTAATTGCCAGTGACCGAAGCGCAAAAGCGACCATAAAACCCCCCACCAGATCGTAGCTGTAAGGCAGATTTAACGAATTAAGTATCAGATAGGTCACGGATCCTGCCAGCATGGTAGTGATATAAAGCTCTTCATTCATCAGAGTGAGGTTGCTGCCACAGAGCAGATCCCGGGCAATACCTCCGAAGCTGGCGGTCATCACTCCCATACACACGGCAATCAGTGGCGAGGTGCCGAAATCAAGCCCGATCTTAGTTCCCACGACGGCAAACAGGGCAATACCGATAGCATCCATCCAGATCAGTGCGCGTGAGAGTGACACCAGTTTAGGGGCGATAAAATAGGTGATTGCGGATGCTGCCAGACAGATAATGATCCACATAGGTTCCCGAATCCAGAGCACCGGCAGATTTCCCAACAGAACATCCCGCAGGGTGCCTCCGCCCAGTCCGGTCGCGGCACCGATCAGCATAAAGCCGAGAATATCCATCTTCTGACGTGCGGCATCCAGTGCGCCTGAAACGGCAAACACAGCGACTGCAGAGAGTCCCATGATGTTTACGACTGCGGTAATATCGAACGGCATCAATTTTTTCCTGGTTTTTTGTATTTAGTTATAACCGGGTTAGTTATCAACAATACAGTTTTCGTTTGTTACGCTGCTATTGTCATTTTCGAGTTTAGCAATACAGACACAGTTGCGGCCAGCATGTTTCGCCGCATAGAGCGCGCTGTCTGCAACCCGGAGAAGGTCATGAACCTTCGATATATCAAATAGTTGAGTGTGATAGATGCCCGCGCTTATTGTTAATGGAATCACGTTATCAGCATATTTGAAATGACTTTGCTGAATCGCCAGACGTATTCTTTCAAGTTTGCGGGCTGCCTCTTTAAAGGGAATTCTATTCAGCACAAGTACAAACTCTTCGCCTCCGGCCCGATAGATGCGGTCATACTCCCGGGTTTCCGCTTTCAGCAGCTTAGCCAGCTCTTGTAAGATGTGATCACCGGCCTGATGACCATAGGTGTCATTTACATCCTTGAAGTGATCGATATCAATCATACAGAGGGCAAAATGAGTATGATGTTTTTTACATAACGTGATCAGCGCTTCTATATCACTCTCAAGGGTTAAGCGGTTTTTGAGCTTGGTCAGAGGGTCCCGAGTGGCGATATCTTTAAGTTTTTTGTTGCTGATCTCCAGTTTTAACGTACGTGACTCTACTATTTTTTCGAGATTATTAAGTGCATCAGTCTGGGTTTTCAGGGAGGTGTGGACGATCGATACCATTGGTCTGAAGATAAACAGAACTTCCAGAAGCAGCGCTATCAGCGTAGTGATCCAGACAAACAGTTCAAGCTTTTCAATGATATTCAGGCGTTCCTCACCCTCAAGCTGATACTGATTAACGGCAGCGTTAAGGTCTGTTAATAGCTGTTCAGATGTATTGTTGATTATGTCAATATACTGACTGATTTCCTTATCATTCGAGCTGTTTAACAACTGTTGAGCAATTGTCAGATAGGCCTCGATCCGCTCATAGAGCCTCATGTCACCAAAATACATCTCCCGCGTTGCTTCAGATAAATCAACCGTCCAGTTATCCGACAGCATGCCAGAGGACAATTTGAGGTTTGCCTCCTTCATATCACTGATATTTCGTTTCATCTGAGTAATGAGGCCGTCAGAGGGCTCTTTTGTGTTAAGTTTTGCTGCATAAATACGGTGTGCATCCAGAGCGATATGCTGACTCAGCATGCGCTGACGGCCTGAAAGGTTGACGATGTAGGCAGTGCTGTCTGAACCGGACAGGGCCGATTGTAAAGTGAAATACCCGGTAGTTGAGAGAAGGGCAATAATTAAAACGCCCAGCAGATAACGATGGCGAATTGATCGGTATAGAGACTGATGACTCAGTGGGGTGGGCGCCATTATCATACCTGATGAGTTTTCAAATCACGGGCAGTGTGAATAATTACAGGGTGTTTTCTGTGGGCTTATCCACTCCTTTGTTTATATCTTAGCAATACTTCAGCTGAAAACTATGACCTGTGTTGTGAGAATGGGTATGTGAGTTTTCAGCGTTCCTGTCAGATGAACGAAAAAGACCTCATTCAAGTTGATTGATCTTACTAAAAATCAATCTGGCGAGCGGTCGGAATATGATAATCTACGGGTCTCTTTTTATGGTTATGGATGATCTGCATGAAACTCCTGCACACCTCTGACTGGCATCTGGGTCAGAGTTTTTTTACCAAAAGTCGTAAAGCGGAACATCAGGCCTTTCTTCACTGGTTGCTGGAGCAGGTCACTGCTCATGAGATCGATGCTGTAATCGTGGCCGGGGATATCTTTGATACCGGTACACCGCCGAGTTATGCGCGGGAGATGTATAACCGGTTTATTGTAGCGATCAGCCGGTTGAACTGTACTCTGGTGGTGTTGGGCGGTAACCATGATTCAGTTTCGACCCTGAATGAATCGAAGCAGCTGGTGGCCTGCCTTAATACCCATGTGGTTGCTAATGTAGCCTCACATGACGCAAACGCTGATACAGACAGTGTTCAGCCGTCCGATAATCAGATTATTGAGTTAAAAAACAGTGCCGGAGTAACCGGTGCGATTCTCTGTGCGATCCCCTTTATTCGTCCCCGTGATGTGATCCAGAGCCGTGCCGGTGAGTCCGGTCTGGAAAAGCGTCAGGCGTTAGGTGAGGCGATTAAACAGCATTATCATCAGCTGTATCAGGCAGCGCTGGCGGTCAGAGAGGAAAAACAGCTGAATGTTCCCATTATTGCCACCGGCCATCTGACCGCGCTGGGGGTGAGTCAGTCAGACTCCGTACGGGATATCTATATCGGCACTCTGGATGGATTTGCGGCAGATGGTTTTCCTCCGGCGGACTATATCGCTCTGGGGCATATCCACAGACCACAGATCGTCGCTAAATCAGAGCATATCCGTTACAGCGGTTCGCCGATTCCGCTCAGCTTTGATGAACTGAAAACCACCAAGCAGGTGGTGATGGTGACGTTTAGCGGGAGTGAAACGGAGGCGATTACGCCTCTTGAGGTGCCTGTGTTTCAGACCATGGCGGTTATTAAAGGGGATCTCGGAACCATCGAGACCCGTCTGAAAGCGTTTGAAACAGTACCCCCGGATCAGCCGGTATGGTTGTGTATTGAGGTTGAAACTCAGGATTATCTGTCCGATCTTCCCCAGCGGATTCAGGCCTTGACTGAGGAAATGCCGGTTGAGGTGTTGCAACTGCGCCGTTCACGCAATACCGCCCGGCAAACACTGAATCAGATCGAACGTGAGACCCTGGCGGAGCTAACCCCCGAAGATGTTTTTGCCAAACGACTGGAGCTGGAGAACTTTGAGAGCGAGGCGGAACAGTTGAGGCTTGGCAGGATAAAACAGCAGTTTCGGCAAATCGTCTCTGAAGTTGAAAATCCTGAACAGGCCCCTGAATCAAACTTCGAGTCAAATTCCGAGCCAAACGCATGAAGATCTTAAGCCTCCAGTTCAAAAACCTGAACTCTCTGAAAGGAGAGTGGAAGATTGACTTCACTCAATCCCCTTTTGTGGATAATGGCCTGTTTGCCATTACCGGGCCAACCGGGGCGGGCAAAACCACTCTGCTCGATGCGATCTGTCTGGCGCTCTACCATCAGACGCCCCGTTTAGGTCAGATATCGACGTCTACCAATGAGATTATGTCCCGGGGCACCGCTGAGTGTGCTGCTGAAGTGCAGTTTGAAGTGAAAGGTAAAGCCTACCGCGCCCACTGGAGTATGCGACGTTCCCGCGGCAAGGCCGATGGAAATCTGCAACAGGCAGATGTTGAGCTGGCTGAAGTAGCAACAGGCAGTGTACTGGCGACGCAGATAAAACAGAAGAATGAGACCATTGAGCGTATCACCGGTCTGGATTTCTCCCGTTTTACCAAATCAATGTTGCTCTCTCAGGGGGAGTTTGCTGCCTTTCTGAATGCCAAGGAGGCTGAACGTGCTGAACTCTTAGAAGAGTTAACCGGCACTGAGATCTATGGACAGATCTCAGAACGGGTGCATCTGCACTTTGCTGAGGCGAAGCAAACGCTGGCAGAACTGAACTCCCAGGCGAAAGGGGTGCAGCTGCTCACAGAGGAGCAAAAACAGTCACTGCAGGATGAGTTAACCCGGTTGCAGCAGCAACAGGCTGAGCATAAAGCCAGGGTTGCTGCGGCCAGAACCCATCTGCACTGGTGGCAACAGTATGATCGTGCACTGCAGGACAGAGCGGTTAACACTGAACGTCTGCGCTCAGTTAAAGATCAACAATTGCAGGCGCAACCCGGTCTGCTGCGCTTACAGCAGAGTGAACCGGCGGAACAGTTGCGAATCCCATTTATGCGGCTGCAGGATGCCCAGTTACAGTTTAATAGCAACCAACAGGCTTCCAACGAAAAGCAGCAGTCAGAGCAACGTCTTAAAGAGCAGATGGAAACCGCTGCTAAAGCCTTCGAGCAACAGGGCATTTTACTTGCCAAAGTAAAAGAGGGTCATGAACAGCAGGAGCGACTGATCAATGAACAGGTGGTTCCGCTGGATCAGAAAATCGCTGCTGAATATGAAAAGCTTAAAGACAGAGATCACAGCATTAAAGAGACTGTTTCGAAACGGGACGCCAGCCAACAACAGTTAACCTCGCTCAAAAAGCAGCTCAAAACTCAGACAGAGGAGCTCGAAACGGTTGATCAGTACCTGCAACAGCATCGAGCCGATCACTCCCTGAAACAGTATCTGGGGCAGTGGCAGTGGCAGGCGCAGCAGATTCTGGCAGAGCAGACCCGCCTGAAGGATATAGTTGAAAAAGAGTTCGGGCTGCAGCAACAACTGAACCAGCAGCAGACGGAACATGCTGAGGGCGTCCGGCAGTATCAAACGGCGCTGACTCATGCGGAACAACAGCAACAGCTCTGGCAGCAGGTCAGCATCGCGTGCAACGCCGCAGCTGAAAAGGGCGATCTGGAAACGCTGGAGCAACAGCGCGAACAACTGAGCGGGCAGATCTCAGTTCTGCCTGAACTGCAGCAACTGAATCGTCGCTGGCAGCAACTGCATACAGAACAGCTGGAAAAACAGGCCAGCGAAAAAACGTTGCAGACGCAGGAGGTCGCGTTAACCGAGAGCCGTGAGCGGTTGCGGGAGCAGTACAAAAAGCAGGAGCAGCTGGTGACTGCCCTGAGTCGTCTGGTGACTCAGGATGAGCAGTTAGCCCAGTTCCGGGCAGAACTGCAATCCGGTGACGCCTGTCCGTTATGTGGTGCACTGGAGCATCCAAAGCTGGATGGTCAGGTGAGCGATCTGTCACAGACCCTCAAAGAGAAACAGCAGGCCGAAGAGGATCTTAATGCCATCAAAGAGCAGGGTGTTGAGGTTGCTGCATCGTTGGCAGCCTGTGAACGGCATCGGCAGGACACTCTGCAGCGGCTTCAGGCGATCAACGCGGAACAGACCGGGTTGCAACAGCACTGGCAACAGACGATTTTGCGGTTGACGCTGGATGCAGAGATAGGTGAGTCTCAGCGTCTGCAGGACTATCAAAACGACCAGTTGCAGCAACAGCAGCAGTGTATGGCGGCGATTAAGCAGTTGCAGCAACTGACGAAGCAGCGTGACGAGGCAAAACAGCAGTGGGATAGTGCTCAGCGAAATGCTGAACAGCTGGATGCTGCGCAACAACTGACTGCTCAGTCGATCCTCAATCTCACCCGGAGCGTTAAGGATATACAGCAGGAAATACAGCAGCTCGGCAATCAGATCAACGCCCAGCGCGAGTCGTTTACTGTACAACTGACCGAACAGGGTTATACCCCGCCAGCGGCAGAGCAACTGCAGTCATGGCTGGAAGCCAAACAGCAGGATGCCCGTCACTGGGATGAACAGAGTGCTCAGAAAGAGCAGCTAACGGCTCGGTTAACCGCTCTGGAAGCTGAGCAGAAACATTGCCAGCAACAGATGAGTGACTATGAAACACAGCTCAGACAGTTACAAAGCGAACAGCAGCAGTTAACCGACTCGTTACAGTCACTGCGTGAGCAGCGGCGCAAACTGTTTGGCGATAAACAGGTTAGTGAGGCGCGGGACAACAGTCAGGCAGCGGTGAAGTCTGCCGAGGCCCAGTATCAGTTGGCACAGGAAAACAGTCAGCGATTAAGTACAGACTATAAAGCCCTGTTAGCCGAGCTGAACAGTCAGCAACAAACTTTGCAGCAGCTGCAAGCACGGCTGGATGAGCGCAACACTGCATGGGCAGAGGCTCTGGTCAACAGCCCGTTCACCACCGAAGAGGCCTTCCAGCAGGCACTGCTGTCTGAACCCGAGCGCAAGCAGCTGATTGAGCAGAAACAGCAGCTGGATAAAGAGCTAGAGCGTGCCACCGCATTATTAGATCACGCCACGCAAGCGCTGCAAACGATACAGGAAGACCCTCAGGCCGCTCAATACCAGAAAACCCCGAAGGCAGATCTTGAGGTGCAGCTCAATGAACTCAATAACACGCTCGAGCAATTGGCGAAACGGGATGGAGAGATCGGTAACGAATTAACCTCAGACCAGACCCGCCGCCAGGATCAGCAGGCGCTGTTTGATCAGATCACAGCGTACACCGAACATTACGATGATATTCAATATCTGCACTCACTGATCGGCTCGCAGAAAGGCGATAAGTTCCGTAAGTTCGCCCAGGGCCTGACCCTGGATAACCTGGTGCACCTGGCCAACCAGCAATTGGAACGGCTGCATGGCCGCTACCTGCTGAAACGTAAACAGGATGCCGGGCTAGAGCTGAGTGTGCTGGATACCTGGCAGGGGGATATCGAACGGGACACTAAAACCCTTTCCGGCGGAGAAAGTTTTCTGGTGAGTCTGGCATTAGCCTTGGCGCTGTCTGATCTGGTCAGTCATAAAACCAGCATCGACTCCCTGTTCCTCGATGAAGGCTTCGGAACTCTGGACAGCGAAACCCTGGATATTGCGCTGGACGCGCTGGATAATTTAAACGCCTCCGGCAAAATGATTGGTGTGATCAGTCATATCGAAGCGATGAAAGAACGTATTCCGGCACAGCTTCGGGTGATCAAGAAGAGTGGCCTGGGGGTTAGTGAACTAAGCAGTGAATATCGGGTGGTCTGACGGCAATTCACCAAAGAGGACACAGAGAGCACTGCGGGGAGCGGCATTATTTCTCTGTGGGAGCGACGTCCCATCGCGATAGAACGATCAGCAAAGGCATAATCAATCGCCGCGAGGCGCGCCTCCTACTCCTCCTATGACCTATGAGATGCAATCGAGCTCATCGGGATAGAGAGGCTCATGTAGGGGCTGCTCCCAGCAGCGATTTTGGGCAATGGTATATTTTGTCAGGTTAGAGTTGACCATGACAGGGGAGGCACTAGTTAGATAGTGTAAAAACGATAGGCGTTTCTTTTTAGGCAGTGGCTAATGTCGTTGTGAGTTTTTACACTGACCCCGAATATGCGACCCCGAAAAATGGTTACTGTATCTGTGGCCGACCGCTTTGTCTCAGCATCTTCTGGATGGCTTGCTTGCGTACAGCGTCCAGATAGTGCTGATAATCATTGAAGCCCTGCTCATGGGCTGCCACATTCAGCGACTGCTGTCTGGATAGCGCCCGTAATGATTTTAGCTGCATCGCCCGTTGCTGGAGATTGGTTATGACGAGTACTTGCGGATGGACAGGCTTCATTGCGTATCACTCCTTTATTAATTACATCGACAGAATTCCCAGTGTAGAACGGATTTCAAGGTTTGCCAGTTTGGTATGAGTTTGTGGATGCTTTATTGATCCCGGTCAGTTTGTTGTGTTCGGGTCATATGGCCGTGGGCTTACGCGCCCTGCAATGAAAACCTCCGTTTTTTTTTGTCCGAAAGTGCGGCGATGAGCCACTAGATGTATTTCAGCCTGGCTGAGGCAATAACAGTCTCAAGGGTTGTTATATATTGGCAAGGCGCTGGAAACTTAACGGTTTTTGATGATCGTGTTGTAAATTCTGGGTCAGCTTAAAAGTAACAGGTGTTTCTTTCTTAGGCATATGACCACATCGTAGTAAATTTTTACACTGACCCTGAAATCGGCCCTGAATTGTTTGACCCCCCGACTCTGGTCCTATATATCTCCCTCAGAGCGCCTACCTGCACCCAGAAATCGCCCCATTTACATACCGGCAAAGTTTATTGTCAGTCCGGTTTCTATTTGCCACGTTTTCCCCGTAAAATACCTCTGCGCTGGTGCATTATCATTGGAAAGTTTTGACGCTATTATCTGATAATCAATATCTTACCTGTGACGCTCACAGAGGGCATTGGTATTGAAATATAGCTATTGTGATTCAGCAAGGGTGTGCACAGACGCTATACACGGAGCCTCATGAAAAGGATTTTTTTCAAAAGTGCTTTTAACTCAGATAGTTAGATTTTTTTACTCAGATCTGTTTTCTGTGCATATCCGTACGCACGTAAGGCCTGCTTCGGAGTAAACGATGGATAACAATGATGTTGCTCCAAACAAGATGTTTTTTACTGATTTCATACAACAATGCCTGTCTCCATGCTGCTTGTTTATATGGATATTTACGAAAGCTTATTCCTTAAAATTGTAATCTGGATGAAAAATGAAGAAACGTATTATTGTTGGTATGGCTGCCGTTGCTGCGGTAGCCGGTGGGTTGCCTTATGTATCAGGCTATCTGGCAGAGTCACAAACAAGGCAATCTCTTGATAGGCTGAACTCACAATCCCCCTACGGGAAGATGGAGATTGTGAAATATGAGCGTGGCTATAATGCAACATCTGCTGAATATAAATGGGTAACCAATCCCGAGCTTGAAAAAGACCTCCAGATTGGGGAAATAGTGATTAGCTGTGGCGGTGTACATAACCTGCTAAGTTTCGACTATTCATGCAATCTGAAAAGTATGGGGCTTCAGGATGAGCAGATCCGGGCAGTCTTTAAAGGTAAAGCCCCCGTCACCATTGAAGGTAATATTGATCTGACAGGTGACGAAACCTCTCAGGTGACCATTAATCCGTTCGAAATTATCACTGAGAAAGGGGCCCGAATAGCATCTGACGGTGGCAGCATGAATTCAACGGCCAATGCTTCAATGTCAGAAATCATCGGTGTTGGAAGGTTCTCACCTATTACAGTACTGGATGCTACCGGGGTGGAGGTACATATCAGCGAGTCAACGTTTACGTTTGATGGCTCTATGTATGAAAAGAAATATTTTCTGGGTGATAGTGCGGTTAATTTTGACGATATAACGGTTGTAGCCCCAATGCTGGGAGCTCCTCTTCCTGTTAAAGGTATCTCTATCGTTTCTAATAGCGGTGTTAATAATGGCCTGTACAGCGGTAAAGGAAGCCTTAATGTCGCTGAATTTACGCTGCCTGCTTCACTGAATAACAGAACAAACAAGGATGTTTCGGTAAAAAATGTGAGCATAGGCACAAGCTTTACTGACACTCCATTTGCACCGATAGCGAATCTGACCGATTACTCTCAGAGGCTGGCAGAACAAATGTCAGAATCAGGCTCAGTTGATCCGGGTATGGTTGGGATGGATGAACAGTTCCTTAAAGAGCAGGTGTTAGCACTCTTGAAAAAAGACCTGGCGATAAATCTCTGGGTGAGTTCAGAAGTGAATGATGGCGCACTAAAATCTCACGTGAACACACTGTTAACCAAAGATATTACGGAAGAGTTTATCTTTGAACTGGAGACCGGTGGCGCGTTTGCTGCATTAAAACTATTGCAGCAGGTTGATCTGGATATCTTAGTCGCCATCCCTAATAGCGTGACTGAGCTCTCTCCGGAAGTCGCCATGATGGTTGCGATGAGCAATAAGTTTGTTGCCGATGACTCAGGATTAACTTCAACGCTGATTCTCAAGGATGGTGCTATCACCCTCAACGGCGAACCCTCATCCATTGAAACCCTGATGCAATAAGTCAGATGATTTAGGAATAAAGGGGTCAAAGCCCTTTGACTCCTTCGCCCTTTAGTCAGCCGTTGTTAACTTTTTACACTGTTCCTGAATATGATTCTGCCTCTCCTGCGTTTCTTGTATAAAAAGAGGCCGTCAAACGGTTCAAGGCTTTAATCTTCTGAAGCAGCCCCGGTTACGGGGCTACTTCCCGAGTGTCCAGCGTCATTATCTGATCAATGAGTAGTTACTGAGTGCTTAAAGGCGGGCGGTCTGGTTTCGCCTTTTGAAAGCTGCCTGCTTCCAATCCTTATGAAATTATCATGGCTGGTTCAACCGAGGGGAACATACTAAATTCTGATTTGGATTATTAAAGCTCACCCTGTCATGCAAAGGTCCAGTCCTGCTTCCATCCCCTTTAATTATTATCCAGGTAATCTGCAAAATGCTGGTCTTCGATGGTGGTGTGATTGAGGAACCATTTCACCAGGAAATCAATAATGCCGAGGATATTATCCGATGAAGCATTCATATCCAGTTCTAGTTCCATATTGGCCAGATTGGATATGAGTTGTTGATGGTGCTTTCGGTGTAACTCCAGGTCGGGATAATTTGCTTTCCTCATCAGGTTTTCTTCGCTGATAAAGTGGAAGCGAGCATAGGCATTTAATTCATCAATAAGAGAATTTTGGTATTCAGTATCAATATTTTCGGTCAGCTCTTCCTCAAGCCTGTTGATCAGGTTAGCAAAGTAACGGTGCTGAAGGTCTATTTCCCGGACACCTACATCGTACTCTTTCTTCCATATGATAGATGTCATTGTTTACCTCTTAAAGACATATCTCGTTGAAATATATTAGCTTTGATAGCGTCATTATAAAACCTTAATGTCGCGACAGTGCTTTTATTCTTGAGCAGGGTTGGCTGTGCAGGGGGCAGTTTCAGGTGGAACCCTTGTTTATAAACAGCCAGGTTGGTCATTTTGGGTAGTGTGTCTCTAAAAAAGACTTTCAAGGGATGACTTTACGGTCTATATTTATATGACATTAGTGACATTGGTTGCATTAGCGCTAATATGGATATTTTGATAACTCTTGGGCGAAAGGTAATAGTTTAATGACTATTAAACAGAAACTGATAGCAGCATTGGCCGTGTTTTCGATGGCAATCTTGCTTCAGGCAGGCTTCACTATCTATAAAACTGATCATATTCGCTCCTCTGCGCAAGAGATAACGACGTTGTACGATCCTGCGGTTATCAAAATCAACAACTTTAAGATTGCCGTTATCCAGATTCAGCAATGGTTTAGTGATATCAGTGCTACCCGGGGGTTGGATGGTCTTAATGACGGGCTGGCTGTCGCCCGGGAGCAATATGAAATTGCCAGCAGGCTGGTTGATGAGCTGGCATTACTGGATGAGCTGAATCAGAAGGCTTATCAGGGTATGAAACCGGTTCTGGATAATTACTTTCGGGTTGGAAATATCATGGCTCAGGCCTATATCGACCAGGGGCCTGCGGGTGGCAATAAGATGATGTCTGAGTTTGATGCGGTTGCCGAGAAGTTAAACGATAAGCTTGACACTGTATTGAATAATATAGAGTCACGGGCCGCTGGCATTAGTAAAGAACAGGCTGAGGCGGTTTTTGCATTGGAGATGTTTGTTTTTATTGTTACTGCTTTGCTACTGGTTATTGTTGTGGTGGTTTTTGTTTCGATATACAGAACCGTTGTGCATCCCATTTATGCTATGTCAGAAATGGCCCGGGATCTTGCTGAAGGTGATGGTGATCTGACCAAGCGGCTGGATGAATCACGTGCGGATGAGATCGGGATTACCGCCGGGTGGATTAACCGTTTTGTAGAGCGCACCCAGAATACAATAGCAACGATCAACCATGTAAATATGGAGCTTCAGCAGGCGGTTAAAGACTTGTCCGTTACCTCTGAAAGAACCAATGAAGGCATGGGGGTACAACAAAAGGAAACCTTGCAAGCGGCAACGGCAATGACTCAGATGGAGGCCAGTGCCCATGAAATATCCCAGCATGCCAGTGAAACTGCGCACCGTACAGAATATGTGAATGCGCAGTCGCGAGAGGGAAATAAGATCACAGAGGCGACCGTGCTGCAGATTGCAGAGATGGAAAGTGAGATGAACGATGCGCGTCTGGTGATGGAACAGCTGGCGCAGGATTGTGAGAAGATCGGAGTTGTTCTCGGCGTCATTGAGAGTATTTCCGGGCAGACCAATCTGCTGGCCCTTAATGCAGCGATCGAAGCCGCCAGGGCTGGAGAGCAGGGGCGGGGATTTGCGGTTGTAGCTGATGAAGTAAGAACCCTTGCGGGACGTTCACATCAGTCCACCGAGGAGATTCAGGTTATCGTAGAAAATCTCCAGGCAAGTATGGCTAAAGCATCGGCTGTCATTGAGAGAGGCAATGATCAGGCTCATCGTACCGGAGAGTCCATTAATCAAGTCAGGCAGGCACTGGCGACTATCAACGAGAGTGTTTCAGAGATTAATCTCATGAATACACAGATTGCTTCAGCCGCTGAGGAGCAGAGTCAGGTCAGCCAGACCATCAGTCACAATATTAACAATATCTCAATAGCGTCAGACCATAATACGCAGAGTGCTCATGAGGTATATCAGACCAGTGATCAGTTGCTTGTCAACGTTAATAAACTCAGCAAGCTCATTGCCGGCTTCAAAATATAGAGGCGTATAGCTTTAATTGTTCAGTGCATTTTCTGAGGAGAATAAAGATATCTGCACTGATGCAGTCTGTGGATGGGTCAGTTCACAACAGGCAGGGAGCAACTGTCTGGCGACCCTTTTATTTAGTCATAGATATAATGCATGTGTCTCTTTTTTGATACAGTCATGCTGTAGTAGTGTCTCATTTTGGTGACGCAAATGTTGATTTAAAAAGTCTTGTGTGTGACTGTGTATTAATGTTTTTTGTGACATTTGCGATACGCACGATAACTTTTTTTTTTTGTATTTAATTCTCGGCAGCTTCGGCCCGATCTCAAACAACAATAGTTATGGAATTACGATAATGTGGAAGCCTGCGCTCACAACAATATTGCTTGGAACGGTTGCCCTGTCGGGGTGTGCGATTACCCCTCAGGAGCTCACTATCAGTGAACTCCAGAGCACCAACCAGATGGATCGTGAACAACTGTTAAAGCAGATGACGCCGGTCAGTGGAACGCTGACGTTAAATGAAGCGATTGCCCGGGCGTTAAAGTATAACCTCGATCAGCGGGTTAAAAACCTCGAAGAGTCCCTCAAAGCAGGCGAACTGGAAGCGGGTAAATACGACATGCTGCCGAAGCTGATGGCGAAGGCTGGCTATAACTGGCGGGACAATTTCAGCCATCGCTGGGAAGGTGACTATATTGATGGTTCCACTACCCCTGCGGCCGATAAAAGTGGTGATTACCCGGCGATCTCCGTGGACCCGCGACATGGCACAACCAGCCTTGCCCTTTCATGGAACCTGCTGGATTTTGGCGCAAGCTATTACAGCGCAAAACAGAATGCCGACAAGCTGCTGATCGCTAACGAAAAACGCCGTCGAGCGATGCATACCCTGATCCAGAACGTACGTGCTGCCTATTGGAAGGCGCTCTCTGCTGAAACTCTGGCCGAGCGGGTGCGCACCACTATTCAGGAGGCAGAGAAAGCACTGCAGGAATCACAAGAACTGGCTGATGAACGTGTGTCCTCACCGGATCAGGCGCTTCGTTACCAGCGTAACTTGTTGGAAAACCTCCGGCTCCTCGAAAGTGTTGAGCGGGATCTGGCAAGTGCGCGTATCCAGCTGAGTAGCCTGATCGGTGCGCTGCCGGTAACCCGTTATACGCTGGTTGAACCCAAAACAGACCTGACACCTCTCAGTGTGTCGCTGGAGCAGATGGAAGAACGGGCGTTACTCTCCAATGCGGACCTGCGGGAGCAATTTTTCAATACCCGTATTGCCGCACAGGATACCCGTAAAGCGCTCCTGAAACTTCTGCCGGGTATTTCATTCGATTATGGCTACTACCATGATGATGACCGTTTTCTGGTCAATAATGAGTGGAGCGCTGCAGGGGTATCAGTCAGCTATAATCTGTTCAACCTTCTGTCGGCATCGAGTCGTATGAATGCTGCAGAGAAAAATGAAGCCCTTGCCGCAGCGCGTCGTATGGCTCTGCAAATGGCGGTGGTCACTCAGGTTCACCTTTCAGCACACAACTACACAGACGCGCTTCGCCAGTTCAACCGGGCTGATCAGATCTTCAAAGTCGACCGCCAGCTGGAAGAGATTGTCCGTGGTAAATTCAAAAGTAATATGGCCAGTAATCAGGTACGTATCGCCACGAATGTCACCACTATTCTGAGCGAACTGCGCCGTTATCAGGCGATGGCTAAATTCCAGGAAGCTTCGGGTAAACTGCAGGCAAGCATGGGCATGGAACCTGTGATCGGCAGCGTAGACGATATAGCACTGGCCGATCTGACCGGGCAGGTGAATGACTGGATCAAATCCGGCATTCGCGCCGAAACCGTTAAGCTGGCAGAGTAACCGTATGCGATGGTTAATGGTGGGTATGCTGGGGCTGTTTTTTATAACAGCTCCGGTTGTTCAGGCTGACGAACGGTCCTTCGGGGAGAGTGAACTGCGCGCCCAGTTAAGCCCGGTTCGATACGCCCTGCTAAGCGCCGAGATGGCGGGAAAAATCAACCGTCTGTCCGTCTTAGAAGGTCAGACTGTAGCCGTTGGTACTCTTTTACTTTCCTTCGATTGCTCAATTCAGAAAGCCCAGCTTGAGAAAGCACAAACCCAGCTTGCCGTTGCCCGCAATAATCGCAAAGGCAGTGAACGTATGGCAGAACTGAACGCTATCGGTTCGGTTGAACTGGTCAACGCTCAGCTGGAGGAGCGTAAGGCCAGAGACGACATTACTTACTTGCGGGCAACTCTTGATCGCTGTGAAATAAAAGCACCTTACTCGGGTTCTATCGGCGATATCTCGGCACGCGCGCAGGAGTTTGTTCAGGCAGGTCAGCCACTCATAGAAATAATCGATGACAGCTCGCTACAGCTGGAATTTATCGCACCTTCACGGTGGCTTAAATGGCTGACTCCGGGATTTTCATTCGAAGTATTTATAGAAGATACCGATCAGCAGTATCCCGTCCGGCTGGAAAGAATTGCAGCCAAGGTTGATGCCATGAGTCAGTCGGTAAAAGCCGTAGCGATTATTGATGGTGAATATCCGGAGCTACTTCCGGGAATGAGCGGACGCATCCGTATTGCCCCCTCGACAGAACAGTAAGTTGGCTCAGCAATTACGCTGGATCAAGGAGTAAAGATGTCTAAGTTCAATGTTAAATCAGGCAATGTAACCGTTCCTCAGATGATGCAGCTGGAACAACGCCTGATGTTTGATGGTGCTGCAGTTGAAACAACGGTTGAGGCATTTAGCGACTTTACTGCTGATTCAGCGGATACCCAGGATGTGTCAGCCGGTCTTGTGGTACTGGCGGTGGCCTATGAACCTGCCCAGCCTGCTCTGGAACAGGCGCAAAAACAGGTTAAAGACTATCTGGAAACCGCTTCGGCTGAAGAGCTGTTCGAGATCTTTAATGGCGGCAAAGAAACGATTGATGCTGAGTGGCTGCAGAACTTCGAATCTATCCGTCAGGCGATTTTGAACGATGACGTTTCTATCTCGGTCGAACTGCTGAGCAACGAGCAGATGGGCGGAAAACTCGGTGCGTTTGCTGCCGAAGGGCCCGATGGTGGCGCAGTTATCTACCTGAACCAGTCATATGTCGACACCTTTGGTGCTGATGTCGCCGCCAAAGTGCTGGTCGAAGAGATCGGCCATGCGATTGATAACCTGGTGAATGACGGCGCTGATTCGACCGGTGATGAAGGTCAGTTGTTTGCGGATCGGGTGAATGGGATTGATAACGATGCATCAACCTATTCTGCTGCAACGGACGATGATCACGGTGACTTGATAATCGGTGCCGAGAATATTGCCGTTGAGTGGGCATCATTTGAATTTGTGAACGCCTACCGAATGATTACCGATCTTGATGGTGATAACACGGTCGATGTGGGTGAAAACTGGGCAGAGAAAGAGCAGGAAACCCACTTAATTGATGTATCAGGTTCAGTGGATGGTGTGGGTACCTATACAACTGGACTCGGTGCTGTTTCAGTTAACGATGATGCTGAATCGAACTATTTTAGCGGTAACGATGTTTCCGCAATTGGAATTAATATCGGTGGCCAGGATTATTACGGTTGGATTAGCCGACCGCTAAAAATTCAGGGTGAAGTTGTCGCCTTTTATTTTTGGGTCGATCAGGACTTTGTTAATCTTACAACGGCTCAGGCAGATGGTAACCAGGATGCTGATAGTGCTAATTCCCCAGCGGATCCCGGTGTTACAGACAACATGGGATTCATCCTGGTCGTTAACCAGTCCTATTTTGACGGTGAAATAGCGTCTAATGTTTCCACCACCACAGTAACCGGAGCGGGAACTTCCTATAGTGCCGTTGCTGCCGGAGACTACGACACAATTACTGTGGGCTCGTCTTCTGATCGTGTGGATAACGCGCTCAATAATCTGATTGATCAGTTACCCGTCAACACAAGCCCATCGGCAATTGCTGACACCGATACTTCAGCTGTTGAGTTAGGCTCTGATAAAGATGAGACGCCAAGCAGAACTATTACCGCAACCGTTAATGCTGTTGGTAATGTGCTATCTAACGATACTGATACGGACGGTGATTCGTTAGCTGTTACCGAAGCAGCTTCGCAGAGTATGGGTGGCACTGTCACAGTCACCGAAGCCGGAGTGTCAATTACGGGTTTGTATGGAACACTGACAATTGATTCAGATGGGGCTTACACCTACGTTATCAACAACGATAGCGCGTTGGTAGATGCGTTGCTGAGTGGTAGTCTGGACGATGTGTTTACTTATAGTATCTCCGATGGTCGGGGTGGTTCATCAAATAGTTCATTGACGATCAGTATTCAGGGCAGTAACGATGCTCCGATCGCCTCAGACGATTATAACCAGGCTAAAGAATCGACAACGGTAGCGGGTAGCACCTTTGATTACACAGGATACAGCGCAACCGGTAATGTGCTGACCAACGATGATGATGTTGATGCAGGCGATAGTCTGAGTATCTCTTTGTTATCGATCTCGGGTTCAGCTACAGCGACAACACTCAATACAGGAAGTGGTGCGACGACCTTAAGCTTTAGCGCGTTGCCATCTAACGTGAGCGTCGGCTACTTCGTTTTCGACGACGGTAATGATACTGATGATGATAAAACGCCGGGTACGCTCCTGCTTGATGCCAACAATAATCCAATAACCGTTGCATCAATCGATACGACTAACAAAACCTTTACGCTTTCCGGTGCGGTAAATAATTTCACCATACTTGATGGACAGTTACTTGGTTTCGGAAATAACACCTCTGGCGCCGCGTACAAAGATGCGGCGATATCAAGTTCTGTTACAACCGGCACCAGTACGGTCGGTGTAACGGGACTGACTGGTTCTATCGCGGTGGGTATGACCGTGACGGGAGGTGGCCTTAGCGCGGGCGTTGTGGTTTCGGCGCTGAATTACGATGGTAACGGCGATTTGGTGTCGGTAGAGATTACTTCCTCAGATACGCTGACAGACGCGCCGTTAACATTTTTGACCTCAGAACCAGCAGGTACAACCATTCAGGGTATGTACGGACAACTGGTGTTGAATTCTGATGGCTCATACACCTATGCCCCCACGGTAGATAATCTTGGAATTTCAGAAGGAGACGTCATGCAGGAGGTGTTTGATTACACCATGCGTGACGCTGCCGGAGAGACGAGTCAAGCCCGGCTGATTATTGATGTTTACGGCACGGGCATTAATGATCCGACTGCTGTTGCAGACGTGGCTTCAGCGACAGAAGCAGGCCTGGATCTGAACTATGGCAGTGCTGATCCAGGGTATACGTTAACACCCGGTAGCGATCCTGTAGGAAATCTGTTGACCAATGATGCCAGTCCGTCAGCGGCTACGGAGTATGTGGCGTCGGTGTCTATCAATGGCAGCACCGCCAGCGTAGGGAGTAGTGCCAGTGGAATCGTGATCAATGGACTTTATGGGACCCTGACGGTCGATGGCGATGGAAGCTATAGTTACGCACTGAATAACGCTAACCCAACGGTAAACGCGCTTAATTCGGGCGATTCATTGACGGAAACCTTTACCTATGTTGTTGGGAATGACCTGGGTCCTGGGCTTTCCAGCTCTAAACTAACGATCACAATAGATGGCTCGAATGATGCGGTAGTTGCAAGTGATGATGGTATCACGGCCTATGCCGGGGGTGTGGTTGTATCCGGTACTGTGACCAGTAACGATACCGATGTCGATAACAACGATACCAAGACTGTAATAGAGGTGACAGCCGGCTCGCATGATGATGTCACTCAGGCTAATTTGCCGTCGTTTGACGATGTTAGCGGCGGAAGCGCGACATTATCAGGTAGCTATGGTGCGCTGACGATCAATAGCGATGGCACCTTTACCTATACCGTTGATAACACCAATGCTGACGTTATCAATTTGGCTGATGGCGCGACACTGCCTGATACGTTTACCTACCGGGTGGCAGACTCGGCAGGCAAAGTCTCAGATGCAGTGCTGACGGTAACTGTAACCGGTATTAACGATGCACCTGTTAACAGCTACCCGAGCTCGGTAACCACTGCACCGAATACTGCCTTTAGTTTTGACGGCTCGAACCTGATCTCGGTTGCCGATGTTGATGGCAACCTGTCAAAAGTGATTTTGCATGTAGACCACGGTACGTTATCCACCTCTGTCAATGGTGGTTCTGCCACTATCGACAATAGTGGTTCGGATACGATTACTATTTCTGGCAGTCAGGCGGATATTAATGCTGCGTTGGCGTTGTTGGTATATACCCCTGATTCTGGATTTGAGGGGACTGATAATCTGACGTTATTCAGTCAGGATGATCTTTATGCCTACGATTCAGACGGCTTGGTTCTCAACGTGACCAGCGATACCGATGGTGATGGTATTACGGACAATGTTGATATCGATGATGATAACGATGGCATTATCGATATCAATGAGACAGGTGCTAATATCCAGTGGACTGATGTGCCATCAGTAGTTGGAAATACAGCGACTGGTGCAATCGGGGGGGTTGGGTACACTTATACTTTGACGGACCTTTCAAGCGCCGCTCTGAATATCCAAACGACACCTGATATGTTCAGCGTTTCAACATTCCCGTCTGAATATAATGTTCCTGATCAGGTAACCATTAAAAATACCGTAGCCAGTATCAATACGATTACGTTTGCTGAGCCGGTGTTAAACCCTTGGCTAGCTTTCAGTTCTGTTGGTCAGTCTTCTGTGCCGGTTGGAATTCAGTTTGATCGGGATGTGAACGTTCTTTGGTCTACCGCTACCAGCATTGATAGCTCGACTCATGTAACAGGCAGTGAAGGGTTTATCATTATCCAGCTTGACGGCTATGTCAGCAGCTTTACGTTTACTTATGAGTCGGATGAAACATACGTGAACTTTGCGTTTGGGGCTGACATGCGCCAGGACATCGACACTGATGGTGATGGTGTTGTAGATCGACTGGATATTGATTCAGATAATGATGGCATTACCGACACGGTAGAAGCCCAGGCGACAGCAAGCTATATACCGTTTGATGCATCGCTTGCTGACGCTGATAACGATGGCTTACTGAACGTTTTTGATGCCAATGATAGTAATACTGATCCGACAATTTCAGCGGGATTAACGCCTGTTGATACTGATTCAGACGGTACCCAGGACTATCTGGATGCCGATTCTGATAATGATGGTATGGCTGATATTACTGAACGTCACGATGGTCAGGCGACGTCTATCACTGACACAACTGATACCGATGGTGATGGTTTACTCGATATCTTTGAAGCTGCTGATGAATACGATGGCTACGACGCTAACGATGACAACGTAGACAGCTCAGATAACTTCACCCTGGCTCGAGAGGCGAGTGTGCTGGCAGATGGCAGTAATGCTGCTCCTCTTACCAGTGATCTTCTGTTCCGTACTCTGGGGACTCTCGATGTCAACGACATTACCGTGAATGAAGGTTCGCCCTATGGTGTCTTTGAAGTCACAGGGGTCGCATATCAGCAGGTTTCACTGGTGCTGTCTACCAGTGGTGCGACTGCCACCGGTGATGGCACCGACTTCGGTGTGGCGGGTGAAACCGGGCTGGAATATTCAATTGATGGTGGTAACCAGTGGTTAGCTTACGCCGCAGGCCTGGTCGAGTTGAACAGCAGCGGTTCATTGCTGGTGCGTACCCCGATTACCAACGATTCCGTTTATGACAACGGCGAAACCTTCAAGCTGGTGGTAAAAGATACTCAGTCAGTACCGGCTACAGTGGAAGGCTTGGCAATCATTAAAGACGATGGGACCGGTCAGTGGTTTGATGGCAGCGGCGGCACCGGCTCCGATACGGCTCCGACCGGTGAAGTTCTGGATGACGATCGTTTGCTGAGCGTAAATAGCGTGAGCGTGAACGAAGGTTCACCCTATGCAGTCTTTACGGTGACCGGCGCGGCAGCGGGTCAGCAGGTGCAGCTGGAACTGGGCAATACGGCAGATACTGGCGATACCGATGCGACGCTTGGCACCGATACCGGTAACGCCGGCACCGGCGTACCCCTGCAGTATTACAACGGGGCTGCGTGGGTGGATTACACCGCCGGTGATTACGTGACGATTCCGGCCGGTGGCACAACCTTGCTGGTTCGCACGGCGATCACCAACGATACACCTTATGAGATAGCCGAGACCTTTACCCTGAAGGCGACCAACACGGGCGGTTCAACCGCGGAAGGTGTGGGGACGATTCATGACGATGGGACCGGTCAGTGGTTTGATGGCAGCGGCGGCACCGGCTCCGATACGGCTCCGACCGGTGAAGTTCTGGATGACGATCGTTTGCTGAGCGTAAATAGCGTGAGCGTGAACGAAGGTTCACCCTATGCAGTCTTTACGGTGACCGGCGCGGCAGCGGGTCAGCAGGTGCAGCTGGAACTGGGCAATACGGCAGATACTGGCGATACCGATGCGACGCTTGGCACCGATACCGGTAACGCCGGCACCGGCGTACCCCTGCAGTATTACAACGGGGCTGCGTGGGTGGATTACACCGCCGGTGATTACGTGACGATTCCGGCCGGTGGCACAACCTTGCTGGTTCGCACGGCGATCACCAACGATACACCTTATGAGATAGCCGAGACCTTTACCCTGAAGGCGACCAACACGGGCGGTTCAACCGCGGAAGGTGTGGGGACGATTCATGACGATGGGACCGGTCAGTGGTTTGATGGCAGCGGCGGCACCGGCTCCGATACGGCTCCGACCGGTGAAGTTCTGGATGACGATCGTTTGCTGAGTGTAAATAGTGTTACCGTTAACGAAGGTTCACCCTATGCTGTGTTTACGGTAACCGGTGTTGCTGGACAGAAGGCGATTCTTAGCCTGACCAACGGAACAACGACAGGACTGTCCGAATTACAATACTGGAATGGGGGGGCTTGGGTATCCTATAGCTCCGGTAATGCAACTCTGCCTGCTGATGGGCAGTTGCTGGTTCGCGTGGCGCTAGCTCCTGAACAGGAAGCAGAGCTGGACACGGGTGAAACCTTCACGCTGACTGCAGCCAGTACCGGCGGTAAAATTGCCACCGGAACGGGTACCATCATGGATGACGGCACCGGTGCTTACTTCGCTGAGGATAATAACACGGCAATCTCAGAGGTTCCCGTTGGCGTTATCTTGGATGATGATTCTCCTGTGCCTGCTGTCCCGCCAGCTACTCAGGTGGAGGCGGCACCTCCGGGCGAGGAGATTACAGAGGAAGAGGTTATTGCGCCAGAGCAGGCTGCCGCTGATGAAGAGACACTCGAGGCGCCTGAAAACGATCTTATAATTCAGCGCGATATCCCTATTCAGGAATTTACCTCTGATGGTTTCTCATCGATCAGCTATACCATTCCCGCAGATACCTTTGGGTTTACCAATGGTGATGATGGCGGACAAATTACCCTGAGCGTACTGATGGCAGATGGTGAAGCGCTGCCAGACTGGCTGATTTTCGACGAAGAGAAGGGGGAGTTTCGGGGTATTCCACCGAAAGGTTTCGATGGCGTACTGATTATCCGGGTGCTTGCACGGGATGATAATGGTAAACAGGTAGAAACGATGATCACTATACAGGTGAAGCCAGGTTTGGCTGATCAGGCGTCGATTCCGGGTAAACCGGGTCTGATGGATCAGTTAAAGTCTCAGTCTCACTTCGCATGGAAAGCCGAACGGGATCAGTTATTGGAGCAGGCGAGTAAGCTGAGGGCTTAATTTCCGGCAACATTGAGAAGCTGTCGGCGGACAGCTTTTTATGGGTTAGTATAGCGTATCGGCTTTTCTCATTACGGACCAGAACTACATGGCAGATCAATCAGGCGTAAATGACAGCGTTCTGGCGACTCTTATTTTTCTGACGAAAAGGGTTCGAGAAGCTGCGACCGCTTCGGAAATTCAATTTTTGTTGGTAAATGAATCGCAGTCTCTTATTCCGTATCGCCAGGCTGTCTATTGGGAAGCTGGACGCGGCGTGCAGATCGTATCTGGCGTAACCAGTTTTGAACAACATTCACCGTATGTGCAATGGCTGGAAAAATGGTTTCGTGCGGGGAAGGAGCGTAAGCAGGATGTGTCTGCAATGGTTGCCGATCTTTCTGCCTTGGGAGAAGGGGACTTAAGCTGGGAAGAGTGGCTGCCACGTTATCTGCTTACGATTGATCTGAAAGGTAAGGATAATTATCCCGGTGGACGGGTATTGTTTGCCCGGGATACTCCATTTTCTCAACAAGAAACGACAATGCTGTGCGAATGGTGCGATACCTGGCGTGATCAGTATCGTCACAGTTATCGAAAATCCTGGCGTCAGCGTTTGGGATCAGCGTATAAATCGCCGACTAAGACGCTGCTGACAAGAGCAGTATCTATTGCGGTTCTGGCCTCCATCAGCGTGTACCCTGTTCAACTCAGCGTGTTAGCGCCTGCTGAACTGATACCGTTGAATCCATCCGTTGTGAGAGCGCCAATGGACGGCGTAGTTGATCAGATGTTGGTTAAACCCAACGAACGAGTGATCAATGGGCAGCCGCTTCTTCAGTTTGATCAGGCGGCACTGAATAATCGTCTTGAGGTTGCTCGTCGCAGTCTGGTGACTGCAGAAACTGAATATCGACAGCGTGCCCAGCAAGCACTTTTTGACCCGGAGAGTAAAGCAAAGCTCAGTGTGCTGCAGAGTCAGATTAAAGAGCGACAGATCGAAGTCGCCTTTCTGGTGGAGCTTTTTTCCCGCTCGCAAGTTGTCTCCCCGCGAGCTGGACTGGTGATTTATAACGACCCTAGTGAATGGGTAGGTCGTCCGGTCGTTACGGGTGAGCGGGTTTTGTTAGTCGCGGACGAGAAGGAGGTTCAGGTTGAGGCCTGGTTATCGCCTTCCGATATGATCGGACTGGAGGATGAAACTGAAGCCCGGCTGTTTTTGTCCGCGGACCCTACCACGCCCGTAATCGCCCATCTCAGTTATATATCCTATCAACCTGAGCTAAGGCCTGATGGTTTGTATGCGTATCGAATCCGGGCTCAGTTGACCGAAAACGGTGACCTTCCCAGAATTGGCCTGAAGGGAACAGCACGACTTGAAGGTGACAGAGTACCGTTGATTTATTGGGTGTTGCGCAGACCCTGGGCTGCATTTCGCGGCTGGGCTGGTATTTAATAATGGCGCTGCCATCACTTCGTGATGAACTCTCTGTTTTTCCTGGACCTGCAAGTCGCACCGGGTCGCCGACCTGGTCGCTTTACGACCCGGTTCGTAATTTATATTTCAGGATTGACTGGACAACGTTCGAGATACTGTGTCGCTGGGGTATGTCGTCTCCAGAGGAGATCTGCAATTCCGTTAATGCGGATACGACGCTGACGCTGGAGCCCGATGCTGTTGAGAACGTAGTTGAGTTTATTGTACGGTACGATCTTATAAAACGTTCTGCGGCAGACGACACGAAGCGATTGGATCAGGAGCATCAGCGTCGAAAGCAGTCCTGGTTTAAACAGATACTACATACCTACCTTTTTTTCAGAGTCCCTCTTTTGAAACCCGATCAGTGGATCGGAAAAACCCTGCCGGTTGTTAAATGGTTAGGCGGTCGTTTTTTCGCTCGTATGACACTTCTGGTTTTGTTTCTCGGGATATTCCTGGTCAGTCGTCAATGGGATAGTTTCACTACGTCTCTGGTCGATATGTTCAGCCTGAAAGGGCTGGTCGCTTATGCTATCACTTTGCTGACGATCAAGTTTTTACATGAGTTAGGTCATGCGTATACCGCTAAGAATTTTGGCTGCCGTGTCCCTGTAATGGGTGTTGCTTTTCTGGTTCTTTTCCCGATGGCGTATACGGATGTCAACGATGTCTGGCGGCTTTCGAATAAATCAGAACGGTTAAAAGTTGGCGCCGCAGGCATACTGACAGAGTTAACGATAGCTGCCTGGGCAACCTTGTTGTGGACACTGGTACCGGATGGCCCTCTACGCACGGGACTATTTCTTCTGGCAACGACAACCTGGATATCGACTCTTGCAATCAACGCTTCGCCATTTCTGCGTTTTGATGGGTACTTTTTACTGATGGATGCACTGGAGATGCCGAATTTGCATAGCCGTGCTTTTGCCCTGGCCAGATGGAAGCTTCGAGAAATTCTGTTTGGTCTGGGTGATCCACAACCGGAGCTTCTATCGTCCGGTCTGAAGCGTTTTTTGCAGATATTTGCCGTGGGTGTCTGGATCTATCGTTTGATCGTGTTTGGGGGGATAGCGATTCTGGTTTATATGATGTTTCCAAAACCACTGGGACCGTTATTGGGTTTTATAGAAATTTACTGGTTCATACTCAAGCCTGTTTTTGGCGAGTTCACGGTATGGATGCAGCGCAGGGAGGAGATTATGCGATCACGCAGGACCGCCATAACGCTTGGATTGATTTTGATGTTGGTTGCCGTGTTTATTTTACCCTGGGATCGGAGAGTTGACTCTCAGGCAATTCTAACCAGCCAGGAAAGTCGCCCGATTCTGGTTACGGAGCCCGCGAGGGTATCCAGTGCTCTGGTAATAAACGGTCAGAGTGTTGATGCGGGGCAGTTGCTGCTAAAAATGGAATCTCCCTATCTGGAATTCCGCCTGAGGGCATCTGAGGAGAAAGCCCGTGGTTTGAAAATTACCCTTGCTCTGGCGGAAATGGATTACAGGTCGCGATCTCAACTGGCTGTTTTACGTTCGCAACTGGAAAAAGTAGAGGCAGAAATTGCCGGTATACAGGATCAGTTGGGTAAACTGGAGATCCGGTCCCTGATCTCCGGTCAGGTTTCATGGTTCGATCTTGATTTTAAATCCGGCGACTGGATTCGTAAAGGAACAGAGCTGGGTGTGGTGCGAGCAACCCAAAACGCACAGATTATTGGTTTTGTCGGGCAGGATTCGCTGAAACGGGTTTCGGTGGGCGATACTGCACTTTTTGTCGATGAGGTCGACAGACTCAAGCCACTTAAACTGGTTGTACGTCAGATTGATACCGACGCAACCCGTCTGCTGAGTGAACCCTTGTTGGCGAGTACTCATGGTGGCGAAATTCTGGTGCGCTCGGTTTCAGACCAGCTTATTCCGGAAAATGCGATCTACCGCGTGCTTCTCGAATCTGCTGATCCTGTTAACCTGGATAGGTTACCGGATCTTCGCGGTCACTTAGTGATTCAGGGTAAGGCAGAGGCCTGGAGTGCTGCATACTATCGCAGCTTTGTTGCGATTATTCAGAGGGAAGCTGGTTTCTGATCTGTTGGTTGTTTTTCTGTTGAAAAGTGCGCTTTAGTGCAAAATGCAGATATATCGACAACCGGGTTTAAACCTGCGGTGAAGATCGTGTTATTTGAAAGCTATTTAAAAAGTTTTTGCATAACCCTTCGGATAAGCTTACGCCCATCCGGTCGGGAGGCTTTCGGACATCTCCCGTCTGGATCAGTCAGGTCTTAACAGACACAGGCAGGCCGCTGATAATAGCGCTATTAACGGATTTACTTAGCAAAAGGCCCTTACTCACTTAAGGGCCTTTTGTGTTTTCAGGTCAGGGGATTCAGGTTTTTCTGATCAATAAAGGTCTTTGCATACGCTTGCCAGCGTTTGACGGAAAGCTCCTTGTCGCTGACCTGGTCAACCAGCGTGAACTTTTTCTGGCGATTTCTTTTGGTGATTACTCCACTCAGCCGGAATACCCCGCCATCCTCTTCCGGGGTCGCTAAAATGGTATAGCCTTTATAACGGATCGCACCCTCAGGCAGGGGGGCAAAAAGTGACTTCAACGCTGATAGCAGGGACATGGTTCTCTCCTCTTTTTTTATTTCATATATAGAGCAGGCGCAGAATAAGAGAAAGAGCTGAGATACCAAAGTATGTCGATGAGAGTATTAAAAGTGTACGAAGGTTTCAGAACTGGATGACGTTTTTAACGGGCATAAAGGTAAGGAAAGTGATTGATAATCAAATACTCATTCAAAGTAATTTACCCTAACTGTGATTGAATTCTAATGTTCAGGTTCGACCCTGATCGGATTGAAATTAACGCGATTTAGTCATCGGCAACATGCTTCCAGGCATTACGTCCCGAGACCGCTTTTATCATCGTATCAAGGGTTGAACTGATAAATTTTAGTGTGAGTGTGAACATGTGCTGCTATGGTTTTATGAAGCGCAACACCTCGTTGCCATGGAGGTGAACATCTATGAAACCGTCGACTGGTTTTTTACCGACCTCAGCTTTGATGGCTCACCTGTTTACAGTGCTGCTGCAGCTCCCTCATCTTTTTATCGATATCTTCAGGACAGCACATGCTAAAGCGCTGTTAACGTCTGAAATATCACCTGCCATTGGTTATTGGGGCGAAAAATCGTGTTCGGGATTGAGTGGCTCTGGCGAAACAGGAACTCCCTATGCCGGCCTTTGATTTACATGAGCGTGTCAGCACTATGCTGGCGCTATTGCTTTACCGATTATTCAATAAGCAAGAGTGGGGTATAGCGCAGTGAGCCAAACTAAACTCATATCAGGTGCGCGTATACTGCTGACTCTTTTCGTCTGGCTTTTTGCGGTGGTTCTCGCTCATCACGCCCTGCACACAAATGCTCAGGTTGTGTCACAACTTTTGGTTTATCCTGTTGTAAAACTTCTGGCCGCAGCAGGAGGATTAAGCCTCCTGATCTACTTAACTATCTGGAGTCTGCCGCAGATTGGTAAACTGAACTGGAGAGGTAGTCTGACCATCCTGGTCTGGTCTGTGTTGATAGTTATCGGTCACGGGGTGACCCATTTAGGTGAAAGCAATACCGCAGTGGTGCTCAATCAGTTACAGGATATGATGGGACTCACTGGATTTATCCTTTTGACCTGCATATATGCGCTGTTTCTGGCAATGCCGTTTGTGGCGGGAGTAGAAATTGGGCTGTTGATTATGGCGGTCTTTGGTGTGCCGGGGGTATTGGTCGCCTATGGAGGAACTCTGATCGGGCTTAATCTTGCCTTTGGCGTGGGACGGTTGTTACCCGCTTCGCTGATACAAACGTGGTCAGAAAAGCTTGGTTTACAGCACCATCCGGAAGATTTTGATGATCTGTTAGAGCGACTGGTGAATGGGCAAAACTGGTTATGCCGTCTGGGAGGATTACTGCTGCGAAGCCGCTATGTCACGCTTGCGATATGTTTGAACTTTCCTGGTAATAGCGTGGTTGGAGGGGGGGGAGGTCTTTCTTTATTGGCAGGAATGAGCAAACGATTAATTTATTGGCCTTATTTCCTGCTGATGACGGCCATTGCAACTTCACCTGTTCCTTTATTGGTTTTATTTGGTTTTCTGAATATGGATGGTGTAACCGAGCATAGTGGCTGGCTTCATGACTTTCTCGATATGCTTTTTAGCTGGCTGCCGTTGACCTGATTCACTGTCTGTCTGGTGTGGTTTGTAAAAGGAGGTTTGCAAGATGACGCCAGGGGCTGATAGTCCAGAAACAAAAAGGCCGCTCGATTCAGAACGCCTGCATTAATTGCAGAAGTGTCCATAAAACTGGGCTATGCCCTCAAAGCCGTCTCATAACCAACACCAATCTCTCTACTGAAAGAAAAAAGACAGATGATTGCGTTTACATCGTGCGCTCAGGATAAGGAATGGATCTCCTGACTGCAAACCTGTTGGAGTTGGTCGATCGGTGCAGGTTTGCTGAATAAATACCCTTGTCCAAAATCACATTGATAACTCTTGAGAAATTTTAGCTGATCCTCGGTTTCAATACCTTCAGCTACAACACGTAGCTCGAGTTTGTGGGCCATCGAAATTAACCCTTCCACTATTTTCTGATCATCACTGTCTGTTTCCAGATCGCGGGCAAAGCTCTGATCAATCTTCAAGCGATCTACCGGCAGGCGTTTTAGTAGGGAAAGGGATGAGTAGCCAGTACCAAAGTCATCCAGGGCGATCGTAATACCCAGTTCCTTGAGCTTAGCGAGCATATCGATTGCAGCATCAACGTCTTCCATAACGCATGACTCAGTCACTTCAAGTTCTAATAATCTTGCGTCTATATCTGTAGACTGAATAATTGTCCGGATTTTTTCAATGAGCAGGGGATCCTTAAACTGCTTAGGTGATAAATTGATCGAAAATCGATGCAGTGTTTTCGAGCCTGATTCAGTCCACTTAATTTGGTTGCATACTGTTTGAATGACCCAGTAGCCAATATCAATTATCTTTCCTGTTTCCTCAGCTGCGCTAATGAATTTATCGGGATATAACAGCCCCTTTTGGGGATGTTGCCAGCGTATCAAGGCTTCACAACTCTCCAATTCCCCAGTCGATAGAGAAACGATTGGCTGGTAGTGTAATACAAACTGTTTTTCGTCAATCGCAAGGGAAAGGTCATCTTCTAATTCCTGCTTTGCTATAGCTGCGGCCTGGAGCGATTGATTATAGAAGCAGAAGTTCCGCTTGCCGGACTTTTTCGCCGAGTACATGGCTAAGTCCGCATTCTTGAGTATGGTGGCGTTATCCTGTCCGTCAGTGGGGATCATAGTGATTCCGATGGAGGTCGATACAACAAACGACTTATTGCCCAGCTTTACAGGTTGCTCAACTGTATCGATAATCTTTTCGGCAATCCTGCTCACATCTCTGACTGATTCAGAGTCCAACAACAAAACTCCGAACTCATCGCCTCCAAGCCGGGTGACTAAATCGCTGTCTCTAACCGACCTTTTCAAACGGTCGGCAATTTGTTGCAATAGACTGTCTCCGGCGGCATGTCCCATCGAATCATTCACCCGCTTGAAGTCATCCAGATCCATATACATTAAAACTGCGGGATGGCTATAGCGAGGATGTTCACGAAGAACACGATCGAGCTGCTCGCTTAAAAAGCGTCTGTTTGCCAGCCCGGTAAGGGCGTCATTGTTGGCGTGATACTCTAGCTCCCGGGTTTTTTCAATGACGGTTCGTCGTAGTTTCTCGGGTTGCTGGAGTATGTAGTAAACGATCCAGACCGCCAGAAGACCGGCCAGAGCACTGACAATATACCCGGTCGTTGAGCGCCATTTTGGAGTAGGCTCAGAACGACTTACAACCAGATTCCATGTTGCGTTAGGCACCTGGATCGAAACTGAATAGCTATCTGCGGTTAGTGGGCTGGCCGAGCTGGCAAAAACTTCGTTTACGCCTGTATCAGGGTGTAGGCGGTGCAGCTGATAGCTATAGCCTCTACCCTCCAGCGAATTCAACTCAGTGGCTTTGAGGAGGTCTTCAAGAAAGATAAGGGCAGAGGCAAATCCCCAAAACTGTTCACCTTGTGGGGTCGGTAAATAAACAGGATTCCGGCCAATAACCGCCACCCCCCCCTGAATCAACTCAAAGGGTCCTGCCAGCGTCAGGCGATGCTCTTTGACAGCCAGCAAGGCTTCCTTCCGACGACGATCATCTTGAAGAATATTATGGCCTAATGCATTTTCGTTCCCTTTCAGAGGGTGAATGAAACGGATGATGCCGTCGGGGGCCAGTTGCAGGTTTGAAATCCCGCCAACAGATTTCAGCACCGCCTCAGCGTAGTCTTCAAAGTTATTAATCAGCCCATTATTCTCGCGTACCCCCTGAGCTAGTATACGGGTAGCGGAAAGTGATCTGGATAAGCGGCGTTCAATTGCGGAGGATTGTGCATTGACTAATTCACTCATGAAAAAGCGCTGCTCATTTGTGTAGAGCACTTGTCCAAGATGCGTCCAGTAAGCCCCAATTCCCGAAAAAAGCAGAAAGACGAGCGTACAAATAATACTTATTCTATGCACTAAGCGTATCCAGTGAGCAAGACAACAATTTCCCCTGTTATGACGTTATAAGTTACAGACAAATAAGAAAAAAACAATAACATTAATCAAGTCTGACAGCCTTCAGTGGCGGCTTTGTGCTGTTTGCTGAAGCTAATGAGATCCAACCTGAAGTTCTGCTGATGACTGTACCGCGGAGAGTGTCTCTAAGGTCAGGTTTGAACCAGTACAGATAGTTCGGTGGTTCCTTCTGCTTTGTGCAGATAATTATGATCACAGATATCTGTGATCGAGTTCACATAAAACGGGCTTTGTGCCCGTTTTTCATATGATCAAGTCCAGGCTTAATGGTTGATAGACAGTAATCATATGGTTTGCGTTTCTATGCATAGGAGCGGCGATACATTGCCTTTTGGTATAACAAAAAGGCCGCTTAGTGTGCGGCCTTTATCGTATTTAGCTTAACCCGAGATCAATGATAACGACTATTGAAGTTGGAAATCACGCTATTCAAGTTGGAAACTCTTGGTCAATAGCCCATGTTTGCGAGATTAGATCTAAATGGTACTTTCTGTTTCCAACACCCCAGAAGCGTCGCCGTGTCTCACCCGAGTTCAAAGCCCAGATTATTGAAGCCTGCCAGCAACCCACAGCCTCCGTTGCTGGTATCGCTCTGGAGCATAACCTCAACGCCAATCTGGTGCACAAATGGATTCGCAAAGCCACGCTAATAGAGACGTCAGCTCAACCTGTCTTTATCTCGCTACCGACATTACCCGTCTCCCCAGCCTGTCGGCCCGACAGCACTGACCGGATTCGAATCGAGAGTCCACACAGACAAGGAGCCGTCATCTTTGACTGGATATGTGTGCTGGACCCGATACTGCGCTGGCTCGAGTGGTAAGGGTGTTCGGCGCAGACCGTCCTCGCAGTACTTATCTGTTCACTAACGAACGAGAAGGTACTGATCCATGATGGCTTGGGTATCTGGCTCTGCGCCCGTTTATCTCTGTCATTTCTCCTCAGAGTGAGGGTCACCCTGTCCTTTTTAGCAGGAGCCAAAAGTAGAGGTTAAGAGACCATCATCGGTGGGTTACTCACCAGCGTGAGACTGATTAAATATTTATAGGTATACGTAAAGTGAATATCTGAAATTCTTAATAAGGTATTCCGGTATATGTGTCGCGCTATTAGACTGAATCTACGTTATGTAAAGAATCAAGCAAAACAGATAAAGAGCCAGCTTAATTACTTCGCAGAACGATCAGTCTAACTAGATAATTTTAAAAAAGTCTTCGACACAAGTAGGTAATAACATGATTAATATTGATCTTAGAGGTTTGAATCCAGCACCGGTAACTCCTTTTACTAATAATGGAGAAGTCGATTACGCTGCTTGTAAAAAGCTGGGTGCATGGCTGGCAGGTATTGATGGAGTTAAAAGTCTGACGGTGCTTGGGCATGCGGGTGAAGGTACTTTTCTCTCCCAAAGTGAACAGATGAAAGTCATCGAAAGCTTTGCAGAGGCAGTCAATGGTTCAATCCCAATTATTGCCGGTATTACCCTTGAAGGTACTGAAGTTGCAGCAGAGGAAGCAAAGCGCGCGGTTGAAGCAGGCGCGACAGCTGGCCTTCTATATCCGTCACATGGCTGGTTGCGGTTTGGCTATCAAAAAGGAGCGCCACAGGATAAGTACCGCAACGTCTATGAGGAAAGTGGTCTACCCCTGATTTTGTTTCAATATCCAGATGTAACTAAATGTACTTATGACCTGGAAACCCAGCTTGAAATTGCTGCACAACCTGGCGTTTTCGCCATGAAGAATGGCGTACGTAATATGCGTCGTTGGGATACTGAAATCCCAGTCATCCGTCATGAGAACCCTGAGTTGCAGATTCTGAGTTGCCATGATGAGTACTTGCTTCACACTATGTTTGATGTTGATGGCCTGCTAGTGGGTTATGGTAACGTCGCGCCGGAACTTCTGGTTGAATTGATTAAAGCAGGAAAAGCCAAGGATTATCCTGCGGCCCGTGCCATTCACGATAAACTATTGCCTGTTACAAAGAGCGTTTACCATCGAGGCTCCCACATGGAGGGAACTGTTGCTCTGAAACATGCGCTGGTCGCCAGAGGTATTCTGGATAATGCAAATGTTCGCTCTCCATTGCTACCGTTAGCAGAAGGCGCTGAAGTTGAAATCGCCGATGCTTTACGTTCAGCCGGAATAATTTAATGTTAGAGTGAAATACTAACTATTAAGTATTTAATGCCGCCTGGTGGAGACATTATCCTCTGCCAGGCTCATAAATCGGTGTATAAAATGAAAATAATAAATACAGTTATCCGAACCTCCACCGTACTGCTACTCAGTACAGTTATCTCCATGTCAGCAAGTGCGGACTCTGTTCGAATTGGTGCAATGAAAGTGGGATCAGGATGGTATGTTGGTGCTGCGGCTATTAAAAAAATGATGGAAGAAACCAATAGCGGCATCGATATCGATATTCTTGCCAGGGGAGGCGGTGTAGCTAACCCTATGGTTGTGGAACAGGGCAAAGCCCAGATTGCCATCTCTAACGTAGCCACCTCTCAATGGGCAATGAATGGAGAGCTGTTATACGATGGCAAAAAAGCCAGTCACATTCGTTCACTGGTTGGTGGACTGAACCCAGTCTACATTGGTGCAATAGTTAGAAATAAGTTTATGGAGGATAACCATTTCTCCACGCTGAAAGATATTCTCGAGTCAGATAAACCCATCAACATATTGATGAAACCACCGGGCTCTAACATCCCTCCTGCTGTTGATATCATTCTTAAAGCCCATGGCAGTAGCCGGGAAAAAATCGAGAAGAATGGTGGTCGCATCATTCAGGTTGCACCAGCACAGATGGCGTCAATGATCAGGGATGGCCGGGCGGATATCTACTTTGATACTATTTTAAGAGGCCATCCCACTATTCAGGAAATCACCCTGACCGGAGATGTTCGTTTTATTGATATTTCCGAAGAAGGGCTTACCGGATTAGCTAAGGTTGCCATTCAGAAAGGTACTATTCCCAAGTGGTTTGATATCCAGAGTGAACCAGTAGTCGGAGGCAATTATGGCACTCATCTTATCGCGAACAGTGATCTATCTGATGATACAGCTTACAAAATTACTAAGCTGGTTATTGAAAATATGGATAAGCTCGCTGAGGATTTTCCTGCCTGGAAATTTTTCAAGTTAGAAGGCGCAGCCAAACCTGAAAATAATGGCATTCCACTCCATCCCGGTGCCATTCGTTACTATAAAGAGATCGGACTTCTATAGTCTATTCGATAATCCGGCCTTCGATTAAGGCCGGACTTCCTTTACAGCAACAACTCAGGAAACATCTATGAATAGCGCAGTCACAACAATAACAAGCTATCTGAAGCTAGCCATCTGTAGCGTTTTTATCATCTTTCAGTATTGGGTGCTATTTTATCCAGAGTCACCACTTGCTGAACGTTCATTTCACTTAATTATCTCAATACTGTTGGTTTTTCTGTTTATACCCTTCAGTAAGTTATCAATGTTAAACCGCATTGTGAATTTTATCTTCATCGCTTGTGCTGGACTGGTTGCTGCATATTACTTTGTTGAGATATCCAGACTAAACAACCGCATAGAGAATGTATCATCCATTGAATGGTATGACATTGCGATCGCTGTTATCTTAACAATCATACTGATTGAAGGTGTCAGACGAACCGTTGGCAACATTCTGGTGGCTGTAATTGTGCTTTTCGGTATGTATGGCCTGTTCGGACATATGCTGCCGGGAGGAATTAGTTTTGGTGAAATTTCATTAGAAGAGTGGTCTGAAATACTGGTAATGACTACCAGTGGGATTTTAGGTGTTACTACAGCAACATCGGTTAACTTTATCTTCTACTTCATTATTTTCGGTGTTGTATATAGTGCGGTTGGTGGTGGTCAGCTATTTATCGACCTTGCCATGAGGTTAGTTGGAAAGTCAGTAGGAGGTGGAGCTAAGGTCGCTATTATCGGTTCCAGCCTGATGGGCACAATATCCGGAAGCGCTGTAGCAAATGTGACCTCAACCGGCGTTTTTACGATTCCGTTAATGAGAAAAACCGGTATCAAAGCAGAAATGGCAGCTGCATTCGAAGCAATCGCCTCTACCGGAGGTCAGCTAATGCCTCCAATCATGGGTATTGCAGCGTTCGTAATGGCTGAATTGCTGG
The DNA here is from genome assembly GCA_018223185.1 of Oceanospirillales bacterium. Lineage (GTDB taxonomy): Bacteria > Pseudomonadota > Gammaproteobacteria > Pseudomonadales > Balneatricaceae > Amphritea. Next base: position 29,293 of record JAAEYW010000012.1, on the reverse strand, counting down.
TGATTCCTTATGGTGACGTCGCGTTAGCGGGTATATTCCCAGCCATTGCTTTCTATTTCTCTCTGTTTGTTTTTTCTCACCTATATGCAAAGAAAACCGGAGCAGGAACTCTGACTGATCAGGATTTAAAAGACGTCACGCCCATTCTGCCACGCATACATATGCTGCTACCTCCAATTGTTTTGGTCGCAGGGCTAGTCATGGGCCTTTCCGCACAGGTCGCTGTGCTTTGGGCTACGCTGACCTGCTTATTTGCACCATTCCTGACAAAGCAAACACGATATAAGTTGTCTGTGCTGCCTAAGATGGTCACTGATTCAGGGTATCAGGCAGCCGTGATTGCAGTTCCAATTGCAGCTATAGGCATTGTTATCTCGGTTGCGATTCAATCAAACCTGGCATTGAAATTTGCATCAGGGCTCATCTCTATAGGTGATGGTTCATATGCGATCTCTCTGATCCTGGTCGTTATCGGTTGCATAATTATGGGTATGGGATTGCCGACAGTTGCAGCCTATATTATCGGCGCTATCCTTTACGTTCCTGCACTAAAAACACTGGGTCTTGAGCCTATTCAGGCACATTTCTTTGTTATGTACTTCTGTGTTTTATCAATGGTGACTCCACCGGTTTCTCTGGCGTCATTTGCTGCGGCTGGTGTAGCTAAGACCGATGCGATGAAAACCAGTTTCGTGGCGTTTAAGATGTGTGCAGTAGCGTTTCTGATCCCATTTGCTTTTGTCAGTGATAAAGCACTACTGTTTCAGGGATCGGCTACTGATATTCTGATTGCAGGTTTTGGCTTAATATTTTCCACTATTATCTGGGCCATTGGGCTTACCGGATATCTGAGCAAGCCGATGAACGTTTTCGAACGCACATTAATGCTGGTATCCGGCGCGACAGCGATGATTTTTTCGACAGGATCATTACTGTGGATAGCCGCTGTTGTTGCCGGAACACTCTATATCGTTTTCCATTGCGTTACGCATAAGCGAGTCCAGTATAAAGCCTTAAACTTGTAACGCGTCTTTTTCAAAAGGGTGGTGTTACGCACCGTTCACCATCCTTTTCTTTCACCTGATTTATTAAGTAACTCTCCTCTACCCTCTCTGGCTGTTATGCTCCACCGCCACGCTACTGCCCCCGCTGGAGCACATCTCTGGCAGTGTTATACGTCATACCTTTCCCGCTCTTCAAGCTTAGGGCCTATATCATCCAGCCCCTTTGGTTATCCCAGTACTTACCGTAACAGGCGAGCTGTTTCTGTGAACAGCCATTGGTCTTACACCGTAGCTGTTTTTTCTCAGTGGCCCCAGCGTGCAACTTTTGGTATCGGCCTGGCGATTCTATAGTTAACCCTTGCCGCTCATCGTCTGTCTTATCCGGGTAGTTATCTACTTAAGGTATTCGGTACCGGTGGTAGCCTGGAAAAAGTAACGATGATGACTGCCAGCAGGAACTCCGGAGCATAGGACGGCCCCGTTGTAATCATTGAGATACAGGGACCGAAAAGATTCAGATCATCAATCTGAGATGGCAATACTCCAGGGGGAATCTACGCAGTAAAACGCAACGGTATCACTTTACTCTTCTTATGATCCGGGTTGCTGAAAACGGGTGATGTTTAGCAGGGTTTGAGTCGCACCATCCGATGCAACCTGAGGGCAAAGTTTAACGCTCTTTTGCCCGATTGAATCTTCAGGAAACCGGTGACCCGGAAGCTATGCTCAGGGAGACTGGTGCGACCAGTCTTCTTAATGCCAGAGCATCTGATATCTGAGTCAGGGAGGCGATCAGGAGGGGGATTTATTGTAGACAAAAAAAGAGAGGGCAAGCCCTCTCAACTGCCTGGTGTTACCCAGGCAAATAAAATCACAAAAACTATCGGCTTACCTATTTAACTACTCGCTCTATTACTATTGAAGGGGGTAATAGCGAAGTATCAGAATGAATAGTTAAGTGTCGCTCTCAGGTACGTCTGACTATCATCACCCGCTTGGTCATAATCTATTTGAGATATTTGTACACGTGTTGATAGTCCTTCGAGCGTCTGAAATTTATACTTCAGATCCAAAGCCAGTTCAGAGCCTCCATCAAAGTCCTTACCGCTATTCGCAATGCCTTCGGCGCTTTGGCTCCACATCGCATAGGTGACTTCTGAGCTGAATCCAGGAATGTCAAAGCTTGAACTGACGCTCAAAGAAGTCGTTTTCATGCCAGCAAAAATCTCACTAGTAACTGTTGAGTGATACGCTCTGAACATAGGAACATGCCCCAGCGTACCGGGGAAGTTACGGTCATCTTCAACCTCGGTATATGCAAGTTTTACCGTGTAATCTCCCAGTTTTGTTTGTGCTTTCGCCCCCCAGTAACCTGTATCAGATAGCGTATCATAATCAGCAGTTAGCGCTTTAGCGCCGATAACCCAGGATGTCTCAGGAATTTTATAGGTTAATCCAAGAAAACCAGCTTGGTACCCATCGGCCGTTACAGCAGCAGTTGGAGGATCACCTGCTTTCGAATCATTATCGTTAATCAGCCACTGCCCTTCGATATTAAGACCTGCGAGGCTGTTATTATTCAGATAGAGGGAGTAAAGCGGATTCTCATAGTGTATGTCGTTCTGAGTCGGAGATGCACTGGCAGCATCGCCATATCGCATAATCCAACTATCGATGTATATCAGTTTAAGCGTAGTATCCGGCAAATCTTTGTTGGTGATAACGACTGCATCAAAGGTATCTTTCATCGGAAATACACCACTGTTCATGACCAGAGGACTAACAATTTTTTGTCGCCCCAGTCGGGCGCTGGTATTGGTGGTCTCCTTATTGAAAGCATAATCAATATACGCCTGTTCAAGACTGGTCGACGTAATACTAACCCGATGCTCATCTTCACCTCCTGCGATAGAAAGGCCTGTAGACTCATCCTGTAACTCCCAATCCTGACCATGCTGGACAGCTATACCAAATTTCAGTCCGCTATAGGGCGCTGTTTCATACTTAATTGAGATGGCAGTACCACCCGAGTTATTGTTATTAGTGACGCCTGCTTCACCGATAGCATCCGTATATGAACTTTGGACGACGACGTTTCTGATTTCCGTAGAAAAAGTACCGTTCTTTAATGATTCTCTGAAAGTATCAGCAGAGACATTTGAACTACAGATACTAGCGATGGCCAATACGAGAAAAGTTTTATCAGCTTGTTTCATCGAAAACTCCAAGTTGTTCTTGTTATATTTATGACTCTAGCCTGAGTGGTAGTACTACCACTCGAAATAAGCTAAGTATTTAAATTTATTGGTTTATTTTTCATACGGTAATTATTGGTCACTAATTAATTACAATACGTTTGCCCACTATAGTATTATCAATCACATACAAGAATGGCTGATTTAGAATTTCAGATATACATAAGCCGAATAGCTTAAAGAGGGGTGTGATGAATTACATCAGCTGGAAAGTTTTCATTGATGCGGCTGAGCTAGGAAGCTTCAGCAAGGTGGCATTACTCTGGAATATTAGTCAGCCACAGGTTTCCAGGCATATCCAGGAGTTAGAGAAGCAGTGTGGTGGAAGACTATTCCAAAGAAATGGACGGGGAGTAGAGTTAACCGATTTGGGCAAACGACTGACTCCTAAAATTCGTGGTTGGATACTCTTAACAGAACAACTCGAGAATGATATACGGGAGACATCTGGCCAGCCCATTGGAAAAGTGAGTATTGGCATTCTGCCTTCGACATCACACCCATGGATAAGCAACTTGTTTTTCATACTCAGAAAAAAATATCCATTGATTCAGCTGGCGGTGAGAGAGGGGCAAGGAGCACAACTTGAAACCTGGCTTGAAGAGGGCAAAGTTGATTTAGCTATACTCTACCGGCAAAGTCCATCCCCGAAAAATGGCGATATCTATTTGCTAAACACCTCCACCTATTTAGTAGGTCATAAAGATGAACCATTACTATTCAATAACGAGTTACCGCTTTGCGCTTTAGATGGCATACCTCTGACCACGTTCTGTAGACCCAGCACCTGGAGAGATCGCCTGGATGAGATTGCGCTTGAATTTAAAATCAACCTGAATGTCATATTAGAAGCCGATTCTCTAGGGCTTCAGGCTGAAGCGGTAGAAAAAGGAAATTGTTTCGCGCTCTTAGGACCATACGCCAGCTACGCTGCCGAGAGTGCACATAATGTGAAGGCTGTGAAAATTATTGAGCCAGAAATTAGCCGATATATTGCACTGGCGATGTCTCCCCATGGTTCGCTGACACTTGCATGTAAAACCGTAATGGAGCTAGTAAAAGATCTGGCATCGTTAACATCGAATCTGGGAGATAAGTATAATGTTGAAATACTTAATTAGACAAAACCTGATAGGGATTAGTCTGTTAGGCACTATTGGCTATGCAGACTTTGGTGAAGTTGAGCCTGATTGGCGAAATGAGTATGAAGGAAAGAAGATGAAGAGCCATAACCAGGCGCTGCTACGGAATTTACTCGCTGGCGCTCGCAAATTTTCGCAGGATGCGGCGTTAAGTTTCTAGGAGAGTTATAGTAGGAACATCATGTTTCACCTTAAATCTTGGTGACGATATGATTAAGCCTTGCTACAGCTTAATCCGCTCGGTGAGGGGATAAGATCATTCCTTCATTCGTTAGTGTTTTGTCCCGGGCATTTTCGTAAAATGTTCCGGCATACCCAGCCAGATTCGTAACTAATTCTATCTTCAGCACTTTTCATTTGTTCAATGCCTAAAATAGCTTCATTTAGCTTTTCTAGGTGTGTGTACCAAAGTCCTCGTTGATTAGGTACTAAAGCCCCCGGTAGTAGCTTAACTTTCCCTGTTTGTTTCATATGCAAGACTTCCAGTGAGCATAACAATTTATTATTGAGTCCATTCAAGCTTCTGGAGCTTGAAAGCTTTGCTACCTTGTAAGGTACATTTATATCCAATGATGGATAAAGGATGTATTGTAGTGGTCAACTAAAACTGGCCACGTTTTTATAAGTTTTCCAATATGCCTTTTCTGCTCGATCTGGCGATTTCATTCCGTTAAATGAGTGCGGTCTGATCGGACTGTAATACCCAACGATATAGTCGATGATTGAACGCTTCGCTTCGCCAAAACTGCGATAACCTGTCTCAGGTACCCATTCCGTTTTTAGACTGCGAAAAAAACGCTCCATCGGCGCGTTATCCCAACAGTTACCCCGGCGGCTCATGCTCTGCAACATCCGATATCGCCAGAGCTGCTGACGGAACCGTAAGCTGCTGTACTGGACTCCCTGGTCGGAATGGAACATTACGCCATCAGGTTTTCCTCTGGATTCATAGGCGAACATCAGTGCCTGACATACCAGGTTAGCATCAGGCTTCGTTGAAAGTGCCCAGCCCACGGGTTTTCGCGCATACAGATCAAGTACAACCGCTAAATATGCCCATCGTTCGCCAGTCCATATGTAGGCGATATCTCCACACCAAACCTGATTAGGCGCGCCTGGAGCAAACTCTCGCTGTAATCGATTAGGTATCCGTGGATGCTCCGCTTCGTCCCGCTTGTATCGATGCGCCGGAATCTGTCAACTGACCAGATTCAGCTCTTTCATCAGTTTGCCTGCCAGATACCTTGTAATCTGGCGACCTTGCCCTTTGAGGATGCCGACGATTGAACGAGTCCCCGCAGAGCCTCCACTCAGAGCATGAGCGGCTTTTACCTGTTGTTTTAACCTCTCTCTCATCGGTGCGTTTTGTCGAGGATGGGCTACCCAATATCGGAAACTGCTACGATGGATGCCAAACAACTGACAGAGCCATTTGACTGGATAGCTCTCCTGAAGCCTGCGAATTACCGAATATGTTTCAGTTCGTCCGACATCAAGAGAGCCATACCCTTTTTTAGGATCTCTTTCTCCGTCTCCAGTCGCTTAATCCTATTCTCTAGCTCCTTGATCCGACGCTGTTCAGCAGTCAGCGGCATTGATCGCTTTGGTGTCTATCCATCACGCTCTTTGCGTAACTGCCTGACCCAATTCTCAACAGAGGATTTACTGACGTTCATGGCGTCACAAGCTGCCTTGACTGTGTACCCGTGGTCGATAACGAGTTCTGCGACTTCAAGTTTGAATTCGAGACTGTAATTTGGTCTGGATCGGTTGTTCATTAGCTCACCTGTAGTGTTGAGGGTGATCATATCACCCAGAATCAGGTGGCCAAAATCAGAGTGCCACTACAAGAGTTTGCAAGGATATTGTTACTGTAATCCTCCCGAAAACTACTAAGATTAATAATTGGAGTTTTCTTGTAATCTAAATACGGGATGTATTGTAAAAAAGTTCGATGCGGTAGGTAACATAATGGACGAAGATCTATGGAGAATATAGAGCATTACTTTTTGAGATTAGTCTGGGCATATCAAATCTTCATAGTTATTGCTTTCTTCAAAGGCCACTTAAAGTTAGCGGTATGGATTCTAAACTTCATTACATTGGGAATAATCGTAACGACCTGCTTCTTGCTAACAGGTATAGTTGAGCGTTCATTCTCAAGTAATACTAATCAGACTTCCCAAGCCCAGAAAGGGCCATCTCATAGCGCTCAGTTTCTTGAAAGCTTTTGGGGCTTCATGGTGATTGGAAGCTTGATAGGTTTGCCTATCTCAATCATCTACACATTAGTTACGAACATCGATGTATTCCCACAGGTGTGGCTAGATATTGTAGGATTAGTGTTAGGGGATTTAATTCTTTTCGCAGTAATGGTGTGGAAGGCAATATATTACTTCGATAAAGTGAGTCGTTACTCGCCGAAGTAAGCGCATAAGATCACCTTGAAAGCTTGGGTAAGCATTGTCGACTGGGGCAAGGCATTTACACAATTCGCAGCTATGCCCCATGTGAATCGCCATATGTGTGCGAGAAAGCATCCTTTGAACTAAATGGCTCATATGTGCTGACTACCGAAGTCTCACTGAACGTGTGATACCGACCCAAACCGTTCTGTTAGTGATTCCTAATAAAACGGTAAAACGGACATATTTTTCGGCGGCTAACTGCATCTAAGACCAGCAAGTTGTTACCCCTACCAGTAATCTACGCAGATAGTTCACATCTCTCATACGATCAGGCTGAGCTCAGTCGCACAATAATATGGTTCTGATGGGGCAAGGAGCTAGCTTAGTTCTAAATCCGGGTGAGTCATTTTGTGATTCCAAGGCTTCTGCGACTAGGGACCTAAGTTTCATACTGGCCTCCTTGAGCACATCAAAGTCTTGAACGTTACCGTTTAGCGGGGACTTTTCAATTCCAGTGCAGTGAGAGCGGAATTGGCTGTATCGAGATTGCAAGCGAACCAACATCACTTTACTGCGGTTTGACTTATTGTGTTCGTCAGTCAACCAATGTTCCAAATGTCGATGATGTTGTTGATAGGACTGGCCACCTAAATCAACTGAGTTTGGATTCTCACCGAGCTTGGATACCCAGATCTGATGCTGAACAATTGCAACTAAGAGGCTTCGTTCATCCTGACTTAAAATACACTCCGGTAATCCGGACATACGTTCCTTAAAATTCGAATACCAGTAGTCTAGCTGATCAACTGGCATCGGTTTTGCGATGAGATAGCCCTGAGCAGATGTACAGCCTAGGAGTTGGAGCAAGAGAAGTTGTTGGTCGGTTTCAACCCCTTCTGCCACCGTAGAAAACTGGAAAGCTTTAGCTAAACTTAGTATACCGCTAATAACACCGAGATCATTCGGGTCGCGGAACATATCGCGAACAAAGCTAAGGTCAATTTTCAACGCCTCGACGGGAAGGCGTTTGATGTAGGACAGCGACGAAAAGGCGGTACCGAAATCATCCAGAGAGAAACGTATGCCTAACTCTTCGAAACGACTTAATCGGTCGGACAGACCAACGTCATTCCCCAACTCCGAAGTTTCCAGTATTTCGAACTCTAATTGACTTGGCGCCACCGTTGGGTGGGACTCGAACAAACGCTCAACTAGCTGAAGGAATGAGTCATCCATGATGTTTCGACCAGTCACATTAATGCTGACTGTTTCCCTTCGGCCCTGCTTGGCACTTAGATCTAGATACGCAACCGCGGATTCAGCTACCCACCGCCCGAGCTTCTCAATGATTACAGTATTTTCCAAATGAGGAAGAAAATTCCCGGGTGTCAACAAACCTCTTTCTGGATGCCTCCATCGGATCAGCGCTTCGTAGCCCTCTAGCGACCAGTCGCTCAGGTTTATTTTCGGTTGGTAATAAAGCTCTAATTGTGAGTGTTCGATAGCATAATCGAACTCATAAATCAGTTTTGCTTGCGCTGAAAGCAGATCATCATGATCCGGATCTGCAAATTGATATCCACCTCGTCCTTGTAATTTCGCGTCATACATCGCGCGATCGGCTTGTCGAACCAACTGAGCAGCGTTTATGTCCGTTTTTTGCGGATATTCTGCAATCCCGATGCTACAGCCCACTGTGAGCTTGAATGAGTCAAGTGTGTATTCGGCTTCGATAGCATCGATGATTCGTCTATAAATTAAACTGGCGTCCTCCAGCCCGTCAATCTTATCCAAAATAACGACAAACTCATCACCGCCAAGTCGAGCCACGGTATCCCACTCACGCACAGACGTGGTGAGCTGTCGAGCAACATGCTTGAGGACTTGGTCACCAAACTGGTGACCATGCTGGTCGTTAATCGCTTTAAAGCCGTCTAGATCGATAAATAACACTTGTATACGCTCGCCTGACCGCGCACACCGGTTCATTAGCTGTTCTAATCGATCTGACAGAAGGCGACGATTAGGCAACCCCGTTAGGGGGTCTTTGAAGGCGGAATCCTCCAAGGAACGGGCTTGAATGTGTTCAAACGTGATATCGTCGAATGCAAGAAGATAGGGTGTCTCTGGATCATTGAGTGGCACGCGTTTTATCTGTACCCAGCGCTCCGGTGCCTCCTGTATTTTCAGTTTGAGCGGCTTCTCACACCCAGTTTGCCACCAACTCAGGTACAAAGGCTCGGCTTCGATGGCATTAAAGTAAGCAAACACTTGCCCCTTGGGTTCTGTATCAGCTGACATTGCTAGTATGTTTTCTAGAGCTTGGTTAACGTCGACCATGATACTAAGCTCGTCGACTAGAACGAATCCTACCTGTGCCTGATCAAATAGCGAGCTAAATCTCGCAGCATACGTCTCTGTTTCCTTACGCGCCTTTTCAGCTCGTTTGTCTGCTGCGCGGATCTTTTTCAAGGCACGGGCCCTCGAGGCATATGCGGAACCAAGCATCGCAACAATCACGCCCAACACAGTAATAAACCCGAGAGCGAAATTTCGTTGACGCTCAGTATCTTGCATAAAAGCTATTGGACGATTTATGACCTTGGCTTCACTCGGCAGAGACTTTAAATCTATTCCAAAACGATCCATAACACGGTAATCGAATGTAAGGGAAACCGGACTCAAGTCTGTGCTGTAGTCACCTAGAGCTAAAGCTCCGACTACTTGCCCAGTATTTACTGGATCAATTACCAAACCGCCTAAAGTACCCTTGTCCAGGAAAGTCGCATAACTAATAAATATGGGCCTGCTAGTTTTATCAGACAGCTGTTCAGCAAAACTGGCTGGAGTTCGATTCTCGCCGTTCGAGTCTACAAACATCCCTGCGTAGAAAAGGATCGTGTCTTCCCGTAGCATCTCGGATGCTGCTAACACCTCGTCAAAAGACATTCTCTGATCCCACAGCTCCACTGAGATACTCAAATCAGAATTGTCTAAGAGGGACATCCAATCGAAACGGTCTCCAAAAGTAGAGATTAAGATAATTTTGCTAGTGCCGGGGAACAGCGATTTTGCTAGCCCCGGTATGGGAGTGACGATGTCCCGTTTAGAGAGCGTTTCCGATCTATTCTGCTCGACATTGATCAATGCGACCTCTGTATCCGATACAAGATATTTACTAACCTCGGGCAAAATTTCATCTGCGTGACTCTTCAACAAGCTGGTTGTAAACGCGCCCGTACCGATAACGCGATCAATATCTAAGTTTTTGTACCGTTGGTTGAATGCAGAGACCCAGCGCGCCGTGTCAAAGGCCTCTGTTGCGCTGACAAAAGAAAGATCTTCACGGTAGAGTCTTACTCCACTTGAAACGTCGCCAGTAATTTTAAGTATTTCAGTGTCGACAATCGCTTGCCAAGGCCCAGAGATCTCGTCGGTAACAAAAACAACATTGTCCGCTTGAGCTTTCGGCCAGCCGAGTAAAGCAATAACTAGGCAATAGTGTAGAGTGGTTCTGGAGAGCGTATACATTCATCTGGACTCCAATGGAGAATTATCAATGTAGCATCGCCTGGCGTGTTCATCTAACAGTTTCCATAATAACTGCTCCGTGTCGATGGCGGCTAAGGGGCTAACTGGCGTTACCGACCCAAAGGAGCCTTTAAGAGGCTTTTAAATATACGAAAAAGCAGACGCTTTATCCCTGATCCTCAGTTGAATACTCTGAGGTTTGGCTACTATTTGATCTTTTGAACAGAAACAGTGTAAAAACCTTTGTTTTGTAAAGTTGGCCAGTTTGTCAATTTGCTCTGTAGTAATATTACAGAAGTTATGCACGATTCTAAAATTTTCAACGGTGTGAACGGTTCGCTGTGTTCGATCCTACTGTAAACCATACATACGCACTATTGGCGCTACCATTGTCCAAATATCAAAAGCGAATCTATATTTTAAAAGATTCCCGCAGGGTTTGACTCAACTTGGATAAGAAAATTATGCCCTATTAGACTGATGCCCGGTACAAACAAGTAAATTACCTGGGGAAATATCAGGCGCCTATCTTCTCGGTATTATGCGGGCGTAAATACCGAAGCCTTGCCACCGATGGGGTTTATTCTGGGTGTAGGTCGTATGAATATCAGTTCAACCCGAATAGATGGAACACAGAACGATCCGCAGATCCTTAAAGGTTCACGTGATGCTACAACAATCTTTGGTTCAATTGAGGTGCTCTCAGAACCGATCCAGAAGGGCGCAGCCACCATTACGCCATATACCAAGCTAGAAGCGGCTTATATCGACCTCGATATTTACTCTGAGGCCGGTATCTGGCACTGGCTTATGATAGTCAGAAAGTTAAGCAGGCGATGATCAAGCTGGGTGTGGATGCAAGCTACGACACAGAAGTCGCTAACGGAAAATTGACACCGTTCACGCGATTGGAATACGCCTACGATATATCCCCTAGCTCAAATGCGGATATGCACTATGTAGGAGATAGCACTAATTATCGTCTAACCATTGATAAGGAAGCGGTGTCTAACTGGTCAGCGCGTGTAGGTGCGGACTATCTGCATGATTCCGGCGCGTCAACTTCATTCTTCTATGAGCGTTCTGAATCGATAGGTTCTGGCCTCTCTGATTCTGTTCAGTTGAAGTTGTCAGTTCCATTCTAAGCACTGCAGAGACCAGTAATGGGATATAGCTTCGGTTATGTCTCTTTTTAATTTATGAGATGGCGCTTAAGTGCCGACAGCAGCGCCTTGATACTCATAGAGCCTTCTCCCCCCAGCTTACTGTTTTCACACTAAGCTGGAAGGCGACCAAACCAAAAGGAGAAGACTCATGAGGTTTTACACTGACAAACATCCCTTTTACTGCGGTATCGACTTGCATGCACGCTCCCTGTACATCTGTATCTTAGACGATGATGGACAAACTGTGCTTCACAAAGAGATTAAAGCCAAGCCTGAACCCTTATTAGACCTTCTGAAGCCTTATCTCGGCAATGTCGTTCTGGGTGTCGAGTGTATGCATTGCTGGTACTGGATTTCAGATTTCTGCCATGAACATAACATCGATTTTATTCTGGGTCACGCCCTGTATATGAAAGCAATCCATGGGGGAAAGGCTAAAAATGACCGGATCGATTCATACAAAATCGCACACTTAATTCGCGGTGGAAACTTTCCTTTAGCCTATGTGTATCCCGCAGAGATGAGGGCAACCCGTGATCTACTGCGTCGGCGTACCCGTATTGTCAGACATGGTGCTGACCTGAAAGCCCATGTCAAAAACACGACCAGCCAATATAACCTTCCCCCTAACAAACTTAACCTTCGCTACCCTGCTGCCCGGGAACAGATGCGCGACAAATTTGCTGATGAGTCCGTACAGAAAAATGTTGATCTGGACCTGAATATTATTGAGTTTTACCACCGTCAGCTCAGTGCTATCGAATGCTATATCGAAAAACACGCTAAACATCACAATGGCCGGGATTACCATATTTTAACCAGTGTGCCCGGTATGGGACGGATACTGGCACTCACTATTCTGTATGAGATCGGCGATATTACGCGCTTTGGCAGTGTTCAAAAATTCGCCTCTTACAGCCGGTTGATCAAATGTAGGGCTGAATCCGCAGGAAAAGTATACGGCACTCAAGGCAATAAGATTGGTAACGCACATTTGCGATGGGCCTTTGGAGAAATTGCCGTAGGGTATCTGAAGGGGAATGAGAAAGCCCAGTCATATTTAGCACGATTACATAAACGTATGGGCAAAGCGAAAGCACTGACGGCTCTGGCTCACAAGTTAGGTCGCTGTGTCTATTTTATGCTTAAGAACCAGCAGGTATTTGATGAACAGAGATTTTTAACAGGGTAAGTCACGCAGTGGGGCGAGCTGAACGTCTAACTGGAAATAACAGAGACCGTCGAAGGCCTGGTAACCCTTATTACATTCAACAGGTCTTATGGTCCGGGCACATTAGCCCCTGGCTTTGATTAGACGCTCCACTGGCGTGCATTAACAATCAGTAAAACAGTTTGCACCTGAACTGAGCCTGATACTAACTGGAAATGTATTCCACGGTTTTGAATAGCGCCTTTCTCAGGTTAACCGATGAATGTCTAGTACCCCTACTTACGTCAGTGATGATGTATTGGTAGGCACCCGTTGAGCACGGGATAAGAGAGTCTCAATATGTGTTTGTTGCAAACTTGTTTTGGCAACGACAATGACAGACGAAGATAACTGGCTGACTGATTAATTGAAAAAACCTGACCGCTTCGCGGTCAGATAAGAGCGTTATCGCCTATTGACTCCGAGACGGCTCATATGTGTTATGCGCTATTGAGATAAAGCCAATTTAGTTATTTTTCCTAATTTCAATTGCCTCTTCTACAGCATTAGCTAAGTGTTTGCTGACCGTTCACTTCTACAACCGTAACAGTTATAGGTTCATCGTCAGCTGTGAATAGTGTTATGGATTCTGAGGGCTTACGAGTTAGTACCAGAGACATTTGCAGTTCCTTCTGCTGATGGCTTAATTTAAATACGTAGAGTTTAGATCAGGACGTCTTCCGACACAAAAAAGCAGTTATGTGATGTCCGCTTTGTGCCAAAAGCGGACATGTTGGCAATCAATGCGGTTTCTACGATATAGTTCAATTCGATGGGTAACAGGAGTACCCGTATCATCGTCTGTAATTTCAATTGATCTGCGAAGTTCAGGTAGCTAAGGCGGGTATTCAGGATGAACACCATTAATCCTTTTTTCCTCTCTGGCAGCCCTTGCCTTTGCAAATTTTGAACCCTTGTAAGAGCAGTCTATTTAATTGTTAAGTTTAAAAACAATTGGATCAATTCATGACAATATATAAAAGAATCCATTCGGACAAAAACATCTGGATAGTATCGTGTATTTGCTTTATTGCAGGGATTCTTCTTCCAATGTTCACATTTAGTAAATTTGTATTCTTTAATGATACGTTTTCTCTTCTTGGCGGTATCCTTCATCTATTGAAGGAAGGCGAGTTTTTTTTGTTCTTGGTGGTTTTCGGGTTCAGCATCGTTGGTCCATTGTATAAACTCAAGCTGATTCGCGATTTAATAAGCCAAAAAGAGAAAGATAAAGAAGTACAAATAAAGTTAATAAAGAAGTTAGCAATCGTTGGTAAATGGTCTATGGCAGATGTGTTCGTAATCGCGATACTGGTTGCAACTGTTAAGCTTGGAATGTTAGCCAGTGTGTCCGTCCACATTGGCATCGTGTTTTTTGGTATTGCTGTTCTATTATCAATGGTATTAGTACAGCGGCAAATGTCTGGTTATGAATTCAGACCGAAAGAAGAAACTTAACAAGTGCCTGCACCGGAAAAACCTACGCTGCGCTCTGGTTTTACAATCATGAACGCCCCAATACAGCCAATGGAGGCAAGCCGCCACTAAGAGTGGCTTAACTTCTACTTTTAGCGTCAGTTAAAAATGGGAGGATTACCAGCTGTGGTTCGAAAGGCAGCTACCGCAGTCGCCTTAATTTACAAAGAAGTACTTTTTATTACTGCTTTAATGAAACCATAAAAAAGAGTACCGCTTAACGGTACTCTTTTTAGTTTGATGTTGTTTCCAACTTCAATAGTCAGTTTCCAACTACAATGTCACGGTTTCCAACTTGAATAGCTGTAATCAATCAAACTCACTCTTCAGAATAGCTCTCAATCGATGGACAAGAACAAAATAAATTCCGGTCGCCATAAACGTTATCGATGCGGTTTACGGTTGGCCAGAACTTGTTGGCTTTAACGGAAGCCAGCGGGAAGGCGCCCAGTACCGGGGAGTAGGGACGATCCCAGTTTGGATCGATCAGGTCTTCCAGTGTGTGGGGTGCACCTTTCAGCGGGTTCTTTTCGGCATCCAGAATACCAGCTTCAACATCGGCGATCTCCTGACGGATAGCGGCCATCGCTTCGATGAAACGGTCCAGTTCAGCCAGTGGCTCAGATTCTGTCGGCTCGATCATCAATGTGCCAGCCACAGGGAATGACATCGTTGGTGCGTGGAAACCGTAGTCCATCAGACGCTTGGCGACATCTTCTTCCGAAATACCGGTACGCTCTTTCAGCGGGCGCAGGTCGATGATGCATTCGTGCGCGACTTTGTCGTTACGACCGGTGTAGAGCACCGGGAAGTGTTCACCCAGTTTCTTAGCCATGTAGTTAGCATTCAGAATCGCAACTTCAGTGGCTTTACGCAGACCGGACTGTCCCATCAGGGCGATATAAACCCAGGTGATTGGCAGGATGCTGGCGCTGCCCCATGGCGCGGCTGAAACCGCACCATTGTCGGCTTTCGGACCCTCAATTTTCTGTACCGGGTGGTTGGCCACGAACGGTGCCAGGTGCGCTTTAACACCGATAGGACCCATACCCGGGCCGCCGCCACCGTGAGGAATACAGAAGGTTTTGTGCAGGTTAAGGTGGGATACGTCAGCACCGATTTCACCGGGCTGGCTGATCGCTACCTGCGCGTTCATGTTGGCGCCATCCATATACACCTGACCACCATGCTGATGGATGATCTCGCAGATCTCGCGGATGCTTTCCTCGTATACACCGTGGGTCGACGGGTAGGTGATCATCAGACAGGCAAGGTTGTCGGCATGCAGTTCAGCTTTGGCCCGCATATCCGCCATGTCGACGTTGCCTTTGTCATCACAGCCAACGATAACCACTTTCATATCAGCCAGTGCCGCAGAGGCCGGGTTAGTCCCGTGCGCCGAGCTTGGGATCAGGCAGATGTTGCGGTGATCATCGCCGTTGGCGATATGGAAGTTGCGGATCGCCAGCAGGCCGGCATATTCACCCTGAGCACCGGAGTTAGGCTGCATGCAGATCGCATCGAAACCGGTGATCGCAATCAGCATCTGCTCCAGTGAGTTAATCATCTCGCTGTATCCGGCCGCCTGATCAATCGGTGCAAACGGGTGCAGGTTGGCAAACTCAGGCCAGCTGACCGGAATCATCTCGGCGGTTGCGTTCAGTTTCATGGTGCAGGAGCCCAGCGCAATCATTGCGTGGGTCAGCGAGATATCTTTGTTTTCCAGACGCTTCAGGTAGCGCAGCATCTCGGTTTCACTATGGTGAGTGTTGAATACCGGATGGCTCAGAATAGCAGAGGTGCGTACCAGCTCAGCTGGGATCGATTCAGAACCGTTTGCTACCAGTTGCGCATCGATAGCATCCAGATCAAGACTGTTATCTGCGCCCAGAATCGCCTGCCACAGATCTACAATATCCTGACGGCAGGTCTTCTCATCGCAGGTGATACCCAACTGATCGGCACCCACTTTACGCAGGTTAACTCCCAGTGCCAGCGCTGCTTCATAAGCGTTGTCACGCTGCTCACCGAGCTCCAGGGTAATTGTATCGAACCAGGTGTTGTTAACCAGTTTAACGTCTTCACTCACCAGACCGGCAGCCAGAATATCGGCCATGCGGTGAATGCGGCCTGCGATCGTTTTCAGGCCGTCTGGGCCATGGTAGGTTGCGTAGAACCCGGCCATGTTGGCCAGCAGCACCTGCGCAGTACAGATGTTAGAGGTCGCTTTTTCACGACGGATATGCTGTTCGCGGGTCTGCATCGCCATCCGCAGGGCCTGATTACCGCGAGTATCGACAGAGACACCGATAATACGACCAGGGACTGAACGCTTGTATTCATCACGGGTCGCAAAGAAGGCCGCGTGTGGGCCACCAAAGCCCATCGGTACACCGAAACGCTGAGCGGAACCGAAGACAACATCGGCACCCAGTTCACCCGGTGATTTCAGCATCACCAGGCTCATAATATCGGCAGCGGCACAGAACAGGGCTTTCTTATCGTGAGTTTTTTCGATCAGTTCAGACAGGTCTTTAACATGGCCATACGTGCCCGGGTACTGAGCGATTACCCCAAACGGTTCATGCTGATCAATCAGTGTGTCCAGGTTACCGACGATCACCTCATAGCCCAGAGGCTCAGCGCGGGTCTGAATTACACTGATATTCTGTGGGTGCAGGTTTTCATCCACCAGGAAGACATTGGCTTTACGTGCCTTGGACATCCGCTTACACAGAGTCATCGCTTCGGCAGCGGCGGTTGCTTCATCCAGCAGTGAGGCGTTGGCCAGATCCAGACCAGTGAGATCAAGCACCATCTGCTGATAGTTCAGCAGGGCTTCGAGACGCCCCTGAGCGACTTCAGGCTGATACGGTGTGTAGGCGGTATACCAGCCGGGATTTTCCAGGACGTTGCGCAGGATAACATTGGGCACGATGGTATCGGTGTAACCCATACCAATCATGGAGCGGTTGATAATGTTCCTGGAAGCGATCTGTTTCAGCTCCGCCAGAACATCTTCCTCTGTACGGCATTCGTCCAGATTGATTGGCTGTTTTAGCTGAATGCTGCCGGGCACGGTCTGCTCTATTAGCTGATCCAGGGATTCCAGTCCCAGTTCGGCCAGCATAGACAGTTGCTCTGTGGTGTTTGGGCCGATATGGCGGCCGATAAATGCATCAGTCTGTTCCAGCTGTGCCAGGGATTGGATGTTATCTGCGCTCATGGTGTGTGTCCTGCGAAGATCAAAATTGAAAGTAGGTATGTAAGTAAAACGTATAAAGCGTGTATGGAGGCTTATGGCATTGCTGTTTATAAGCGAAGCCGTCTCTCTGATTTTGGTCGCGTATCATACAGCTTTTTGATGCGTTGATGTATTAAAAAATAGTCGATATTCCATTATCGGAAACAGATGCGCCTATAGTGTCGGGCTCGTTTTCGCTACTCAATAGACAGGTCTGAACAGAAAGACCTGAACAGAAAAATCAGTGCGGCAATATGACACACCGGTGTGCGGCATCCGGTCACACCTCAGCGACAGGCGATGAATTTACAATAGCGCTAATTTCAAATTCCCTGTTTATAACTGCCTTTGCTAAGGAACGCTGTATGCTCAAAACAACTCTGTCGCTGGCGATTGCCGCTGCTATATCCGCCCCTGCGTTTGCTGGTCATGATGATAAACCTCTGGTAATTGAAATCACTTCAGGTCTGCCTCAGGTTGAAAATGCCCTGCAGAGTGAGACCGCTGCCGTACAGGCGTCACCCACCTCTGATGGGGGCGAACTGTTACAGAGTCTCAGTGGAGTATCCGGTATTCGTATGGGCGGGCGGGCGATCGATCCGGTAATTCGGGGGCAGAGTCAGACTCAGCTGAATATTTTGCTGGATGGTGCCTATATTCATGGTGGATGCCCTAACCGGATGGACCCGCCCACCTCCTATAGCACAGTAGACAGCTATGACAGTGTCACGGTGATTAAGGGTAATCGTACTGTTGTTTATGGCGGCGGAGGCTCTGGCGGTACGGTTTTGTTTGAACGGCAGTGGCCCGCGGTTGATGAAAAAGGCTATAGCGGTGAACTGAGTGCCAGTTATCACAGCAATGGCGATCGATATGAGCTGGGGGCTGATGTTGCCGCGGGGTCTGACAAGGGTTATATCCGCGTTATCAGTCACAAAACCGAAGCGGTTAACTATGACGATGGTGATGGCAATGAGGTTCATTCATCCTTTGAAAGTCTGTCTCAATCATTGCTGGCGGGCTATCGCCTGACCGACACTACGACCATTGAAGCAAGCTATGATAAACAGGAGGAGAATGATGTGCTGTTTGCCGGTGCCGGGATGGATTCTCCCTATGCTGATGCAGATACTACCCGATTGAAACTGACCCATGAGTTTGAACAGGGCGTGCTGCAACAGATGCAGCTGGAACTCTATCAATCAGATGTTAAGCACACTATGGATAACTACAGTCTGCGTCCAGCGGGGATGATGAAAATGCAGGCTCCATCTACCTCTGACACCGAGGGTCTGCGGCTGATTTTTGATGCGCGGGCAGCAGATATCGACTGGACTTTCGGTGCTGATATGCAGAATAACGAGCGTAATGCAGAGTTGCAGAATGCGGCGGGTGTTGTTCAGCGGATTATGTGGGCTGACGCAGAGATCAGGCAGGCCGGTGTATTTGCTGAAGGTGAAAAAGTTCTGGGTGCTGATGATATTGTAAAAGGTGGTCTGCGTTATGACCTGATCAGCGCTGAAGCCACTCGCAGAGATGAGGTTGTGGGTACACCTGCCTATAGTTCGGATGATATCTGGCAGTTAGCGGGGGCTTCGGCGGGTGCCGGGGAGCAACGCACCGAGCACAATGTGGGTGGTTTTGTCAGCTGGACTCATCGTCTGAATGATCAGTACCGTGTTGAAAGTACGCTGTCACGCAGTGTTCGTACTGCTGATGCGACTGAACGGTATATGGCCCGCTTTACGATGACCGACGACTGGATTGGTAATCCGGAACTGGAACCCGAGAAGCATCATCAGCTGGAAGTCAGTCTGCAGGGGAATCTTGCGACATTAAACTGGTCCGCTACCGGCTGGTATAACCGGGTGGATGATTACATTCTGCGTCAGACAGTTGCTGCAGAAATGAAGAGCCGGGATATTTACCGCAATGTGGGTGCTGAGCTTTACGGTGCCGAACTTGAAGCGGTGTATCCCCTGAATGAAAACTGGCAACTGGGCAGTGCGCTTGCCTGGACGGTGGGTAATAATCTGGATGATGATACCCCGCTGTCACGTATCGCTCCGTTCGAGCTGAACAGCTCTCTGGATTATCACAAAGAGCGTCTGAAAATGGGTGTAGAGTGGCAGCTGGTCGCCAGTCAGAAGGATATCTGTCTCAGCGGTGCTACCAACTGCGGCGGTCAGGATGTGCGCAAGACTTCGGGTTATGGGGTCGTCAATCTGCATGCGCAGTATGAATTTGATCGTGGTCTGAGTCTGCTGGCGGGGGTCGATAACCTGATGGATAAAGCCCACACGGTGCATGAAAGCCGGGATGATGCCGTCAACCCTGATCCGTTTCAGGTGGCAGAGCCGGGCCGCAGCGTCTGGTTGCGGGTGACTCAGTCGTTCTGACCGCTTTGAACTTTTTCCTTTTGTATTGCCGGATCCACTGATCCGGCTTTTTTATATCTTCGGTATGGGGTTAAGAGCAGTTTTACCACAGAGTTCACAGAGGAAAAATGTTAAGAATTAAAGCTCTGATTAAATATTCTCTGTGGTGATTTTTTTAGGGGTTTAAAAGCTATAAGATACCGAGATCGACCCAAAGCTGTGGGTCTCTTTCTGGGTATCAAACTCCTTACTGCGGAATACCCGTGCGTAGGAGATCTTCCAGTCTTCGATCAGCATACTGGCGCCGATGCTGAAGTCGCCTACCAGATTCTTTTTATCCACCGAGTGGCTGTGGCTGAAGGTATTGCCATCGAGGAAGATATCCTGCAGTACCCAGCGGCCGTCCACTGCCATAAACCCGTGCAGGCCAAAATTCTGGTCGCGGCTGTAGCCGGAGGTTTGCCGGGTGCGAGGGTCCTGACTGCCTGGCGCGCTGTTATCACCACCGGGACGCAGGGATGAAGTACCAAAATCATCTGGCAGCGACCAGCCAAGTCGCAGTTCGGCCCCGGCATTCATATAGGTGGCAACGTTGCCCAGACTGGCCCCGCCATGCCAGATAACATCGTATTCCAGAGCGCCTTTGATGCGCTGCACCGGCATGCGATATTTTCGTTCATAGACCAGTTGCAGCCCCAGTTCATTATTCAGCTGGTTATCCCAGCCATCAAACTTTTCGATACCGCGCACATCGTGTACTAAATCCTGCGCCTCCTTTGCCAGTGATGCCGGACCGATAAGGCCGATATTCATAATGGCGGAGTCCATCTGCTGTTTATGCTTCAGGTGATAGCCCATACCCAGATAGAGCCAGCCAGCATAGGGGCGGTCATCAGGGTCAACCGTTGTGCGTTTATTGTCTTTCGGGGTAAACATCTGTTGCCCCAGGGTGACCACCAGATTGCGAACGATTTCATCCTGTTTCGGAGGCGTATCGTCAAACAGTCCCAGCGGCGCGGTAATATACCGGTTATAGCGTCTGGCCCATACTGGCAGACGTTTATCATCGAGATAGCTGGTCAGGTCTGGTGAGGTCCAGGAAAAACGGATGCCGTTGGTGTACTGCTGGTCGGTATCGGCAAACAGGTCATTTTCCAGATAAAAGTTGACGGTTCCGGGGTTTGATTCACTGCCGAGCAGGGCTTTCTGCTCCCTGGCAAAGGGCTCTGTTGATGCCGCCAGAAGGGGGGCTGACAGTGTCAGTCCGGCGGTCAGTATGACGACAGTATTTTTCATCAGAAGAACAGGTTTCTCCGGGGTTTTTTAATCATGATCTTCCAGGCGACCAGCAGCAGAGCCAGGAGAATGATAAGTG
This sequence comes from Oceanospirillales bacterium, assembly GCA_018223185.1. Classification (GTDB taxonomy): domain Bacteria; phylum Pseudomonadota; class Gammaproteobacteria; order Pseudomonadales; family Balneatricaceae; genus Amphritea. The sequence continues at coordinate 8,104 of JAAEYW010000012.1, read as the reverse complement.
ACAGGTGGGCCACGGTCAGCTGATAGAATTGCCAGTCAGGAATAGGGCAGGAGCCGGCGTTGTTCAGCGTGGAGAGCAGCGCGTTGAGGCTGCCCTTTTCCAGCAGGACTGAGGTGCTCAGCTGGCAACTGTCAGCGACATTGCCACTATCGGCAAACAGGTTGCGCACAACGGTCACCAGGCCTGCAGTTATCAACAACAGGTGGAGTGTTGCCAGCAATCGCTGAAAGTAAAAACTCCGGTTGATCAGAAAACCGATCAGAAACAGTCCGGCCATCAGCAACAGTATAATGCGAACGACAGAGCACAGAGCGCAGTTACTCTGAGCGATTAACGGTTCGATATAGACTTCAGCAACTGCGAGACTGATGACGCAGATGAAGAAGCCCAGTGTGTTATTTGAACGATATGAGGGCTTACCTGATACTCCAACGGTGCTCACATGATTGTCCTGATTATTTAATGTTTATTTTTTAGACCACTGTCCGTTAGGGGTTTGAACATACTGACCGGCTGGTGCCCGCTGAATCAGGCGTTCACCAATACGCAGTTCAATAATGTTAATTTCCACGCCAGCATTGCGGGCGGTTTCTGCGTACGCTTCCCGGCGCTTGCTGTTGATTTTTTTAACCAGCGCGTTGACTTCCGGGGTACTTTTTACTGCACCAAGATAACCGTTAAGCTGTTCACCTACCAGCCCCTGATTCTTGGCGTCATCAAGACTGATTGCCCAGGCGGCCGGAGTTATTATCAGACTCAGCAGCAGGGTTGCGAATGTCAGTATATTTTTTATCTGCTTCATTGTGCTGCTCCTCAGAATAGTTCGCTATTTTCTTCTAGCAGGTTATCGATCTCTTTATCGACCTTAATCAGTATTTCGTGTTTGATCTTAACATTGAGGTTGATGGTGATCGGCTCGTTCGGTACCGCGACCTGCACGGTTGGTGTACAGGCGGCCAGCATCAGCATCAGACTGCATAATGTCAGCGATTGTAGTGTCTTTGGCATATACATATGCTGTTCTCCGTCAATAGTAAAGCACGTTTATGATGCCGTTGTGGCAGCCCTGTCTGAATGTCACGTGTTAACGGTATCGCTTTTCCAGTGTTTTCGTCAATTTGTCTGTAAATTGAAGAGCTTGTATCAATTTAGGAACGTTCTCCTCGATATTGATTGTAAAGTCCACCGGTTGTCCCCGGTTCCAGTCCGGGTTGCGCCCTTTCAGGTGGGTTTTCAGGAGGGCTTCCCCGTCTGGCTGGTAATCCAGTTCAATACCCAGACTCTCGTAGCGCATATTACGCAGCGCATCAAACGCGATTCCCAGCGCCGGAGTTGTTTTGGTCAGAGCCATAAACTCCTCCGGCGGTTCGAATCTGATCCAGCCCCCTTCCTGGGTACTGTGAACCTGTCCTCCCTTAATGGTCAGCTTTCCCTCCCGGAACCGGACCGGCATCTGGCCATTGAGGGTGCCGCTGCCGGTGAGCCCTTCCAGCTGTTCCAGGGCGATCAGCTGGGCCAGATCAATACCGGTTACCGCGATTGCGGTTGTGAAATCGGGGTTATCCAGTGACAGTGTCACCGGCAGGGTAGTCACCGTACCACCGAGCAGGTCGATTGTGCTACTGCTGAGTTGCACCGAACGTTTGCCCTTCGTGTCTTGTTCAAAACGGTAACCTCCGGAGACGTTTTGCAGTGGTACACCCACATCGATAAAGGCGATCTTCAACTGGCCGGTATCCTCTACTTTACCCCGGTGGTTCTTAACCGTTTCTGAATTCCAGTCGATCTCGTAGAGGTGGGTCTGATCAAAACTGAGGCTGGCTTTGTGCGTCTGGTTTAACATCCGTAGCGCTATGCTGCTGTTGATGAGATCCAGCCAGCCCTGCTGCTGCAGGGTGCCCGCGGTGAATGTCAGTTCCGGAGGGATCTCTTTGTTGAAACGGCGTAGCAGTTTTTCGATGCCTTTGAGAGGAACCGCCGTTTTCCAGTGGCCGGTAGTGTGGTTGTTTGCCAGATGAGTGGTGGTTGATCCGCTGACCTGCATATCACCGGCTAACAGCTGGTCCTGTAAGTTGAGGGTGAAACGATGGGTAATGTTATCCGGGCTGATTGCAGCATGGCTGTGCAGTTGAATCTGCGGCAGGGGATAGGTGTCATATATACCCTCTATCTGGTCAGCATTCAGGTCGGCCTGAACCTTGTGTTCACTGAGGCTTATCTCAGAGAGTGTCAGAGATAGCGGTGAGGTGCTGATCTGCAGATCAGGTTGCCCTGATGTTTTAATCGTCACCGGTTGCAGATGTAAACGCAGAACGGTCCGGGGAACGTCGAGGGCGTTAATACCTGATTCTGTGAGTGCTGCCACAGAGCTTTTAAGTTGCAGGGGGCTGACAAGCTCAATCTGAACCGCGGCAGTGCTGATTATAGGGCCCTCGGTCTGCTTCCCTGTGACCGCAACCTGTTTACCGTTGACAGATAAACGCTCTATTGAGAGTGCCAGTTCACCGTTTTCCAGCGTCAGATCTGAGGTCTGCTGTATATTCAGTTGTGCCAGCTCCGGCACGGGCTGTTGCAGGGAAACCTGACTGATTATCCGGTATTGATGACGTGTCTCACTGAATCCGCTGTCCAGGGGGATCTCGCTACTGCCGGTAAAGGTCACTGTGCCGGACATTTCTGGCACCATGGACATGTCGGGTAGTTCGGTCAATATGCCAGCCAACGGTTGTTGTAGCAGCGTCTGCAGTTGTTCCGGGTAGAGCGTTGTCTGACTGTGGACGCGTAGCAGAGGGTTCGAATAGGCCAGTGAAAACTGAGTTTCAAGGGCTGTTTGTCCTCCTGCGGTCAGGGTTAGCAGTCCTTTGTTCTCATCGTCAGCCATCACTGTCAGCGCGATATCCGGTGCATTTTCGATCTGCTCTATTCCTATAGTAAGCCGGTCTTTATTGCTTGAAAGGTGGCCGGAAAAAGTCAGTGGAGGGCGGTTGTCTGAGTCAGAGGAAGAGCGGAGGTTAACTGTGTAATGTGTCAGTTCAACGCTGTCGGCGGGTATCTGACTCAACAGGTAGGAGGGTAGCGGGAGAACGGGCAACTGCTTGGCTGCTGGTTGCCCGGTTGTCTCTGCCGGGGGGGTTGGAATGTCCAGGTCCAGTTGCAGCGCTTCAATTGTCAGGCTTTCAATCCGGTGTGTATTAAATAACTTCCAGGGGTTAAAGCGCAGGCTGATAGTGTCGGCGGTGAGGGTGAAAGAGGTGTCCGGCGAATGCTTTTCCAGTTTTAGTTTACTGATTTCGATGCGGTTAAGGCCGGGTCTTTTCAGATCAAAGCGGGCACTGATCTGTTGCCCGGTCAGCGCCTGCCGGACGCTGTATTCAGCAATGGCAGGCAGGGCAGCGTAGAGGCCCGCAATCAGGAGGATAAGGAGAGCAGCCGCTATCAGCAATTTGCGCATTCACGTCTCCCTGTCGATACATTAAACCCTGCACATAACAAAGTTTGGTTAATGATTAAATATCGTCGAGCTCCATCTCATAGAGCCGGTCGATCGCATCCCTCAGGTGAAAGATGATATCTGTATACTGGTCACTGTCGGTCGCAATATCAATGTCACTAAGCCGGTCAGCGGTTTCTTCAAGTGAAGCACCTTGCGAACGGATACCATGATCATCCAGCAGCCAGTGAATCAGACCATAGATCTCCGGCCGGGTTTCAACGGCATTCAGGTCAGCAAGGAAATTGCCACGAAGCTGCTGTAGCGCAGCAAATAGCGGGTCATCCCGGTCTGTTGCCACATAGAGTCTTAGCAGGGTGTCAGCATCCGCTATAAGGTGATCTGCAGCGGAAGGCGCCGCTGCAGCTTCGCCATCACAGGACTCGATCCGGAACTCATCGTTGCTGACACGAATAATAAAACGCATATTGAAGGTGTCCTGTTTGCTACGGTTTAACGGAGTAGATATCGGTCAGGGTCATCATTAGCGAATTTTGCGAACAACGTTAAGACCATCTCTGACGGTCAGGAAGACGTTTTCTACATCTGGATCCTGAGCAATCAGGCGGTTGGTTTCCACCAGGATATCGTCGATTTCCGACTCCGGCTGTACCACTTTACCCGACCAGAGGACATTATCCAGAACGATCAGACCACCGGGCCGGGTCATCTCTTTTACCCGGTTATAGTAATTCAGATAGTTGCGCTTATCGGCATCGATAAAGGTGAAGTCCAGTTCCAGATCGAGGTTTTCGATGGTTTCTAGTGCCCGGCCAAAGATCACTTCAATTTTATGCCCGTGTTCACTGCGGTCATAGAAGGTCTGAGCAAACTCTATCGCCCGTGGATTGGTTTCACAGCAGATCAGCCGGCCGTCATCGGGCATCCCTTCAGCAATAGACAGGGCAGAATAGCCGGTGAACATACCGATCTCCAGCGCGACTTTAGGCTGGTGGATTGCGCTCAGGAGTTTCAGGGTACGGCCCACTAAACGGCCGGACAGTTTCTGAGGCCAGCCCATATTTTCGTTGGTTTTATCGATCAGTTCCTGTAGCAGGGGCGGTTCTTCACCGGTATGGATAAAGGCGTAATCCTCAATGGTCTCATCAACCAGATACTGGGTCATTCTGTTTCTCTCAACATCACTTGTCTGGCCCGGATCTCCAGGGCCTTACAGCTGTCTGGTTCCGGGTGAATTTGGCCGGGGATAATATCACTTTTGCGGCCTGTAAGGATAATTGTGTGTGACTTAAGGGATCACGCTGATCTGGGTGTTTTTCGGCTGTATCCAGGTATAGGCCATAGGTTGAGGATAAAAAATCCCTTACAATGGCCGTTCTTAAATATCTGTAATAATGGAGTAACCCCTTGGAACCCCTGATTCTGTTTCTCTGTACCGGTTTTGTTTCTATGTCAGCCGCACTGAGTGCCGGACAGCTGAATAAGCTGGCGGATGCTGATAAACCCGCATTTTTGCAAAGCCGGAATGGTGCGGTCATGGTGATTATGGCCGGTAATCTGGGAGCTCTGACACTGATTGGTGCGCTGGCATATGGTTTTCGCCTGCTGGAGTGGTGGATACCTCTGAGCAGCGTTTTCCTCTCTTTTCCGGCGATCTCTGTGGGCATCACCCAGCGTATTCTTGGTGACAAGGTCAATCTGTTTATCATGTTGCCACTGACTCTGGTGTCTATCGGTCTGCTATATCATTTCTGGTAAGCTTTTTTCTCTATCAATCAGGAATGACGATGATCTCTGCTCAACTGACTGCACTGCTAAATACTCCTTTGATAAGCGTAGCGACTGGCGTCGTACTGGGTTTGCTGTTGGGTCTGATCTGGTTGCAACTGACCAGACAGAAACTCAGTAGCCAGCACGCTGCTCAATTGCAGCAATATGAGATGGAGCGGCAGAAACTTCAGGAGCAACTTGAGCGTTTGCTGGTTGATCAGACGATGGCTGGCGACAGATCCCAGTATCTCGAACAGGAGCTGCAATTAAACAGTGCCAGGGTTCGCGAGCTGGAGCTCGATCAGGTTCGCCTGCAGCAGATTGAGGTGCAGAAACGCTCGCTTGATGATCAGTTGGCAGAGCTGCAGGAGCAGCAGGACAATCTGCAGCGCTTATTAAGTCAGCGTCAGGCGCGTATTGCCGAGCTGGAAAGCCGTCTGGAAAGTGAGCGGGAATCACAGTCAGAGAAATTGCAGCTGCTGACTGACGCGCGAGATCAGCTGAAAAGCGAGTTTCAGAATCTGGCCAACAAAATTTTTGAAGAGAAGTCGGCTAAATTTACCTCGGCGAATAAAGACTCTATCGGCTCTTTGCTCACGCCCCTGCGTGATCAGTTGGGAGAGTTCAAACGTCGCGTGGAGGATGTCTATGACAAGGAAGCGAAAGACCGTCGCTCGCTCTCTGAACAGATTACGCAGCTGAAAGAGCTTAACCAGCAGATGAGTGTTGATGCGGTTAACCTGACTAACGCCCTGAAAGGGGAGAGCAAGACACAGGGAAACTGGGGGGAAGTGATTCTCGAGCGGGTGCTGGAACAGTCGGGTCTGCGTAAAGGGTATGAGTATGAAACCCAGGTCTCTCTCAATGAAGAGGGCCAGCGCTATATGCCGGATGTGATTATCCGCCTGCCGGACAATAAGGACGTTATCGTAGATGCAAAAGTTTCACTGAGTGCCTATGAAAAATATTGTTCTGCTGATCAGCCTTCAGTGCAGGAGCAGGCGTTGGCCGGACATCTGCAATCAATTCGTGGTCATATTCGCGGCCTGAGTGATAAAGCCTATCAGAGTCTGGAAGGGGTTCGTTCGCTTGACTTCGTGCTGATGTTTATCCCGATGGAAGGGGCATTTCTGTTAGCCCTGCAACAGGATAAAGAGCTGTTCAGCTTTGCTTATGAGCGCAACATTATTCTGGTCAGCCCATCGACTTTATTAGTCACTTTGCGCACCATCAATAATATTTGGCGTTACGAACGGCAGAACCGCTTTGCTCAGGAGATCGCTCGTCGTGGCGGAGAGTTGCATGATAAGTTCGTTGGCTTTGTTGAATCAATGGATGATATCGGTCGTCACCTTGGTCGCACTCAGGTTGCCTATGAAACGGCTCATAAGCGGCTTAGCAGTGGTAAGGGAAATCTGGTGAATCAGGCTGCCTCTTTGCATAAGCTGGGTGTGAAGAACAAGAAGGAGCTGGACAGAAAGCTGGCGGATAATGCATCAGAGTCAGACCCGGATGCTGAACAGCTGGAGATTCTGGACTGATGATCTCCGTGGTTGGCTATGGTTCGCTGTTATCAGAGTGTTCTGCCCGTCAGACCGTGCCTGCATTGCAGAACTTCCGGCTGGTGCGGGTGCCTGGCTTCCGGCGCATTTTTAATAAGGTCGGTATTGTGTTTCTCAGTCGTCATGGGGCGGATTCGAAGAGCCTGCACCTGGCCTCCTGTTCGACACAGCCTTTCGAGGGGAGCGAAATTATCTGCAGTCAGTTTGAGTGTTCTGCTGAAGATTTTGTCGAACTGTATGAGCGTGAGCACCGGTTTCGCTGGATCGAAGTGGAAACGGTGCTTTCAGGCCGGACACGGACGCCTGACGTGCCCTCTGTGGGGCGGATGTGTACCGGTTACGATGATCTGGAATACCGTCTCAATAAGTGTGTGACGCCGCAGGAGTATGAACTGCGGGTAGGGCGTTACTATACCGGGCCCATCTGGCGCGATGATATTCTGCCTTTTCCCCGTTATCTGGCCTTCTGTCTGCAAGCTGCTGCATCACAGGGCGATGCTGTGCTGGATAACTTCCTCGACAGCAGCTTTCTTGCTGACGGTCGGACATCGATCAGAACGTACCTGCAACAGACGCCGGAACTACAGGACTGGCGTTATTTTGAAACCGGCTATAACTACCGTTCTGACGTGCGCTGATTCCAGCGTTTGTTCTCATTTTAAAATTTATCCAGTAGTTGAATAAAATGTCGTCGGCAAGTTTTGTCACGTTTTTTAGTCAATATAGTATTTTGATTTTTATTGAAAAATCAAAAATTGATTTTGAAATTTCTAAAAATCATCAATATTAAATATTGAAATTTCTAAAAATCATCAAAATTAAATATTGATTTGTGTATTTATATTCAAAATTTAATTTTGATATTTGTATATTTTTTGTACAAAAAAGCTGCGATATGTGATAAAAATAGAGGGGTAGTGAAAGAAGTGTTATATTTGCCGCAAGGGCAGATGCGGTAGGGGATTTGCCGCTAAAGAAGGCAAGAATTTGCCGATATAGAGAATAAGCGCCAAACTTTTACAATTATTTTATCGCTAAGGATGTTGTGTTAGAAGAAATACCCATTTTTAGCAATTATTTGGTTTATTTTTTGCTGTAGTTGTAAATAATATTACAGGCAGCAAAAAAGAATGGTTTTACCGGGTAAAAAGATCCGGGTTTGGTCAAATAACATTCAGGGCCGGAACAAAAACAGCCGGCAAAATTCCCGTTTTCTCAGTTGAGAGACGGATAGCTAAAATGTGACTGGATATGGCAATGACGAGCAATATGATCGTGGCACTGGATATCGGCACCTCGAAAGTGGTGTGTCTGGTGGGCG
>JAAEYW010000011.1 GCA_018223185.1 Oceanospirillales bacterium | reverse complement strand
CGGTACAGGTCAACAAAGGCGATAGCTTCAGTGTTCGCTATCAGGACCTGGGCACTATTAGTGGCAAGTTTGTCTGAGTCAGGTTTGTCTTACTCTTCATGATTAATTATGCTCATCTTTAAATAGATGGTTTTATCGGCATGACAGGTAGCAGCCCATTTTATGGGCTGCTTTATTTTTTAAGGAGGCCTTCATGGCAGATAGCTGTATTCAGAGTCAATTGACTGAGCCGGGCCAGGAAGGCCCGGTTACCGTGAGTATCTCCCGTAAAGTTAAACCCGGGTGTGAGGCCGATTATGAAGCCTGGATCTCCGGGGTCATTGAAGCGGCATCCGAATATCCGGGACATCAGGGAAGTAATGTCTTAAGACCTTCAGGGTCCACGGGCAACCGCTATGTTCTGATCTATCGCTTTGACAGTTATGAAAACTGTCAAAACTGGGAATCATCTGAACTGCGCCAACAGTGGCTGGATAAGCTTGAGCCGCTGATTGAGGGTGAGGCTGAAGTTCAGCGGGGTACCGGGCTTGAGTTCTGGTTTGATCTTCCTGAGCTTCCGCTCAATAAACATCCCTCACCGCATAAGATGGCGCTGGTATTGATTGTTGTGGTCTATGTACTGATCATGGCGATAAATCTGCTGCTGGGTCCCTGGCTCGGTGGCGTCGATCTCTGGTTAAAAACCGCAATAATTGTAACCCTGCAGGTATTACTGATGACCTATCTGGTGATGCCAAGAGTCACCCGTCTGTTAAAAGGATGGTTGTTTAAATAAGGATGGTGTCATGCCAATTGTCTCAATTAGTATGCTCGAAGGTCGTTCGGACGAGCAGAAAGAACTGATGATAAATGAAGTAAGTGAGGCGATAGCCCGTTCTCTGGATGCTCCAAAGGAGAGTGTTCGGGTATTAATTTATGAGATGCCCCCACAGCATTTTGGTATCGGTGGGCAGTCAGCTAAAAAGCTCGGAAAATAATCACGTTCTTTTGAGAAGCCTCCTTTCGGAGGCTTTTTTATCCCGGATGATTAATCTTTGTTTTACCAGTCAATAAAGCGTTGCCGCAGTGTTATTATGGGCCCCCTTTAACCTTACCGAGCTAAAGTAAATAGTGAAGCCTGATCTGTTAAATGGTGAAGTCCGCCCGACTCTGATTAAGATGACGCTGCCGATGATGCTCGGCATTGTCAGTCTTATGCTGTTCAATGTGGCGGATAGCTTTTTTGTCAGTCAACTGGGGACTGAACAGCTGGCTGCGCTGGGATTTACCTTCCCGGTATCTTTCACCGTTATCAGTCTCTCGATCGGACTGAGTGTTGGAACTTCAGCCACCATTGCCCGGTTGATTGGCTCAGGAGACAGTGATGGTGCCCGGCAGCTGACCACGGATAACCTGTTGCTGACATCACTGCTGATGGTGTCGATCGCCTCACTTTCAGTCATGTTTATCGACCCGCTTTTCAGGCTGCTGGGGGCTGGTGATGCGTTGATGCCCTATATCCACAGCTATATGTCAGTGTGGTTTTTTGGTTCGGTTTTCTATGTTCTGATTATGGTGTCCAACAGCTCTTTGCGTGCCAGCGGAGATACACGAACCCCGGCGATGCTGATGGGCTTTTCTTCAGTGATGAATCTGCTGCTGGATCCGCTGCTGATCTTTGGCTGGGGACCTGTTCCTGCGCTGGGTATTCAGGGAGCGGCTATTGCCAGTGTCATCGCGTGGGGGATCGCTGCAGTTGCTGCGCTGGCTAATCTATATCTTCGCAAAGGCTTGCTGACGTTAACAATAGTCTCTCCCTCTGTTGCGTTGCAGCATTGGCTAATGGTGATGAAAATCGGCTTTCCAGCAGCACTTTCCAATATGATGACGCCGATAGCTGCAGCTATTATGACAGCCGTTGTGGCAACTCATGGCCCTGAAGCCGTGGCTGCTTTTGGTGTGGGTAACCGGCTTGAATCACTCTCTTTGCTGGCAAATCTGGCACTCTCTATGACGTTACCTCCCTTTATAAGCCAGAATTTTGGTTGTGGGCAGATAGCGCGGTTAAAGCGCGCGTATCTGAATGCTGTCGGGTTTGCACTGCTCTGGCAGGCGTTGATTTATATTCTTTTATTCATTTTCGCCGGGGGGATCGGCGCGCTTTTCAGTGATCAGGAAGCGGTTGTTAATCTGATCAGTCTGTGGATTCTGATTGTTCCTCTGGGATTTGGTTTTCAGGCAGTAACCTTTCTGACCGCTTCAAGTTTTAATGCGGTACATCAGCCAATGAAGGCGATGCGGATCAGTGTTTTCCGTCTGTTTATTCTGTATGTGCCCTTTGGTTATTTTGGAAATTACATCGCTGGTTTGGAGGGTATGTTTGTTGCGTTTGTGCTCGCAAATATGTGCACTGCAGCAATGGCGTACCGGTGGATGATGAGTCATTTGAACAGTCTTAATCCTTTGACAACGCTCAAATAAGTTGTATCTTGTCTTTACGCTGTAACAGAAGAGAAGTAATCTTTGCTGCGTAATAGACCTACTAAACGAAAGTCATATTATTACTTCGAGCCGATGGCTATATTATCTGGAACGATACTAAAAAAATTATAATTACAATTCGATAACTACAATTCGATAACTACAATTCGAAACAACAAATCTCAAGAAGCAAAGGGGACGCGAGCATGACACAAAAAATTGCTCTGGTAACAGGCGGTACCGGTGGTATTGGTAGCGCTATTTGTCGCGCATTAGCTGATGCAGGTGTAAAAGTTGTTGCCGGCTATAATTCCGGTGGTAACCACGAAAAAGCAAAAGCCTGGCAGGAAGAGCAGAAGGCTGATGGTTACGATATTCTGGTAGCCTACGGCGATGTGACTGATGAAGAGTCATGTGCTGCATGTATTAAGACTGTTGAAGAGGTTGCCGGCGGTACGGTTGATATTCTGGTAAACAATGCGGGTATCACCCGTGACGGTACTTTCCGTAAAATGAGTTGGGAGCAGTGGAACGAAGTACTGTCTGCGAACCTTGACTCAATGTTCCATATGACCCGTCTGGTGATCAATCCAATGCTGGATAAGGGCTGGGGACGGGTAATTAATATCTCCTCTGTTAATGCTCAGAAAGGTCAGTTTGGTCAGTGTAACTACTCTGCTGCTAAAGCTGGTATTCACGGTTTTACCAAGGCATTGGCGCAGGAAGTCGCGGCGAAAGGTGTTACCGTTAATACGGTGTCACCGGGTTATGTTATGACCCCAATGGTCGCTAAAATTCCTGAAGAGGTTCTGGAAAAGATTATTCGTCAGGTACCGGTTGGTCGTCTTGGCGAGCCTTCAGAAATAGGTAAGGCAGTTTCTTATCTTGCAAGCGATGATTGTGGCTATGTAACCGGTTCTGATTTCTCGATCAACGGTGGTCAGCATATGTCATAAGCTGAATTCAGCTTGTAAAAAAACCCGCGGATGCGGGTTTTTTTTGTACTGGTTTTGTGTACTTTAAAGTCGTTTCAGGTAAACCTGCTACAAGTTGAAAATGACCGGTTAACCAGCTTGCTGAAGGTTACTGTAGAAACGGATCTGCAGCGCTTCATGCTGCAGGGTAAAGGGCAGACACTGCCATTCCAGTTCCAGTAGCTTCAGGTCGTTACTGTTATCGGACGCTTCTCGCAGTTCGAGTGCTTTCTGCAGACGATCCATCTGGTATTCCATTCGCAGAGTATGGTCCTGCTCCGGAGAGTCTTGTCCAAGCAGAATCTCAAGTCGGATACAGAGTTGCCGCAGCGCTTTCTCTGTGAGGGTCAGAAGATCCTCTATTTCAAGGCGACCGGAGACCAGTTCCAGAAGAAGTTCGTAACGGGAGTTTATCAGCGGCTCAAAATATTCATCGGCCTGATCGCACTGATCCCAGGCTGACTGAATTTCATCCAGCGCCAGCTGATCCAGTGTGCCGTCATTAATAAAGTTTTCCAGCTGATCGCAGAGTTCGATGCGATGTAATAATGCCTCAAAGAATCTGTTTTCAGCCAGCGACGGGTTATGCTGTTCATTTGCCGGGGTCTGATGCTTCTCCGCCTGCTTGTTTCGATTAAGGTTTTCAAACACCTCATTGCAGGCTTTACGGAACTCAGGCCACAGCTTCCGTTCTATACTGTGGAACGTATTTCCGGCCTCTTTCCAGCGTTTCTGAAGATCTCTGATCTCGCCGGCTGCAGTCTGAGGATTTTCATCTGCAATCAGCAGCAATGCCTGTTCCAGCAGGGCTCTTTTTTCGCTTGCGACCTGCTCACGATGGGCGGAGATTTTGTTATCCATCTGCTTGAGCAGGGCGTTGAAGTCATTTTGTACCTGGCGGCCCGGCGTTCGGTCCACCGGGGCATACTCTTTCCACTCCCGCTTGGCGGTGCGGCTGACTTGTTCAATGAGGGACCAGTCAGGTTGCTGCCAGTCGGTCTGATCAATAAAACCTGTTAGCTCAGTAACCAGTTGAATCCGCTTGTTGAGGTTATCTGTCCGCTGCTGCTTCTGCTGTCGGAAGTGTTGTTCACAAGGTGCATACGCTTGATCAGACGCGGTTTTGAAACGCTGCCAGGTCTTGTGGGCGTGGAGCGGATCATCGCTGTCGAGCTCTTTCCACTGCCCCTGCAGTGTATGAATCTGTTTTGCCAGAAGCGGTGCTTCGATATCACTGTCAATCAGCGCTTCCATTGCCTCACACAGCTGCTCTTTCTTGGCTGAAACGGCAAACCCCTGCCAGTTTTTCAGCTCAGCCAGTCTTGCGAGTAACCCTTTATAGCGCTGCAGAATATGTTTTGGCGTGGTGCCATTCATCTCGCTCAGACGGGCTTCGATCTGTTGTTCCAACTGACAGGCGTGCTTAACCTGGCCGGCTTCTATCTGTTGTTCGAGGACGTCGAGTAGCCCGCAGAGGTCTTTGCTGCAGTGCTGCTGATCAAGCTTCAGCTGACTCAGTTGCTCAAGAATGGTGTTGTGCTGTTGTTCAACAGACTGTAACAGCAGAGGAGTCCTGATCTCTTCTGGCCAGTTAAGTTGTTCACGGAATCGAACTATCTGTTGCAGGTGCTGCTGGAGGCTGGCGCGGCTTGTTTCATCGGATAATTCAGGATCCACCAACCCGGCAACGTCGTGGCTGAGTTCTAACCACTGACGGCCAGCGTGCTGATAATATTCAAAGCGTTTGGATAACCGCTTCAGTGTAGAGCTTATAGGGTTTTCGGCGCTAGTTTTCAGCTGCTCGCGAGTGTGGTTCCAGCAATCCTGTTCGGCATCGAGATCAGCCTTGCAAAAGTGTTCGCCGGAGATCAGCGTGCAGCAACGATTGAGGGTTTCCTCAAGTCTTTGTAACAAGGCTAAGTTCTGTTGCTCCTCGACCTGAGCCTTTTGCTGCTGTTCCTCTATCTGATCACATCTTAACTGTTCTGCAGAGAGGGTTTGCTGACAACGTTTCGCCAGTTCGGAATAGCGCTCCTCAATCTCTGCCGTACTCGCTTCATCCAGCGAGCTCCACTGTTGGCACAGAGCTTCGAGTTTGGCACCGTATAGCGGGAAGTGATCTGTTCGGCTTAGCTGTTCAAGGCTGCAGAGCAGCTCCTCTTTACGCAGCAGAGTTTGCTCCCGCTGGCGGGCTTTTTCCTGAAGCTGCTGCTGTTTGTTACGGATAATTCTGAAAACTGATTTATCGCGACCTTTAATCGCTTTGCCGGTCTGTTCGAGCAGTTCTGGCGAATGAATTTTCTCTGCGGCAGTCTGGCGTAACTGGCTGCTGCTGCAATTGATCGCCAGTGAACTGAGACACTGCTGATCGTTGATATGCTGGATGGCTTGCTGCTGAATACCGGCGCTTTCACTGTTCAGCACGATATGCGCGAGCATATTCTCGTCGTGCAGATAGGTGAGACACTCGCTTTGCTGACTATGGGTGTAGGATGGATCCAGTATGATTTCACAGATCCGCTTAGCGGCACTTCTGCGGATATCCGGATTAATATCATGAATCAGAATGTCTGATAAAAGGTCCGGAGCCACAATTTTTTCAACGGCGGCCAGCCGGACTTCAATACTCTGATCCTGACGGGCAAGCCGTGCAAGCACTTCACAGTGCTCTGTCTTGCCTGGGCTCAGCTGGTGAACTGCCCGGATGCGGACAGTGGCTTTATTATGCTTCCAACGGGGTTTGAAAAACTTCGCAAACATTACATCGATCCTGCAAGGGCCACTATATATACAACGGTACCTGTGGCCAGGTGGCCATATTCTACCGGCTCTTGGCTGTGCAGGAAAAGCCTTAACAGAAAAGAAAAGCGTTGCCGCAGGCAGACAGCTGTTGTGGTTGGCTTGTCTGCCGGGCTTTACAGTGGGTTCTTACACAACAATTTATTTTATTCTTTTGGCAGAATCTCTACTTCACCGTCAACGTAAAACCAGTGATTATTCTGTTTCCGGAAAAGTGAGCGCTCGTGCAGGTCTGCAATCTGCTCATCTGTTTCGAAATGAGCGATAAACTCAACCATACCTTCCTGATCGTCTTTCAGACCCGCCTCAGTACTTATAATTTTCAGACCGGTCCAGGTGGTGGCCTTTGTTTGGTCTGCGATCAGTGCTGCATCATCAGTGTGCCGGTGCTCCTGAATGGTTGTATTAATGAGGTAATCAATGGCACCCAGTACAAACGCTGTGTAACGCGAGCGCATCAGTGCTTCTGCCGTGGGGGCTGGTTTATGACCCTCTATGGCCGGTTCACAACAGAACGAAAATGGCTTATTTGAGCCACAAGGGCAGGTAAGCGTGGTATCTTTGTGATCATGAAGCATAAGGGCCCCGGCTTAGATAGAATTCAGATATTGATAGGTTATTATAGGGGGGCTGAAAAATTAAGCATATTGATCAAAAGCATAACCATACAGGTATTATTGGTTTTAATAGCTAATGATTTCAGACTAATGGTTTTAAGGCGAATAGAATGGCTGCATCCTCCACCCCGACTTTTTTCTGGCATGACTACGAAACCTCCGGTGCTGATCCTAAACGGGACCGGCCGATGCAGTTTGCCGGCATCAGGACCGATGAAGAACTGAATATTATCGAAGAACCGGTGATGTTCTATTGCAAGCCTGCTGATGACCTGCTGCCGCACCCTGAAGCGTGTCTGATTACTGAAATTACACCTCAAAAAGCCCTGCATGATGGTTATTGCGAAGCGGAGTTTATGGCGCTGGTGCATGAACAGCTTGCCCGGCCAGGGACCTGTGGCGTTGGTTACAATAGCATCCGTTTTGATGATGAGATCACCCGCTATAGCCTTTATCGGAACTTCTTTGACCCTTATGGCCGGGAGTATCAGAACGGCTGTTCCCGCTGGGATATCATCGATATGTTGCGACTTACCCGGGCGCTCAGGCCGGAGGGTATTGAGTGGCCCCTCTATGAGGACGGTCGCCCCAGTATGCGCCTTGAAGATCTGACTAAAGCCAATGGCATCGACCATGGCAACGCTCATGATGCACTGGCGGATGTTTATGCCACGATTGCTATGGCCCGTTTAGTCAGAGAGCGTCAGCCAAAACTGTATCAGTATGCATTGAATCACCGGGATAAGCGTACTATTCAGGGGATGCTGGATGTGATGACAATGAAGCCTGTGCTGCATATTTCATCGATGTATCCATCAGAGTGGGGTAATGCGGCTATCGTTGCACCGCTTGCAATCCATCCGGTGAACAAAAATTCGGTACTGGCATTTGATCTGCGCTGCGATCCTACGCCATTACTGGAGCTGCCGGCAGAGGAGATTCGTCGGCTGATTTACACCCGGGCTGATGACCTGGCAGAAGGCGAACAGCGCATCCCACTGAAGCAGATTCATACCAATAAAGCACCCGCTATCGCCCCTGCCGGGATGCTGACTGCTGTGGAGGCTGAACGCCTTAATATCTCCGGAGACAGTTGCCGCTCTCATCTGGCGATGTTGCGAAGTAGTCCTGATCTTAAACAGAAGCTTGCTGAGGTGTTTTCTGATTCAGGTTTTGAGGAAGATTTTGATCCGGATCACATGTTGTATAGTGGCGGATTTTTCGGTGATGCCGATAAGAAGAGTATGGAGCTGATCAGAGCCACGCCACCACAACAGCTTGGAACGCTTGATCTGCCGTTTCAGGATGGTCGTCTGGAGGAGATGTTCCTGCGTTACCGGGCCAGGAATTATCCGTTTAGTCTGAATGAGGAGGAACGGGGACGCTGGGAAGAGTTTCGTCATCGCCGCTTGTTGGGGCCGGATAACAGTGGCCATCTGACCATGACCGAACTGTTCAGTAAACTCAATGAACTGTATCAGCAGCCCGGTCTGAGCCCGTCTCAGAAGGAAATTCTGGAGGAGCTGGCGCTGTATGCTGAAGCGATCTATCCAATGGATGAGGGGTATTAATGAGAGATTCTGTTTGCCGTGTGACGTATACACTGGTCGCCCTGGCGGTCAGTTGTTCAGTGATGGCGGACAGAAAAGAAGATCTGGTCAGGCCGATCGCTTATGAAGTAATTAAGCCTTCCGGATATATCGATTCTCCGGTTGATCCGGAAACCGTTTATGATAATAAGCGCCGGGGTTTTGTCGACAGTGAGCCAATGCCGGAGATTGAAGCCTATGTCATTCCAGAGCGGCAACTGCCTCCGCCAACCGTTGTGCCTTATAGCGACCCGGAGCCTGTTGAGCGGGTCGTCAGTGCTGAAGAGAAAGCGCCCCCTCTGACAGGGGAGGACCGGATCTTTGAACGGATAGCCCGGGATCAGCTGGAGATCGAGTGTACCCTTGATGACACTCTCGATCAGTGTGAGGGGATTGAGATCAAGGCTCCTGAAGTGAAGAAACCCCGCTCACGCAGGGTTATTGATCGTCAGCTTCCGACTTCAGGGACAAACTGACCCTCTAGTTTTAAGCGTGCAATCTGGAGCTCACAATTCTCTGTCAGGGTGTGTGTATGGACATGATGACGGTGTTGCTCACCAAAGGAACGGACAGTCAGACGGCGCTCGGGTAGCTGGGTATAAGATCTGAGCAGGTCATCCAGTGTCAGCGCGCTGACTGCGGCAACCAGTTTTTCCCGGCTGTCAAAGTCAGTGTCGCCACGGTCAATCTCCCGCCAGTAGCGTTCACTCAACTCTCCCATGCGGTTCTCTTTCTGACTGATCCGTGAGATGACACTGCTTTTGAAGCTTTCCAGTTGTTGCGCATCCATCGTTTTAAGCGTGCTTGCCATGTTATCGATGAATGCGTTGATCTGCGTTTCCAGTCCAATGGGGTTCGTGTTTGGCGACTGAATAACAAATGCCAGTCCCGGCGCTTTTCTCATTGGCAGAGCCGTGGCGAAGACAACATAACCGAGCTGCTGTTCGGTGCGCAGGCTGCTATAAAACGGCGCTGAAAGAATTTCACTCAGCAGGATAAACTCCGCCTGGGTTTCCGTTTCTCTGTTGTTGCCCTGAAAGTAGACACTGATCGCTGAGTCGTTGTGATCCAGTGGCAGGGTTTGAGTCAGTTCATAATTCTTCGGCAGCATAATTACCGGCAGTGAATTGCTGTTGGCGTTTATTTCTGCCGAGGGCAGGCCTGCCTGGACCGTTTGCGCCATCTGTAGCGCCTCGGTTCTGGTCAGATTACCATGAGCGAGCATGCGAACTTCGGCTTTGTGCAGCAGTTGTGGTATGAACGCTTGCAGTTTTTCAAGTGTTACAGAATTCAGAGCTGTCAGCTTTTTATCCGCACTCGAACTCTGTAGTAACAGGTTGTAAACCTCTCCGGTGGTTTGATTGAACGGCTTATCCTTGTGGCTGTTTTTAAGTTCCTGAGCATATTTTTCTTTGATTCTGGCGAAACGGTTTTGTGTAAACTGTGCCTGTCGCAGACTGGTGACGACCTCTGTGAGAAGCTGTTGCTGTTTATCATCATAGCCGGATATTTTTACACTCAGGCCCCGCATATGCGGATATATACGCGTATCCAGGCCAGCCAGAGTGGCGTCATAAAGGGTCTCATTTAACTGATCACTGACTAGTCTGGTGTAGATAGCGGTCATCACTGCGTGTTCAGTGGTCCTGTTTGCCTGCTCAGATATGATTGAGAAAAAGAAATCCGCTTTTGGCAGTTTGAATGTCTGATCCTGTTTATGCCAGAGAGAGTATCCCGCCTGTTGCAAAGCCAGTTCTGGTTTCAGCAAGATGTGGTCTGCAGGTTTAATCTCAAACTGGTCAGCAATAAAGGGGTTAAGCTGGCGTACCTGTAACGCGGGATCTGTTGATGGCCGGGTCCATTTATCCAGGCGTTCAGAACTGATCGGGGTAACACTGTATCCAGCCTGGAACCAGGGGTCTTGCTGGTCGGTTTCCACTGTATTGGCCTGCAGAGTAACCAGCAGGTTATCCGGTGTCATCTGATTCAGAATGCTGGCGATCAGTTCCGGTTCAAATTTCTCCATCAGGTAATCAGCACTGATAACGGAGTCCTGTGGATAGAGCTGCAGGTTATGGGAGAGGCGAGTGACCTCATGTATCGGCTCAGACTGCTCTTTAAAACGGAAACCGATATTACTGATTTTCTGCTCTTCCTGATACAAAGCTTCAGAGATACCGTGCTGTTTAAGTAACTGAATCGCCGCGAAGGTTGTTTCTATAACCTGATCGTAATGTTTGAGCCCCTCATCGGTCAGTGATACTGACAGTTCAATTGAGGACTGATCGGGCAGATCATTGCCCCGGTATGCACTGAGTCCATTTGCCCAGCCTTTTGCTTTCAGGGTAGCAAGCAGGCTGCCTTTACCCTCATAACCCAGCATCGAGGCAATATAGTGGGCAGGCTTTTCACGGTAATATTCACGCGTCGCGTGGATTGGAAACGTCAGCGTCAGTTGCTGCAGGTCTTTCAGGGTTTTGATGTTTTGCTGTTTTGGCAGGTTCTGATACAGCGGAACCTCTGAAATAAAGGGTGTGGCGTGGCGGTTTTCGACCGCAGAAAACTTCTCTTCAACCAGACGTTTCAATTCAGATACCGGCTCTTTTCCCAGCACAACCAGAGAGAGCAGGTTGGCTGAGTAATAACGCTGATAAAATGCAATCAGATCATCTCTTAACTTCCCCTCATCATTGGAGAGGGTATCCAGATTGCCTACTGCAAACTGACTCATGCTGTGATCGGGGTTCAGTACCTGTTTACCAGCAGAGTATCCGCGGCGCCCATCATCACGCAGTTTCGACTGGTACTCTGAATTGACCGCATGGCGTTCCCGGTCAACATACTTCTCGGTAAACAGTGGCTCGATAAAAAAACGCGAAAAACGATCCAGTGCGGGTTCCAGCTTGTCCGCCTTAATATCGAAAAAATAGTTGGTGTTTTCGAACGCAGTAAAGGCGTTGTGATTACCTCCGTTATTGCTGATGAATTCCTGGTAGCTGCCAGCTTCGGGGTATTTTTCTGTGCCAAGGAATAGCATATGCTCGAGGAAATGAGCCAGTCCCAGACGGTTTTTCGGGTTGGCATTTGAGCCGACACTGACATCCACTGACGCTGCGGCCTTATCGGTGGCCGGATCAGAGATAACCAGAACTTTCAGCTGATTGGGCAGGGTGAATGTAAGATAGTCACGATCATCAGTAGGACTTTTGTGTACGGCAGCGTAGCTGAGTTTGGTGACAAAAATCAGCAACAGGAACAGGGGGTAGCGGTAAACTTTATTAGTCACGATGTAATGCATTCACACGAGCCTCGACGTTATGGCGTTTTCAATCACAGCGGCCCTAAAAATAGAGCACAAGTGTTTAAGATTAGCCGGTACAATCTTAATTGTCTATTTTTTGTTCAACTGTTTTTGTATGACAAGCTTCTTTCTGGTTATTAGAAAGAGGTTAGACAGACAGCCTTAACTTCAGTTCGGTAGTTTCTTTATTATTCTTGTATGCTTTACAATCAGTTGCAGTAAGCTTTTGTTGTTATAACTATTTTTTATCTGGTGGGATGGGATCTATGAATCGCGAAAAGGTGATTTACGCTTTCTTTATTGTGCTGGCTTTAACTATGAACTTTGGTTTCTTCATCGGCGAGATAGATGATCCTGCGCACCACAATGTCTATGAGTTTTTTGCCGCAATTGTGGTGAGCATGATCTGTACCGTTCTCAAGTTTGGTGACCGGACGCATCTTGGTGCGCTGATGATGGCCACCAGTCTGGTGGCCGATCTCCAGCTGGTGATTGCAGCCATGATCTGGGGATATGGTGCTCAGTTGTCCGATTCTGGTGTAACCACTGAGATGTTCAGCAGTGTGATATCAATGTCAGGGGGGGCATTGCTGGCGAATATTGTGTCGGTGATACTGTTGATGGTCGAGACGATCGTTGTGCGTCGTTAAGAGCACTTCTCTATGAACGATATATTTTATGTGATGTTGCGGCGCCTGCGACATCCATTGATCACCCTGATCGTTATCTACTCGCTGGCAACCCTGGGGTTTGTCATGATTCCCGGACAGGATGATCAGGGGAACGTCTGGCAGATGGATTTTTTCCATGCGATCTATTTTGTCAGTTTTATGGGGTCGACTATTGGTTTTGGTGAGATCCCCTATGCCTTTACCCCGGCTCAGCGGGCCTGGACACTGGTGTCGATCTACGGCACAGTGATTGCGTGGTTGTACGGTATCGGTTCACTGTTGGCGCTGTTTCAGGAGCCGATGTTTGGCCGGATGCTCCGACGGCGTGCGTTTGCTAAAGAGGTCAGAAACTTTAATGAACCGTTCTATCTGATCTGTGGTTATGGCATTACCGGCAGTGCCATTATAGAAAAACTCTGCAATCGGGGAGTCCGTTCGGTGGTGATCGATATCGATCAGAAACGGATCGATGAGCTGGAAGTCGACGGATTAGTGCTGCGCGTACCCGGCCTGTGTGCCGATGCCTCGCTGCCTGAAGTACTCGATGATGCGGGGTTACAACATCCCGGCTGTATCGGCGTGCTGGCTCTGACCAATGACGATAACGTTAATCTCTCTATCTCAATCGCCAGTAAACTGTTGGCACCGGACAGACTCGTAGTGAGCCGGACCGAGTCTGAAATCAATTCCCGGAACCTGGCTTCTTTTGGTACCGACTATATTGTTGATCCGTTCAAAGACTATGCTGAATATCTCTCTTTGGCGGCGCATGCACCCTATACGCATCTGGTATATGACTGGCTGGTTAATCCATTTCATCGTCCACTGTCCAGTGCTTATAAGAAAACCAGCGGTCGCTGGATTATTTGTGGTCTGGGCCGATTCGGTAAGGCATTACACCGTGAGTTTGCTAAGCATGAAGTGGAGCTTATTTTACTGGATGATGAGCAGGGTCAACTGAAAGGTTATAGCAATACAGTGATCGGTTTGGGTACTGAGGCGGAAACGCTGGAGATCGCCGGTGTCAGGGACGCGGTAGGTATTGTCGCAGGTACCGATAACGATGCTGATAACCTGTCGATTATCATGACCGCTAAAGAGTTGAATCCAAAGCTGGTAACGGTGGTGCGTCAGAATCTCAGTACTAATACGCTGGTGTATGAAAACTCTAAGGCAGACTTCATCATGGAACCCGGCAAGATCATCGCCAACCGGATTCTGGCTAAGCTCAAAACCCCGTTACTACCGGTCTTTATCGAACAGATGCAGTTGCAGGATGATGTCTGGGCGCATACCCTCCTCAACCGGATGAGTAGTATCGCTTCTGACAGAGAGCTGGATAGCTGGTCGATCAGCGTGAGTCCGGTCACGACTCCGGCGATCACCGCGATAGCGGCTGAAGGAGTTGAAGTAAAGTTAAGTAACCTCATGAAAGACCCGCGTCATCGTAAGGATCAGTTACCCTGTTTTCCATTGATGTTCCGGCGTAATGGCGACCTGAAACTGTTACCGGGTGAGTTAACGGTGCTGCAAGAGGGGGATGAGATACTCTTCTGTGGTCTGGCTGAAGCCAGCAATCAGATGAGCTGGAGTATCAATAATTACAATATTCTGTTCTATCTTCAGACCGGCGAAGAGCCGAGTCATAATCTGCTGGCCAAATTGTTGAAACGAATCTGATGCCATATTTTCTGCTGATCCTGACTGTACTGTTCTGGGCAGGTAACTTTGTTACTGCCCGGGGCATCCATGCTGAGTTTCCGCCCCTTACCATGTCATTTATGCGCTGGGGCCTGGCATTGCTGATTATTCTGCCATTTGTACTGCCGCGTATTCTGCGCAGATGGCCACTGATCCGGCAACACTTGCCTGTTTTAGTGGTGCTGTCAGTGCTGAGTGTGGTTTGTTTTAACTCCTTTATCTATCTCGGTGTCCAGACGACCCAGGCCACCAATGCCACGCTGATGCAGTCAGCGGTGCCTATTATCATTCTGGTGTTTACTTCTGTGTTTCTGGGTGAATCCGTGGTTCGCCGGCAATGGTTTGGCGTTTTTATCTCCCTTGCCGGGGTACTGATGCTGGTGGCCAAGGGTGATCCTGAAATTTTGATGACCCTGTCATTTAATACCGGGGACCTGTGGATTTTAGCGGCAGTGTTAAGCTGGTCTGCCTATTCGGTGATGTTACGACTGAAACCTGTGGAACTGGATGGTTTCACTTTTTTTGGTATCACTGTGGTGATCGGGGTGGTGGTGCTGTTTCCTTTTATGCTGTGGGAATATCTTGCCGGTGCGCGTCCGCAGTGGAGCCCGCAGACACTTTCAGCGATCATTTACATGGCCATCTGTCCGTCGATTCTTTCCTACATTTTCTGGAACCGGGGTGTTGCAGAGCTGGGACCCGCTAAGGCCGGGCTGTTTATTCATCTGATGCCGCTGTTTGGCCTGATTCTGTCAGTTATCTTTCTCAATGAAGCCGTGGAACCTTTCCATTTTATAGGGATGGGGCTAATATTCAGCGGCATCTATCTGGCGATCATTGCCGGTCGCAAGCATAATGATAAAAAGTCATCAGCATAATTATCTGTGCCGCTGAATGTCTTAAATACAGTAAAGGAGTTTCTATGCGTACCCTGTTGGTCTCACTGTTTACACTGATTGTCAGTTTTGGTCTGGTCATACCTGATGCTGAAGCTAAACGTCTTGGTGGTGGATTCAGTTTTGGAAAATCGTATTCAACCCCCAAGAAAGTTCAGCCAGCGGCGCCGACACAGCAGAAAGCAGCGCCAACTGCTGGTTCAACCAGTACTGCCGCTCAGCCTCGTCGTAGCGGCTTTGGTGGTCTGATGGGTGGCCTTCTGGCTGGCGGTATGCTGGGAGCTCTGTTTTTTGGCGGTGCCTTCGAAGGTATTCAGTTTATGGATATCTTGTTGATAGGGTTGTTGATTTTTGCCGCAGTGAAAATTTTCTCTGCTATTAAAGGCGCTCCTCAGAGGCAATATGCCGGACATCAGCGGGAACAGGAACAGGAGCCCGTGACTGCAGCTCAGAATCGTGAGCAGGCAGACGCCGCCCCTTATCAGGATATTTCCCCTGCGACCGGGGCTGGCTTTAATCTTGGTTCCGAAGCGTTGCAATTGCCGCAATGGTTCAATGAACAGGCTTTTCTGGACGGGGCCAAAGGTCATTTCAGTCATCTGCAGAATGCCTGGGATAACAGTGACTGGGACGATATTGCAACCTATACCTCTGATGAAGTACTGGATGCTCTGAAGCAGGAGCGGGCAAAGCAGCCTGCTGATCAGAAAACAGAAGTGGTTTCAGTGATGGCGGAGATGGCTAATTTTATTGATAACGATGACCATGTTATCGCATCAATTAATTTCTACGGCTGGCTGAAAGAGGATAGCGATCAGACTACCGAGTTTAGTGAGATCTGGCACCTGCGCCGGGATATGAATGGCGCGGATGCCAACTGGATTATTGTCGGTATTCAGCAACCCTGATTGAGTTGTTCGTTCGCTGTTTTACAGAGATAAAAAAACGCACATAGTGCGTTTTTTTTTATGTTTTTAAAGGGTTAGCTTTCCTTGCGGGTAAACACCCAGGTATCACCTTTCGACAGACTGTCATCATACTGATAACCGGCCAGATCGAAGTTCTTTAGCTGCTCTGCATCGGTGATCTGGTTTTTGATCGCATAGCGGCACATCAGCCCCCGGGCTTTTTTGGCAAAGAAACTGATGATCTTGTACTGACCATTTTTCCAGTCTTTAAACACCGGGGTGATGATTCGGCCGTTCAGCTCTTTGGGCTTAACAGACTTGAAATATTCATTGGAGGCGAGGTTTACCAAAACCGGATCATTACCGTTCGCCAGTGTCTGGTTCAGGTCCTCAGTGACAATGTTGCCCCAGAATGCATAGAGGTCCTTACCCCGCGGGTTAGTTAGCCTGGTTCCCATCTCCAGTCGGTAAGGCTGCATCAGGTCCAGAGGTTTGAGAACGCCATAGAGGCCAGATAGAATGCGCAGGTGCTGCTGGGTGAAATCCAGCTCCGCTTCGCTGAAATCTCCAGCGTTCAGTCCACTATACACGTCACCATTAAATGCCAGAACCGCCTGTTTGGCATTCTCTTCTGTAAATGGCTGGGACCAGCTCTCGTAACGGGCAACGTTAAGGGCTGACAGTTTATCACTGAGCTTCATCAGTTCAGCAATGTCCTGAACTGAGTAGTTGCGTAACTGCTGAATCAGTTCATCGGAATGATCCAGGTGTTGCGGCAGTGTATAGCGCCCGGTTGTGGCTGGCGTATCGTAATCGAGGTTTTTTGCAGGGGAGATAACCAATAGCATAGTGTTTGAGTGTCGTTTTCTGATAATGCTCTGATCCTAAACTAAAAAGGCCGGCCCTGGAAAGGGCTGGCCCGATTAGTTATCTCTATTAGCCTGATAGTCAGGAATGAAGTCGTGTATTCAGATCATCGACCACTTCGCACCAGTCGGAATCTGTCTCCAGGCACTCTCGGATAAAATTTGCCTGGCTCTCTGTCCAGAATGTTGCTTCAGACAGCTTAACCTCCTGACTAAACAGAGTGTGGGTGCGGATAAACTGATCGATATAAGCATCATCGCCGGGCATGCCCAGCTGCTCAAACAGGGCGTTCATCGTATGTGCTGATCTGTCCATCGCGGCCTCCATAGAAAAAACTTGCTCATTAAGTCTTGGTCAGGATAGCTGCTTTGTCAAAGCGTTATCGGTCAGTGCTTCTGGTGCACGTGACCGGGTCGATATGACTGACGCTCAGTCGTTGCTACCCTGCTGCCGCACCTGTTTCTGTTTATCATCCAGCTTGATATAGATCGCGAGTGCGCCAAACGTGCCGATAGCGACCAGAACCGCTATGATGAACGGGTTTGAGTTTTCGTTGCCTACCGCGCGGGTATACATGGCAGAGATCAGCATACCCCCGATAAAGCAGAGTGCGCTCATAATGACAGTGTTGACGATTGTTGCGGGTTTCCGGTCAGGTGCACGTCGTATCATGATAACCAGTGTTATCAGCAATGAGCCCAGCACAATAAAAGAGGGGATAAGCGGTGACATAGTGATTCCTTACATAAGAGATGGCTATTTGTACCACTGATCACCGTCTGAAAAAACCCTTGTCGTCATTTCAACGGTGATTACGCAGGCCAGCGACTTATTTTTCTTGTATTATAGAGCGCAATTTTCGTTAGCTTTCAGTAAAAAGATAATCAGATGACCAAGCAGACCGTTCTGACCGGTATTACAACGACCGGTACCCCACATATTGGTAACTATCTGGGCGCAATTAAGCCCGCGATTGAGGCAAGTCTCAACAGTAATAATAACAGTTACTTCTTTCTTGCTGATTACCACGCCCTGATTAAATGCCATGATCCTGACCGGGTGGCCCGTTCAACCCGCGAGATTGCGGCAACCTGGCTGGCACTGGGGCTGGATACCGATAAGGCGACTTTCTACCGTCAGACTGATGTGCCTGAAATTACTGAGCTGACCTGGATTCTCACCTGTATGACCTCCAAAGGTCTGATGAACCGTTCCCATGCTTACAAGGCATCTGTAGATGTTAACCGTGAAACGGGACGTCAGGATGATGATGACATCACCATGGGGCTGTTCAGCTATCCGATTCTGATGGCCGCCGATATTCTGATGTTTAATGCCGACATTATCCCTGTTGGTAAAGACCAGATTCAGCATATCGAGATGGCCCGCGATATTGCCGGCCGTTTTAATCATACCTACAGTCCGCTGTTTAATCTGCCCGAAGCTCAGGTGGATGAACAGACCCAGCTGATTCCCGGGCTGGATGGCCGGAAGATGTCGAAGAGTTATGATAATACTATTCCGCTGTTCAGCTCTTCTGATGAGCTGTATAAGCTGATTAAGCAGATCAAAACCGATACCCTGGAGCCGGGTGAGCCAAAAGATGCGGACAGCAGCACGATATTCCAGCTTTATGCTAACTTCGCTACAGCCACAGAGCAGGCTCAGATGCGGACAAAGTTTGAAAACGGTATTGGTTGGGGAGATGCGAAGAAAGAGTTATTCGAGTTTCTTGACAGCTATCTGACTAAGCCCCGCGAAGAGTATAACCATCTGATGCATGATCTGGCTTATGTTGAGCAGCAACTGCATAAGGGAGCAGATAAAGCCCGTAGCTATGCGGCTCCTTTTCTGGAACAAATTCGCAATGCCGTCGGTATCCGTCCTCTGACCTGGCAGGGCAGTTCCGCTGTTCAGACTGAAGAGAAAAAAGAGAAGGAGCAGTCTGCTGAACAGATTGCCCGGGCAGAAGAGGGCCGTCGTCGGGCGATTCTGATGCAGCTTAAGCCGATGCTCGACCGGGTTAACAATGCCGCTGATAAGTCTTCTGAAGCGCAGCAGCTGATCGCTGAGAAAGAGAGTGAAGTTGAGACTCTGAAGAAAAAAGCGAAGCAGAAAGCTCAGAATGAACTGGATCTTTTACGCGAAGAACTGGCTGAGTTTTTAGGTTAATTCTGACGGCTCTTGCTCTGACAAAACTACTTAGGGAGAACGGCAGATGTTTACAACTCTGATTTCAGTTACAGAACTGGACTCGTTGCTAAAGGCCGATGAATCAGCAGTGGTCGTACTGGACTGTCGTTTCTACCTGACGTCAGTTGAACAGGGACCGGGGATTTATCGGGAAGGGCACATTCCGGGAGCGGGCTATCTCAATCTCGATCATGACCTTTCATCTCCGATAACGCCTCAGAGTGGTCGTCATCCGTTACCGGTTTTTGATCAGCTTATAGAAACTTTCCGTTTAAAGGGCGTGAGTCATGCGACTCAGGTGGTGGTTTATGACGATTGCGGGGGCGCCATGGCGTCACGCGCCTGGTGGCTGTTCCGCCTGTTGGGTCATGAGGCTGTGGCGGTTCTGGATGGTGGCTATCCTGCCTGGATCGCTGCGGGGCTGAATGTGAGTGATCAGTTGCCCCAACCGCAGCCTGGTAGTTTGACCGGTGAGGCGGACTCGATGATGCTGCTTCCTCTTGAGCAGGTTGCCGCTTTTCCCGCAGTCGGTTTGCTTGTCGATGCCCGTACCCCTGAACGCTTTCGTGGCGAGCAGGAGCCGATTGATCCGATAGCAGGACATATTCCGGGTGCCGTGAATCGACCTTTACAGTTAAATCTGACCGCCGATGGGTTGTTTAAACCCGCTGAGGTGTTACAACAGGAGTGGCTCAGCTTACTCGGTGATTATCAGCCACAGCAGGTTGCTCACTATTGCGGTTCCGGCGTCACCGCTTGCCACAATATGTTATCGATGGAACATGCCGGGCTGCAAGGCTCTAAAGTCTATCCGGGTTCCTGGAGCGAGTGGATCCGTGATCCGCAGCGGCCGGTAGCCACTGGCGAATAAGCGATCAGATACTGATTTTTATGGATTACCAGACCGCCCGTACCTATATGCTCAGCCGTCCGGAAGCCTGGGAAGATTTTCCGTTTTATCCCCATATCGCTGTTATGAAAGTGCGCAAAAAGATGTTCGCAACACTCTCTGTTGAAAATGATATAGCGAAAATGAATCTTAAGTGTGATCCTGCAGAAGCGCAGATGTTGCGGGATATATTCAGTGCCGTTCTGCCTGGATACCATATGAATAAGCGTCACTGGAATACGGTTGTACTCGATGGGAGTATACCCGCAGGTGAGTTAGAGAGGATGATCGACCGGTCTTATGGACTGGTGGTAAAAGGGATGACCCGTAAAGAGCGACTGCCGCTGGAACTGAAATATGGTTGCGAGGTTTTATACCGTTAGCGCCACTCCGCCTCTTATCGTGTCAGAAAACCTTAAAGCACGAGTTTAATCCGGTCGTTATACGCGTTAAGCTTTATTGCCGTTGCCCGACTTATCTACTGCACAGGATTTTACACAATATGGAGTGCGCTATGACCCGTTTTCAGTCAGGTGTTATTGCCGAAGCTAACGCTGATGCCCTGTTTATTACCCTGAATATTGTCCGCTTACGCGAGGCCAGTGGCAGGCTGCGCCGGGTTCTCGCCGAGATTCCCGCCACTGAGCTGAAGTTCAGACAGCAATATCCTGATGTCGATATGCACATCACCATTGCCATTGGCAGCGAATACTGGGATCAGCTTAGTCCGGATCAGAGGCCTGCACAACTCACTGCTTTTCCCGCTTTGAGCAACGGGGATATAAAAATGCCACACACCCCGGTTGATCTGTTGTTGCATATCCGTTCCGGACGACATGATCTCAACTACGAAGCCAGTGTGCTGTTAACCGAAAAGCTGGGTGATGATGTTACCCTGGCAGAAGAGATTCATGGCTTTCGCTATCTCGACAGCAGAGATCTGACCGGCTTTGTCGATGGTACGGAAAACCCTGAAGGTGAGCATCGGGCAGAGGTTGCGCTGGTGGGGGATGAAGATCCCGCTTTTAGCGGTGGCAGTTATATACACCTCCAGCGCTACGAGCATGATCTGAATGCCTGGAATCAGATTACGGTTAAACAGCAGGAAGATATTCTTGGCCGGACCAAAAAGGATAATCGTGAATATGCCAGCGCCGATAAAGCCGCTTTTGCGCATACCCGGCGGGCCTCATTGAAAGACTCTGAGGGGCGTTCAATTGAGATTTTGCGCCACAGTATGCCCTACGGCAACCTGCGTCAAAAAGGCCTGATGTTTGCCTCTTACTGCCGCTCCCCTGAGCCCTATACGAAAATACTGGAAAGCATGGTTCTGGGTGATAGTTCGGGCCACCATGATCATTTGATGAACTTTACCACGGCAGTTACCGGGCAGGCTTTCTTTGCACCATCACCACAGTGGCTGGAAAACCTGGCCTGATTTCAGGTGTAACAGGATCGACTGAAAAACGTCACTGATTTGTCAAACGGACTCAATAGACTACACTTAAGGGATTGGAAAATTCCGGAGACATGAGTAGCGGTTCCAGACTTTGCAGCCTGCGAAGACAGGCGCAATCAGGGGACCGCATAAAAAGCAGAGTGCACAGATAAGAAAGCGGAGCCGACTATGCAAAATGAGGCGATAAAAAGAACGATTGCAGTACTGGGCGTAGATGGTGAAAACTTTGAAGTGGATGGCCACTTTAAAGGCGATGAGCGTAAAGCGCGCTGGTACACCGTAAAGAAACTGAGCAATGGCAAAGTTTTTGTCGACCATTTGCCAAAGTTTCCCAGTCATGATGAGATTCGGAGAATGGTGTCCTGAAGATCATTTTATGTAGTTAAGAAAAAACCGGGCCAGGCCCGGTTTTTTCATTTCAGCCTGGTACAACTACTGAACTAACTCATTATCGCTGAACATCCCTTCAAACAGAGGTGTAGAGAGGTAGCGCTCGCCCGAGTCGGGGAGAATAACAATGATCACTTTGTCTGCATTTTCGGGCTGTTCGGCAACTTTAACCGCTGCGCTTAGTGCTGCGCCGCAGGAGATCCCTGCCAGGATTCCTTCTTTCTGCATGAGTTGTCGAGCCATCTCAATAGCATCTTCATTGGAAACCTGTTCAACCTGATCAACGATAGACAGGTCAAGGTTTTTAGGTATGAAGCCAGCCCCGATACCCTGAATCTTGTGCGGGGAAGGGGTGAGTTCTTCACCGTTAACTGTCTGAGTGATAACCGGAGAAGCGGTCGGCTCAACGGCTACGGTTGTGATCGCTTTACCCTTTTGCTGTTTAATATAGCGGGATACCCCACTGATGGTTCCGCCAGTGCCCACGCCGGCAACCAGAATATCGATCTGGCCATCAGTATCGTTCCAGATTTCGGGGCCGGTGGTTTTTTCGTGGATGTCAGGGTTGGCCGGGTTTTCAAACTGCTGCAGCATCAGGTGGCTCTGAGGATCGCTGTTGACGATTTCCTGGGCTTTTTCAATCGCACCTTTCATCCCCTTGGCAGGTTCCGTCAGGACTATTTCAGCCCCCAGCGCTTTCATCAGTTTACGACGTTCCAGACTCATAGAGGAGGGCATGGTCAGGGTCAGATTGTAGCCGCGGGAGGCTGCCACAAACGCCAGAGCAATACCGGTGTTACCTGATGTCGGTTCAACCAGAGTCATACCGGGTTTCAGAGTGCCATTCTCTTCAGCAGCCCAGATCATGTTTGCCCCGATACGGCATTTGACGGAGCCTGCCGGATTGCGGCTTTCCAGCTTGGCGTAGATTCTCTTTCCAGGTGCAATTCTGTTCAGGTGAACCAGAGGGGTTTCACCGATCGTCAGTGAATTATCTTCAAATGTTTTCATATGAGTACCTGTAACGACTTAAAAAATAACCGGTTGAAGAGCCCCCTGTTAAAGACTCCTGACCGTACTTAAGGTTTTATTACTGCTTAAATATATTCCTTTAAGCTATAAAAAAATGTTTTTCTATAGCTAAACTGTAACTGATTTAAGCGCAATAATTCGTTTATAGCAAGTGCCAGACTCGGACTGCTTATCAGGGTTGTAAAAGCCTCTGCTTGCCCTGTGGGCTGTGAGTATAGAACAGGCAGAGGTAACTGACAGGTTAAATCTTAGCTTTAACCGGTTTTAATATTAGGGAATTCTGATATTGTGTTGGGTTTAATTATCTATCCGCTAAGGTATTCTGATGCGTTTGTTTATGACACTGATCGCTCCATTGCTGGGCTGGATTGCTTTCCGGCTTTTTCATCTGCCCTTGCTGAAAAAGTCTGAGGCAAAACACCGGTTTGTCATGAAGCTGTTCCGCTATGCTGCTGATTATGGCAGCGTCCGTGCCCTGTCTGTTTATGGGCACCTGCTGCACTTTCGGGGCGAGGGAATGAACAACCGGATACAGGGACTGATCTACCTGGAAAGGGCTGCGGATAAGGGGGATAGCAAAGCGGCTTATCAGATGGGGAAAATATTCGAAGAGGGGTATCAGAATTACCCGGCCGATCCGGTAAAGGCGGTTAAGTATTACCGTCAGTCCGCTGAATCAGGACATATTCTGGCGCTCAGACGGATGGTGGATATCTGTAGTAAAGGTGAATTAGAGCAGGAACAATCTAGCGTTGATGCCGCTTACTGGCTTGATTTGCTTGAAGCGGACCATAATTAAGCAGCCGGTTATCGAGGCGTTGTGTTGTTTATCCGGTGCGCGGTTGTCCTGATAAATGAGTCTGCAAAACCCCGGCACGGTTTGCCGGGGCACAGAATAAGGTTAGTTTTTCTTTAACAGATTTTTAAGTTCGGTTTTTAAGTTCGGTTTTAAATTTCAACCGGGTAGTGCCTTCTGTAGGGACACTGATTGTCCAGCGCAGCTGGCTGGCGTTTATCCGGGTATATGGCTGATTGCTTTCGGTCACTTTCCAGTCCTGATGAAAATTAGCAGTGATCTCAATCTGTTTTACCTGGTCGCCGCTGTTGCTCAGTTGCAGTTCATAACCGCTCAGGATGCTATCGTAATTTTTCTCAAACAGAGTCTGTTGCTGTTTTATAGTCAGATCGAATGCTTTGCCTACCGGCAGGTTAACTTTTTGATCCTTACTGCTGTTCTGAATACTGGCGCTGCCAATAAAGTGCCTGAGCCCCTCGGAGTCAGGACTGAACACTCTGGCGGTGCCGGCGGGTAGCGGGAACCCCAGTCCCTCGTTTTGACCGTTGATGAAACTGATCCTGATGTCCGGCTTCTGATCATAGGTCTGATGATCCAGAGATGGATATACCTGAAACGCATAATGATAACTTTTCTCTGCCGCTACTTTATCGGCACTGATCAGGCTGACCTGTTTGGTCTGTCCGTTGAGCAGGCTCGCTCGCTGGGGCAGTTTATACAACTGGTAATCCTGAAACGCCTGAGGTGAGCCATTATCAGCCATCGATTCGGCCATCAGCATCACTGTTTTCTGGCGCACTACAGGGGTGGGTGGCTGGTTTACCTGACCGGCCATCAGCAGCACTTTACTATTTTTGAAGTCCACTCCGGTATTGTTAACAAGAGTTGCCAGTCCATCGAGCTTAAGCTGATCTCCTTCAGGGTTCAGCACCAGGGCATAATCCATCTGCCAGCTGAGACCTGAGGTCAGGTAGGTCAGCACTGCATCGCTGGATTGTGAGGTGCCCGCAGAGCGGATCTCCAGACTGGGTCGTGCCTGCATACCTTCCGGTAATGACGGAAAGATAAAGCGCCAGCCCTGCTGGTTGACCGGTATTGTCTCGATCCGCCCCTGGTGCTCAACCAGCGCCTGCTTGCCATCAGAACTGAGTAACACTGCATCGGATATTGTTTCACTGCCACTGACGCTGTTAAAGCGTGCCAGTTGCACTGTCTTTCCGGTATAGGCGTTAAGCAGGGCATACACTGAGATCAGGTTGTTGTTGAAGTTCTGCTCGAGAATTTTACCGGCATTTTCTACCTGCAGAGTCTGGCTCATAATCTGATGGCTGACATCCCGTATATAGAGGGTTTGTCCCTGATTGATGCGGGGCAGGCTGCGGATATCTCTTACCAGTCCAAGATTCTGATTATAAAGGGTAATGCTCAAATCCTTTTGTTTCTCAGAATCGACGGTCAGTGGGGTGGCGAGAAGCGGGGTACTGGCCAGCGCAGTTAAAATCAGTGCGGGCATTATTGCTGAAAGACGGACAGAGGTCTGGAGTTTAAACATCACTGTTACTCGGTTGGTTTATCGGGCAGGTCGAGTGCTATACGGAATCCCCAGCTGTTTTTGCTACTATCCGGCAGGTGACGGTAGCGGCTGGATGAGCGGATCACCCGGCCGATATCGAACCAGGATCCTCCGCGCATAACGCGAAATTCGCAATCACCCTCTATCATCGCTGAACCATCTTTGGACGCTCCGAAGTAGGCGTCCTGATAGCAGTCCTCAACCCATTCATCGACATTACCACTCATATCATGAATGCCCCATGAATTGGGTGGAAAAGATGCCACCGGCGCTGTTTTCCTGCCATCCCACTCCGTGCCGCACTCGCTACAGACGGCGCGTTCCGCTTCAAGCTCGTCACCCCACCAGTAGTTGGTGTCGGTGCCTGCCCGGGCAACATACTCCCACTCGGCTTCTGTTGGCAGACGATAAGGCTGACCTGTCAGTAACGCCAGCCACTGCACATAGGCTTTCGCGTCTTTCCAGCTGACATTGATCACCGGACGATTGCCGCGGCCCCAGCCTTCATCGTCGGGCAGTGGACGCCCCATGGAGCGGGCATAGTAATCATAGTCATTAAAGGTCACCTCATTGCGTGACAGGGCAAACTTATGACTGATGGTCACCTCATGAGCGGGCAGCTCGTTGTCATCGCCGACCAGCTTCTGATCGCCCATGATGAAACTGCCCCGGGGAATGATGATCATCTGGGGGCCTTTGAATCCATCATCCAGCTGATCGGTGAACACTGTCAGTTTGTCAGGGTCAGCAAACTTGATGCTCATCAACTCTTTGTGCAGCTTATCAATCTCACCGGTTCTGTTTTTCAGTTCAGTCTGTAAGGTGTCGGTTTCAACAGATCGCATTTTACGTTCCGTCTGTAGCGTTTGCTGCAGGCCTGTAAACTCCTGCTGAACTTTTTGCAATTCAGTGCGGGTCTGCTCCAGAGCGACCTCAACCTCACTGGTGTTTTGCCATCCGATGAAAAAGGCGATGCCGAAGCCAAGCACAAAGCCTGTAATGAAAATCAGTGCGGAGACGACCCAGTCGGGCATGCTGAACATCCAAAGCCTGCGTCGTTCAAAAGAATCCTCCGGAAGTGGCTCAGGGATATCCTCTTCAGGCAGGGGTTCTTTTTTATCGCCGGCTTCTATTATCTCTTTGAATAGCAGGCTGGCCTGGTGAGGACGTTGTTCGGGATCGGTCGCGAAGGCTGACTGCAGAATATCCCATTGTTCGGGATTCAGTGACGCTGGTTTTTTGAGTTCCTTGCGTACCCTGGTTGATTCATCGTCGCTGGCCTGAAAGGGGGCTTTGCCACTTAGCAGGTGATAAACAATACAGGCGAATGAATAAATATCCGCTTCTACAGTGACCGGATTAGGGTGAAATGATTCAGGAGCCTGATAGGCCAGATGGGAGGAGGCGGTATTGCTCAGCTCATCGGCGATTGTCATCCCCTCATCGAAGGCAAAGTTAGCCAGCTTGACCCCCCCTTGTTTGTTGATAAAGATCGACGCAGGACAGATCCCTTTATGGGGTTGTCCTGCGCCGGCATGGGCGGTATCGATTGCTGTAGCGAGCTGCTGTAGCAGTCCCTTTTTCTGGTTGTCTTTAAGTTTGCTGGCCTGGCCACTGGTAAGCAGTGTTTCCAGTGTGAGTCCGTCCATCAGTTCAATGGAAAAGAACAGTAGTATGCCTTTATGCCGGAACATGCCGTAATATTCGGCAAGGTGCGGGTGTTTGAACTTCTTGCTGAGGACGATATGTTTTTGTGCTGCATCGATAAACCCCTGATGCTTTAACAGCGTAGGGTCAAATATCTGCAGTGTGACTGGCACCGAGCGGCTGGTGGACAGATCCTCTGCGTACCACAGCTGGCCAAACCGGTTAGTTTGAAACTGGCTTGTCAGTTTGAACGGATGATGATCCGGACCAATGACCTGGCCAGGTTGTAGTCCGTCGTAAATAAGATCGCTTGGTGTAGCCATTCCTGTGCACCCTTTATCGAAAATCCTGGCGATTCTGTATGATAATAGAGTATGACTAACAAAGAGTTAAGGCTCATAGCTGTCAAAACGACAGGTATATCACCTGAAGCAAAAGGGGCGTGCTATCGGCGGCCCTCGCCGGGCCGCCAGGCGGAGTTATTCAGTAATCAGCGGCTCGAAACTTTTTACCAGCTCATCAACCGCCTTCATCTGGGCCAGATAAGGTTCCAGTTTATCCAGTGGCAAAGCACAGGGGCCGTCGCATTTTGCCTGACTAGGGTCCGGATGGGCTTCGAGGAACAGTCCGGCAATCCCCTGAGCGAGACCCGCTCTGGATAGCTGGGCAACGAGTGCGCGGCGGCCATCGGCTGAGTCACTTCGTCCGCCCGGCATCTGCAGCGCATGGGTTGCATCAAACATCACCGGATAGCCCATCTCTTTCATGATGGAAAAGCCCAGCATATCGACAACCAGATTGTTATAGCCAAAACTGCTGCCGCGCTCACACAGAATCAGGTTGCTGTTACCCGCCTCTTCACATTTATTGAGGATGTGTCTCATCTCCTGAGGAGCAAGAAACTGAGCTTTCTTAATGTTAATGACCGCACCTGTCTCTGCCATTGCCTGTACCAGATCGGTCTGGCGAGAGAGGAATGCCGGCAACTGAATGATATCGCAGACTTGTGCGGCTGGCGCTGCCTGATAGGGCTCGTGAACATCGGTGATCAGCGGGACGTTAAACGTCTCTTTTATCTCCTGCAGGATTTTCAGACCTTCATCCAGACCTGGTCCGCGGAAGGAGGTCAGAGATGAGCGGTTGGCCTTATCGAAAGAGGCTTTAAAAACATAGGGGATATTCAGTCGGCTGGTGACTTCAACGTAATGTTCTGCGATCTGCATCGCCAGGTCTCTTGATTCCAAAACATTCATGCCGCCAAACAGAACCATTGGCATCTCATTTGAAATGGAGATGTCCCCGGCTTTAACCACTTTCTGTTGCATATTCACAAATCCTGTCAGTTTTATACGCGGGTAATTATACGTTAATCTGCATGGCAATGGAGTATATTTATATTCGGGCAGGTTAATAAAAGCCGTCGGAGGCGCAGGTATGACAGAGTCGCAGGTAGATCATCAGGCTGTTGAGCAGCTGAATAGTCTGTTGCAGACAGGCAAAACGCTGCAGCTGGCAACCCTGGGTGATAACGGGCCTGAAGCAAGCTACTCTCCATTCGTTTTAAGCGGGGGATATTTTTATATTTTTGTCAGCAAGCTTGCCAGCCATACACTTAATCTGATGCGCTCGCCTGCAGTCGGGATGATGCTTATTGAAGATGAGGCGGTCAGTCGAAACCTGTTTGCCCGTAACCGGCTTGCCCTGCAGTGCCTGGCCTGTGAGGTTCGTCGTGATGTCGGTGAATATGATCAGATTATGGCTCTGTACCGGGAGAGACATGGCGCTACTGTGGATCTGCTGCTTACATTACCGGATTTTAAACTGTTTCGCCTGACCCCGGAGCAGGGGCGGTTAGTGTTGGGCTTCGGACGGGCGTTTACGCTGCAGATGCCTGGTTTTCAGCTGCAGCCCGTTATCGCCGAAACACTACAGCGTTGACAGTGTTAATGCTGAGAGTGTTGAAGAAGGTCTCTCAATCAGGCTGACCTTCCTTTAAAAGGGGACCGTTTCAGCCTTCCATCATGTACACGACAACAGTTTTCACCAGAAAGGCCGCCAGTCCCAGGCCCAGAGCGAAGAACAGAATCACTGTGCCAAATTTACCCGCGTTTGATTTCTTCGCCAGATCATAAATGATAAAAAATACGTAAGCGGCGAATATTGTGATGCCCACATTCAGAGATATCGCTTCAATTTCTGCCAGACGCACTGCGTAATCCTTATGTTAAAAAAATCAAAATGGCCACGAATTGTACAGACTCGTGACGCTAATGTGCAATCGCAAGGAGAGATAAAAGGCGGAGTTTGCTGGATGTTTTCGATATAAGCTTAAGCATCATACTGTTGATATTGCCAAACTGTCAGACCACTGCAACCGGTTGTCGATCTCCTGTTTTAGTGACAGCAGGCTCAGCTGTCCACTGCAGTGAACCCCAAAAATCTGATTGTCAGCCAGCATAACAAGGTAGTACCCCTCGCCCTGAGTCTTCAGTGAAAAGCTTTCGACAGAACCCGGATCATCGATCCGCTGGCGAACCGGGGGAATTCCTGCAGTAAAGGTCTGCAGTGCTGTCAGCTCAGAGTGTGTCAGAGATGAGTGTTCGGGCTGATTGTCACCGTTTAATAAAGCGGTACCGGTCACCGCTCCGATGCTTTCAACTTCATCAATCAGCCCGGGGGTAAATAACGGGTAATGATTGTCAGGTGCAAACAGTTCTTCGAGACTCATCTCCTCTTCCGTTTGCCACTGGCTGCTGTTATCTGCTTCAGTCTTCTCTGGTATTTCCGGCTGCAGGATTTCGTCAATCAGTAGCTGTATATCTTCAGTCTGACGGGCGTCGATAAAAAACAGCGGAGCTTTGATCTCCAGTTCTGCAAGCCATCTTGCATAATCGGCCCGGGTGGGAGTAGCCGCCAGATCACTTCCCGTAACACCAATAACCAGGCGGGTGTAAGGATTGTAAGTAGTGAAATTATCCAGGTAGAACTCGAGGTCTTTACGGGGGTGATTGCGGGTATTATCCAGCAGCATAATGTGACCGCTGCAGTCGTGGGCCAGTTCGGTTGAAATCATCTCCCACATAAACCGAAACCGTTCCTGTCCCGGGGTGCCATACAGGTGAATCCGTTTGCCGCCGTTTTCCAGCAGCGCATAATCCATTGCCACTGTCGTTCTGCTTTTACGTCTCACGCCTGTATCAGAGATACGCGCGTCAGTGGTCGCACTGGCATTGTTAGTGATTGTGGCAATAGCGGTTGTTTTACCGGCACCCACCGGGCCAAAGAAGATGATTTTGGGATCTTTCATCGATGTAAAAGGCCCGTTTATTGACCGGGCGTTTCGCCTTATTTTTCTTCTGATCGGGTTGGCAGTGATCCTGTTACCAGTTATAGCCCGGCTTTTGTTTCGCCAGATCCCTCTGGCAGCGTTAATCAACAGCGTTTGAGAGTATAAGGTAGCGCTTTTTTAAGCAAAGGTTTTAAGCTTTTCTATACAAACAGAATGTTGCAGCCAGCGTGCTTATCACGGCTATAGCCGAGGTTACCAGCAGGGCTTCAGCCATGGTGATACCGAAGAGCAGTTCAGGGGTCCAGCCACACAGTTCCCAGGGCTCAAAAATGGCTGGAAACCACCGGTCCAGTGCAAACCAGTCTGGCAGACCCGAACCCATGGTACAGCTGCCTTCGATCAGGTTGCGTTCGATTGCAAAGGTCATCCAGGAGCGTTCAGCTAATCCGACAGCGGCAACTATTGTCAGAAGGCTGAGCAGGATGCTGACGGGGCGGTTTTTGTGGCCCAGGATTCCCAGAATTCCCAATAGAATAAAAGCCATCACCCAGATGCGTATGTGGATGCAGAGTACACAGGGGCCATAGTTGAGGACATACTGATAATAGAGCGCTATACACTCCATCGTAATGCCGGCAAATATCATGGCCAGCCAGTACCAGGGGCTGCGGAAAAAAAAGTTGAGAGCGTTAAGCATTAAAAATCCTGTATTCTGAAGATGAAACCCTGCAGGTCAGATCTGTGACGACTATAGAAGTTCAGTCAACAGTTTAATATACCCTGTATAATCGGGTGAATCGATAGTGCGAGTTGTTGATGCTGCTCCAGGTCCAGATGGATTCCGTCAATCTTACTGGCGCTGATCACTGTTCCGGTATCAAAAAAATCACAATCAGTTTCTGCTGCGATTTTTTTCAAAGCCCGGTTAAATCCTGTCCATCTGACTTCAGCCCCTCTGAACTTATCGGCAATAACTCCTTTTGGCTGGATAATCGGCGGTGGGCATAGCAGTAAGATCCGGGGTATGTGCATACCGGGCTCTATGGGGGCTTTTCGAATGGTCTGTACCAGAGTGGCAACACCCTGTGCGGCTTCTGCTGCGGTGAAGATATGCGGACTCTGGAAGTCATTATTGCCCAGCATAATGATGACCAGTTCAAGCGGGGTGTTGATTTCGATTCGCTGTTGTAAACCGTCGGTGCCGTTTCGACCGGGTTTGAATGGATCATCCAGTACCGTTCTGCGGCCGTTAAGACAGTCTTCAATGATGCGTACCCGGGGGCTATCCTGATTGATTAGTTGTTCCAGTCGGCCGGGCCAGCGCTGATGAAATTCAAATCGTTGACGTGTATCGGGAACGATACCCCAGCTAAGCGAGTCTCCATAAACCAGAATCTGTTTCACCTGGGTACCTGTCCTGAGCGCTATTCCTGAAAATGGATCTGACTGTTAAACGCGATAATAACCCGGTCTTTCTGACCAAAATAGGGCATCGCAGCATGCTTGAGGTAGGAGGGGAATATAACCACCTGACCTTCAACAGCAGCAAAGTCCCAGCTGCCGGTGCTGTTGAGATAGGCTGTTCCTGCATCAAGATACTGATCAGCTCCGTGGCGCGGATCATAGAAGCGGTTTATACCATTACGATTCTGAATGTCGCACTCTCCGGCATCAACATAGTAGATACCACACCAGGAACAGTTCGGGTGAGAATGGGTGTCGTGATAGCCCCCGTTTTCAGTGACATGAAACCAGGACTCAATAATATCCGCTCTGGCCTGAGCGCCTTCCGGCCAGAATGGTTCATTAACGGCACTGGCAACGGTGATCAGCATCTCCTCAATAAACTCCCGCAGCTCTGAAATAACCGGGTCAGGGCGTTGTAACAGGTCCAGAGTGCTCTCATAAAGAGCGTGTTTTGCAGTCGGTGCAACTTCGCTCTCGATGGCCTGCTGCTGTTTATCCCGTAAGCGGTAGATCAGTTTCAGAAGGGGGGCGCGAATAGTACTGTGCAGAGGGTTCTGCACAGTAAACATCTGGGTTTCCCAGACATTGATATCTTCGATGAGAATTTCAGCCTGATGCATGGATGAGTGTTTACCCTGGTGTCTGTATAAAGTTCTGGTATTAGGTTCTTGAATCAGCTTTCAGATATATCGTTTCTGCTGTTATTTCGGCGCGTTGAGAATGTTCAGCAATGCGTGAGCCTGATCAGCTGCTTCGTGGCCAAGTGGTGTCAGATACCCGCCATCAACCAGAGTGATGAGCTTTTTATCAAACAGGCGTTGAGTGGCTGCAACCAGCTCTGGTGGGGCAACGTCCTGATGTACTTTGAGACCCTGATGATCGCTGCTCTGGCTAAAGCGAATCAGCATATTGATCTCTTCCTGAATGTCGTTTGTCAAAGGCATATTGTTGTTCTCCAGGTGCTATTAGATATTTCCACACATTGGCACAGGATAACGGCAAGGTACAGAGGGAGAGTGAAATATTCTCTGGGTAATTGATTTAAGACGGATTTCTGGCACAGGTGGCACGTTGCAGGGAGGCTTGTCAGTAGGTTGTTTTTCTTTCATCGAGCGATGAGCAACCAGCCACGAAGTTGCGCAGCCGCAGTGTGGCCTCCGGCTCGAACCCTATCGGCGGTTCTCACCCACCCCTGATCTGAATTGCAGGCACAAAAAAGCCCCGGGATAGGAGGGGCTTTTTTTGTATCAAATTCGATGGTGGTGTGGGGTGGATTATGCCCCTTCGGGCCGTTGCAGAAAAGCGTTGCAACGTTGTCTTCGGCCACTTCGTGGCCTCCGGCTCGAACCCTATCGGCGGTTCTCGCCCACCCCTGATCTGAATTGCAGACACAAAAAAGCCCCGGGATAGGCGGGGCTTTTTTTGTATCAAATTCGATGGTGGTGGGGGGTGGATTCGAACCACCGAAGCTCGCGCGTCAGATTTACAGTCTGATCCCTTTGGCCACTCGGGAACCCCACCACAAGGAGGGCGTATACTATTGATTTGTTACGCCACTGTAAAGCGGAAAGATGAATCTTTTTTTATAGGATGAGAGGTCTTTTTGACCATTATCAAAATTTATTGCGAATTCATTTTTAATTAAAATTTTTCTTATTTTGGCGTAATATTCTGCAGCGCTGATGGCACGGGCATCTGGCCAGTATTTACTGTCTGACTACACTCATAAAAGGGCAAAATCAAGTATTGTAATTAAGTTGTTTATAACTATATTTAGTGCCTGTTGTTCGTGCGCGTACTACATATAGTGTGCCAGATGAAGTGTCGGCACCAGTGGTCGGCAGGACAGAGTGAACATCAGGAAGTCCGGAGTGCTAAGGCGAAATGTCTCCGGTTCCGCCGCTGAAAAGGTTCGGTTAAGAAACCTTCGTAAATCTGATTTTTTCAAACTTGGGAAAGCGAAATGCAGGACATATTGGTAACGAAACGGGATGGTCGTCAGGAAAAGCTGGACCTTGAAAAAATTCACCGAGTCGTTATCTGGGCCGCCCATGGCCTTCAGAATGTCTCAGTCTCACAGGTGGAACTGAAAGCCCATATTCAGTTTTACGATGGCATTAAAACAGCCGATATTCATGAAACACTGATCAAATCTGCTGCTGACCTTATCTCTGAGGATGCACCGGACTACCAGTATCTGGCTGCCCGTCTGGCGATCTTCCATCTGCGTAAGCGTGCTTTTGACAGCTTTGAACCGCCTCATCTTCTGACCCATGTGGCTAAGATGGTTGATGCCGGTCGTTATGATAAACATCTGATAGAAGATTACTCTGAAGCAGAGTTTAATCAACTGAATGACTATATCGATCACGCTCGGGATATGAATTTCAGCTATGTGGCTGTAAAGCAGTTAGAAGGCAAGTATCTGGTACAGAACCGGGTGACTCATGAGATTTATGAGAGCCCTCAGATTCTGTATATCCTGGTTGCAGCCTGTCTGTTTGCCAACTACCCGAAAGAGACCCGACTTGAATATGTGAAGCGTTTTTATGATGCCTGCTCACTGTTCAAACTGTCGTTGCCAACACCTATTATGGCCGGTGTGCGCACCCCGACCCGACAGTTCAGCTCCTGTGTACTGATCGAATCCGGTGACTCGCTGGATTCTATCAATGCGACTGCCAGTGCGATCGTGAAGTATGTCAGCCAGCGGGCAGGTATCGGTATCAATGCCGGCCGTATCCGGGCTCTGGGCAGTCCTATCCGGGGCGGAGAAGCTTTTCACACCGGTTGTATCCCGTTCTACAAATATTTCCAGACTGCAGTAAAATCCTGCTCTCAGGGCGGTGTTCGTGGTGGTGCAGCAACGCTGTTTTATCCACTCTGGCACCTTGAGGTTGAATCACTGCTGGTGCTGAAGAACAACCGGGGTGTGGAAGAAAACCGGGTGCGCCATCTGGATTACGGTGTGCAGCTGAACAAACTGATGTATACCCGACTGATCAAGGGGGGCAATATTACTCTGTTCAGTCCCCATGAGGTGCCGGGACTGTATGATGCCTTCTTTGCCGATCAGGAAGAGTTTGAGCGTCTCTATGTTCAGTATGAACAGGATGAAACGATTCGTAAGAAAACGATTAAAGCCGTTGAACTGTTTGGTATTCTGGCATCTGAGCGTGCGTCAACCGGACGTATCTATATTCAGAATGTCGATCACTGTAATACCCATAGCCCGTTTGATCCTAAGGTGGCACCGGTTAAACAGTCTAACCTCTGTCTTGAGATTGCACTGCCAACCAAGCCTCTTAATGATATTAATGATCCTGAAGGTGAGATCGCTCTTTGTACTCTGTCTGCCTTTAATCTGGGGGCTCTGGAGAACCTGGATGAGCTTGAAAACCTGTCAGATCTGATCGTTCGCGCACTGGATAGTCTGCTGGATTATCAGGATTACCCGATTGAAGCGGCGCGTACTGCG
Source organism: Oceanospirillales bacterium (assembly GCA_018223185.1). Lineage (GTDB taxonomy): Bacteria > Pseudomonadota > Gammaproteobacteria > Pseudomonadales > Balneatricaceae > Amphritea. The sequence goes on along the minus strand of JAAEYW010000011.1, from coordinate 72,513 downwards.
TCTATGAACCGCCGAACTCTTGGAGTCGGTGTGACTAACTTTGCCTACTATCTGGCCAAAAACGGCGTCCGTTACTCCGACGGTTCCGCTAATGGCCTGGTTCACAAAACCTTTGAAGCGATTCAGTACTACTTGCTTAAAGCATCTAATCAGCTGGCGAAAGAGCTGGGGCCTTGCAAGTTGTTCAAGGAAACTAATTACGCCAAAGGAATTCTGCCGACCGATACTTATAAGCGTGAAGTGGATGAGTTCTGTGATGAACCTTTGCACTATTTCTGGGAAACACTGCGTGAAGATATACGCGAATTTGGTCTGCGCAACAGCACCCTGACAGCGCTGATGCCATGCGAAACCTCTTCTCAGATTACTAACTCGACCAATGGTATTGAGCCTCCACGGGGTTATGTCAGCGTTAAGGCGAGTAAAGATGGTGTCATGAAACAGGTGGTGCCGGAATACGCTGAGCTGAAAGAGGATTACGAGCTGTTATGGCAGATTCCAACCAATGAAGGTTACCTGCAGCTGGTGGGTATCATGCAGAAGTTTGTTGATCAGTCTATTTCGGCTAATACTAATTATGATCCCTCGAAGTTCCCAGGTGATAAGGTGCCGATGAAACAGCTCCTTAAAGACCTGCTGACTGCCTACAAGTATGGTGTCAAAACCCTCTACTACCATAACACCCGTGATGGTGCGACTGATCAGCATGAAGATATGGGTGGTTGCGACAGCGGTGCCTGCAAGCTCTGAGAATTTTCAGCGCAGACTGTGTAACGGATTTCAGGCCGGTGGCAACCCCACCGGCAATCAGTTTTGACCTCCCTGTAATCAGGGCAAGAGTATTGATGCAACATGCTATATTCAACGTTTGATCCGACTTTCAACGATGCTACCAAAGAGCCGATGTTTTTCGGCCATAACGTCAACGTCGCCCGTTATGACAAGCAGAAATACCCGATTCTTGAGAAGCTGATTGAAAAGCAGCTATCATTTTTCTGGCGCCCGGAAGAGGTTGATCTGTCCACTGACCGTAAAGATTTTATGGTGATGCCGGAGCATGAAAAGCACATTTTCCTCAGTAATCTGAAGTATCAGACCCTGCTGGATTCGGTGCAGGGACGTTCGCCCAATATCGCGTTTCTGCCGATAGTATCACTGCCAGAGCTGGAAACCTGGCTGGAAACCTGGTCTTTCAGTGAGACAATTCACAGCCGTTCTTACACCCATATTATCCGCAATATTCTGACTGAGCCGTCAGAGGTGTTTGATACAATCGTCACCAATGAAGAGATCGTTAAGCGGGCCCGCAGTGTGACCCGGCTTTATGATGAACTCATCGAGTTAACAAATATCTATATGATTCAGGGGCCAGGCGTTCACACGATTGGTGGCGAAACATACGATGTCAGTATGCATAGTCTGAAAACCAAGCTCTATCTGACGCTGGTATCGGTTAATGTGCTGGAAGCGATTCGATTCTATGTGAGTTTTGCCTGCTCATTTGCATTTGCTGAACGTGCAATCATGGAGGGCAATGCCAAAATTATTAAGCTGATCGCCCGGGATGAGGCGCTGCACCTCACCGGTACTCAGTTTATGCTCAACGTGCTGGCTTCCGGTTCTGATGATCCTGAGTTCAAACAGATTGCAAAAGAGTGTGAACCTCAGGTTTATGAGATTTTCCGCGAAGCTGCTGAGCAGGAAAAAGAGTGGGCTGAGTATTTGTTTAAGGACGGCTCAATGATCGGTCTTAATGCCCGCATCCTGTCTGACTATGTGGAATATATTACGAATGTGCGGATGAAGGCGCTGAATCTGGAAGAGATTTTTCCGGCGAAACAGAATCCGCTACCATGGATGAATGCGTGGCTGGTCAGTGACAACGTACAGGTTGCCCCACAGGAAGCAGAGATCAGCTCGTATCTGGTAGGAGCAATTGATAATGAAATGGGTGAAGACGACTTCGATGGTTTCGACCTCTAAGGAACGGGTCATGTCAGGTATACCAAGAATTAAGGTCAACAATTTCAGTACCTTCTATTATCAGTATGAATACTCTCTGCTGGACTCGATGGAGGCGCAGGAGATCCCTGTGCCCTATAACTGTCGTGGTGGTTATTGTGGTTGTTGTCGGGTTCGCTTAATTGATGGCGAAGTGGAAGAAGTTCAGGATGCTCTGTATGACACCGTTGGTGATGAGATACTGGCCTGTTGTACAAAGCCGGTATCCCATGTCGAGATAGAGATACCCGAAGACTGAGGGGTCTCGGGTCTGCCGTTAAGATCGTTAATCTGCTTATCTGAGTTATTCTTACGCGGCGGGAAGTGAAGACCCTGGCGAGTAGGAAGACAGGATTTTCAGAAAAGTTCTTAACAGACTGCAAAGAGTTCGTTTCTGTTGTGGATTCACCGGCGTCAGGTCTGAGTATAAAACAGTTGTTTTTCTGTAACTTATTGATAGTAAAAAGCGTTGTTCGGATGCGGTGCTTTTATAAACAATTTGCTGCAAAGCCCATGTTATCGCTTTTACAGGCAGTTACTAAAAAGTAATGCACTGAGTTATCCACAGATTTTGTGTATTACATACCGCGACATAAACAGTACCCTGATGGTCGCTTTAATCCCCGGTAAACTATCTTCTGAACTCAAAGCTAAACTCAGATAGAATGTGCACTACTAACGATCAGATCGCTGCCTCAGGCTCACTATTGATGAACAGAAAGAAGAAAATAAACAGCATATTGAAAAAACGCGCTAAAAAGGCAAACGCAAAGCTCCACGTATCGGCAAAGCCGCGATATATATCCAAGGATGAGCGTGCCAGACAGGAGCAGCAGGAAGCAGAACAATGACAGGGGGACAGAAAAACAACCCTCTGCATGGTGTCACCCTGCAGCAGATCGTTACTGATCTTGAAGCGGAATATGGCTGGCAGGAATTGGGTCAGCGGATCAGTATCCGCTGTTTCCAGAGCGATCCCAGTATCAAGTCCAGTCTGAAGTTTTTGCGTAAAACCCCCTGGGCGAGGGAGAAGGTAGAACAGCTCTGGATATTATTACAGGAACGTAAAACGATCTGGAAAACGCCGGAATAAGCTTTTCCTGTTTTCGGCCATCGATTGTTCATATGTTGTATGCCGCTTAACCATCGTCTTTCTGCACAGCGGGTTCCACCGGATAGTCCATTGCCTGCCATCCGTTAAAACCATCATCCAGTGCCACTGCGCGATTAAATCCCAGCTCTTTCAGCGTTGCTGCCGCCAGCGTAGAGATTTTTCCAAATTGACAATAAGTTACAATTCGCTGCGTCGGATTTGTCAGCAGGCTGTTGACCTGCAGTTCCAGTTGCCCGCGAGGAATATTAATAGCGCGTGGAATATGTCCCTTAAGGAAGGCATCAGTCTCTCTTACATCCAGAAGCAAAATCTCCTCAGGTTCAGTCCTGAGCCTGAGAGCGACCTCTTTGAGTGACATAAAGGACACTTTTTCAGCAGCTTCTGCGAGCAGACCTGCGACGGTTTTGCCACCGCTAAGGTTAGTGCGCAATGCTTCGGTCAGATGATCCGGCATGTTGAGGTTGAGCGTGTTCATCTGATGAATAAATGACATTCGCTCTGTTACCTGAAGCCTGGGGTTATTAAGCAGTTCAGCTGCGATCGTGGTATGTTTTTTTTCGTTGTAGATGTGGGCAGGATAGACCTGGGTTTCAGGAGGCAGCAGTAACAGTTTATTGAACAGACTGTTATAGAGCTTAGCCGGGTCTCCCCCTGGCAGATCACTGCGTCCGGTTCCTCCCAGCAGTAAAGTATCTCCGGTCAGAACCCGGTCAGCAATCAGAATGCAGATCGAGTCTTCAGTATGTCCCGGTGTATGTATGATCTCTAATTTGAGTTCCCCGAGGTGTATCAGCTCTCCATCATCAACATGAAAGCTCACAAAGGGAGCCGGACTGTTGCGATGCATAATAACCGGCACCTGTAACTGACGTGCAAGCGTCTGACTGGCGCTGAAGTGATCCGCATGGGTGTGTGTATCCAGCAGATAATGTAAACGCAGGCCTTCCCTGCTGAGCAACGCCCGGTAAGTGTCCAGCATACTCAGCTCCGGATCTATAATGATAGCGCTGTGCTGGTTGCTGCAACCAATCAGATAGGACTGGCAACCTTGTTGTGTAGAGATCTGTTGAAAGATCATTGCCATGTTTATTCTGCCCTGCAGGGTTCGGTGTTTATCGTTTGTAACTCAGTATAGCAACAGCTCAAAATGATCTGAGAGGTGAGTGTTGAAAACTGCCGCACCCGCCAGATTCCAGCGAAAAATCTTCAGTTAAGAGTGTAAGTTAAGTGATACAAAACGATGTGTTAGTAACTACTTTCAATATAGCGATAGAAACAACGGCTTTAACGGGATTGCAATATTTAATTCACAGCAAACTGAAAATATATAAAGAGCAAAACTAAAATAATATAAGTGTATTTATAAATACCTATTGAATTACGTAACTTATTGAAATATATGAGATAAAAAATGTTTGTCGTTTATGTGAACGATTTGTTTCAGGGCCAATAACCACGGGTGTTTGAGCCAACTACCCCAATAATACTCACAGTTTTATCCACAGAAAATGTGCACAACTAGCCCGGTTGATAACTGCACTTCAGTGTGTCATATAGTGGTCCAGTGACGCAGAAAAAAGACACTTTTATAAAGTGAAATAAAATAGTTTACTGGCGATGACACCGGTCAATTCCTACACTCCTGAAACCTATTACAGTTTGTCCGTTGCTGACGAACCTTGCTTGCCTGTAAATGATGTCGGAGGGGTTATGAAATTTACCACTGAAGATACACTGGAAGCTGTTCGCTGGATCAATGAGCAGTTTGATTGTAATGGGCGGTTTCCTGCCTGTTGTACTCTGAGTGAAAGTACTAACTATGGAATAACCCTCCAGCATGTGAAGGCCTATAAGGACTGGAGTAAAACCCCCTCTACCAGCGATGCTGTCAATAGTTGGGTGAGCAGCTGGCTCAGTTCGGATGAGATTGATCAGTTGCGGGGGCGTTGTAAAAAGGCAGACTTAACCGTTATTCAGAGATCGTGGGTAAAGTTAAGAAACTGTTAGGGAGGGGAGGTTACTCTGTCTTCTCTTTGAATTCACACAGGTCCTCTATCAGGCAGGAGCCGCAACGGGGTTTACGGGCAATACAGGTGTAACGACCGTGGAGAATAAGCCAGTGATGGGCATCGATAAGAAACTCCCTGGGGACGAAGCGCATCAGTTTTTTTTCCACTTCAAGAACATTTTTTCCCGGAGCGATTCTGGTTCGGTTTGATACCCTGAATATGTGTGTATCCACAGCCATTGCCGGTTGACCAAAAGCAGTGTTGAGCACTACGTTGGCTGTCTTTCGACCAACGCCAGGCAGTGCTTCAAGGTCTTCCCGGTTGTCGGGAACCACTGAACCATGCTTATCAATCAGTATTTTACAGGCTTTGATAATGTTTTCGGCTTTCGCATTATATAGCCCGATAGTCTTTATATACTCTTTTAAACCATCCACGCCCAGTGCGTAGATCGCTTCTGGTGTATTGGCAACCGGAAATAGTTTACGGGTTGCTTTGTTCACGCCGACATCAGTTGCCTGTGCTGACAGCGTCACTGCGACCAGCAGTTCAAACGGATTGCTGTATTCCAACTCAGTGACCGGGTGGGGATTAGCTTCCCGCAGGCGGGAGAATATTTCGTGGCGTTTTGCAGCGTTCATAGGTTCCGGCAGGCTGTGTTCTGTTAAGAGGGGTATGTTAGCGGGGAGAGATCTGTGGGGCAACTGCTGCGGGCGGCCTGTAAGCCATATTGTCCCGGCGGGCCGTCACCGCACAATCGGATTATACAATCGTAGATAGCGTTTTGTTTTTATAGCCATTAACAGGTAAACAGGGCTATAGTTTGAACAGTGTTACAGCGTTGTTTAACCGCCCGGGGATATTAAGGATGGCTTGCTTAGATGGTTAATGATTTGCCTTTGACGGAAGAAAAGAAGCTTTTGGTGATTTACAGGGTGGAATCGGGTTGTCTGGGGCCTGAGGGTGCGCAGCTTGTTGACGCATTCTGTGATTTTGCTCAGAAAAAATTTGATTCGGTGGATTCAGATATTATTCGGTGGACTATCGTACCCAGAAACAGTAAAACACTTCCTGAAATAGAATATAATGTTGTAGGCAAGAAGATAAGCCACATACAAGCTATACGGTACCTGGCGTTTTTTGGTCAAAACCTCAATGGATTTGAGGGGAATCTGAGTGAAAGAATTGCAAGATATATAGAAGCGTTTCTGAGCCGGTAGTTATCGCTCAACAGTTTAGCTTCTGTAATCTTATCTGATACGTTTAGCCGCATGATCAAATGGTATTGGTCAGCCCATACCAGCCACCCTTTTGGAATCACAATGAAAAAGACGTTTCACTTAACGCATCCTAAGCTCACCGTTCCAAGACGAGTTGATGCAATAAAGCACGAAATTAAAAAATACTTAAAAAGAGAGCGCAATAAGGCGCTGCCTGAGAATGCAGATTTTTGGGATTTTGATTGTCGCTTCGGCATTGATGAAGCAAGCAGTAAGGCGGTTCATCTTGCTGAAATCAATAAAAAGATTTCAGAAATTGAGGCTGGTCAGCAGAAGTCCTTCTATCTGGAAATTCTGGCTAAGCCCGGATACCGTACTAAAAAGCAGGATCAGGCTGAATAGTCAGACGGCAGAATCAAAAAAGCGACCCGCGGGTCGCTTTTTTATTGTGATGTTGTTGCCATTTTAATAACCGTTGGTATTCACGGCTTAAGGTGTACAAGAACCGTCAGAATTGGTTCAGGCGGCACTGGGGCACTCTTATAAAATGACAAACTTCAAAAAAGTCCGATGCTTAAAGTGTTGCTCTAGTGGCGGTGTTCACCCAGTAAACCCACAGACTCAGTTTTGTCTCTTTTGGCTGCTTTCTTCTCTTTCTGTGTCATGAGGGGTTTTTTCTTAGACTCTTTCTTACTGTTTTTATCTTTGCTCATTTTTTAATGCTCCAGAAAATATTAAATATTTGATAGAACAACCATAATTAATTGTTTTAATTATAAAAATAAAACAGAAGCGTTTAAATCTACAACTGAAAAAAGTGGTATGGCTGTTTGGAACTTAGCCGAGGCTACACAGAAGAGATTAGAGATTAGTGCAGGAAAGACGCCCCACAATAGCACGGGAAGTGCAAGCGGAGCTATGTTTCTCTTTAGAAGCCAGAGGGCGCTTGCCACTGGAAAAGAGCGAAGCGGCGTCTGGTGGGATCATTGTGATTTAAGATATATTTCCGGTTACCCTGACACGTCGGGATTCACCGGTAGGTTCAATCGGAGTTGCTGGGACTTTTCTTCGCTCTTCCAATCGTTTGTCGATGATATTTTTCAATGCAATCAGCAGCCCCATGCCGACAAATGCGCCCGGTGGCAGGATGGCAAACAGAAAGCCGACATAGTCATCCAGAATAACGAGTTTCCAGCTTTCTGCCGCCGGGCCAAATAACAGCTGCATATCACTGAACAGCGTTCCCAGACCAAGAATCTCGCGCATACCGCCAAGTACCATCAGTACTGAGGTAAACCCGATGCCCATCATCGCGCCATCCAGCAGTGATGCACCTACCGGATTCTTTATTGCGAAGGCATCGGCCCGGCCCATGATGGCGCAGTTGGTCACGATCAGTGGGATGAAGATGCCGAGGATGGTGTATAGCTCATAGGTAAATGCCTGCATCAGCAGCTCTATGCAGGTCACGAATGAGGCGATAATCATCACAAACACCGGCAGTCGCACTGACTCGGGAATGAACTTGCGGAACAGGGAGATGCTGAGGTTGGAGCCCATCAGTACGATAGTACTGGCAAGCCCCAGTCCGATTGCATTGACTACGGTGCCGGTAACCGCCAGCAGTGGACAGAGGCCGAGTAGCTGAACCAGCGCAGGGTTGTTGTCCCAGAGTCCATCGAGAGTGATTTTTCGGTAATCATTCGCCATCTTATTCAGCTCCGGCCGGTTCAGAGGTTATATCTGACCGGGTTTCAAGCAGTTCAGTTTTGTGTTCGCGGAAATAGTGAATTGCCCGGGCGGTAGCGTTCACAACTGCGCGGGGGGTTATGGTCGCGCCGGTAAACTGGTCGAAACGGCCGCCATCTTTTTTCACCGCCCAGGAGGGGTCATCATCCCCCTCATAGCGCTGGCCGTCAAAACCGAGCAGCCAGCTGGACTTTTTCAGTTCGACTTTGTCTCCCAGTCCGGGAGTTTCCTTATGGGCAAGAACCCTGACGCCGGCAACAGATTCATCTGCATTGATACCCACAATCATATTGATATTGCCGGTATAGCCATCGGGGGCTGTGACCGGAATGATCACTGTGACGATCTGACCGTTACGGCGGGCGCGAAACGCTTCAACGGGCTGATTACTGGCCGTCAGAGCTGGTTCGTTGATTTCTACGCTATCTTCCAGCAGATTGTTATCGATGCTCTCTTTCGGAACGATCTGATACAGGGCTTTTGCCCGCGCTTCCCGTTCATTGCTCTCGATCTGAGCTTTGGTCGACACCTGAGTCAGCGCTATAGCGCCGGATGTGATCACGGCAAAGATACTCAGTCCCAGTGCACTGTTGCGAATTGCTGTTAACATCTCCATTACTTCATACCCCGGTTTGGTTTTGCATGGCCGTAACTGCGGGGTTGAGTGTACTGATCAATAAACGGTGCACAGAGGTTCATCAGCAAGACAGCGAACGCCACAGCATCCGGATAGTTCCCCCAGCTGCGGATAACAAATATCAGCATACCGATGCCTGCACCAAACCAGAGTTTACCTCTGTTACTGGTTGCCGATGTGACCGGATCGGTTGCGATAAAGAATGCACCCAGCATCGTTGCCCCGGCCGTCAGATGGAAAAACGGATCAGGATACTGATCCGGCATCAGCAGGAAAAACAGGGTGGAGATAACGGCCAGGCTTCCCAGCATCGCCACCGGGGTATGCCAGGTAAATATTTTTTTGTACAACAGAAAAATGCCGCCCATAAAGTAGGCCGCACTTACCGCATGCCAGGCACCAATTCCATTGGCCAGCAGCGCATTTTCGACCCACATCTCTTCGGTGGTAAAACCGCCCCGGTGACGCATAATATCCAGCGGTGTTGCCATCGTATGTGCATCAACGGAGACTCCGGCGGTGCCAAAAATAGCACCCAGCGTATCACCCAGGGAAAGCACCGACCAACCCTCTCCGGTCATTACAAAAGGGGCCGCCCAGCTGGTCATCTGCACCGGAAATGACACCAGCAGCAGCGCATAAGCCACCATAGCCGGATTAAATGGGTTGTTACCCATACCGCCATACAGCTGCTTGGCAATAACGATCGCAACGATTATGCCGATCATCATGACCCACCAGGGTGCAAATGGTGGCAGTGCCAGTCCCAGCAGTACTGCGGTGACAACTGCACTGTAGTCGGTCAGATAAAAACTGACGGGTCGCTTACGCAGCTTCACGATAGCGGCTTCCATAGCCACTGCCAGCAGCGTACCCCAGAGAACCTGAATCAGGGTGCCCCAGCCAAAAAAGAAGGTCATTGCAGCCAGTCCGGGGAGGGTGGCGATCAACACCGTTAGCATCACATTGCCGGTGCTGCCAGCGCGGTGTGCATGGGGTGATGTGATTCGGATCAGTGCCATTCTGTTTACTCAGTCCTGCCGCTTCGTGTAATAGAAGCGGCTTATTAGAGACGCTTAGTCAAACGTCTGCTTAAAAAATAAATACTATTCGGAGAAACGTTCCAGAGTCGAGTTCAGCTTTTCAGCCTCAGTCCGGGCCGCCAGAAGTTCCTCTTCCAGAGTCTGTTTATGATCTGCTTCCGCTTTGCTCAGTGCCCGTTCTGCTTTAGTGACTGCCGCCCGGGCCATCGCCGCGTCGATCTTCAGTTGTTTGAGATCAATACCCTGTCTGGCAGCGTCAGCAGCTTTTTCTGCCTCGGCTGCATTGAATATGGCCTGTGCGACATCATGACGGGCTTTCAGCTCAGCGATATCGGCTTCCAGTGCCGGATTTGCCTCTCCTTCGGCAAGCTCTGCCAGCTGTTTCTCAGCCTTCTTCAGCTTAGTGCGCATAATCGACACCTGCTGTTTCATTTCTTTGAGACTGGTGGCTGGCTCTGCTTTAGTCATGGGCGCTGGTTTGGCCGCAGTACTGACTTTAGCCTGTGTCAGCTCGTCCTGCAGGGCTTTGAGCTTGTCTTTCAGTTTATTGACGCCTGCGGCCATCTTATCAGCTGCCGGGCTGCCGGATTCAACAGCCGCCTTCCAGGCGTTTTCTGCTTTATCAACTTTGCCCTGCATCACGGCGATTTCAGATTCAAGCGCTGAGGTGTCTACTGTTGCAGGCGGGGTTACAGATGCTGAAGAGCGCAGATTTGTCAGCTCATCCTGCAGGGCTTTGAGCTTGTCTTTCAGTTTATCGACGCCTGCGGCCATCTTATCGGCTGCCGGGCTGCCGGATTCAACCGCTGCCTTCCAGGCGCTTTCCGCTTTATCGACCTTACCCTGCATTGCGGCGATATCCGCTTCCAGCTCAGCTGTGTCGATGTCTGCTGCAGTGGCCGGGTTATTGCCGCTTTCAGCCTCTTTATAAGCTTTCTCGGCGGCTATATTTTTGGCCTGCAGCTCGGCTATCTGCGCTTTCAGTGCGTCGATATCGCCGTCGCCGCTTTCGTGCGCTGCTGCCAACTGTTTTTCCGCTTTTTTCAGTTTGGTACGGGCGATCGCTGCGTTATTCTTTAACTGTTTCAGGTCGGTTTCCGGAGCAGTCTGAGTGTGCTTCTGAACCGGAGTGTTCTGGGCATCAGTATAGGCTTTCTCCGCCTGTTCTGATTTAAGCTGGAGTTGTTGCAGGGTTGCCTGCAGCGTTTCGATACCCTCCAGACCTTTTTCCTGAGCGTTGGCCAGTGCCTTTTCCGCTTTTCTGAGTTTAGTACGGGCAATAGCCGCATTGCTTTTCAGCTGTTTGAGGTCAGGTGCTCCTGATGCCATAGTGCCGGAGGCAGGCGCTGTGGTGGCTCTGCTCAAAGCGGCATCTTTTTTCGCTGCCTGGGCCGCGGCTGCTTCGATTGCCCGCTGCTTGCGACGCTCCTCTTTTTCGATCTTTTCACGTTCCAGGCGTTCTAAACGGGCTTCGAAGCGGATCCGTGCATGATCCGCTTTACGCTGCTCCTCATCCTCTTTACGGATCTCCGCTTTGGCAAAGCGATAATACTGTACCAGTGGAATGTTGCTCGGACAGACGTAAGAACAGGCACCACATTCGATACAGTCGAACAGGTTGTGATGACGGGCTTTATCAAACTCTTTGCCTTTGGCAAACCAGTAAAGTTGCTGTGGCAGCAGCTCTGCTGGACATACCTGCTCGCACATACCGCAACGGATACAGGCCTGTGCCGGGGGTTGCGGAGGCATCTCTTCGATGGAGCCTGCGATCAGGCAGTTGGTGGTTTTAATAACAGGGATCTGTTCATTGGACACTGTTATGCCCATCATCGGACCGCCGACAACCAGGCGATGCATCTGCTCACGTCTGACTTCGGAGTGATCCAGCAGATCAGCAAAAGGGGTACCGATACGAACTTCATAATTCTGTTTGTGGCCAGCAGCCTGACCGGTAACCGTTACGATTCTTGAGATCAGCGGTTCGCCATGGACAACCGCGCGGTAGATCGCAGTGGTCGTACCGATATTCTGACAGACAATCCCGACATCGGCCGGAATCCTGCCGCTGGGGACTTCAACCCCGGTTAACAGCTTTATCAGCTGCTTTTCACCACCGGAGGGGTATTTCGTTGGTGTTATGACAATATCCAGATTCAGCGGGCTGTTATCCAGTGCTGCATGCAGGGCGCGAATTGCCTGAGGTTTGTTATCCTCGATACCCACCATAATATGCAAGGGTTTCAGCAGATGAGCGATGATCTCTATGCCACCCAGAACCTCATTGGCGCGTTCCCGCATCAGCATATCATCCGCGGTGATATAGGGTTCGCATTCGGCAGCATTGATGATCAGGGTGTTGACGATATGATCATCACCCAGGTGCAGTTTTACATCGGTTGGAAAGCCTGCGCCGCCCATCCCGGCGATACCCGCCTGACGGATATACTCAATCAGCTCCTGTTTGGGTAGACGGGTATAATCCTCAAGCCCCTGGTGTTCAATCCATTCATCCCGGCCATCTGATTCAATGATCAGGCAGCCGGCTTCCATACCGGACATATGCGGTACCGGATGGGGCGCAATAGCGATAATGGTGCCGGAGACAGATGCATGAATGTTGGCGCTGATCCGTCCAACGGCTTCAGCAACCAGCTGGCCCTTCAAAACCCGGTCACCAACGTTGACTACCGGCTCAGCGGGCAGGCCTATATGTTGCTGCAGTGGCAATACAACCCGCGACGGTAGCGGCGCCAGTGAGATGGGTGCTCCAGTGGATTGTTTTTTGTTTTCAGGTGGGTGAATCCCCCCATGAAAACTATGCACTTTAACTGTATTTTTCATGCATCAGCCTCCAGTGCAATCCCTGGGTGGCGATCGGTCGCGATCAGTTCAACACCGGATTTAGGCACTGGCCATTGCCAGCCGTTAAGTGTGGTTTCGATGGGCAGCATATCAATACAATCAACAGGGCAGGGTTCGACACAGAGATCACAGCCGGTACATTCGGAAACGATTACGGTGTGCATCTGTTTTGCTGCACCGAGAATAGCGTCAACCGGACACGCCTGAATACACTTGGTGCAGCCGATACACTCATCTTCACGGATGTAAGCTACTTTTTTGATCTGTTCTTCGCCGTGTTCGGCGTCCAGAGGAATCGCTTCTACATCCAGCAGATCTGCCAGGGCTTCGATGGTGCTCAGGCCCCCGGGAGGGCATTTGTTAATCGCTTCATCGTTGTTGACGATCGCTTCTGCATAGGGGCGACAGCCGGGATGTCCGCACTGACCACACTGGGTCTGAGGCAATAATGAGTCGACCTGGTCAACCAGAGGGTTGCCTTCGACTTTAAAGCGGATTGAGGAATAACCCAGCAGGATACCGAATACCAGGCCCAGTCCTAACAATACCAGCACGGCAATTAATACAGCGCTCACGGTAACTCCTTAAAACTGAACCAGACCGGTAAAACCGAGGAAGGCGAGTGACATCAGGCCCGCAGTCACCATGCCGATTGCGGTTCCCTGAAACGGAGCCGGTACATCAGCGATGGTGATACGCTCCCGCATGGCGGAAAACAGGATAAGTGCCAGCGAAAAACCAACCGCGGCGCCAAACCCATAAGCGATCGACTCAATAAAGCCGTTCATCTTTTTGATATTTAACAGTGCAACACCCAGAACTGCACAGTTAGTGGTGATGAGGGGCAGAAAGATCCCCAGTAACTTGTACAGCAGGGGACTGGTTTTGCGTACTACCATCTCTGTGAACTGCACGACCACTGCAATAACCAGAATAAATGAGATGGTTTTCAGGTAGGTCAGATCCAGTGGTGCCAGCAGGTAAGTGTATACCAGATAACTGCAAATCGATGAAAGGGTCAGAACAAACGTCGTTGCCAGTGACATTCCCATCGCTGTTTCGAGTTTGTTGGACACGCCCATGAAAGGGCACAGTCCCAGAAACTGAACCAGTACGAAGTTGTTCACCAGCACGGTGCTGATAATAATTAGCAGATAATCAGTCATAAGATTTGTTACATCATCACCGGTATGGGTATACCGGAACTGCCTTAAAATTGGAAAGTTCTAAAGTCTACCGATTTTGGAGGCTTTCCGGTATAGCTTTATGCCTGACGTGCCTCAATTTTTCTGCACCTGCAGCATAAAAACCGGATGATCTGCTGATGCTTTCGGCAAGATCTCCCCAAACGACAAACCGGGTCTGAACTGAATCAGACCCGGAGTGTTTATCACCTGAATCCCTGAGGATCAGATGGCGCCGTTTTCGCGCAACAGTTCCAGAATTGCATTGGCTTGTGCAGAGGCTGGTTGTGCCGATGCGTTCAGGCTCAGATCGCTGACGCCACCGTCAAGATCCACAATCAGAGTTCCCGCTGGCAGGGCTGCATTGGCATCGGTTAGTACCAGAAGACCATTGTCGTTGAACAGGCTGGCGACCCGACCGGCTTCTGCAACAACTGCGTTGTTCAGTACAGCGACTGCACGTCCCTGATTGAACAGTTGTCGTTCGGTGGTGTACAGCAGCGTGTTGCGTTGCTCCTGAGAGCCGCCCTGAATCGCCAGAGTAATCGCCTTCTGACCGAACCGGCGCTCGCGGTCCTGTTTGCTGATGGCGGCACTGGTGGTAACCAGGTGATCGCTCACCGAGCTGTTATCAGTGTTGTCAGCTGCAATCATACCCGCAGCAACCGTGATATTGGTCAGCCGGTCAATGATGATGAATGAACCGGTGGTATGGTGAGAGCGATAATCGTCAGTCACTACCGGGCGCTCAAGGGTAATCTCACAGCGGCCAATCTCATTCAGCTTGAGTGTGGCTGCCGGGTGCTGTTGCTGCGTATTCACATCAACGCAGTGACGAATGCTGCTGATGCCGCCGGCGATAGTCTGGGTTGCCATCTTAATATCGTACTGACGGCCGGGCATCAGATCCTGCTCAGCCATCCATACTACCATGGCATCAAAGCGGTTGCTGACCGGGACGTTATCGCTGCTGTGTACGATCATATCGCCACGGCTGATATCGATCTCATCTTCCAGTGTCAGGGTGACAGCCATTGGTGGGAAGGCTTCCTGCAACTCTCCCTCAAAAGAGACAATTGATTTCACCCGGCTGCTCTTGCCTGACGGCAGAACGGTGACTGCATCGCCTGGACGCACCACGCCAGACCCCAGAGTGCCGCAATAACCACGGAAATCCAGGTTGGGACGGTTAACGTACTGCACCGGGAAGCGCAGCTGATCGAAGTTCTGATCATTCGCAATCTCGATGGTTTCCAGATACTGCATCAGTGGAACTTCTTTATACCACGGCATGTTCTCGCTAAGATTGACGACGTTGTCGCCTTTTAGCGCTGATAATGGCACGAAATGGATATCTTTCAGATCCAGGTCTGTGGCGAAGTTCAGATAATCCTGTTTAATCTCTTCATAGCGGGCTTCGCTGAAGTCCACCAGGTCCATCTTATTGATTGCTACGATGGTGTGTTTGATGCCCAGCAGGGACACAATGAAGCTGTGACGCTTGGTCTGAACCTGTACGCCGTGACGGGCATCAATCAGGATGATCGCCAGATCGCAGGTCGACGCGCCGGTAGCCATGTTCCGGGTATATTGCTCATGTCCGGGGGTGTCAGCGATGATAAATTTACGCTTATCGGTTGAGAAGTAGCGGTAGGCAACATCAATGGTGATGCCCTGTTCGCGCTCTGCCTGCAAACCATCGACCAGCAGTGCCAGATCCAGCTCTTCACCCGCATTACCAACTTTTGCGTTATCTGCGTGCAGCGCAGCAAGCTGATCTTCATAGATCATTTTTGAATCGTGCAGCAGACGACCGATCAGGGTCGATTTACCATCATCTACGCTGCCGCAAGTAAGAAAGCGCAGCAGTTCTTTGTTTTCATGTTGTGCCAGATAAGCTTCGATATCGCTGGCGATCAGATCGGACTGATGACTCATGATTGTGTTCCGTATTCTTAAATTCTGTACAGTGCAGTAACTGAAATCTTAGTAAAGGCAGTAACCGGTCAGTCTGAATTAACCGGTTAATAACCGTTGCAACAGTGTTAGAAGTAACCTTCCATCTTCTTCTGTTCCATAGATCCAGCGCTGTCGTTATCGATGACCCGGCCCTGACGCTCAGATGTTGTGGTTAACAGCATCTCCTGAATAATTTCGGGAAGGGTTTGAGCTGAGGACTCAACGGCACCGGTCAGTGGGTAACAGCCGAGGGTACGGAAACGCACCATCTTCATCTCAGGAACTTCGCCCTCTTCCAGTGGCAGACGGTCATCATCAACCATGATCTCTACACCATCGCGCACAACAATCGGTCGTTCGGCAGCAAAGTAAAGCGGTACAATCGGGATGCTTTCCAGGTAGATGTACTGCCAGATATCCAGCTCAGTCCAGTTAGACAGTGGGAAAACGCGGATGCTTTCGCCTTTGTCTATCCGGGTGTTGAAAGTGTTCCACAACTCAGGGCGCTGGTTTTTCGGGTCCCAGCGGTGATTTTTGTCACGGAAGGAGAACACCCGCTCTTTGGCGCGGGACTTTTCCTCATCGCGGCGAGCACCACCGAAGGCTGCATCAAATTTGTATTTATTCAGTGCCTGCTTGAGGCCCTGCGTCTTCATGATGTCGGTGTGTTTTTTGGAGCCATGAGTGAAGGGGCTGATGTCCATATCAACGCCTTCCTGATTAATATGGACAATCAGATCCATACCTGCTTCTTCCGCCATTTTATCACGGAAGCTGATCATCTCTTTGAATTTCCAGGTGGTGTCTACATGCATCAGTGGAAACGGAGGCTTACCCGGGTAGAAAGCTTTGCGGGCCAGATGCAGCATTACTGCGGAATCTTTGCCGACGGAATAAAGCATGACCGGGTTTTCGAATTCCGATGCAACTTCGCGAATAATGTGAATGCTTTCTGCTTCCAGCTGACGCAGGTGGGTCAGTCTGTGTTCCGGCAATTGACTCATATTGATTAACTCTTTCCACATACCTGATAAATGTCATGGCTGCGTACTCTGCTGCAGATCCTTTCGGTCTGGCCAGCATAAAGCGCACGCTACCTTATTATTGACGGCCATTATGGCAGATCTCTTTTTAAAATCAAAAAGAATATGTTGGAATTTTTTAATAGCTTTTTGGAATAAGAGGCGCATGCCTGGCAATATAAGGGTCTTTCATCCCGGGTCGGGCTATGTCTTATATCAAAAAGGAATTAATAAATTTATAATTATTATTTTGCGTTATAAGAAGGGCTGGCTATTATAGCCCATTCTGATTTTGCGGTGGTCCGTCTGAAATAAGATGGATACCTTTATTTAAGGCAGCTGAGAACGTTGATGGAAATAGCATACAGCTTTGCCGGCCTGGTGGTTGGTTTTATTGTCGGTCTGACCGGAATTGGCGGTGGTGCTTTGATGACGCCTATTCTGATCGTTGGTTTTGGCATCCCCCCGGTGACGGCGGTAAGTACCGATCTGCTGTATGCGGCGATCACTAAGTTTGGCGGCAGTATCTCCTATGCCAGGAAAAAACTGGTTGAGTGGCGGGTGGTGTTTTTACTGCTGGGTGGTAGTATCCCCGGTGCCTTGATGACACTCAGCTATCTCGACGGACTGGGTGGTCTTGAAAAAGTAGAACACCTGATGAACATCACTCTGGGTGTATCACTGGTGCTGACCTCTTTTGCAGTATTTTTTCGTGCCAGGATACGAGCCTCTGTTGTAAAACTTGAAGGCACCCGGTTTGAAAAGCATGGTCGTCGCTATCGTCCCTATGTCACGCTGCTGATGGGGGTTGTTCTGGGAGGATTGGTCACACTTTCTTCCGTAGGGGCCGGTGCACTGGGTACCGCGTTGCTGATTTTACTCTATCCGCGGATGAGTATGCAGACGCTGGTAGGAACGGATCTGGTGCATGCTGTTGTGCTGACGGGAATTGCAGGAGCCGGACACTACAGTATGGGTAATGTGGATCTCTGGTTGCTGCTCTGTCTGGTGATTGGCTCGCTACCGGGGGTATTTCTGGGCAGTCACTTTGGCAGCAAGCTGTCACCCAGAGTGATACAGCCGATTATGGGAACACTGTTGCTGGCTATTGGCATGCGCTTTGTGCTTGCAGGCTGAGTGACGGGTTACCTTGATAGTACTGAATTTCTGAATTTCTGAATTTTAATTTTTAAAGGGTGAGGGCCGGTTAGCCGGCGTTAATATACGATGTATCAATATAATGAACAGGATCAGAATCTGATCAATGCGCGGGTTGAGCAATACCGCGATCAGACCCGCCGTTTTCTGGCAGGTGAAATTCCCGATGAGGAGTTCCGTGGCCTGCGTCTGATGAATGGTCTTTACATTCAGCGTCAGGCTCCGATGCTGCGTATTGCCGTACCTTACGGTCTGATGAACTCTGTTCAGGTTCGTAAACTGGCAGATATCACCCGTAAATATGATAAAAATTACGCTCACTTTACGACCCGGACCAATGTTCAGCTGAACTGGCCAAAGCTGGAGCAGGTGCCTGATATTCTGGCCGAGCTGGCTGAGGTGCAGATGCATGCGATTCAGACCAGTGGTAACTGTCTGCGAAATACCACTACAGATCATTTCGCCGGCATTATCCCTGAAGAGATCGAAGATCCGCGTCCATGGTGTGAGATTATTCGACAGTGGACTACGCTGCACCCTGAGTTTGCTTACCTGCCACGTAAATTTAAAATCGCCGTGACCGGTGGCCCGGAAGATCGTGCTGCCTCTCAGGTGCATGATATTGGTTTGCATCTGGTGAAGAACGCAGCCGGAGAGATCGGCTTTGAAGTGCTGGTCGGTGGTGGTCTGGGTCGTACTCCGGTTATCGGAAAAGTAATCAATGACTTTCTGCCGAAACAGGATCTGCTGACTTACCTGGAAGCGATCCTGCGGGTATACAACCTGAATGGCCGCCGTGATAACAAGTACAAGGCGCGTATCAAGATACTGGTTAATGCGCTGGGTATTGATGAATTCAGAAAGCTGGTTGATGCGGAGTGGCAGATCATTCGCAGCACTGAACTGGCACTCACTGATGATTATATTGCTAAGATCAAGGGGTACTTCGAGCCTCACCCATACGCATCTGATGCAGTGGACGGCCTGTCTGTGCTGGAAAACCAGCTGGAAGACCGTGCTGATTTCCGAGCCTGGTATGAGCGTAATACCCGTGCGCACAAAGTTGCCGGATACCGCGCAGTAGTGATCTCTCTGAAGCCGCACCTCAAGCCACCGGGCGATATTACCGATGTGCAGCTGGATGCTGTTGCAGATCTGGCTGATACCTATAACTTTGGTGAGATTCGCAGTACTCATGATCAGAACCTGGTGTTCGCTCATGTTGCTGCGGGTGATCTTTACACGCTGTGGCAGTCATTGCGTGACCTGAATCTGGCACGCGCTAATATCGGCACCCTGACCGATATGATTGTCTGTCCGGGATTTGATTTCTGCTCTCTGGCAAATGCGCACACTCTGGGAGTGGCAGAACAGATTAATGCGAAGTTTGATGATCTTGATTATCTTTACGATATTGGTGATATCAAACTGAATATGTCTGGCTGTATTAATGCCTGCGCTCATCACCATGTCGCCCATATCGGTATCCTTGGTGTTGATAAAGGCGGTGAGGATTTCTACCAGATTACACTGGGTGGTTCATCCCGCGAAGATGCCTCTCTGGGTAAAATTATTGGTAAAGCAGTGCCTCAGGCTGAAGTGGCCGATACGATTGAGAAGATCCTGCAGGTTTACGTTAAAAACCGCTTTGAAGATGAACGTTTTATCGAGACCGTACGACGTATCGGCCTTGTTCCGTTTAAGGAGAGAGTTTATGCCGCTGTTAATTAATCATGCTGTAGCTGAAGATAGTTGGTTACTGGTTGATGAAGATAATTTCACCGCGCATATCAATGAAGATATTGTCGTGCCCTACGAGCTGTTTGCTGAACAAAGTGACTCTCTGCTCAACGCTGAGGGTAAACTGGGTGTACGTATCAACGGTGACCAGAACCTGGATCTGCTGTTGCAGAATCTTGATAAGCTGTCACTGATTGCGATTGAATTTCCCGCCTTTACCGATGGTCGTGGTTTTAGTTTTGCCCGCATCCTGCGTCGCTCCGGTTTTACCGGACAGGTTCGTGCCGAGGGCGATGTCACCCGTGACCGCTTAGAGTATATGGAGCGTTGTGGTTTTGATGCTTTCGCAATCCCGGCTGACCGCTACAGTGATGATATCCTCAGTGCCTTTGGTGAGGTGCCGGTGCATTATCAGGGTAGCGCTGATGATGAACGACCTATATTCCGTCAGTAACTGATCAGAGGCGAGAGCGATGAGTGAACAAATAACCTCTGAACTAGAAGCGAAGATTGCCAATACTGTATCTGTATTGCAGCAGGCTGCTGCAGAGTATGCAGAGGGCCAGGTCGTATTTGCTAACAGTCTCGGGGCTGAAGATGTGGTGATTACCGATCTGATCAGCAAGCATACACCCCAGATCGGCATGTTTGTGCTTGATACCGGTCGTCTGCCTGAGGAAACGCTGAAGCTGCTGACCGATGTTCAGGCGTTGTACCGCAATCTCAAGGTTGAGGTGTACTATCCTGATGCCTCTGATGTAGAGCAGTATGTCCGTGATAACGGTGTAAATGCCTTCTATGAGAGTCAGGAGATGCGCAAGGGGTGCTGTTTTGTCCGCAAGATTAAACCTTTGAAGCGCGCCCTTGCTGACCGGGATGCCTGGATTACCGGTTTGCGCCGGGAGCAGTCTGTTACCCGTGACGAAATTGGCTTTAAAGAGTTTGATGAAGGTAACGGCATCGACAAGTTTAATCCGCTGGCGGACTGGACTGAAAAAGAGGTGTGGGCCTATATCCGCGCTAACAACGTCCCTTACAACGAACTGCACGATAAGCATTATCCCAGCATCGGTTGTGCACCCTGCACCCGTGCCGTTGCTGTGGGTGAAGATGTCAGAGCCGGGCGCTGGTGGTGGGAAAATCCCGAAACCCGGGAATGTGGTTTGCACCCTGCAACGCCAGTGGCAGAGCAGGCTGAAGCAAAGCCTGTCAATGTGATGGATTTTCTGCCTAAGTAAATCGGTCACTGCCAATACTGAAAAGCCCGCTCCCTGCGGGCTCTTTTCTGCTATCTTTTGATACAGTAAAGGTAAATTCAGGTGTTTAATTTGCCTGTTTTTTCATATGCTTATCTACTCCGCACTTTCTGAGGGTATCGCATTGGATTATCTGCCGTTATTTTTTAAGCTCAATGAGCGGACTGCCTTGCTGGTTGGTGGGGGTCAGGTTGCTCTGCGAAAAGCAACCCTGCTAACCCGTGCGGGTGCACGTGTTATTGTTGTTGCCCACCGGGTCGAGCCGGAACTGATTGAACTGGTCGAATTGCATAACGGTCAGATTATCATTGGCGAATATCATAGCGCGCTTCTCAATGAGGCTTATCTGGTTATCGCTGCGACGGATGACGATCAGCTCAATGAGCGAGTCCATTTTGATGCGGTTGAGCGGCATATCCCCGTTAACGTTGTCGATAATCAGCCTCTCTGTACGTTTATATTTCCCGCAATTGTCGACCGCTCACCAATTGTCATTGGTATCTCCTCGGGTGGAGAGTCACCGGTACTCGCCCGGTTGCTCAGGGCGAAACTTGAAACCTGGATTCCGCAGGGGTATAGCCGGCTGGGCAGACTTGTCGGACAGTTTCGCCAACGGGTTAAAGAGACCTTTAGCAGTGTTGAGCGCCGCAGAATTTTCTGGGAAAAAATACTCCAGGGACAGGTGGCTGAAAAGGTGTTTGCCGGGCGCGATAAAGAGGCTCGTGAGTTATTGGAGTCAGCGCTGGAACAGGCGGATCCCGATCATCAGGTCGGTGAAGTGTATCTTGTTGGCGGTGGTCCCGGGGACCCGGAGCTGCTGACGTTTAAAGCGCTCAGACTGATGCAACAGGCCGATGTGGTGCTCTATGACCAGTTGGTATCCCCTGCAATTGTTGATCTTTGTCGTCGTGATGCTGATCGCATTTTCGTTGGCAAACGCCGTGATAATCATGCAGTGCCGCAGGATGATATTAACGAACTGCTGGTAAAGCATGCTTTGCAGGGGCGCAGAGTGCTGCGGCTTAAAGGTGGCGATCCGTTTATTTTTGGTCGTGGAGGGGAGGAACTGGAAACGCTGAAAAAGCATAATATTCCTTTTCAGGTGGTTCCCGGCATAACCGCTGCCAGTGCCTGTTCAACCTATGCGGGTATCCCTCTGACCCATCGTGATTATGCGCAGTCAGTCAAACTGGTGACAGGGCAGTTGAAAAACCGCACCTCAGATCTTAACTTTGGTGAGCTGGTTCATCCGAACCAAACTATCGTTTTTTATATGGGATTACACACATTGGGTTCATTGTGTGAGCAGCTCATCGGACACGGTAAGCCTGCTAATACTCCGGCAGCCATTGTCTCAAACGGCACCCGGGCTGATCAGCAGGTGTTGACCGGCACATTAAGCAGCCTGCCTGAACTTCAGGCGCAGGCTCAGCTACCGGCGCCAGCGCTGATTATTGTTGGCGAGGTGGTGAAACTGCATGAAAATCTTGCCTGGTTTGGTGAAGAGGTTCTGCATAACCACGGTTTGATTTTGCCGGATGCTCATTAGTCGCCGGTCACCGTATATGTCATGTGAAGAGTGCTCAGGCCAGTCTGTTATATTTGCCGAAACTGCGGGTAACAGGTCAGTAAATATACACACTCATACATAAGTTATCTGGCCGAGAAGCGCAACATAGCCTCCTGACAGGACCACCGCAGATCCTGGTTGCTGTTTTTAAACTGACTACTCCTGATCAACTACACCGGTTAAGGGGGCTATCTGTAAATACTGTATACATAACAGTTGGCCCGATATCTCTTTTCCTGGTGATAAGCGGTTGCACCAGCTCCAGGCATGATCAAAACCGTGTTAGCGGGTGCTGATCAAAGCCGGAACCCGCTGCGATATTCTGCCGGATTAAAAAGGGGAGGATAAGGTTCCCCGGTATTGGTGAAAAGCAGCTGATATTCAACCTTTGGTGTGAACAGCCTTAACGACACTTCGGCAAATGATCAGTGCTAACAGAGCGACTGCTGTAAACATCTGCCATCTTAAGGTAACCATTAACCGAATCGGGATTGACGGTATCGGATAATTGCTTTGTTTATCTCTTTTTTCCGTGAATCATTGCAGAAGCCGGGGACTTTTCTGCTTTGAACGCTATGGAATCCGATGCCGTTCAATTCGTGGGTTACGGGTTTCTCTCCAAACCGTTGCACCAATAACCGGATCATTGCCTGTTTGTCATAGTCGATATTGCAGGTGAGGGCGGCACCGAGGCGGGACCAGACTGTTTGCAGCTGTTCATCGTAGCCCAGCGCATCGCTACCGGTGAAACCATTCTGATAATGATAAAGGTATGCAACCGGGTCTATATTCCACCGGGTCATTCCACCCGATCCGCTATATTCCGTCTTCATGGATTTGACAGAATCAGTACACCCGGTCAGAAGTATGGCTGATAGAAGGGTAAATACGATGGCGGTACGGGTCATAGTGTGTCCGGAATTCAGCTGCATAATGTGCATGATACTCACTGTGATACAGTGTATCGGCCACGAAACTGAAGGAAAAGAACTTCTTTGTTAATGGATATTGAAGGTAGGTGACTGACCTGTTTATCTACTCGGTACAGCTCAAACAGGCACTGTTCCACTTTGCCTGAGCTTCCTCAATTTCCTTGCGAATAGATAGGAAGCATCTGACAACCTCAGGGTCAAATTGAGTATTGGCTCCGCGTTTAATTTCGTCAAACGCTTCGTCGGCGGACCAACTGTGCTTATAAGGACGCTCCATAGTAAGTGCATCGTAAACGTCAGCTACAGATACGATACGCGCTGCCAGCGGTATTTCCGTTCCTTTTAATCCATTTGGATAACCAGTACCTTCCCAGCGTTCATGGTGCGACTGGGCTATCTCTGCTGCAAGTTTAAACACAGAATTATCTGACTGATTGAGAATTTCGTATCCAATTTGAGAGTGGGTTTTCATTATTTCCCATTCTTCCGGGGTAAGCTTGCGGGGAGCTTTTAAAATTTCGTCAGGGATACCTATCTTCCCTGTATCATGAAGAGGGGCGGCGAGTTCTATCATTTCGCAGCTTTCCGGTGGTAACTTCAGGTTTGACGCGATTAGCCGGGCATATTCGGCCATCCGCCAGATATGCTTTCCTGTATCCTCGTCATTATAGTGACCCGCCTCTCCTAACATGAGAATTGCATTACGCGCGAGTCTGTTAAGTTTATCGACATTAACCAATGACAGGTGAGTCTCTACGCGTTTCAGAACCGTCGTAGGGTTGAGAGGCTTTGTTATATAATCGACACCGCCGACGTCAAAACCCTGAATTTCGCTGTCAGTGTCTCCGGCTGCGGTAACGAAAATCACAGGAATCGACGAGGTATCTGGAGACGTCTTTAGCTGTCGACAGACTTCATAGCCGTCCATTTCGGGCATCATAACATCGAGTAGAATCAGATCGGGTAGTTGCTTGTTAGCGATCTTCAGCGCCAGTGCTCCATTGTTTGCAACTCGGACGTTGTAGTGAGGAGCCAGAATGCCACTTATTACATCAAGGTTCACTGGCGCGTCATCAACAACTAAAATAGTTTTTTTCATTGTTATTGTCCTTGAGGGTGCAACAACGCTTCCAATCGAGTTGCTGCCTCGTCATACTCATAAAGCTCAACCAATTGAGATATAGCGAGCAGCTCTGTTTTATCTTCGCTATCCTTAAGCTGAGGGGTGATGTCGTTCATAACCGCGGCTGCATTGGCTTCGTAATCCTTCAACAGTGCTAAGGCGTGTTCTAATTCTGTGATTAACCCGGCAATTGTTTTGTCTGCAGCCTGGCTATCGTGCGCAACATCGGTGTCAACCTTGGCTAACAGGTCCTGAATAGCTTCACAGACGCTTTCAAGTGCATATTCGGCATTGTTCAACAATCCATTGATATTGTCGGTGCTCGCTTGTTCTTTGATTGCCGTTTCCAATGATTGGCAATGGTTATATAACGTGTCTGCACCGATAGTGCCTGCAAGCCCTTTCAATGAATGTACCTGACGTATGCTGTTATCGGCTTGTGTTGCAGTGAATTTGCCTCTGATGTTGTATAACGTGTCTGATTGGTACGCAATAAATTTATTGAGTAATTCCAGATACCTGACAGGGTCATTTTCAACGAATGTCAGACCGTTTTTAACATCGAGTACGCTAGAATCCGCAAGTGTTATCAGTAGTTGGTGATCTGGGTTGCTGATTGAATCCGTTGGTGCTTCAGAGTCAGTTTCTATTCCTCTGTTATTATGCGGGATCCACTGCAGAAGTGTCTTAAATAACGTTTCAAGTATGATAGGTTTAGTTATATGGGCATTCATACCGGCCTCCAACGCATCGTCTTTATCGGAAGTCATTGCGTTTGCTGTCATCGCCAGAACGGGTATATGACTCGTCGCTGGGTTAGCCCGGATACGGCGAGTTGCCTCATAACCATCCATAATGGGCATTTGCACATCCATCAGAATACAGTCATAGCCATTGTCAGATTTGAGTATATCCAAAGCTTCCTGACCATTATTTACGACATCGACTTTCAGTTTAGCTCGCGCTAGCAGGCCTAAGGCTACCGTTTGGTTTATCTCATTATCTTCAGCCAGAAGTACGCGTGCACCAAAGATGGGGGCCAATGAATCGGCGTCGTCTTGAGTGCTATTGGCATGGTGTACTTTTTTAAGGTTAGGCTGACCCGTTACAGCAGATGCTATTACCTCCTGAACCGACGCATGGGTAAACGGCTTTGCTATATAAGCATCGATTAGTTGAGCGCC
This sequence comes from Oceanospirillales bacterium, assembly GCA_018223185.1. Taxonomy (GTDB): domain Bacteria; phylum Pseudomonadota; class Gammaproteobacteria; order Pseudomonadales; family Balneatricaceae; genus Amphritea. The sequence goes on along the minus strand of JAAEYW010000011.1, from coordinate 46,747 downwards.
CTCGCGATTGATCATATGGTCTCGGCTGTGTGCCGACATTAATATAAGTTTAGGGCGGGTCTCTTTGGGAAGTATTTTTGTTATCGCCGTTGCTAACTCTAAGCCATTCATCTTCGGCATTAGCCAGTCCGCAAAGACAATATCAAACAGTTGGCCGGGTTTGCTGAGCGAATCAAGTGCCTCCTGTCCGGAATAAGCCTGAACCACATCGTAACCCAGGCTAATAAGATAGTCTTTCGTGATATGGCAGGCAGTTTCGCTGTCGTCGACGACAAGGATTCTGTTGTGAACCAGATTCGGAGCAGGCAAATTGTTAGTGTGACACTCGTCTTTGTCAGCTAGTTGCAGCTGAACAGTAAAGGAGAAGGTTGATCCATGCTCAATGACACTGCGAACTGAAATGTCACCTCCCATTTTTGTGGCCAGCATCTTACATATTGCTAACCCCAGCCCAGTGCCTCCATAGCGTCGGGTTGTTGAACTATCAGCTTGAGTAAACTGCTGGAACAGCTTTTCAGACTGTTCAGGTGTCATCCCAATGCCGGTGTCACAGACGATGAAGGTTAGTGTTACCCGCTGTGGATTTTTAGCATCCTGAGCCGCCGAAATTGTTATGACGACTTCTCCCTTGTGGGTGAACTTTAACGCATTCGAGGTGAGGTTTATCAGTATCTGACTCAATCGCAAGGGGTCACCTAATAGATATTCAGGCACTCCTGGGCAACGTTGAAAGAGTAACTCAATACCCTTGTCAGAGGCCTTATGAGCCATCATTGATGCCAGCGCACTGAGCGTATCACTTAGGCAGAAAGGTACCTCTTCGATGGTGAGCTTACCCGCCTCGATTTTTGAGAAGTCGAGAATATCATTAATGATATGCAGTAAAGAGAGAGATGATCGGTGAATTTTATCTAAATGGTCACGCGCCTTTGTTGGTAAGTTGTTGTTTTGGAGTGCGAGTTTGGATAGTCCAATGATCGCATTCATCGGTGTCCGTATTTCATGGCTCATGTTGGCTAAAAACATTGATTTAGCAGCATTGGCATCTTGCGCGCGTTCAGATGCTTCCTGTAACTCAAGCGTGCGTTTTTCGACGCGGTTTTCCAGTTCACGGTTTGTGGCTTTCGTTTCTTTCCATGCGGCTTCCAGGTCTTTTTCCAATTTCTTTGGCGCAGTTATATCGGTGCGTATTGCGATGTATTGAAAGGGTTTATGCTTTTCATCGAGAAACGGGACAATCGTTGACTCTACCCAGTAGTTGCCGCCGTGTTTATTACGATTATTAATGCTGCCATGCCATACTTTACCTGAGCCAATTGTTTTCCACATAGCCTGAAAAAATGCAGCATCGTGTTCGTCTGACTTGATCACGTTGTGATTTTTTCCGATCAGCTCGGATTCTTTAAAGCCGCTGAGTTCGCAGAACTTCGGATTAGCATAGGTAATACGCCCCTGTTTGTCAGCAATTGAGACGATAGCATGTTGATCAACAGCAAACTTGAGGAACTCCAGTTCCTTAATAGAGTTCTTCAGCTTTGAGCCTGCAAGATTAAGCCGAATGATCATGAACAGGATGATGCTGGCTAGCAGAGCTGCGACTATAAATCCGGTGATTCGATAGTTATCAGCTAAACGGGACTGTTGAGAATACCATTCAGTATACGTATGACGGCTCGCTTCCAAAGGCGGTGCCCAATTGGATCCAGACAGTCGGGAGATGCTCTGATCCAATAGAATCTGAGTTCTGAGGTAGTTTTCGGCGTGAAGTATAAGCTCGTCGAGTGGAATTTGAAGCGGTTCCGGGAGTCTTGTTTGTAGCATAAAACGTTGAATTTCAGCTATCTGATCCTCGGTTATACGCTGGTTTTCGAAGCCATGATCGAACGTAAATAGCATCGTCTTATCGATAAGACTATGAACTGCTAATCTTAACTTATTTTCAACGTCACGCGTCCGCGCTGCCTGTATAAACTCCTCAGCCACGACCGGTAAATAGCTGAACGAGTTCTGCATAGACGACTTTTGAATTTTTATCTCTTCAATATCCGAAAGTTTTCGTTGTTGGAATGACAAATACGATTGCCAGCTTTTATCTAAAGAGGGTAAGTCTGCACTCACTTCAGCCAATAATAATGATAGATCCCTGGAAGTTTTTATCAGTGCTTTACTGCCCGTAACCAGGTCGTCGTAGGAATGGCGCAGCCCATAACGTGTTTCGACGGTTGTTTTGTCTAGTAACACGTTGAGTTTTTCAAGCTTGGAAAAGGAATCGATAATTTTAGCATTTTGTACGGTATCCAGCTCCTGACTTTTACTAAAAAGAAAGAGAAGTAAAATGCCGACGATTATCAGAGGTGTCCAGCTAAGAACCGAGTAGCCACGTTTGAGTAATTTGTTCAATGAGGCAGTTCCCCGGTAAGCGTTTTTAAAAAGGCTACGATTAATGCGATATCCTGATCAGATAGACGCCTGCCCAGCTGATATTTGGCCATGGTTGCGACGGCATCGTTCAATGTCTCTGCGCTTCCGTCGTGGAAGTAGGGTGCTGTCAGCGCAATATTTCTTAAACTGGGAACCTTAAATTGAAAGCGGTGAGCCTCTCGGCCCGTGACATTATACCGGCCATAATCCCGCTCTGTGATATTGCCCCGATCAGCAAAGTAGTCTCTGATCAATCCCATACGTTCGTACATATTGCCACCCACGTTAACGCCTTGGTGACAGCTGGCGCAGCCAAATTTTTTGAACAGAATATACCCCTGCTGTTCATCGGCGGATATGACATTGTCATTGCCCCGCAGGAACTGGTCGAAGCGGCTATTTGGCGTGATCAGGCTACGTTCAAACTCAGCCAGTGCATTTGTGATGGAGGCCTTCGATATCCCGTCAGGTCCATAAGTTTTAATAAAAGTTGATTCGTAGTGTTGATCATGGGTGAGCTTTTCTATTATTTCTGGCCAGGTGCCAGCCATCTCCATCTTCGCTTCGATCGGCAAAGCCGCCTGCGATTCTAAGCTATCTGCGCGTCCGTCCCAGGTCTGGCGGAAGTTGAATACGCTGTTTAATGTAGTTGGTGTATTTACCGGCAATATTTCCTGGCTAATACCCACCGAGAAAGATTTATTGTCCATTCCGCCGTGTTCCAAAGGGTGGCAAGTGGCACAGGATATAGAGTTGTCTTTGGAAAGGCGGGGGTCGTGAAAAAGTTTTCTGCCTAGCTCTACTTTGTCTTTATCCAGATTGATTGTAAGGGGAATAGGTTGAATAGGCTCATTGTAAATCTGTATATTATGTTCACTATAAACTGAGGTAGACAATGTCAGGCTAATCACCACACCTACCATAAGCATCACTGCCTTGGCTATTCGTATTACTGCCATACATTCTCTCGATAATTAAATTCATCTTAACAGCAACATTTTATCGCAAAATTCTGATTAAATCTGAGTCTGATTTCGCACAGCGAAACTTAGTTACCTGATTTGGGTAGTGATATTCCTTATTAAGGATGTCAGCATTTTTGCTATAGCCGTATTTTCTTTATATTTAATTGTTAGTTTGTTTATATTAGTTCTGTTTGAAATCGTAAAAGGAAGCACTATGCCCAGTTGTATGATCAATGGTCACGAGATGCATTACCTCGATCAGGGAGAGGGTTTTCCTCTGCTTCTGGTACATGGCTTTCTCTGGGACAGTCGTGTCTGGAGGCCTCAGCTGCAATTCTTGTCAGAACATTTCCGCTGTATAGTGCCGGACCTCTGGTCGCATGGACAATCTCAGACGGTCAGAGGAGACGGCCTCAGTCTTGAGCGTCTTGCTGAAGATCACCATCAACTGATGCAGCACCTGAAGATCGACCGGTATGGCATATTGGGAATGTCGACCGGCGGCCTCTGGGGGGCATTGCTGGCAATGAAATACCCGGATGAGGTTGCCAGTCTGATATTGATCTCATGCAGTCTGAGCAACGAAACCGCTTCAAAAAGGGCAGAGTATCTGCAGTTGATTAATGCTGTTGAGACGCAGCGGGAACTCACTTCCGAACAGCTCGATGCTCTCGTGCAAATCTATTTCAGTGAGCAGGCTCAGATGCTCTATCCTGCATTAGTGGAAACCTTTCGTTTTGATCTGATGTTTCTCTCGCCCGGGCAGATTAGTGGATTAGTCAGTCTGGGCAGGGTATTGTTTCAGCGTCCGTCGATGCTGGATGAGATCGCAGCGGTTCGCTGTCCGGCTATGATCATTAGCGGTGATCAGGATGTCAGCTGTTCACTGTCACTCACTCAGACAATGCATGATCTGATGCCTGGAAGTCAGTTAGCGGTAATTGAAAATGCGGGTCATATGCTGACACTGGAACAAGCCGTTCAGGTTAATCCGTTGCTGGTAAATTTTCTTGCCTCAATTGACGAGGTGAATCTGGATATGAGCAAGCTGGTTTTTATCTGATGTCATCCCTGTCTCCCTGCTGGTTTGTATACATTCTGCGCTGCGCTGACGGCACGCTCTATACCGGCGTGACAACTGATACAGAGCGTCGTACTAAAGAACATAACCTGAGTGACCGGTTGGGGGCAAAATACACCCGGGTCCGGCGACCCGTCAGCCTGGTGTATCGGGAGCCCTGGGAAAGTCGTTCAGGCGCCTGTAAACGGGAAGCACAGATAAAAGCGCTCTCCCGTTCCGCTAAACTAAAGCTGCTTCAGTCTGCTGACGGGCAGTAATGGTATATAACACTCCAGCTTCAGTTGCCCCGGTCTAATTAACGGATCACCAGAAACAGCGATACATTATCTCTGATTATTTTCAGCAGTATCGAAGAGCGGTCCCGGCTCAGTGCACGTTGCAGGGTTTCAATATCATGCACGGTAATCCTGTTAGCACTGACGATAATATCGCCTGGCCGGATACCGTTGAATGCTGCCTGGGAGTCAGGTTTTAACCCTGTTACCACTACACCGCCTTGCGGGTTGTTTTCGAACTGCGCGCCGTCCAGTAGTGGATGGAGGCTTTTTCCACTGTAGGAAAGGTCTTCTCTGGCAATCACCCTGACACCGATCTCCAGTGTTTCGCTATGGCGAAGGAGGCTCAGCCTGAGCATATCACCGATCGGGGTCATTGATATCAGGCTGCGAAAGCGGGCAGACGATACTGTTTTTACTCCATTGATATGCGTCACGATATCGCCTGGTGTAATACCCGCTTCTGCAGCTGTAGAGTGCTTGCCTACCTGAGTAATTAATACTCCCCGTTGTCCATTTTTAAGATCGAAGGCTTCCATTAGTTCAGGCGTTATATCCTGCACTGCGATGCCAATGTCCCCCCGTTTTACCTCACCATAGGCGAGCAACTGACGTACACTGGCATTCACCATATTGGCCGGAATGGCAAAACCTATTCCGACATTACCCCCGGCAGGCGCGATAATAGCGGTGTTGATGCCTACCAGTTCGCCCCTCAGGTTCACCAATGCCCCTCCAGAGTTACCCGGATTGATGGATGCGTCGGTCTGGATAAAGTTTTCATATCCCTCTATACCCAGACCGCTACGGCCGAGTGCGCTGACGATGCCTGTTGTGACCGTCTGTCCCAGTCCAAAGGGGTTGCCTATGGCGACGACGAAGTCGCCCACTCTGAGTCTGGATGAATCAGCTACTTTGATTTCAGATAAATCATCCGCTCTGATTTTGAGTGTGGCGATATCCAGCTCCGGATCGGAACCTACAATTTCTGCGGCAAAACTGCGACCATCAATCAGGCTCACCTGAACCTCATCAGAGCCTTTGATAACATGATAATTTGTGACAACGATGCCATCAGCGGCATTAAGAATGACCCCGGAGCCAGCACTCTGCTGTTTTCTTTCCGGTTGCTGATACTGCTGAAACTGCTCATCGGGAATATTAAAAAATCTGCGGAAAAAAGGGTCATTCAGAAGCGGGTTATAGCGGTTTACTTCGGTGGAGTAGGTGGCAATATTCACCACTGCCGGATTGATTTTTTCCAGCATCGGTGCAAGTGATGGCAATGGCCCCTGATCAGGCACAGTCACTGGAAGATTGGCAGATGCGGTCTGACCTGGCATCAGACAGCTGAGTAAAAGCACTATCAGTGTTAATCGGTTTGCCATAGTCAGTTTCCGCTGGCCTTTGTGTGGGACAGACTCAGCTCCCCCTGAGGGAAGCTGAGTTGTCGTTATATTAACGGTTAATGCGCCTGAACCGTCACCCGGGTTGATGGTCCAGCGTTTTTTGCTCAGACGTATTCGCATCCGTAATGGGGATCTCTTTGGGCTTCATTGCCTCAGGTATCTCCTTAACCAGCGAGATTTTCAGCAGACCATTCTTCATTTCAGCGCCACTCACCTGAATATGTTCGGCAAGGTCAAACTTACGCTCAAAATTACGGTGTGCTATCCCCTGATAAAGATATTTACGGTTTTCCTCTTCCGGCTTCGAACCCCTGACGATCAGTACATCCCGATCGACTGAAATATCGATATCTGATTTTTCAAAGCCTGCTACTGCAAGCGAAATGATATATTTGTTTTGGTCCAGCGCCTCTATATTATAGGGCGGATAGCCAGAAGGGACTGAATTGCTGCTCAGGGCGCTATCCAGCAGTGAAGCCAGCCGGTCGAAGCCGATACTGTTGCGATAGAGTGGTGTCAGGTCAATTGTGTTCATAAGATATCCTCCGTCAGAAGCGATATAAAATAAATCAGCATAGGATCCGGACGATCCTCCGGTAGACGTAATCCTCCGGTCATTATCAAAATTGGGATAGATGGACGCGTTTTCAAGTCTGTTATCTTCATGATAATGAGGGAAAAGCGGTTGCTTGCTTTTCGCACTGCTCCGGCACCGGTATAATGTCCCGATTAAATACTCTCAGCGCTTAGGATTCCCGCTCTATGACAACCCTGACCATCCGTACCCCCGATGACTGGCACCTGCATTTCCGTGACGGTGATATGCTCTCGGAAACCGTTCCGGCCACAGCCCGTTGTTTCCAGCGCGCTATTGTGATGCCAAACCTGGTACCGCCGGTGGTTAATGCAGAGATGGCGATGGCCTATAAAGCGCGGATCCTGGATGCGCGTCCGGCGGGCTCATCCTTTGAACCGCTGATGACCCTGTATCTGACCAATGCGACCAGCGGACAGGATATTATTGATGCAAAAGCGGCGGGCGTGGTTGCTGCAAAACTTTACCCTGCGGGTGCGACCACCAACTCGGCAGCCGCGGTCACTGATCTGGAAGCGATCTATCCGCTGTTTGAGGTGATGGCCGAGCAGGGGATGCCTCTGCTGGTTCATGGTGAAGTCACTGACCATCACGTTGATATCTTCGACCGGGAAAAAGAGTTTATCGATCAGAAGATGAGCAAAATTGTCGAGCGCTTCCCGCAGCTGAAAATCGTCTTTGAGCATATTACTACGGCCGATGCGGCTCATTTTGTGCAGGACGCGTCTGATAATGTTGCCGCTACTATCACACCACAGCATCTGTTATTAAACCGTAATGATCTGCTGGTGGGCGGTGTACGCCCGCATAATTTCTGTTTGCCGGTACTTAAACGCAACACCCATCAGGCGGTCTTGCGTCAGATGGTGCAATCGGGTTCGCCTAAGTTTTTCCTGGGTACAGATTCTGCTCCTCACGCAAAAGAAGCTAAAGAGAACGCCTGTGGCTGTGCTGGCTGTTACAGTGCCTGGAGTGCTATTGAGCTCTATGCTCATGTGTTTGAAGAACTGGGCGCGCTGGATAAACTGGAAGGCTTTGCCAGCCATTATGGCGCTGACTTCTATGGCCTGCCGCGCAATGAAGGCACCATCACGCTGGTACGTGAAGAGTGGACGCTTCCTGAAGAGATCACGTTGCCTGATGGCCGTCCGATTGTACCGTTTTTTGCCGGACAAAAGATCAGTTGGAAACTACAGGGATAAGCCGATCGAGCCCGGCGTTGTCCGGGCTTTTTTATATCATTCAGTCAGTGTTTAATTGGTCTTATGAAACGGAAAATATTGATCATCTATGCCGGTGGCACCATCGGGATGCAGGCTTCAGAAAATGGTTATGTTCCGGTTGCTGGCTTTGAGCAGCAGCTGCGAGAACAGCTGGATGGTCATGCCGGTCAGCTACCCGGGTTTGATGTGTTGGAGCTCGCGCAGCTGATCGACAGTGCTAACCTGCAGCCACATCACTGGACTGAGCTGGCCAGGGTGATTCAGCAATACTGGCCGCTGTACGATGGTTTTATCCTGTTGCATGGTACTGATACCATGGCGTATACGGCCTCAATGCTCTCCTTTATCTTTCAGGGGATGGATAAGCCGGTGATTGTCACCGGTTCGCAGATTCCACTGTCAGAACTGCGTAATGATGCGCGGGATAACCTCCTGACGTCTCTGATGTTTGCCGGTCGCTACGATATTCCAGAAGTGTGTATCTGTTTTAATGGTCGTCTGCTGCGGGGTAATCGTAGCCGTAAAGTTAAAACGACCGGCTTAGATGCTTTCGATTCGCCTAATGCTGGCTGGCTGGGACAGGTGGGTATCAATATTGATCTGTATAGCGAACGGTTGTTGCCGGCGGGTAAAGCGGATTTCGCTCTACCCGCCTTTAACCCTGAAGCGGTAGTTGTATTGCCTGTCTACCCTGGAGTACCGGCCCGTATCGCGCGTGATCTCTTAAACCATAAGGAGGTTAAAGGGGTTATCCTGCATACCTATGGTGCGGGTAATCCGCCAGATGCTAACGGTGAGCTGATGGCGGAACTGGAGGGCGCTGTGAAACGGGGTGTTATTATTGTTAATGTTACACAGTGCCTGCAAGGCTCTGTCATTCAGGGCGCTTATGCGACCGGAGCAACACTCAACCGGATCGGCGTGGTACCCGGCTGTGACCTGACCCTGGAAGCAGCTTTTACCAAACTACACTATCTGTTAGCGACCCAGTCTCCAGAGAGTGCCAGAGAGATGATGAGTCGCAACGTGTGTGGAGAGATGACGGAATAAAACCTGCCTCAGTCAGATAACCTGAGACAACGGTGAAAAACGATTTTCTGCCAGCCTTCATTGCTGAATGTTACTTTTTGTCGAAATCACTATCCGTGTTATTTTCAAGATAGTAATTAGCTTTACCACTTTTTTTCACATGGTACATCGCCTTATCCGCAACCTTGATCAGTTGTTCGAGATTACGGCCGTGATCAGGAAAAAGGGCGATACCAATACTGGCGCTGACTTCCACCTGAATGGGAGGGAATACAGAGTCTTTAATCGTCATTTTTCCTTCCAGCTGATGGATGATCTTTTCGGAGACTGTTGTCACACTGTTTTCGTTATGGATATCGTCCACCAGAATGACAAACTCGTCTCCGCCAATACGGGCGATCTGGTCCGCCTCGCGTAATATACCTGATAATCGCTGGGCTATTTCCCGTAACACCCGGTCGCCCAGATCATGCCCCCATGTGTCATTGATGGCTTTAAATCCGTCGAGATCAATAAACATGACAGCCACTCGCTGTCTGCCGCGTTCCGCTTTGGCCAGATAGTTAGGAGCATGCTGCAATAAATAATTAAGTGAGGGAATGCCGGTGACCGCATCATAGTGAGCCATTTTCCGTAGTTCGTCCTGTGCATCCCGGGCTTTATCCAGCGAGTCATGTAGCTGCGTCACATCATATTCAGTCATCAGTATCAGGAAGTCCCCACTGAGTGGGTGGCGGGTTATGCGAATATCAAGAGTATGCTTTCGTAAACCCTTGCTGGTGCGCATCTGGTGGGTCCAGCGTCCCCCTTTATTTCTGATCGCTTTTTTCAGTCGGGAACGCCCCTCTTTCGGGTCGGCGAATCGGGCACAGAATGCTGACTGATCATCTGGCAACTGTTTTGGATTAATATGCTTATAGGCTTCAGTTGCGGCTGGGTTTTCGATTACGATCTCTCCTTTGAACGTAAAGCTGGTGACCATAACGGTGGTATAACGCATCGCTTCAACCAGCAGCAGGTTTTCCGGTGTTTCGCCCAGATTCACCTGCTCGTTAATATAGGCGATGATCGCCCGGTGACGTTTGGGCCCGACTAGCACTGCTCTGTGTTTTATATAAATCGTTTTGGGATTCCCTTCAGGGTAAGTGGTCCAGGGATCAATGGTCAGGCCGTTTTTGGCCGCCAGTTCAAACGTTTGGGCTGTCCGGTCCCTGGCTCCCTGGGTATCGTCGGAGAGATCTTTGTTGATCAGCTCATCCAGATGGCTCAGTCCCCAGAATTTAAGGGCAGGCTCATTCCCCCACCACCATCCGTGCTTATCCAGATCAAAGATCCACACCGGATCGGGAATCAGTTCGTAAAGCGTCAGTTCATCATGGCTTTTTATATGGATAAGGTGTTTGTAATCGGCTTTCATCAGATATTTTGACCTGCCTCATTCTGTAAGACCTTAAGTATTGATAGCAACTATTGATAGCAACTGTTAATGCAACCCAGGCAAACCATTTGCGCTGTAAGAGGTGCTTGAAATACATTATGGCACTTTCAGCTGTTTTCGCATTCCGCTCCGGTTATTTTGAGCGCCGTGAGAGCACTTGCTGTTAACGTTTCAGGGCTGATTAAGATTGATTTATGGGCGAGAACAGATTTCGTCAGGGGCGTAAAATCGAGTACACTAACTGTAATTTTCAGAGTGGATATTGATTCATGCACGCACCTATTCCTTCAGCCATTCTCTCATCAGCACTAATCGATGCCGGCCGCTGGATCGATGCCCAGGGCTGGTGTCCGGCAACCGGTGGAAACTTTTCTGCACGATTATCTGCTGATCGTGCACTGGTGACCGCATCGGGTCGTCATAAGGGGCAGTTAAAGGGTGACGATCTGCTAACGGTTGATCTGCAGGGTAACCCGGTTGAAAGCCGGCTTAAACCTTCTGCAGAAACACTACTGCATACCCGGTTGTATCAACTTGAGTCGGGCATTGGCGCGGTGTTGCATACTCACTCAGTAGCCTCAACGGTGTTGTCCCGGCTGGAGTTGTCTGACTGGCTGACAATCAGCGGTTACGAAATGCAAAAGTCTCTGAACGGCAACACCAGTCATGAGCCTGAGATTCGGCTGGCAGTATTTGAAAATACTCAGGATATGCTGGCATTGGCCGAGCAATTGACTTCACGTTGGCAGCAAACGCCGCTGAGCTGGGGCTTTCTGGTGCGCGGTCATGGCCTGTATGCCTGGGGATGCGATGTGAGTGAGGCCCGGCATCATCTGGAAGGGCTGGAGTTTCTGTTTGCCTGCGAACTGGAGATGCGCCGCCTGGGCGTTAAATAAGAGTGTATAAAGAGTAATCCATGACGATTAAAGCGATTCTGACCGATATTGAAGGCACCACCACGGATATTAACTTTGTGCATAAGGTTCTGTTTCCCTATGCCTATGAGTACCTGCCCGGTTATGTGCGCAGTCATTCGGAAGATGACGCTGTGCAGTCTGTGCTGGAGGATGCCCGGGTTGAGCTGGGGCAGCCGGATGCAGATCTGGAAACGCTGATCGCAGCGTTTCTCGGCTGGATTGAACAGGATAAGAAAGTTACTGCATTGAAGAGTTTGCAGGGGCTGATCTGGGTGACCGGATATGAGCAACAGGATTTTACCGGCCATCTGTATAACGATGCCTATGAGTATCTGCAGAAGTGGCAACAGCAGGGGCTGGATCTGTATGTGTTTTCATCGGGATCGGTGAAGGCGCAGAAACTGTTATTCGGTTACAGTGATTTTGGTGATCTGACGCCACTCTTCAGCGGTTACTATGACACCCGTATCGGACATAAACGTGAGCCGGATGCTTACCGGAATATCGCATCGGATATCGGCTTGCCAGCTGCGGAAATCATGTTTCTTTCCGACATTACCGAGGAGCTGGATGCAGCACGCGAAGCAGGAATGGCCACGGTATTACTGGCACGGGAACAGCTTCCTTCAGCGTGTTCGCATCCAGTAGTTCAGAGTTTTCAGCAGATCAGGCTGACAGAGAATATTTAACAGAGGACAGAGCAGTGAGTGAATTAACTATATATCCTGAAGACAAGGTCCAGCCGTTTTTTTCGACCACGGACAGCGCTGAAATCAGTGCACAGCTGGCCGCGATTGGTGTTCAGTTTGAGTGCTGGTCTGCAACGCAGAGCATTGATGCCAATAGCAGTGCTGAAGAGATTCTGACTGCCTATGCGGTCGAAATTCAGCGCCTGAAAGATGAACAGGGCTATATTACGGTTGATACGATCAGTCTGGCCAGTGACAATCCGGCGAAGGATGAGCTGCGACAGAAGTTTCTCTGCGAGCATACTCACAGTGAAGATGAAGTGCGTTTCTTTGTCAGGGGGGAGGGGATGTTCTATCTTCATGTGGCCGATAAAGTTTACCAGGTACATTGCTGCAAAGATGACCTTATCTCTGTGCCAGCTAACACCACTCACTGGTTTGATATGGGGCCGGAACCTGACTTTACCGCCATCCGTTTGTTCAATAATCCGGAAGGCTGGGTCGCCAGCTATACCGGCAGCCCGATTGCGGATCAGTTTCCTAAGTTTGAGGGATGAGCCTTGGTTTGAGCGGTGAGTCTTAGTCGTCCACCCCTTGCAATAGCCCCTTCCGGGGCTAAGCTCCACAGACCCTGAATGATATTCAGAGATTCTTTAACGCCCCGGCGGCTATCTGTTCCGGACTGTAAACTCCGGTATCCAGAATCCAGCCAGTGACCAGTTCTGCCGGGGTGACATCAAATGCCGGGTTATAGACCGGTGTATTATCCGGTGCCCAGTTAATCTCACCAAAGCTGCCACTCACCCCCTGAACCTCAGCCGGGCTGCGCTGCTCTATCGGTATCGCTTTACCATCAGGGCATTCGGGGTCAACCGTGGTGTAGGGGGCGACCACATAGAAAGGCACGTTGTGGTGATGGGCGATCACCGCGAGTGAGTAAGTACCTACTTTGTTGGCAAAGTCGCCGTTTGCGGCGATCCGGTCTGAACCGACCAGCACCACATCCACTCTGCCCTGGGCCATCAGTGTCGCAGCCATGTTATCGCAGATCAGAGTGTGTGGAATATTCATGCGTGCCATCTCCCAGGCTGTCAGGCGACCACCCTGAAGCAGTGGGCGGGTCTCATCCACCCAGACATGCAGTTGTTTCCCCTGTTGTTTGACTGCGCCGATAACACCGATTGCGGTACCTGCGCCAGCCGTTGCCAGGCTGCCCGTGTTGCAATGGGTAAGAATATTCGCGCCGTCTGCGATCAGTTCTGCACCAAATGCCGCCATGCGATTACACAGTTCAACATCTTCTTCGAACAGTTGCTCGGCACAGCGGCTGAGTGCGAGCGGGCCTGTGCTCTCCAGAGTCGCCAGCATACGGTCGATGCAGTTCATCAGATTAACCGCAGTAGGACGCGCTGCACGCAATCGTTCAGCCTGAGTGCGCAGCTCATCAGTAGTCAGACCCTGTTCTGCCAGATGCGCAAGCAGCAGACTGGCACCGATTCCGATCAGTGGAGCACCACGAATCTGTAATTTTTTAATCATTTCGATCATCGCATCGCTGTTATCGCAGGGTAGCCACTGCTCCTGGTGAGGCAGCTGATGCTGATCCAGCACGTAAAGAGCCCCTTGTTGGTACTTAATACTGGTCGCGAACAGGTCTTTCATGGCGGCTCCATCGGGAAGGTTTTTCAGGCCGCCTAAGTTATCAGGAACTGCCCGGTCAGAAAAGGGGTAGGCAGAGAGGGACTGATTTGCCACAATGCAGTCAATCCAGTCAGAGAGGGGACTATTAACCTCTCTTTTTGATAGCACTCTTTACTAGCTTTGGAACTGACAACAACAATGAGCTTTAGAAAATTTTCCTCGGATGCTGATGTAATTGCTTTTGCCCGTCAGCACAGCGATCTGTTTACTGCCGATGAGTCTTTGCGGGTGGAGGAGATCGGTGATGGCAATATTAACTTTGTGTACCGGGTTTCCGGTGATTCAAACAGTCTGATTATCAAGCAGGCGCTGCCCTACGTCCGGATTATTGGTGAGGGCTGGCCGCTGTCTCAGGACCGGGTACGGATTGAGGCTGAGGCGTTGCAGCTGGAGGCAAAACACTGCCCCGACCTGGTTCCCCGTGTTTACAGCTATGATGCTGAGCAGTGCGCCATTGTGATGGAAGATATCGGCGCATTCGAGAATCTGCGTATTGTAATGGTGCGGCGTCAGAAGCTGCCGCTGCTGGCTGAACACCTGGGGCGGTTTCTTTCGGATACTCTGTTTTATACCTCGGATCTCTATCTTGATACGTATGAGAAGAAGTCTCTGGTTAAGGGGTTTATTAATCCGGATCTGTGCAAAATTTCTGAAGAGCTGTTTTTCTGGGACCCTTACTGTGATCACGAGCGCAACAGCATCAATGCGTTTATCCGTGCCGATGCGGAACAGCTGTGGCAGGACAACGCGTTAAAACTGGAGGTGGCTCGTCTTAAGGTGAAATTCCTCAATCAGGCTGAAACTCTGTTGCACGGTGATCTGCATTCCGGATCCGTTTTTGCCAATCAAAGTGGCACTAAAATTATCGACCCTGAGTTTGCCTATGTCGGCCCGGCAGGTTTCGATATCGGTTCGATTATCGGTAATTATCTGTTAAATGTTGCCGGACAGGCGAATCAGTCGGGTGATCATGTTGAACGCAGTGACTATCAGCAGTGGGTGTTGGAGGGTGTAAAAACTCTGTGGAATACCTTTGAGCAGCGTTTCCGGCAATATATGCAGACAGAAACCCGCGATCCAAGTCTGCAGCTGGATGAGTATGCAGACTGGTATATGAGTGAGTTGCTGGCAGATAGTCTGGGATATGCCGGAGCCGAAATGATCCGCCGCACTATCGGTCTGGCTCATGTGCTGGATCTTGAGTCGATTGAGGATGCTGAGCGTCGGGCGGACTCTGAGAGGCTGGCTCTGAAACTGGGAGAGATATTAATTAAACAGCGGTCGGCTTTTACTGGAATTGATCAGGCTATCGATATGTTGCGTCAGCAGTTGTACTGCCGCTGATCGTGAACCCGTTATAACAAAATCTTAAAGCCTGTTCTGATGCTCAGACAGGCTTTTATTTTTTATCGCACTACGAAATCAGGGCAGGTAGATCAGAGGTGTCATGGTACTCCAGAGAAACACGGTTGCTGACCGTAGTGCCACAAGTATGACCACGCCTACCGTCAGAATTGAAATACAGAACATAAATCCTCTCTCTTCAGGTATCTTCATAATGATGGGCACACCGGTAAACAGCAGGTATGCGCTGTAGATAAGAGCAGTCATTCCGATGGCGACGCAGAACCACAGCATCGGATATAAACCGGCAAATCCTGAAATTAAGAGGGGAGTGGCGGTATACAGGGTCAGATTCATGCAGCGCTCTAGAGACGCATGCCCACCATAGGTTTTTTCCATCCAGTGAATGCTGAATCCCATCGCACCCAGAGCGAAACAGATTGCCAGATAGAAGGCGATAGATGAGTTAAGGGCACTAATGATACTGAGTTTTACGGCATCGCCACCCGGTGTGAGGCTCCAGCCAATCTGAGTGGTGCCGATAAACAGTGACACTGACGGGATCAGTGCCAGCGCAGCCAGAAGAAACAGGACCTCTGCTGTGCCTTTCAGTTTTTCATCCCGAAGGTGCTTCATCGCCAGACCGGGGTGATAGAAAATTTCAGACATCGATTTTATCGTCATAATAATCACCTGCTCAGGTTGTTTGTATTTAAGATCTGTTACGCATACCTATCTAAGGGTAGATCAGTCTATCGACAATCTGTACTGCTCTGTGCGGCTAAAACTGTATCTGGTTAATCACTCACGGTTTTATATGCTCAATACACAGAGATAAGGAGATAACGAATGAAAACGATCGGACTGTTAGGCGGGATGAGCTGGGAATCAACGGCCAGTTATTACCGGGCAATCAATGCGGGCATCAAAGAGCATCTGGGTGGCTTACACTCGGCAAAAATTGCCCTGTTCAGCGTCGATTTTGCAGAGATTGAAGCGTTGCAGCATCAGGATGACTGGCACGGAGCTGGCGTTATTCTTGAGAAAGCTGCACAGGCTGTGGAAGCAGCCGGTGCTGATTTTTTTCTCATTGGCACCAATACGATGCATAAGGTTGCGCCGCAGATTGACGCCGCGGTGTCGATCCCGTTGTTGCATATTGCTGATGCCACTGCGGAGCAGCTGAAAAAAGATGGCATAGAAACCGTTGGTTTACTGGGGACATGCTTCACCATGGCGCAGGATTTTTATAAGGGCCGGCTGAGAGATAATCATGGTATTCAGGTCATAATACCGACTGAAAGTGCTCAGAGTATTGTGCATAACATCATTTATGAGGAACTTTGTCAGGGCATTATCAAAGATAATTCCAGAGAGCAGTACCTGCAGATTATTGATGAGTTGGCAGCCCGGGGAGCTCAGGCAGTGATTCTGGGATGTACGGAAATCGGTTTGCTGGTGGGACAGCAGGATACGCCAGTTCAGTTGTATGACACTACCGCTATTCATGCGGCGGCTGCGGTGAGATTGGCGCTGGCTTGATTCTGTCCCGCGCTAATTGCTGTCGTGCTGAACCAGTTTGCAGTGTTGGCGCATCAGGTCGGTGATCTCGTTATTGAGATGGTCATATGATGTTTGCCTGGTTACTGCCTGACTATCGATGGTTACGGTGCAGTTCCGGCCGTTCTCTTTGGCCGCATACATGGCGATATCTGCGCGCTTGATCGAACCTTTAATATCGCAGTGACGACACATCTGAGTGACACCAAAAGAGGCCGTGACACTATGCAGATTACCATGGTGGCTGATACTGGCGTTCATCAGTTTTATGCGAATACGTTCAATGACTGATTCAGCCTGTGGTAACGGCATATCCGGGAAGATAAACAGAAACTCTTCACCACCATAACGTGAAACAGTGTCATGGCGCCGAATGGCATCGTTGAATATTTTTGCTGTGTGACTCAGGAGGAGGTCCCCGACATCATGCCCCCAGACATCGTTCACCTCTTTAAAATGATCTATATCGGCCATGGCGATGCAGCAGTAATAATCGTCTGCCCGTTTCATCCGGCTATATTCATTGGCCAGAACAGAGTCTACCGAGCGACGATTCATCAGTTGTGTGGTCGGATCAAATTGCTGTTTATTTAATACGGAAAATTCAAACAGCATCATCACCATATCGAAGAACTCTTTCTGCTGCTGCATAAAGTTTTCAAACGCTTCAACATCAACTTCGCCGTTGAAGTTTAGCTGATTAATGATAGAACGGGCGGAGTCATGCAGCCGCTTGTGATACTGCTCAATTTTCAGAAAAGAGCCCTGTTGAAACAGCTCATCCGCAAGGATTTTTTCCAGCCAGCAGCCAAAGTGACAGTGGCGATGAGCATCCTCAGCAATAAACTGTCTGTCAGTGATGGGCTGACGGGTTACCAGTGCTGTGGTGATTCTTTGCATCCAGTATCGGTGCGCTTCCAGTGAATGCTTGATATCGGCAGCCAGTTTTTCGAAATCATCATGATGTAAGCTTTCAAGTAGATTTCTGTTCATGTCTTCAGCCCCCAGGTCCGCCCGTTGAGTCTGCTGTTGCTTAAGACTAAAGAGGGCTGATCATCTGTGTGGTTCATCTAATGCAATGCCAGCTGTTCAGGCATGAGCTGTTGCAGCACCTGACGCTGATAATGCCTGGCAGAACCACTTATTTTTCCGCTTTTTCCCGTTGTGAGCCAGCGTTTAATACGCCCGGCATCGCCAATGGGTGTACGTTTTCCATATGAGTTTAACATCACCATCACGGTTTCCCGGCCATCAATCCGGGCCATCATAACCAGACAGCGACCAGCTTCATCCAGATAACCGGTTTTTGTGACGTCGATCTGCCAGCTTTTCCGGTGCACCAGTACATTTGTATTACCGTATCGGAGTGTATATCGAGGGCTGCTGAAGCGGGCAGTATAGTCTCTGGTTTTACTGTACTCGGATATCTTCGGGTAGGTGGCAGCGGCGCGCACCATGATGGCAAGATCTGTGGCAGTTGAGACATTCTCTTCTGAAAGACCGCTTGAATCGACAAAGTGGGTATCAGTCATGCCCAGCTGCCGGGCTTTAAGATTCATCGCTTTGACGAACGCTTTGATACCGCCGGGGTAGGTGTGTCCCAGTGCTGAGGCAGCCATATTTTCAGAGGACATCAGGGCGATGCGGATAACATCTTTACGGGCAAGTTCAGAGCCTATCCTGATACGGGAATAGTAATTATGGTTGGCGTGTTTATGCGCCTCAGTGAAGCGTATCTTTTCTGACAAGGACAGCTCTGAATCCAGAGTCACCATAGCGGTCATCAACTTGGTGATTGATGCAATGGGCATAACCAGATCTGCATTTTTTCTATATATCGGGGCACCGGTTTTGCTGTCAACAACAGCGGCGCTGACAGAGGCCAGTTCGATCATATTCTGATCAAGGCTGAGTAGTCGTTGGGTGGCAGTCGTTATCGCAGTGCTTTTCTCAGGCTGATTCGACTGAGCGGCCGCGGGCAGCGCTATCAGTATCTGACTGACCGCCAGACATACGAAAAATCTCAGGTACCCCTGACACAGGCCTGTTGTTTTGTGTATCCCAAAATAGTGGACCGAAGCTTTCTTTATTGTAATTGTCTTCAAAACAGATCCGTATTCTATTACTGTACTGGCGTTTGTCATGGAGCTGTGTCTGGCTTTTAATCCTGTAAACAGAACTCTTTAGCTACGCTAATCTAACATAATCGGCTGTTTTAATCGTTTGTTGAGCTGCTCATTTTATGTTTTCATGGCACTTTTTTGATATTTTCATGACTGACATCATCTGCCCGGAACGATTTGGATAAAAACCGTCCTGGTAGAGCAAAGAGTCGAAGTAAAGTTCCAATTCATCTAAATTGGCCGTTTTAAAATCTGAATGGAAACTGTGAAGTGCTATGGAACAGATAATTACGCTGATTCTTGATTCGGGCCGCACGGCTGTAGATTTGGTGTTATATGTATTGTTGCCAGTCATGGTGGTGATGCTGTCTTTGATGAAATTGCTCGAGAGTAAGGGGGTTCTGGGCTGGATATCAAACAGGCTTTCGCCTCTGGTTAAACTGTTCGGAGTGCCTGGGGTTGGCATCTTTGCGATGCTGCAAATTCTGTTTGTCAGCTTTAATGCGCCGGTTGCTACCCTGGCAATTATGGACCGTGATGGCACTGCCCGACGGGCAATTGCTGCAACTCTGGCGGTGGTTCTGACTATGTCGCAGGCCAATGTTGTTTTTCCCATGGCGGTGGTGGGGCTGGATGTGCCGGTTATTATGACGACCTCTCTGGTTGGAGGGCTTATCGCTGCGGCAGCAACCTACTATCTGTTTGCCCGTGATCCCGCACTGGATGATGATTATAGCCATGCTGAACATCTGGCTCCTGAGTTGCACGAAAAGAAAAACGTGATTCAGATTCTGTCAGATGGCGGTCAGGAAGGGGTGAAGATTGTCATCGCCTCAATACCATTGCTTATTCTGGCGCTCTGTTTTGTTAATTTATTGAAAGTGACCGGCTCGATGGAGCTGCTTACCGCTCTGCTTGCTCCGGTACTGGCACTGGTTGACCTGCCTGAAGCGACTGTATTGCCGATAGTGACAAAGTTTATTGCCGGTGGTACGGCAATGATGGGGGTCACCATTGACCTGATCAATCAGGGGGCGATGACGGCGACCGATCTGAACAGAATTGCCGGTTTTATTATCCATCCGTTTGATGTAGCCGGGATTGCGATTCTGATGGCTGCGGGCAAGCGGGTTTCATCCATCGCCAGGGCTGCGGTGTTTGGTGCAATAGTCGGAATTCTGGTGCGTGGTGTATTGCACCTGCTGATATTCTGATCAGGGGCGGGTTCAGCTTGACCCTTAGCCAGAGCAGACTTAGAGTTAATCCATATAACTGTATTTTACAGCGTGCCTGGAAAGGAACATCATATTCATGCAATACCCTCCGACCAAACTACCAAAAGTTGGTACTACTATTTTTACTGAGATGTCGCAGCTTGCAGCAGAGCATGGGGCTATTAATCTGTCTCAGGGCTTTCCCGATTTTGACGGGCCGTTAGCGTTGCTGGACAGAGTTACCTACTACCTGGAAAACGGTTTCAATCAGTATGCGCCGATGGCAGGTGTGCCGGCGCTGCGTAATGCAATTGCGCTGAAAGTAGAGAAACTCTACGGCTGTACCGTTAATCCCGACACCGATGTGACGGTCACCTCGGGTGCTACTGAGGCACTGTTTGCTGCAATTGGTTCAGTGGTCTGCCCTGGGGATGAGGTGATTGTCTTTGATCCTGCGTATGACAGTTATGAACCGGCTATTGAACTGAATGGTGGACGGGCAGTGCATCTGGCTCTGCAGGCCCCTGGTTTTGCAATTGACTGGCCACAGGTTAAGGCGGCGATTAATTCCAGAACCCGCATGATTATTCTGAACAGCCCCCATAACCCAACCGGTTCTGTATTGTCATCAGCAGATCTTGATCAGTTGGAGGCACTGGTAAAAGATAGTGGGATTCTGCTCCTCAGTGATGAGGTATACGAACATATTTGTTTCAATGGTCCGCATCAGAGTCTGTTGCGCAGGCCTGCTCTGGCAGAGCGGGCGTTTGTTGTCTCATCTTTTGGTAAAACTTATCACACTACTGGCTGGAAGGTTGGCTACTGTGTTGCACCGGCGGCACTTACGACTGAGTTTCGTAAACTACATCAGTATCTGACATTCTGTACGGTGCATCCGATTCAGCTGGCACTGGCTGATTTTATTAATGATTTTCCTGAACATTATCTGGAGTTGCCGGGTTTTTACCAGCAAAAGCGTGATCTGTTCTGTCAGTTGATGCAGTCCGGCAGGTTTCGTTTTACCCCGGCGAATGGAACCTATTTTCAGTTGATGGATTACTCTGATATTCAGCCGGATATGGATGATCTGACCTTTGCCCGCTGGCTCACCACCGAGATTGGTGTGGCAGCTATTCCGATATCTGTTTTTTATGAGTCACCCCCGGAACAACGGTTAGTACGTTTCTGTTTTGCTAAAAGTGATGAAACTCTGAGGGAGGCCGCGGAGAAGCTATGCAGGATCTGACAATAACGCTGATTCAGCCAGATATGCAATGGCAGAATCCGGCTGAAAACCGTGCGATGTACGAACAGTTGATGGATCAGCATGCGGCGGGTACGGATCTGGTGTTACTGCCGGAGATGTTTTCCACCGGTTTTACCATGGATAGCCGGACAGCCGCTGAGCCGATGGGGGGCGAGACCTGTCAGTGGCTTCAGCAGCAGGCAATACAGCGTAACATTGCCATTGCCGGCAGCCTTGCCATTGAGGCGGGTAATAGTTATGTGAACCGAATGATTTTTACCTTTCCGGATGGCTCTCAGAGTATCTATGACAAGCGTCACCTGTTTCGGATGGCAGGTGAGCATGAGCGTTATCAGCCCGGTGAAAAACGGGTGATTGTTGACTACAAAGGCTGGAAAATCCTGCTACAGGTCTGTTATGACCTGCGCTTTCCGGTGTTCTCCCGTAACTGTAATGATTATGATCTTGCGCTTTATGTGGCGAACTGGCCATCACCACGCCGGCAGCCCTGGCGTAAGCTGCTGCAGGCCCGTGCGATAGAAAACCTCTGTTATGTCGCCGGAGTGAATAGAGTGGGAACCGATGCCAATGGCCATGAATACAGCGGCGACAGCATGCTGGTGGATTTTAAGGGCGATCTGCTGATTGATCATGCCCCCGGAATCCCTTTCTGTGAAAGCTTCAGACTGTCTGCCGAAGAGTTAGCTGAGTTCAAACAGAAGTTTCCTGCCTGGATGGATGCCGATCGTTTTACTATTCAGGATTAATATCCGCGACGAATAAGTAGTACAGGATTGTCTGCTTTACCTGATTAAGTTACAGAGTACTCTGAGCTATCGGGTGATATAGCCTGTGACTAATTGCGGCCATCATTTCCTTTTTTTACGAACAGTAAATCACTCAGGCGTGTATCATACAGGCTCAAAATACAGCCCGGCATCAGCGGGCTCATCTCTTAATTAAGGACATTACGATTGTACGACCAGAAGGATAGGGTTATCCCGTTTACCGAGTTTGTTACCCTGATTGCGCTGCTGATTTCACTCGCTGCGCTGTCGATCGATGCGATGTTGCCGGCACTGGGGATCATTGGCAGTGAACTGAATGTAGCTGATCCTAATGATAATCAGCTGGTTATTGTCACCTTTTTTATCGGCATGGCTGTCGGACAGTTTATCTACGGACCGTTATCGGACTCATTTGGTCGTAAGTCTGTCATTCTGCTCGGGTTATTGATCTTTGCTGCCGGTACGCTGCTTTCAGTGACGGCAGATACCTATCAGCAGATGTTACTGGGCCGGGTGTTACAGGGCTTCGGCTTAGCGGGGCCGCGAGTGGTATCCGTCGCACTGGTGCGGGATCTTTACTCGGGACGGGCAATGGCCCGGGTGATGTCGTTTGTCATGACGGTATTTATTCTGGTACCAATGATGGCACCAGCACTGGGACAGCTGGTGTTAAATTACTCCGGTTGGCGAATGATATTTATTGGTTTGTTGTTCATCGCGATCCTGCTGAGTATCTGGCTGATTATTCGCTTGCCGGAAACTCTGACGGATGAGAATCGTCGACCGTTCGCCTCGGGAGTGCTATGGCTGGGCTTTAAAGAGGTTGTGAGTAACCGGATCGCGATGGGATTTACTCTGGTTACAGGGTTGGTGTTCGGCGCTTTTATCGGTTACCTGAGTTTGTCGCAACCGGTGTTACAGGATCAATATGCACTGGGAACACAGTTTCCTCTGTATTTTGGCTGCCTGGCAGGTGCTATTGGTCTGGCGTCACTCATGAATGCCCGTCTGGTGGGACGCTATGGTATGTGGCGGCTGATCATCATCTCTCTGGTTAGTATTATCCTGTGTACACTGATCTACTCACCATGGGTGCTGGCTTACTCGGGACATCCGCCCCTGTTGTCACTGGTGACCTATCTTTTTCTGGTGTTCTTTGCTGTGGGATTGCTGTTTGGTAATCTGAACTCAATGGCGATGGAGCCTCTGGGACATCTGGCGGGAATTGGTGCCGGGCTGATCAGTGCTTTATCAACGCTGTTGAGTATTATTTTCAGCCTGATGATCGGCCAGCTCTACAATCAGACTATCTACCCGTTGGTCGGAGGTTTTCTGGTGCTAATCAGTATTGCGTTACTGATCTGCTACTGGCTTCACAAATATGCGGGTGTGGGACGTTAGAATCGACCGTCGTTCAGAGCGTCAGGTTCAATGGTTGCCACAGTATATTGCGGGTATTGGCTGCGTTAAAATAATATGTTTGCTCATTTGAAGTCTGCACTTAATCTCATTTGGTTATAATTCTATTCCAAATTGTTTCTCTGTTTTCAGCGTCATTTCAGCTTACTGGAATACTGTTGATCTGTACTCGAAATATATGAGGATAGGGCAATGAACAAATTAGCGATAGCTGGTGCAGTTATGCTTACAGCAGCGACACTTTCAATGCAGGCTCAGGCTGAATTTGTTGGACGATATAACACTATACTCGATCATTCAAGAATGATGAGCGATGCTCCGGAAGAACATATGATGAAAGAAGAACAAACTATGATGAAAAAGGAACAAGCTGATCATGCAGTTCCATGGGAATGGTATGATGTTGGAAATCGATAAACATCTTCAGTGATTAGCCTGTCAATATGACAGGCTTTTTTTTGCTGGCGATTAACTTTGCCCGGATCTTTTGAAGTCGGGTAGTGGCTGCTGTTACCTTCATATGAGTTTGTTCTAACTTATTTACGCAATTGATGGTTGAACTATACTTACTGTACTCATAACGGCCTGTCAGGCCGGGAGGTATGAAATGAGACGTTTAACTTTTCTGATGCCGGATCTGGCTCATGCTGAACGTGTGGTGGAGGAGTTACGGCAGCTGGGTATTGATGATTCCGTGATGCACCTTATCGCCGAGGACCATGCAATGTTGCAGAAAGCTCATCTGCACGAAGCAACCGAGATGGAAACGACAGAGGTGGAGAATGATTTCAACTGGGGCATCGTCGCCGGTGGTGTACTGGGGCTGGTAGCCGGTATAGTTGCCTACGGCTCGAAGATTTCCAGCTTTGAGTTTGGTGCTATGTCTCTGTTAGTCATCACAATTATCTGCGCTTTTTGGGGGGGCGTGGTTGGTAAAGCAATTGGTGAGAGTACTCCAAACTCTCATCTCCAAAAATACCGGCATGCTATCGAAGCGGGGCAGATTCTGATGATAGTTGATGTGGCTGTCGGGTTGCTGCCCGAGGTGCATAAGCGGGTGAGGACTCTCTGCCCCAAAGCACTGATCGAGAGCAGCCATGTTTTTCACGATCATCCGCTTGCGGCGTAAGGGATTTCATCAGCAAACGCTATGGATAGACCGGTTTATCCGGGCGGATCGGGTGTGGGAGCAAAAAATGCCTGGTTTCTGAGCGCTGATTGAGTATATCAGTGGAAGGGATCTGTTAAGTCAGAAACCAGGCTTCAATCACCTGCAAAATATTCTTGTCAAAATGTAAAGGCCGCTGGCACTGGCTAATGAGTGTTATTAGAGATAACAATCCTTTATAATTGCTTTAATTAAAATTGTTAAGAATGTAAATAATTTGATGGCTAATCTAAATTCATCGGAAGATATTGATTACGGAATCCTTGATACCCTTGTTGGCTATAAACTGAGAAGGGCTCAGGTAAATATTTTCAATGACTTTTCTGAGCACTGTTCCCGGTTTGGTATCACACCGGGTTTATTTGGTGTGCTCTCTATCGTAGAGCGTAATCCCGGTTTAACCCAGACCGCAATAGCCAATGCACTGGGAAATGACCGTTCGGCTATGGTCAGCGTTGTTGACCGGCTTGAAAGTATGAATATAGTCGAGCGTAAGCCTTCGGCATCTGATCGTCGTTCACATGCGCTGTTTCTGACTAAGCATGGCGAAACTTTTTATAAGGAGCTGGTTGCTGAGGTGTTGAATCATGAAGCAAGCTTTACCAGCCTTCTGAATGAGGGTGAGAAGGATTTAATTATTGATATTCTGGATCGTATAGCGACACATAAGCCTGCAAAAGTATAACGGCTGCCTGTTTGCACAGCGGTTGTAAAACGTCTGCAAAAAAGCCCCGGTTGTGTGCTGAATATCAGCGAAGCAACCGGGGCTTTGTCGTTTCAGATACCGTTACAGGCCCAGCAGTCTGACTGCGTTTTCTTTCAGAATCCTGGGTTTTACTTCATCTTTGATACCAATCGTATCGAAGTCTTTCAGCCAGCGGTCCGGCGTGATAACCGGCCAGTCTGAACCAAACAGCATCTTATCTTTGAGGATGGAGTTTGCATATTGAATCAGAATCTTTGGAAAATACTTTGGCGACCAGCCTGACATATCGATATAGACATTAGGTTTATGGGTGGCAACGGAAAGCGCCTCTTCCTGCCATGGAAACGATGGGTGTGCCATAACAATTGGCATATCCGGAAAATCAGCGGCTACATCATCAATATACATAGGGTTAGAGTATTTTAATCGCATATTCATACCGCCCCGGGTGCCCGCGCCAACACCGGTCTGACCGGTGTGGAACAATGAGATAGCCCCCTCTTCGGCGATCGCTTCATAGAGCACATAGGCTGACCGGTCATTCGGGTAAAAACCCTGCATGGTCGGATGAAACTTGAAGCCGCGCACGCCAAAATCACGCACCAGACGACGGGCTTCCCGGGCTCCTAAGCGCCCCTTAGCCGGGTCAATTGATGCGAAAGGGATGATAATATCGCTGTTTTCAGCGGCCAGCTGAGCCACTTCTTCATTTTCATAGCGACGAAATCCGGTTTCGCGTTCCGCATCGACAGGAAAGAGGACGCAGGCAATTTTCCGGTCACGGTAATAGGCGGCTGTTTCTTCAATTGTTGGCAGCATATTGTGGCCGGCAGGGTTCTTAAAATATTTGGCAAAGTCCTGCTGAAACTCATAATAGCCATCATCCCTGACACAGGTGCAAGGCTCTTCAGCATGTGTGTGGAAATCAATTGCGATGATCTCATCGATATTCATAGTGTCACCCTGTCTCTTCTAAAAGTATTACCCGGTGCATTCAGCTCAGATAATGTGGTCTGATTGCACCCGGTTGTGTCGCTATCGTCCGCTTAACTTAACAGGTGTACCAGTGCCAGAGTAATCGGCGGGAACAGAACCAGCAGAATAACCCGGGAAAAGTCGGACAATATAAATGGTACAACGCCTCTGAAACTCTCTTTAAGCGAGAGTGATTTATCAAAGGAGTTGATGATAAATACGTTCATACCTACTGGCGGTGTGATCAGCCCCACTTCGACAACTACCAGTGCAAGAATTCCAAACCAGATGCCAGTATCTTCAACAGACATGCCGAAGTCCATAGCAACAATAATGGGGAAGTAGATTGGGATCGTCAGCAGAATCATCGCCAGACTGTCCATAAAACAACCCAGTATGAAGTAGCTTAGCAGCATCAGTGCAAGAATCAGATAGGGAGACATCTGGGCATTTAATAACAGCTCAGCACCGAGGTTTGGCAGGTTTGTCAGTGCGATAAATACACTGAAAAGATCGGCACCCAGAATGATCATAAAGATCATCGCGCTGGAGACGGCTGTTCTGATGATGCTGTCTTTAAACTGCCCGAATGTGAGTTTGCCGTGGGTCAGTGCCAGTATCCCGGTCAGAATTACCCCGACCGCTGCAGCTTCTGTCGGCGTGAAGAAACCGAGATAGATACCACCCAGTACAATCAGAAAGATCAGAGTGATATGCCAGACATCCTTGGTGGATCTGAACTTCTGTCCCCAGGTGGTTTTTTCACCCTTAGGGCCTGATTTAGGAAAGATCCGCACATAGATGGCAATTGCCAGAATATAGCCGCCAGCCGCCAGCAGACCCGGTACAAATGCAGCGATAAACATCTTGGATATATTTTGTTCAGTCAGTACGGCAAAGATGATCAATACCATTGACGGTGGGATCAGTATCCCCAGCGTACCGCCTGCAGCAAGACAGCCGGCAGCCAGTCCTCCTGCATAGTTATTTTTCTTCATTTCCGGCAGGGCAACCTGACCCATCGTGGAGGCCGTTGCCAGGGATGAGCCGCAGATTGCACCGAAAGCGGCGCAGCCGGACACCGCCGCCATAGCCAGTCCTCCTTTAAACTGCCCCACCCAGGTGTTACAGGTACGGAACAGTTCGGTGGTTATTCCCGCTCGGGTGGCCAGTTCACCCATCAGCAGAAAAAGAGGCACGACTGACAGATCATAAGTGGAAAACTTCGAGTAGGGTACCGTACTCAGATAGTTAAGAGTGGTGGGAAAGCCCGCCAGAATAGTGTAGCCCAGAGCACCGCAGCCCAGCATCGCAATGGCAATGGGGATCCTGATCGACATCAGGACGAGCAGCAGGGCCAGCATGGACAGGGCCAGTTCGATATTACTCATGATCTTAGGTACTCCCTGAAGCCCAGGAGGGTATCAATAAAACAGCAGAGGGTAAGCAGCGCGAGGCAAAAGACCGCCGGTATGTAGGCTATCCAGACCTGCAGCTCAAGAATCATCGATTGCTCCATATACTCGTGATAATCCAGCCCACCCAGGTACATCTGCCAGGTCAGCGTGGCGGCAATGATCGTAAAAATCAGATTACCCACCGCATCGAGAAAATAGATCTTTCGTTTAGCCAGATTCAGCGTAAAAAAATCGACAATAACGTGCCCTTTTTTCAGCTGGCACTCTGTCAGAAACAGGAAGATTGAGATCGCCAGCCCCATTTCCACCAGTTCATAATCACCCTCAACGGTGATGCCGAACAGGGTTCTTCCGATAATGCTGATGACAGTCATCAGTGCGAGCAGAATCATAATTACACCTCCCGCCAGCGCCAGCTGACGGGAGATAAATTCGATTCCTCTCCGGGTCTGAGTAAGAAGAATATACATAGTGAAGCCTTTTACTCGGTGGCCGCTGCGTACTTAGTGATAAGTGCGTGGGCTTCATCCAGGAGTTTCTGAGAATCATAGCCGTCAGACTTCATCTTTTTCAGCCAGTCTTCAGTGACAAACGCCAGTTGGGATTTCCAGTTCTCCAGCTCAGCGGCAGGCAACTGGTAGATCTCGTTACCCTGCTCAACAGCCGCTTGTCTGCCAACCGCCTCATATTCATCGAACAGCGCACCGATATGACCGGCCAGCTCAATACCTGAGTTGTTATCGATCACCTGTTTAAGATCTGCAGGCAGCGAGTCGTAGGCTTTTTTATTCATACTGAAGATGAAAGTATTGGCGTACAGGCCGGGAACTTCAGTGTGGTGTTTCACCAGTTGATGAATCTTCAGTGGTTTAACAACTTCATAGGGCAGTACCGCTACGTCAAGAACTCCTTTTGACAGAGCGCTGGGCATCTGGGGGACCGGCATAAAGACTGGATTAGAACCCAGTTTTGCAAATGCGTCGGCCATTGTTTTATTCGGCGCCCGGAGCTTCATCCCGTCCAGATCAGCAGCGCTATGAATTGCTTTTTCCCGTGAATGCAACGAACCCGGCGCATGAACATGCATGGCCAGAAGATGGACATCCTTCAACTCATCGGTCATCTCTGTTTCAGCAAACTTCTGCATTGCCATACTCATCGGTTTGGCATCAGTCGCGATAAACGGCAGCTCAAATACGGTTGATTTTGGGAAACGTCCCGGAGTGTAGCCGGTGACAGTCCAGGAGATATCCACAATCCCTTTGCGCACCTGATCGAACAGCGCAGGAGGCTTACCGCCGAGCTGCATCGCGGGATAGAGATCTATCTTAATCCGGCCGTCTGATTCAGCCATCACCTTATCAGCCCAGGGCTGAAGAAACTTCGAGTGGGCCATTGATGGGGGTGGCAGGAAATGGTGAAGTTTAAAGGTGTATTCAGCTTCGGCAGAGATTGCACTGGCTGAGCTGAGTAAAAGCGCACATGCGGCGAATGAGTG
Organism: Oceanospirillales bacterium; assembly: GCA_018223185.1. Classification (GTDB taxonomy): domain Bacteria; phylum Pseudomonadota; class Gammaproteobacteria; order Pseudomonadales; family Balneatricaceae; genus Amphritea. The sequence goes on along the minus strand of JAAEYW010000011.1, from coordinate 17,545 downwards.
CTTCAGGGTGGATTTAATGCCCATTTTCAGATCCTTTAGATTCTTTATTGTTGTAGGACGCCAGAGTACTGGTATTTGTATTTATGCATAAACTGTTTAGTTTCGCAACAATTGTCTGTATAAAATAAATGCCTTGTATATAGGAATTTGCGGTAGCTGGGTTTGCGCAGATCAACGCGGTTCTGAACGATAGATCAGTATTAAATAAGGAGTTTCTTTGCTATCTGCATCTCATCTGTTTCTCGTGTATTGGGTTGGGGCATGATTGGGAAACTAATTATTTGATGTTAATATTGTTGATTAATACAACAATATTTCGTATAAACATAATATGATTTTTAAAGCTGGGAATAAAACCGGCAGTTATCGCTTTGTGCAACAGAGGTGTCGAATGGCTGAGTACCGTTATATCCAATTTTCTGTAGACGCCGACATTGGCCATCTGCAGCTTAACCGTCCTGAAAAAAAGAATGCGATCAATGATGCTCTGCTTCTTGAGATAGAGGATGTGTTTATCAATATGCCTGAAGACGTGTCCGTAATGCTCTTTTCAGGCAACGGCCCGGAATTTTGTTCCGGTCTCGATCTTTCCGAACATGTGGCCCGTGATCCTTTTGGTGTAGTGCAGCACTCGCGTATGTGGCACCGGGTGTTTGGTCGCATTGCGAACTCGCCTATTCCCGTTGTTGCTGCACTGCATGGTGCGGTTATTGGTGGCGGCCTGGAACTGGCTTCCAGTGCTCATGTGCGGGTTGCCGATGAAACGACTTATTTCCGTTTGCCAGAAGGGCGTCACGGTATTTTTGTGGGGGGTGGTGCATCCGTACGTGTTGGCAGAATTCTGGGGGCAAGCCGGATGATGGATATGATGCTGACAGGTCGTACCTATAATGCTGTTGATGGTGAGCGACTGGGTCTGGCCCACTACTGTGTAGAAAAGGGCACCGCGCTGGAAAAAGCCACTGAGCTGGCGAAGTCTATTGCGCAAAACTCAAGACTGTCGAACTTTGCCATGGTTAGTGGTTTGTCCCGTATCGAGAGTATGTCGATGGATGACGGCTTGTTCACTGAGTCTCTGCTGGCGGGTATGACTCAGACCAGTCCTGAAGTGCAGGAGCGAATTGGTCAGTTCCTTAACAGGAAAAAGACGTAAACGGATTATTTGCCGGCGCGAAGCAAAGTGCATTGATAGCTTTGATGTAATAGCCGGACGTTTCACAAGAACATAATCAGTCGTTTCTGAATAAAAGAATAATTGAGGACGCTTATATGGATATCAATCAAAAGGTTTTTATCGTTACCGGTGCCAGCTCTGGCCTTGGAGAAGCGGTTGCACGTCGTCTGGCTGATCAGGGTGCTTCGGTTGTACTGGCCGATATTAATGAGGAGCGCGGTATTGCTGTTGCTGCCTCCCTCGCCGAAAAAGCGGTTTTCTGCAAAACAGATATCACCGATGAGCACTCTGCACAGAACTGTATTGATACTGCCGTCAGTCAGTTTGGCAGACTTGATGGTCTGGTTAACTGTGCCGGTATCCCCGGTGCTGAGCGGGTGTTAGGAAAAAAAGGCGTTCATCGTCTGGAAACTTTCAGCCGTGCGCTACAGGTAAACCTGCTGGGCACCTTTAACATGATCCGGCTGGCGGCGAGTGTGATGAGTGGACAGGAACCGCAATCAACCGGTGAGCGGGGGGTCATTATTAATACCGCTTCAGTCGCAGCATTTGACGGACAGATAGGACAGGCTGCCTATGCCGCATCCAAAGGTGGGATGTGTGCCATGACCCTGCCACTGGCGCGCGAGCTTGCGTCCTTTGGAATTCGTGTCATGACTATCGCCCCGGGTATATTCAAAACACCGATGATGGATGTTCTGCCGGAAGAGGTTCAGGCTTCTCTGGGGGCCGCGGTGCCTTTTCCGCCCCGCCTGGGTGAGCCGTCAGAGTATGCACAACTGGTTCAGCAGATTATTGAAAACTGTATGCTCAACGGTGAAGTGATCCGGCTGGATGGTGCAATCCGGATGGCTGCGAAGTAGGTAACGACTATGGCTAATTATTCCGCACCTCTGAAAGATATGAGCTTTCTGTTAAAGCATGTGGCCGACAGTCGTGGGTTTGACCAGATTGAGCATTTTGCAGATTACGATGACGGATTGGTATCGGCGGTTCTTGGGGAAGCCTCAAAGTTTGCCGGTCAGGTACTCTCGCCACTGAATCAATCAGGAGATGTTGAGGGTTGTCACTTTAATGATGGTGCTGTTACGACTCCGCAAGGCTGGATCGATGCTTACCAACAGTTCTGTGATAATGGCTGGCTGGGTCTGGCGCTGCCGGAAGAGTACGGTGGTCAGTCTCTGCCGCGCTTTATCGCTGCAGCAGTACATGAGATGTGGTTGAGCGCTAACCTCAGTTTTGTCATGTTTCAGGCGCTGACTCAGGGCGCCGCCGAGATTCTGCTGACAGCCAGAGATGAACGTCTGAAGCAGCGCTATCTTGAAAAACTGGTGACCGGAGAGTGGGCTACCTGTATGTCTCTGACAGAACCGGGAGCCGGATCTGATCTGGGTAACATCCGCACCCGTGCCGTACCTCAGGAGAATGGTACCTACCTGATCAGCGGTCAGAAGATCTACATTACCTATGGTGAACATGACCTGTCTGAGAATATCGTCCATCTGGTGCTGGCTAAAACGCCGGATTCTCCCCCGGGAGCTAAGGGCGTATCACTCTTTATCGTCCCGAAATATAAAGTGGATGAGTCGGGCCAGTGCGGCGAGCTGAATGATGTTCGCTGTGTTTCGATTGAACATAAAACCGGATTGCATGGAAGTCCGACCTGCAGCATCAGTTACGGCGATGAAGGGGGGGCGACAGGCGAGCTGGTGGGTGAAGAGAACCGGGGTCTTGAGTATATGTTCATCCTGATGAATGAAGCCCGGCTGAGTACTGGCCAGCAGGGCGTTGCGATCGGTGAAATGGGTTATCAGCGTGCCCTCGAATATAGTCTGGAACGAACCCAGGGACGTGATGCGCTGACCGGAGAAACGAATGTTCTGATCGCCCGTCACCCGGATGTAAAACGTATGCTGATGGGGTTGCGGGCTCAGGTTACAGCATTGCGGGCATTGAGTTATCAGATCGCTTCGCGTCTGGATCTGGCTGAGGTTGAGTCCCAGGATCGCGCGGCGCACCTGCGTTTTGTCGCACTGATGACGCCGATTTTCAAAGCTTTCTCAACCGAGAGTGGCAACCTGATGGCCGGTACGACTATCCAGATATTCGGGGGGATGGGATTTGTGGAAGAGACCGGTGTCGCGCAGCTGATGAGGGATATACGGGTAACCACTATCTATGAGGGTACTACTGGTATTCAGGCAAATGACCTGGTGTTCCGAAAAATTCAGGGCGATCAGGGTGAAGCGCTGAAAGAACTGATGACCGATATCGAAACCGACTTTGCTAAATACATAGCACTGGATATTGCCGGCTGCGAAAAAGAGATGCTGGCACAGATGATTGAGGTGCTGAATGAGAGTGTCGATTACATTCTGCAACAGGGCAAAGCGGGGCGTGAATCTTTGCTTTGCGGTGCGGTGAATTTCCTTGAGCTGATGGGCGTTGCCTGCTGTAGCTGGATGATGATGCGTGTTGCCGTGGCTGCTTATGAGCAGAAGGCGCACAGTTCAGATACTGCATATCTGAATAACCTGATCGCTTTGAGCCGCTTTTATTTTGCGCATTTTACGCCGAAAGTACTGGCTTTGCATAAGACCGTGATCACTGCTGAAGCCGGAATCCAGGACTACCAGATAGAAGAATAAGTCAGCAGCTTTGGCTGACTGGAACAGAATAAAAATTGAAAGCGAGAATAATAATGAGCGCAGAAACTCTTCCTGTAAATGTAGTTACGTACGACATTAGCGTTGACAAGCGGGACGATGGATCTATGTTGGTCCGGTCAACTGCAGAGCTGCCAGCTTACGCAACCAGAATGACCGATAAGCTGGAATACTGGGCTGCCGAAACCCCTGATAAAGTGTTGGTGGCACAGCGTACAGAAGATAAACATCACTGGGAAACGGTTACATACGCTGAGGCTCTGGTTAAAGTAAAGCATCTGTCTCAGTATCTTCTGAATCAGAATCTGTCGACTGAGCGTCCTCTCGTTATCTTATCGGGCAACAGTATTTCTCACCTGCTGGTGAGTCTGGCAGCGATGTATGTCGGTATCCCATTTTCGCCGATATCCACGGCATACTCATTGATCTCGACTGATTTTGGTAAGCTGCGTTACATTACCGAAAAGCTGACACCCGGATTGGTCTTTGTCGAAAACCTGGGGCCATTCCGTGACGCAATTGATGCGGTTATGCCATCCGATTGCAGTGTGCTGGCCTGCGAAGCTGATCATGGTATTGATAATTTTGGTTTTCAGCTGAATCTGTTGAGAGACGCTGTATCTACACCGGTAACGGGTGACGTCGCTCAGGCGAATGCGGCTGTTAATGGCGATACTATCGCTAAGCTGCTCTTCACTTCTGGCTCAACCGGTATGCCAAAAGGGGTTATTAATACCCAGCGGATGCTCTGTGCCAATCAGGAGATGATCGCGACCTATCTGGAGTTTGTTAGAGAGCAGCCTCCGGTTTTGTGTGACTGGCTTCCCTGGAACCATACCTTCGGGGGCAATAAAAATACCGGTCTGGTGATCTATAACGGTGGTTCTCTCTATATTGATGGCGGTAAACCGGTAGCCAGAGGGATTGCTGAAACCGTTGCAAATCTGCGTGAGATTGCCCCTACAATCTATTTCAACGTGCCTAAGGGGTACGAGCTGCTGGCTAAAGAGCTCAGGCAGAACCCGGATATGGCAAAGGTGTTCTTTTCCAATTTGCAGGTGCTGTTTTATGCTGGTGCCGGCCTTGCCCAGCATGTCTGGGATGAACTGCTGGAACTATCTGTGCAGTACACCGGGCGCAAAGTTCCGATACTGACTGGGCTAGGGGCAACAGAGACAGCACCATCGGCCCTGTTTACCTCTATTGAAGAGGCGGCCTCCGGTGTTGTGGGGGTCCCGATTCCTGGCGTTGAGCTGAAACTGATCCCAAATCAGGGCAAATTCGAAGTACGGATTAAAGGCGTCAGTGTTATGCCGGGTTACTGGCGTGATGAGGAGCAAACTGCCAAGGCTTATGATGAAGAGGGTTACTATTGTCTCGGCGATGCGCTCAGGTTTATTGATGAAGAAAAACCATCCCGCGGATTTCTTTTCGATGGTCGAGTGTCTGAAGACTTTAAGCTGGATACTGGTACCTGGGTAAGTGTGGGTACGCTCAAGGCTCACATGATCCATGAATTTGCGCCCTATATTCAGGATGTTGTTATTGTTGGTCGGGACCGTGGCTTCATCAGTGCGCTGGTGTTTCCTGATGTTGAACACTGTCGTCACCTGATTGATCTTGAAGAGGGTTCACTAAGTCTGGGACAGATCGTTAATCATGAAGCGGTTCGCCAGGTATTCAGTGATCACCTTGCCAGTATGGCCGAAAAAAGTACCGGAAGCTCTACGCGTATTAAGAGCCTGGTTCTGCAAAGCCAGCCAGCTGATATCGATGCCCATGAGATGACTGACAAAGGATCGCTTAACTCCAATGCCGTGATTAGTCATCGTGCTGATATTGTTGACGATATCTATAGCGCTCATCCTTCAGCTCAGGTTATTACGCTTTAAGGCTGATGTCGCAGCAATGCAAAGAGCCGTCTAATATTCAGAGAAATGACATTGCAGAAAGTGTCATTTTCAGAAATTTTTTTGAGTTGTTTTTGACTCTCCTCAGTGCCTCTTTTTAAGGGGCATTTTTTTGTTAGTTTGGTATCTTTTTTTTAGATAGAGTGATGCGCTTTTCTTATGGCTTGGGTTGTTGCTTAGCATGTTAATATTTTAATAGGTCTTTAATTTTTTTGTTAAATATTATTGACCATTCATAACTATAAAAATAAATACCTTGCGTGGAAAATTATGAAAAATAATTTCGATATAAGGATGAGGGGAGTCGATAGGGATGTTGTTTTTAATAAATCGACGGAGATTATTCATTCGCTGGCTGGCAATAATGATGAGATCATTGTGCATATGCTGCCTGAGAGCCCGGATAGAACCATCGAGATTAATGTTCATCAGAGAATTTTTGTAAACTATTTTATATTCGATAGCTGCCATGAATCTGAGTCAGCGGATTATCTGAGTGCGGATAGCACGGCTGACAATAGGGTCTGCCTGGAATCCCGCCCCCTTATAGCGCTGATTCTTCATCTGCTCGAACTTAAAGGGAAAGTCACACCCGAACTGCAGCGTCACTACATCGATATTATTTTCCACTATATTGAACTGGAAGTTGGGTCTGACAAGCCGGTTTCAGAGGTTGGTAGCAGCAAGCAGCTAATGATGGAAAAACTGCGGGAATATATTGATCAGAATATAAAGTGCAATCTGTCAGTCAGGAATCTGACGGATGTGTGTCATATGAGCGAACGGTCGCTTTATTATCTGTTTCGGGAGAGTGAGTCAACGACCCCGCTGTCCTATATTCAGCAGCGTAAAATTGCATCTGTCTATAGTGATATAAAAGGGGGAGAGCCGGGGCGGAGTATCACCCAGATTGCGATGGATTATGGCTTTACAAATCTCGGACGTTTTTCTCAGCTGTATCGTAAACAGGTGGGAGAGCTGCCATCAGTGACCCGCTCCAGATCCAGCGCTCTGGCATTAAGGGCATAATCCTGGGGTTAAGGCTGCCGCCTTCGGTTCTGGTAAGACGCTATTAAGTCAGGGAGTGAGTCAGGGGATTGGCAGGGGATTGGCAGGGAGTGGTGTGTCAGGAAATTGGTTCAGAGGATAGCTATCCCGGATAGCTGATATGGAAAAAACCTGAAAAAAGAAGGAGGGCAGAGATACCGGTGAAGGGGGCCAGCATCTCTGTCCAGGTGCATCAGTCTAAGTGTTGAGCTTAGAACTTATACATCGCCATGACTTCAACCTGCTGTCCGGCTGGACGCAGAGGGTGGTTGGCCATGTCCTGATCACGCCATTCAATACCAAAATCCAGACCTGGCAGATACGTATAGATCAGGGTTGCAGTGGTCTCGTAAGCCGATGTGTTGGCTGTGTCATCCACTTCAACCTTACCGTAACGCAAAGTGCCGTTCAGATTTTCGGTCAGGTTTTGAGTAACACCCAGGTTGAATCCGGTCTGAGAAATCAGATCACCTGAGCCATCGATATCACAGGTAGCTGTATTTCCTGGATTCCACATACCACCAACACAGACGCCGGTGTAGGGGCCGGTGCCTTTACCGGTAAACGCACCGGCAAACAGAGCGCCATTGCCCACAGCCAGTTTGCCCAGCAGGGAAATGGTTGCACCAATTTCAGAATCATCGACAGAGGTTGTCTGAACTTCACGGGCGGTTACTGCAACATTATACGCGCTGCCGGATTCAAAACGATTGGAATAAGATGCTACCAGGTCGGGCATGGATGCATTGTCATAAAGCGGATCCTGCGCAGAAAAGCGGAAGCCGTTGGTGGTATAGTGAACAACGGTAGAGGGGCGAACGGTACCACCGTTTCCGCCGATGGTACCAAAACCAGGTCCAAAGAAGTTAATCATACGCGCATCGAATGGCGCTGTGGCAAAGAACTGGCCGTTCCACGTCTGACCAATGGTCAGATTGTCTATGCTGATGAAGGCGTGCCGCAGACGTAATGCTGCAGTTGAGTTGTAGCTTTGGTTTTCCCAGAAATCGGACTCAATAAACCCGGATACTTTGTGGCCATCAATGTTTTTGCTGGCTTTCAGATTGAAACGTGACTGACGGGTTGTGGTTTCAAGAGTATTCTCGCCGCTATCAGGCATGCCCCAGATAGCCTCAGCTTTAAGATATCCGCCAACGCTGAAAGTAGTGCCTTTAAACTCGCCCAGTTCAACTGCGCTAACAAATGTGGATGCGGTTGCGGCAAGTATTGCAATACTTAGCTTATTAAGTTTTTTCATCTGAGTTAAGCCTCATTATTATTATATAAGTGAGGCTTTATGATCTCATATTCATGAATATGTAATATCTTAATACTGCAAATGTATGTACAGATACTGCAAATATCCGCATGTAGTAAATGAATCTAAACTAATTAATTCAGTTTTAGCTATAACTCTTCATCCAGTACCTTGAAACGACAAGCTGGCTAGCTACTTTCTATATTTCAGTATCATGGCACTAATTTTTTGCCAGAAATTTCATAAAAAGTGTATCCATTAATAGTCGTTGCTTAGGGATGTTTGCTTACTTTCCTTTTTATTTCTGACTGTATCGACTGAGCGGTAAATTTAGTCATTATTTCCCTCCTGGATTTCACCACTACGGTCATTGATGTGATCTGTTCAGTTTGCGGTCAGCAGCTACGCAAAACTGGTTGTTTTTAAGGCAGTAAGGTTTGGTAATACAAGGTTTTTGTTTTTTGATAAAGATACATATATGTCTTTTTTTGTTTAATTATGTTGGGATTTTTATTATTGAAGCTGTTTTTTAAACTTACTTTTTATGATATTTTTCCTTTATATTCAATTAGTTATGTTTTTTATTGCAGTGTGGCGCATGGGTTTTGTCATAAGATACAGTACTGTATTTTTTGTTGACAGAGCGTTATTTGCTGATAATATCTGCCATACAGTTATGTATGTTTGAGGTGTGGCGTTGTGAAAGAGAGCGATCGTAAGTTTATTGAAGCGGCGGGTCATCAGACGGGTTACTACCGGGCCGGTGCGGGAAAATCTCTGGTTCTGTTGCATGGGTCGGGTCCGGGTGTTTCCGGCTGGACTAACTGGGGGGCTTTAATTGATGAGCTGTCGGCTGATTACGATGTCATCGTTCCTGATATTGCGGGCTTTGGTTTCACTGAGTTTAAAGAGGGAACTGAGTACGATATTAAGTTCTGGACTAGTCATCTGGTTAAGTTTCTCGATGCTATTGGTGTCGACAAAGTCTCGCTGGTGGGTAACTCCTTCGGTGGTGCTGTGGGAATTGGTTTGGCGCTCTTTAACCCTGAGCGTCTGGATAAGCTGGTTCTGTTGGGAACGCCTGCAGGACGTTTTGAGCAGACTAAAGGTTTGGCTGGTGCCTGGTTGTATGAGCCATCTGTTGAAAATATGCGGGCGTTGATGGAACTCTTCCCATACAACAAATCGTTAATCACAGATGCGTTAGTCCAGAGCCGTTATGAAGCCAGTGCCCGACCCGGTGCTCAGGGAGCGTTGCGCAAGCTTCTGCCAAAACCAGAAGAGGAAGGCGTCACTATGGTAAAAGCTTTCCCCGTCAAAGCTATTCAGCATATCAAAGCTCCCACCCTTGTTTTGCACGGAAGGGAAGACCATGTGGTTCCTCTGCAGTGCGGTCATACCCTGGTGGAAAATATTCCGAATGCTGATCTTTTTGTTTTTGGGCAGTGTGGCCATTGGGTTCAGACAGAGCAACGTGAAAAATTCCTTGCCTGTGTCCGTAACTTTGTAAGCAATTAAAAATTAAGAACTCGCAGCGAGGCTCAGAATAAAAATGAAAAGAGATGTGCTGGAAAGAATTCTCTGGAGTCTGTCAGTTGACAGATTCTCAAAAGAAAAATTTAAAGAAAATCCGGAAAAGTACCTGAGCCGTTTTCCGCTCGATGCTGATGATGTCGAGATGATTCTCAGTTTTGATGTAAAAAAACTGCAGGAAGTCGGCGTGAATTCGATGCTGACAATGGGGTACTGGATTGAGATGTCGCCGGACAGAAGTATGGCGACTTATAACAATAAACTCGGTTCAACGAGCGGCTACTCAGCATCGATTAAGGGGTAATAATAATGGCAAAAATTATAGGCGGTTTTTTAGTGCCGCATGACCCTATCATGTTTGTTTCTCCTGATGCTCCAGAGAAAAGTGTTGCCGATAAAGCGTGGGCGGCGTTTGAAACATGCGCTCAGAGCCTGGCTGAGATGGAAGCCAATACCGTGATTATTGTCGGTAATGATCATTACATGCTTTTTGGTACTACTTGTTTACCTAAATATTGTATTGGTACAGGTCATGTTGAAGGGCCTATTGATCGGCTGCCCGGGCTGAATAAAGGGCCGGTAAACAATAATGAAGAGCTGGCAAACTTTATCGCCACTGATGGGGCTGAGTCTGGATTCGACTGGGCGGTAGCCCGCTCTTTTACCACGGATCACGCATTTTCCATTCCCTATCAGTTAATCGTTAAGAGAGCTGAGGTAATCAGTGGTCGTCAAATTAAAGCGATTCCTGTGTATCTGGGCAGTGCTGTTGATCCTTTTATCAGCATGAAACGATCCCGTGAATTAGGTGAGCAGATCGCTGATGCCGTCAGCCGTTTTGACAGTGATGAAAAGGTTGCTGTGATCGGCAGTGGTGGTATCAGTCATTGGGTTGGCGTTAAAGAATCAGGTCAGGTTAATCCCGAGTTTGATCAGCGGATTATTGAGCTCTGCTGCAAACGGGATCTGGATCAGTTGGTCGCGCTTAGCGATGAAGAGATTCTGGAGCAGGGTGGTAATGGTGCGATGGAGCTTCGTAACTTCGTCTGTGCAATGGCCGCGGTCGAAGCCAGTAACGTATCACTGATTGAGTACCAACCGGTACCCGAATGGGTAACCGGGCTTGGATTTATGGAACTGAAAGCGAGTTGAGTCCCATGGAAAAAGTATATCTGTGTAAAGCCACTGACCTGGAAGCAAACCAGGTTAAGAAAATTGAAAATAATAAATTTGGCGATATCGCTGTTTATAACCTGGGCGGGCAGTTCTATGCGACCGCTGATCTGTGCACACATGCAACGGCTTCACTGGCTGAAGGCGATATTGAGGATGACATGATTGTCTGTCCTGTGCACTGGGGCATGTTCCATATTCCAAGCGGTGAAGCGCAGGGATTTCCCTGTGAATCTGATTTGCAAACATATCCTGTCGAAGTTGTGGGTGATGAGGTTTTTGCAGTCATAGACGTCAATGAAAACATTATTGCTAAAGCTTAAAGGTACCTGATATGAGCAACATAATTAAAACCCTGGATGCAACAGACTGTTTAGAGGGTATTGAGTCGGTATGTGATATTGAAAGCGGTCGGATTTCTGGAAAAATTTTCTACGATCAGAAGATCTATGAGCAGGAACTGGAAAAAGTATTTGCCCGCTGCTGGCTCTTTGTCGGACATGATTCGCAAATTAAAAAAACTGGCGACTATATTACGACCACGATGGGTGAAGACGAAGTAATCGTTATTCGCCAGAAAAGTGGCGGAGTAAAGGTTTTGTTGAATGCTTGCCCGCATCGGGGCAATAAGGTTTGTTTCTCTGAGTCGGGTTCAACCCGTGGTTTTATCTGTAACTATCATGGCTGGTCTTTCAATGTAGAGGGTAATCTGACGGGGCAGCATGAGTCCGGTATCTACGAAGACAGTAACTTTGATAAGTCTAAGTGGGGTCTGAAAGAGGTTGCGAAAGTCGCTTCTTATAAAGGCCTTATTTTCGCAACCTTCGATCCGGAAAGCCCGAGTCTGGAAGAATATCTGGGGCCGATGACCTGGTATCTGGATGCTCTGTTTGATAATCAGGAAGGCGGCACCGAGTTTGTTGGTGGTTGCATCCGTTCTACCTACGAGTGTAACTGGAAGATCGCCGCTGAAAACTTTGTTGGAGATATTCTTCATGCTGGCTGGACCCACGACTCAGCTGCCCGTGCGATGCTTGGCGGAGCCGTGTCTAAAGTGAGTGACTTTGAAGAGTCGTACTCGGTTAACTGGAACGGTCATGGTTATGAATTCGCTCTGGATACGGTTGGTAATGTTGCTGTTTTAGGTGACTCTCAGTTGAACAAATATCTTCATACGATCAAGCCTTCAGTTGCTGAACGACTGGGCGATTTCCGTTCAAATATGATCGGTTCAGTTTCTTCCTGCACTATCTTCCCTAATTTCTCATTCCTGGCGGGACAGAACACTGTGCGTATCTGGCAGCCTCGTGGGCCAAATAAGATCGAACTCTTTACCTGGGTGGTTGTGAATAAAAGTGCTTCGCAGGATATCAAAGACAGATGGCGCAAAGGGGCGATGATGACCTTTTCACCGACCGGTGTCTTTGAGATGGATGATGGCGAGAACTGGGAATACTGCACTAAAACGGCGAAAGGCAAAGTCACTGCCAAACAGGATCTCTATATCGGCCTGGGTATGGACTCATATCTGGAAGATACCGACCTGCCGGGTAATGTTTATAAAGGTCAGCTGAATGAAGCTAATTCACGCGCTTACTATCAGCGCTGGCAGGACTTGCTGCAATCAAAGAGCTGGGCAGACGTTCCGAATCGTAATAAAGGTAAGGCGGAGGTGGAGAAATGAACAGCAAAGAACAACAGCTGACTCCGGTTTCAATGGAGATGCATTACAAAGTCTCGGGCTTCCTGAATATGGAATACCGCTTACTGGATGAAGAACGCTTTACCGAGTGGTTAGCGCTGATGGATGAAGATATTCATTACTGGATGCCGGGGATTGAAAATCGCCGTCGGGAGAATCTGCTCAGCGAAGGTTTTTATGATGCTAACCACATGGCATTTTTTGATGACGGTAAGCTGGATCTCAGTCGTCGTGTCGCGCGCTTTTCTCAGCCATCAGCCTGGGCCGAAAACCCGGCTACCCGAAATGTTCATTCGCTGTCAAACGTTGAAGTGTTTGAGGGAGAATCTGAATCAGAGTTATTAGTGTATTCAGTGTTCCAGAGCGTACGTAGTCGGGGACAGGATGAGGAGTATGTAATATTTGGCCGTCGCCGGGATCTGCTGGTGAAAAACGGAGATAGTTTTAAGATCCGTAAGCGCCTGATTCTGATGCCGAATGCAACACTGAGTTGCAAGAATATCAATACTTTCTTGTGAGGCTGTATGACTACTCTGAAAGATAAAGTTGCTTTTGTATCGGGTGGTGCTGATGGCATTGGTCGCGCCGTGGTGGAGCGATTTATCAGTGAAGGCGCTAAAGTTGCGGTTCTAGACCTGAATCAGGAAAAACTTGATGCGTTGCAGGCTCTCTATCCGGAGGATCTTTGTCACGTATGCGGTGATGTAACCGACTACGACAATAACCAGAAAATTGTTGATCTGGCTGTTGAACGTTTTGGCAAACTGGATGTTTTCGTTGGTAATGCTGCGCTGTTTGATTTTTTTGCCCCGCTGTCCCGAATAGCCCCTGAAAAGCTTGAGGCAAGTTTTAACAAGTTGTTTCAGGTAAATGTGCTGGGTTATATGAACGGTGTAAAAGCCGCAATGGAACAGCTGAAGCAGAATCGGGGGGGGGTTGTATTGACGGTATCTAACTCCGGCTTTTATCCCGGTGGGGGGGGCGTATTGTATGTGACGTCTAAGCATGCGGTGGTCGGTCTGATTAAACAGCTGGCCTATGAACTGGCTCCGGAGATTCGGGTTAATGGTGTTTCTCCCGGTGCGACAGATACCGAGATGAAGTCGGTCGAAGGTATTTCCAGTAAATCGCGGCCACTGAATCAGATCCCGAATTTCAATGAAAATGCTGCTAATGCCGTACCATTAAAGCGAATTGCACGTCCGGAAGATCATGCCTCGCTATATGTGCTTTTGGCTTCTAATGAACAGTCGCCTATGACCACAGGAACAGTTATTCACAGTGATGGAGGTTGGATAGCCCGATGAATATACACCACGAAAAAGAGCTGTTTAGTCGTTTGAAACTGCCAATGATTGTGGCTCCGATGTTTCTGGTTTCCTCGCCTGAGTTAGTCATCGCGAGCTCGAAGAGTGGCGTGATAGGAAGCCTGCCTGCAGCCAATGCCCGGACAGTCGAAACACTTAATGAGTGGATGGCACAGGTGCACGGGGCATTGAACGCTAAAGAGCTGCCCTGGTTATTCAATATGATTGTGCATTCATCCTACGATCGTTTTGATGCTGAAATTGAACTGGTGCGTCAGTACCAGCCTGCCATTGTGTCTACTGCGCTGGGTTCCCCAAAGCGTGTCATGGATGTGGTGAAGTCCTATGGGGGTAAAGTCTATGCCGATGTCATTACGCCGGGCATGGCCAGGAAATCAGTCGATGCCGGTGTTGATGGTCTGATTCTGGTAACCCAGGGTGCCGGGGGGCATACGGGGCGTTATAACCCTCTGGCGTTTATCGCTGAGGTGCGTCAGTTCTGGGATGGTCCTCTGGGTATTGCCGGTTGTATTTCACATGGCTCTGATGTTGCAGCCATGCTGGTGGCTGGGGCAGATTTTGTTGCCTGTGGTACGCGCTATATCGCTGCAACTGAAAGCTTTGCCAGTGATGAGTATAAACAGATGTTAGTGGACACTGATATCGAAGGTGTTGTGGAAACTAAAGCGGTGAGTGGCGTTCTGGCTAACTGGATGCAGGCGAGTCTGGATCAGGCGGGTATAGATCCCAACGCCGGCAATAATGCAAAAATAGATTTCTCCGGCAATATCTCAACCGCTAATAAAGCCTGGAAGGATGTCTGGTCAGCGGGGCAGGGGGTTGGAAGTACTAAGGCTGTCGTTAGTGCGGTTGAGATTACTGAAACCTTTTACAGTGAGTTCATGGATTCACTGAAACGATCTCAGACAATCGCAGGCAGGTATCTGGTATGAGCAGTAATCAGTACACGACAGTTGCTGAGTCTATTATTCAGGGGCGCAAAACGGCAACGGCGATTGGCTCCATATCTGCTGAGTATCCACAGTTAACTATCGACGATGCTTACCAGATTCAGTCGATCGTTAACCAGTGCAGGCTGGCGGAAGGTGCCAGGATCATAGGTTACAAAATCGGCCTCACATCAGAAGCGGTACAACAGCAACTGGGCGTTGACCAGCCGGATTACGGGGTGCTGTTCTCTGATATGGAAGTTCTGAGTGGCGAACCGGTTAATTGTGGTGGATTGATCGCGCCAAAGGCAGAGGGAGAAATTGGTTTTTGCTTTAAAGAGAACCTGGATAGAGAAAACCTGACTTTTATGGAATTGCTATCCGCGATCGACTACTTCTTCCCGGTGATCGAGATTGTTGATTCGGTGGTTGCAGACTGGAAGATCGGTATCGTCGATACCATTGCTGATAATGCATCTTCTGCTCTGTATATGCCCGGTAAGCGATTCTTTTCACCGAAGGGTGTGGACTTTGAAGCGCTGGAAGTGGCGATTCACTCCAATAATGAATGTGTTGCCAGCGGGCGGGGGGCAGCTTGTCTTGGCAGTCCCTTGCTTTCAACCTTCTGGCTGGCGAAAAAACTTATAGAGCTCAATACACCCATTCAGAAAGGTCAGATTGTTCTGTCTGGCGCACTTGCTCCGATGGTTAATCTTATACCTGGAAAGCAGTATTCCTTCAGTTTTGAAGGTCTGGATGAGATCAGTCTGATTGCAGAATAATAACTACATAAAGTAATAACTATAAGAATTAAAAGAGAAGGTTTGTTATGGGTGCCGATATTTTTTCTCAGATGCCGAAAACATCTGTTGATATGCAGGTGAGTGACGACGGCTCATTTATTATTCAGTCGAATACGCCATTAGAAAGTTATGAACGCTGTGTGGGTGACTGGCTTGAGACCTGGGCAGAAAAGCGCCCGGATCAGGTTGCGCTCGCTGAGCGCCAGGGTGATGGTTGGCGTGAACTGACCTACCGACAATTCCGTGATCAGGTGCACAGTATAGCGCAAGGGATGATCAATCTTGGCTTAGTTGGTAGCGGGCCTTTGGTGATTTTATCCGGTAACTCCGTAGATCATGCACTGATTAAAATGGCGGCGATGCATATCGGTATCCCTGTGACTTCAGTGTCAGTGGCGTACTCACTGGTAGCCAAAACCTATGAACAGCTTCACAGCACGATTGAACGACTCAGACCCTGTGCGGTTTATGCCGAAAACGAAGCGGCGTTTGCACCGGCTATCCAGGGGTACGAACCGATTAAGCTATTCATTACCTCGCAAAAGTCGGATGCCGGTTCTGATGCGATTACGCTTCAGTCACTGATTGAAACGCTGGCAACGGAAGCGGTGTCAGCGCTGTTTCAGACACTGGATGGTGATACCCACGCCAAGTATATGCTGACATCGGGTTCGACCGGGAAGCCAAAAATTGCGGTCGTCACCCAGCGAATGATGTGTTCCAACCAGCAGATGATTGCGCAGTATTACCCGTTTATTGAACAGGAAGTTCCGCGAATTCTGGACTGGCTCCCCTGGAGTCACACCTTTGGTTCTAACCACAACTTTAATCTGGTGCTACGCAACGGCGGTTCGCTGTATATCGATAATGGCAAACCTGTGCCAAACCTGATTGGAGAAACGCTGAAAAACATCAAAGAGATAAAGCCGAACCTCTACTTCAATGTGCCTAAAGGCTATGAAGTGTTGGTGGAGCATCTGCAGCAGGATGAAGAGCTTAAAAAGACATTCTTCTCCAATATCAACATGCTGTTTTACGCGGCGGCTGCGCTGGCGCCTTCGGTTTGGGATGATCTTAAACGGATGGCGGAAGAGGTGGGGCATGATGTGTTCTTCACCACTGAGTGGGGCGCGACTGAAACGGCTCCCGCGATTACTAATGTTCATTGGCGACTGGATAAGCCGGGCAACATCGGCGTGCCTTTCCCCGGCGTACAGATTCGCTTTGTACCTAATGGCTCCAAGCTGGAGATGCGCATTAAAGGTCCGATTGTATTTGAACAGTACCTCAATGACCCTGAAGCCACTCATGCAGCCTTTGATGAGCTGGGTTTCTACTGCATCGGTGATGCCGGCAAGTTGAAAAATAGTGAAAACCCATCAGAAGGCATTCTGTTTGATGGGCGTGTTTCTGAAGACTTCAAACTCAGTACGGGTACCTGGGTGTGTGTGGCTTCAATCCGTTCGCGGATGTACCAGAACTTCGGCGACCTGGTTTCAGATGGTGTGGTGGCAGGGCATAACCAGGATTATCTAAGCCTGATGGTGATTCCCGGGCCGAAAATGCGTCAATTGGCGGGTGATACCGAAGGGCGGATGAGTGGTCATGAGCTGTTTGCAGTTGCCGAAGTTAGAGCGGCTTTACAAGAATCTCTTGAGCGGATGTCATCCTCCTCTAAAGGCTCTTCCCAGAAAGTGTGTAAGTTACTGGTGTTGGATGAGTTGCCTCATCTGGAGCTTGGGGAGATTACCGATAAGGGCAGTCTGAATCAGCGGAAAATGCTGGAAAACCGCAGCGACTCAGTTGATGAAATATATAAAAACAGCTCGTCAGAATTGGTTCTAAGTATTATTTAGTGGGTGGTGTGAGCGATGAGTAAGAAATTAAAAGCAGTGATTATCGGGCCGGGCAATATCGGCACCGACTTGCTGATGAAGATGCAACGTTCCGAGTGGATTGAACCGGTCTGGATGGTCGGTATTGACCCTGAATCAGATGGCCTCAAACGCGCCCGTGAGATGG
>JAAEYW010000010.1 GCA_018223185.1 Oceanospirillales bacterium | reverse complement strand
GAGAAGGTTGCATCGCAGATTGTCTCAAGAGGAGGGACTTATTCGCAACTTCCCTAGTTGTGTTTGGCTTAACTAGTGGACGAAATCAACGCTCTGTCGTTTGGAAGTGTGTGGGCGTCACGTCGTTCCTTGGTTGGATCAAGGGTAGATTGTTTGCATCAGTATTATTACTGGATGATCAGCAGAGAAAGCCCATAGTCCGTATTTCAGGTACTACGGTGGTATTAGTGGAAGTCTGGCAGTCGGAATGTTAAGACCGACTTCACGCAATCGATCAAGCGCCAGATGCACCTGGTGTTCTGTACCTGTTGTTTTTAATTGATTTTTCTCACGGTAACTCTTGGCTTATTTCTCCGATCTAGGTATGATTTGCGCTCTCTACTGAGGGCCTTTAGCTCAGTTGGTTAGAGCGCTCGACTCATAATTTAACGGACGTTCGCGTCAGTTTTGTTGTTTTTACCTTAATTTTCAACACAATTACAACGCCTCTATCTGTGCTGACCTTTTCCCTCCGGTCCCTCTCCGGACTCTAGAATCACCCCTTTAAAATCTGGCTAAATCCAACACCAAGTGCAGCACGACAAATGCTACTGGCAGCTTCTCGACGGCTGTAGAAAAGCGATACCAAATCTGAAAACGCCATACATGATGCGTAGAACCATGGGAGCCAAGTTGGCGTCGGTACGTCGGTACGTCGGTACGTCGATTGTGATTACAGACCCCTCCCTAGCCACCCAATCAACAACTACACCCCGGCCATGGACCGGCAGACTCTCCTTCAGACAACACCTTTAGCAACGACACGACGAATCGACGCAGCATTGACGGTGTGTAATGGACTTTTTCTCTCGATACAGCTCAACGAGATCCAGCGATACGGCATCTCACGAGCAGGAAAACAGACCTAAACGCAGCTTACCAGGCACTCTACAAGCCGTTACTGACCCTTACATACACTAACTCCAGACAGATCACCCAGCACCTCTACCACGCGCCAGAATGGTATGTAGCGACCAATCAGCCCACCGTAACAACTCCTAGTACAAACCGATATGAAAACTCAGCAGACGATCAAAGCTCCTCGCAGAGCTTTGGTCATTTTCTATGTTCCTGAATCATTAGGAGTAACAGCCCATGTCCATCCACTACACATCAACAGAGAACACGTCTTCCTACAGTGTTGAGCTAAGCATCAGCGGAGGTATTACCGGCATGATAGCTGGAGCACGTATCGGATCTTTGGTCCCCGTTGTTGGTACGGCTGCTGGCGGTATTGTCGGCGGCGTCTTAGGCGTCATTTTAGGCCCCACTGATTAGCAGAGAGGGCGATGAACCATGAAACATATTTACAGCCCGGAGAATGTCAGAGAGCTGCCGCTCGATGCACTTGTACTCGAACAGCTAGACCGAGAATTGATTGAGCTCCCCTTCGGAAGCGTCGATACCGCCAGTACATTCTGGAAACAGGAAACTACATGCTTGTTTTTGATCGAGCTGCACGACGATCTTGATCAGATCCTCAATGATAACCCTCAACTCACCAACATATTGAACACTCCCGAGTATGTCATTCAACTAGACAGCATCTGGGCAATCGCCTTAGCCATCACGACCGATGGTGGGGGCGGGTACTACTTTGTGTTCCCGGCCGGAATTGATGACCGACTGGATCAATTAATGTCCCACTCGACTGACTAACAACCTCCACAAAGCCCATTTTCCAATTGAGCAGACGCTCAAGGAGCCCCTATGTCTACGCAAAAGAAAAACGAGCAACAACCCCTTCCGATCAACCAAATACATCAGGGATCAACACCTAAGCTCAGCCCCAAGAGTACAGACGAACTGACCTATGAAATCGGCATCCACGCAGAAACGAAGCAACTACACCTTCGCATCACCGCTAATGGTACTGGTGGCTACTTCTCTGACGAATGGATTCCAGTCGATGCTATAGAGCAATGCTTTGACCAAACATTCAATAAAGAAACAGCCTTCAGCTCTACGCGCCTGCGTCCTGTATTCGTACAGGGCAAGAGCGCGAACAATGCAGGTTTCCTAGCCGCAGTGCTGAGGCAAGAGCAGCTGTTCAGCCCCCATGAGAAGAACTGCTTCCAGCACCTACTGACAGGTGACTTCAGCAAGTGGAAGAAACAGCTTCTTGCTAACCTGCCAAAGAAAGCGAGCAAGGCATCAGTGCCTACAGGGTAAGATTCCATTCTCAACTTCCCGCATGTAACAGACCAATCGGATAGCGCAACCTCGCATAGTTTTTTGGACGAGGGCAGCGTTAACAATCCATTACAAGGCGATTACAGCCTGACCCACTATGCGCCGGTCTGACTCCGGCGCATCCTCCTCATTTGTATAACTAGCGTGTACTTACCGCACACGCTAAGGAGCCAATAATGTCCTCTTCACGCCGATTTAAGTTCAGCAAAAAACTGATTGATGATCTACCACCCACACCGCCTAACAGCTCCAGTAGAGAAACGGAATACTCGGACGAAGCCTGTACTGGACTACGTCTGATCGTAAACCGTGCAGGTAGAAAACGGTACCTGCTGCGTTACTCTATCTACGGCAAAAAGAAAGCGATCCAGATCGGTGAGCATGGACCCTACGATGTAAAAGAGGCGCGCCTCAAAGCCAACGAACTCAAGAAAATGGTGTCCAACGACATTGATCCACAGGAGGAACGTAACGCCCGACGAGCAGTACTAACGCTCCAACAGTTTGCAGAAGAGCACTACCTACCATACTCCCGAGCCAACAAACGAACAGCCCAGAGTGATATTGGCATCTTTAACAACCATCTGTACCCGATCTGGCAAGAATCAAGAATCACTGACATCAGCAAGCAGGACATCCAGAAGCTACTGGACAGTAAAAAGGATACGCTGAAGCCTGCGACGATCAATCGCGTACTATCTCTCATCCACCGGATGTTCCGACTCGCCTGCGAGTGGGGCTACCTGGAAACCAATCCAGCCTCCCTGATCAAGAAGCTGAAGGAGAACAATCAGCGCAACGTCTTTCTCAGTAAAGAGCAGGTCGCACGATTCCTGAAGGCATGTGATGAGGAACCTAACGCCACTGCAAAAAATGCACTGAAGCTGGCATTACTGAGTGGGATGCGCATCGGCGAGATCCTGAACGCTAAGTGGAAAGAGCTGGAGTACACCGATCAAGGTGCGACGTTGTTCCTACCGCGAACCAAAGCGGGTCAATCCAGGACCGTACTCCTTAATGATGGGGCGGTAGCCATTCTGGAAGATCAAAAACAAAACAAGCGGTCAGGGAACCCATACATTTTTCCAGGCCGAGCTGGCAGTAAGCCAATGTCACATCCGAAGAAAGCGTTTGCACGCATCAAAGAAAAAGCAGGCGGGATTGAGCAGCTGCGCATTCACGACCTACGGCATTCATTCGCCAGCATCCTAATCAACAGCGGATCGGCAACACTATACGACGTCCAGCATTTGCTAGGGCATCACTCTGCCCAGACGACAGAACGCTATGCCCATCTGGCTTCAGACCGATTACGCAATGTCAGCAGCCATGTGAATAACTTCGTACAGGAGGCCAAGGCTGGATAGCAACCGGGAACTTGTAGCAGGGTAATTGTGGCAATCAGTAAGCGCTAGACATCCCGCTACGAGTTCTTTTTTTTGGTGAACTTGCAGAGAGCATCAAACATGATAGCAAAGGAAAATAACGTGGAAAGGGTAAGGAGTTGGTGGGCCTTGCAGGACTTGAACCTGCGACCGATCGATTATGAGTCGAGCGCTCTAACCAACTGAGCTAAAGGCCCTCAGTAGAAAGCGCAAATCATACCTAGATCGGAGAAATAAGCCAAGTAGTACATAAATAAAAATCACTTAAAAACAACAAGTACGGAGCCCAACCGTATAACCTATGGTGATTCATAGGCATCCTGGACTTCACAGCTTTCACTAGACACTTTTCAGAGCTGAAAAATACTGATCTTCAAACTTCATGGGGTGACACTCCAGCCGTGTAGACATGCCGCTCGGCATTGTTGGCTTTAGCTCTATATCAGGACCCATAATCGCTCTTCGACTCACTTTATCATTTTCCGATTTCCTGAAATATATGTTTTGAATTCGCGGATGGCTATCTATTCAAGGTTAGCGCTACTATTTCAGCTATTAGTAGGTGTCTCTGCGCTGGGAGATCAGGGAGAGCAGGCATCGCTCTCATAGAATAATTAAAGTCAATCGTGACCAGTAACTGTGCCGCTGCGTTGGCTCCCATTTCTGTACCAGAAGCTTCAAAATAGCGTTGCTGAATAGCTTTCATCATCTCAATACATTCACCAAATATCTTTAGCGTAAAAGGATGGCTTCTTAGGTCTTTTTTAAAGTATTCATACATCGCTCTATTGGCTGAAAAGTGCTTTTGCAATAACAGATCAAACTCAGACGACGCGAAGAATAGTACGTCAATTAGACTGATCATGTCTTCGGGATCATGCAAACGTTTTAGTACTTGTTGTATTAGTGCCGAGGCTGCATCAGCGTAAAATCCAAATAGCACAAAAAGCGCCTGATCTTTCGTACCAAAACGGCGTAAAAACGCTGACTTCGTAAGATTGGCCCTTTCGGCAATCTGTTCAATAGTTGTATCACTGAAGCTCTGCTCATTGAGTATGCTGTCCAGCGCATCCAGAAATTTCGCTTCAGTTTCTCTAGCTCTTTTTTGTATGGGTTTTGTATAAGGCATGGCATCGAAGCTATAAAGAAAATGTGAAAAAAGTGACAAAGGTTAAAATGGCGACAAAAGTGACCGATGGTCGCAAATAATAACATTATACTAATAGCACTGCCTCGTCGACTAACTATGTTTGAAAAGCTACTTCTTTCAAATTTTACCAGAACAACGATTTTCGGATTTATCCAATAGTGTCTTAGCGGTATTGCCGACTTATGGTGCTCAGCATGCCGCAGCCAATGAAATGAAAATCGCGCAGGCTCTGACTCAACAAATACTGGAGTTTAGTTACAAATGTTAAACAAACTGAAACCATCGTACTTAGCTTGCTTTACAATTCTATTGTCTAGCAATGCTATTTCAGCCACAGACCTTGACGGGTTGGATTTACCTAATAATGTTTGTAATGGGTCTTATCAGATTGTAAGCGATACTTCGTCAACCCCGTTTGGTTCCTTTGACTACACATATGATGGCGATTTGACCAGCATATATGACGAATCGGCGATTTCATTTAACTCGCCATTTAATCTGGGAACCAATGGTCCTGTCTTGAATACAGCAGACTACACGTGGAGTTCCGTTCAGTCTCTCAGTCCATCGGGGGTGGAATCACTACATAGCGCTCCTGATACACCATATGGAGATGCGGTTGTATACACATTCAAACTAAGTGGCACCGCTGGTAGTTCAGCTTCAGTCAAATATGAAGACTCAACAAGCCACGATACTATGCTGGTAGCAGTTGAAAATGCCGCAGGCGAAGTTCTGGCTCA
The DNA here is from genome assembly GCA_018223185.1 of Oceanospirillales bacterium. GTDB lineage: Bacteria > Pseudomonadota > Gammaproteobacteria > Pseudomonadales > Balneatricaceae > Amphritea. Next base: position 142,498 of record JAAEYW010000010.1, on the reverse strand, counting down.
GCAAATTATCTATGGAGATGGTGAGAATGATATTAGTAATACTTACATTCAAAATCAGACGGGCACTATCAGAAACACAGGTACGCTTAACTACACATACCCAGCATCAGGCGCTGCTTACCTTAGGTACTACGTAATTGACTTGGGAGGTGGTTACGGCAGCGTCATGGATGGAGGCTGTTTGGCTCCAACGATTGCTATCTCGGCTTCGGAGGTAAGCAATGGTGATACCTCTGGTGACTCGACAATAGCACTCACATTTACAGCTTCTGAAGATACCGCTGATTTCATTAGCTCTGATGTGGCTGTAACAAACGGTAGCTTAAGCAACTTCTCTGGCTCTGGATCTACATACACTGCCACCCTCACACCATCAGCAAGTGGAACTTTAACAATCAACATTGCTACAAATACTTTCACGGGGCTGGGGACTAACAACAACCTAGCAGCAACAGCGTTTAATTGGACCTACGTAGCGGACTCTACTGCCCCAACCATTTCAATCCAAGCAGCCGAAGTATCTGATGGTGATAGCTCCAATGATCCCTCGCTTACGCTTACTTTTACGGCAAGCGAAGCAACCTCAAACTTTGCTGCTAGTGACATCACCGTTACCAATGGCACACTGAGCAACTTCACTGCGGTCTCAGCAACTGTTTACACTGCCATATTTACACCCACTAAGGCTGGCCCTACTACTGTTGATGTTGCAGGTACTACTTTCACAGACGGGGTTGGTAACGATAACATTGCCGCTAACCAATTTAACTGGACTTACGGGGCCGATCCGACCAGGAAAGCTGATGTAATAGGCAGTGTTAACGCTGCAGCTAACTCAGCAAAAGCCTTCTCACGTACTAGCATCAAAAGCGTTGAGATGCGTCTAGACTGGCTTCGCCGTCACAAGAACGACGTCAACAAGTCTGTACAGGGCGTGAAAGTAGCCTTTGCTGACCCACTTCTGCAGCAGTTTGTAAATGGTGATCCACGTGCATTGGATGCATTTAAACTAGTATCAGCACAGGATGTACTGCAGAAGTACGGCACTAACCCTAACCAGACTATGTCAGACGTTCAGGCTCTACCAATGGAGCTAGCGATGGGCGAGGCGCAAAAGAAGTTTGGTAAGGTTGATCTTAACCCAATAGGCGGCAATGTTATTGGTGACTGGTACGTCTGGACGGCTGGACAGGTGACAATTGGTAAGCATGAGAGCAGCGATGGCTCTGTGAGCAACGAATCAGAAGCCTTGAACTTAGCCATTGGTATGGATAAATCTGATGCTGACTCTATACTCGGCTTCGCTGTAAACGGAAGCAAGGACACCACTGACATTGGCACTGATGGTAGCAAGCAAAAGTCCTACGGGTTAAGCCTATCTATCTACTCAGGTATCAATACCGAAGCACTACCACCTATGGAGTTCATCTTAGGCGCAGGCCACATGAATATCAGTTCTACACGCATCGATGGCTCACAGACTCTGACAGGCTCTCGTGATGCAAAAACCATCTTTGGCTCTATTGGTATTTTGAGTGAAGCGATTGAGAGGGGTAAGGCTACGATTACTCCATACTCTAAGCTGGAAGCAGCCTATATTGATCTAGGGGGCTACTCAGAGACTGGCGGAAACCTTGCCCTAGCCTACGAGAAACAAATCGTTAAGCAGGCAATGGTTAAGCTGGGTGTAGATGCGAGCTATGATGCCACTCTTGCCAACGGTAACCTGACACCGTTTACACGCCTAGAATATGCATACGACATATCACCAAGCTCAAATGCTGATATGCACTACGTAGGTGACGGCACCAACTATCGTTTAACAAACGATAAAAATGCCATGTCGATCTGGTCAGCCCGTATTGGCGCAGACTACATCCACAGCTCTGGTGCCTCTACTTCCTTCTACTACGAGCGTAGTGAGTCTATCAATTCTGGATACTCTGACTCTATTCAGTTGAAGCTATCAGTTCCCTTTTAAGGACTACTTAGATCAAATAAGGGATGCAGCCTAGGCTGTGTCCCCTTTTTCTCTCAGCTGCAATTGTTTGGTGGTCAGAACAAACCTTCTTAAAGCCAACCGACGCACTGACGACCCGACGCCATTGCAGCGACAGGTCGTCGGTTCGACGATTACTTACGCCGTTTTCGGGCTTCGCGTTCTACGTCTGCCATTAGTATCGGCCCGAGCTTGTCCCACAATTTTACCATCCTCATCAACCAGGTTTAGTGTGCCCGGCTGCCGCCGGATGCGTTTACGCTTAGGTGTAACTTCTTGGTCTAGTTGCTGCTCCGGCTGCTCAATTGAGCCCACTGGTTCAGCCATTTCGCCCTCAAGGTTTTGGTCCAACTCCTCCCGCTGTAGTGCCTGTGGCCGTTTACGCAACCGACGCTTGAGCCCAGATTTTTTCTTCTCTTCGGCTTCTTGACCACCTTCTTGAAGCTCTGCTACAGCAGCCGAATACTCTGCCTTAGGCTTTCTGCGCTGAACTCTCTTTTGCGGTTTTTCCGGTAGCACTTCATGATCTACCGTCTCGATAGATTCGCCCAGCTCGTCTTCTTCAGCGACTTCCCAATGTACTTCACCAGTAGTCTCAACCACGTCACCCAAAGCCTCCGGGTCATCAGCCACAGGCTCTTGTTCCTGCTCTAGCTCACCAACAGAGTTATGCTCTACTTTCGCGCTCCCTGCGGAATCTTCCATGTTATCTGCCATATTTTCAGACCTTCTCGGAAGCTGAGGCCGCTTACGCCGGTTTCGCTTAGGCCGATCTTTGCTAGACGCCACCTCAACTACATCAGCATCCATACTATCAATGATGCTCTCTACGGTATTGTCATTTCCTACTTTCTCGCACAAACCTTCTACGACAGTTTCTGGCACAGAAGCTTCAATCTTCTCGGGTTCACCCTGAGCTACAGCCTCCTGCTCGACAATTTCTTGCACCTGCTCGGGTTCTGCTAAACCAGACTGAGCCGTAACCTCATAGTCTTCATCCGCAACTATGGTTTGATCCACGTTAGTCCTCACGTCTACCGCCTGCTGAGCCCTACGTCTTCTTCGCTGGTTTTTCGCTGGATGTGGGTTCGATTTCTCTTCCGGCGCATCTAGCTCCACCTCCGCCTGATCAGTAACTTCCTGGACCTGCTCATCTTCAGTGACCAGTTCATCAACTGCAGCCACTTCTTTCGTTGGAACTTCAGCAGTTACTGTTGCTTCACCGGTGCGGATGTCCACGACCTTGCTTTGGGCTACCGCCTTCTCTGTAGGCTTCTCAATCCTCCGGAGCTCTACCTGGCGCTGCTTACTTCTGTACAGGATCACCTCCACTTCATTGATGTTCAACGCATCCTGCTGCGCCTCGAGTCTACGACTCAGGGCTGCCGGTGTTTGTGGCCAGATCTTCGGATTGTTGCGTCCGCCTGCTGTCGAGAAGTCATTCAGCGCGTCCAGTAACTCACCCGGTGTGCTCTTCCAATTGCCACGGCGTTCTGCCAGAAACTCCACCACTGTCTGCACCAGCAGATTTTCAACTGTAGCTATTCTTTGAAGTTTCGTCTGGTTGGTCTTGTAGGCTTCCATGAAGGATCCCTCTGGCCACTCCATGCCCAGTTCGACAGCCTTACCCCAACGGCAGAAGTCGGCCATGCGGCTCATTTCGCCTAGTACCACGTCCTCTAAGTGCGCCATGGCCTTGGAGATCCCGTTCAGAATCACCCAAAGGTAACGGCCTTTCTTCGCCTCGAAATCTGCCTTCAGGTCCGCATCCGTACGGCGCTTGCTATCATCGATCGGCAACAGTTCCAGCAGGATCATTCTGGAGATTAGATCCATTTCTGTAGCCATATCGTAATGCAACCCATTAACGATGATTGGGTTCTTAATCCACATCCGATGCTCGAAAGAATTTGTATACAATTCTCTCCCCGTTGTATATCCACCGCTGGCAGCGGAACATAATAAGTCCGAAGTAACTGGTGCAATCTTTCTCAAGTTGTCGAAGCAGAGAACATAGGCCTGTTGCAAGGCAATGATCAGATCCTGCTTTTTGTCGGGAAAGACCCTAATTGGAGCCTCCTGGGGGTCTAGCAGATCAACCAAAAACCGGCTCACGGTGGTTTTACCGGCTCCCTTGGGTGAATTGATCATGACCAAAGGCAGTGCTCCATCACACATTTTTGTGGTGAAGAGCACATAGGTCATCCATGCGAAAAGGACCTTGAAGTTTTCATCAGTTGTATTGATCAACTCACGCAGGTCGCTTTCGCTTCCACCCTCTTCAGGCTCTGCCATTGCTGTCATCGAACCACTTCGTTCGAAGTAAATATCATATACTTCGCCAGTTTCAACACCGTCACGGGTTACGGTAATTCGTTGCTCATTATCTAACCCCATGTCGATGACCAGATCCCCCCCAACCTTAGCGGCACGTCTAAAAGCTTGTGCTTTAGGGCTTTCATACTCGGCAATTGATTTAATCACCTTAATGATTGCCGTAGTGTCCTCAGGTGCTGGAAACTCACCTCGTTCTTTGTAGATGTATCTTTCGATCTTGGATCGACTCGCCTTGTCTCCAACCACTGAGAAATTTGTCTTTTCCAGATCCGCAATTATCGCTCCCAAAGATTTATCGTAGTAGATGCTAAACTTTTCCAGAAGTTCACCAGCGATCTCATTGATACGGCTATTCTTTGACATTACACTTTCCCCTTACTTAATTGATTTTGAAAGGCTTTGCTGCCTTCTCACTCTTATAAGGGGCCACAAGGGTGCAACAGAAGTTACACAACATTATGTGTAGCTGCACTCCATTGATTTATATGGACATTTTAGATTTCAAAAAACAATTCTTTAACAAGGGCTTTCTTCCTCGCTGGGTCGGGATTGATGCTTGTTTTTGCTTTTGTGCGGCATTAATTTCTGGCCAAAAAGATAATGTAAACGAAGGCGATGATACTTTTTCAGTCATCGATCTGAGCTCTCGTTTGGACAGTTACCCAGCACCTACGGATGACTTGTTGCGCACTAACAATAATGACTCTGACAGCCAATTCGCCATCAACGTTGATCGTATGATTCGAGAGTTACTGGAAAGTGGTGCTGTGAGGGTTAGAGCGCGTGACGAGTTCTGGGAACTAGATTATGACTACACTAAGTATCGCTCTGAGAGCGACCTCTGGGAAAGTGATACTGGCAAGTATTGGGATACCAGCCTAACTATCAACTACCAGAACAGATTAGTTACCCTTCATAATGATCCTGAAGACTATCTGGAAAGCTGCATTATCGACTACGATTACCGAATGCAGACTAGCAGGGATGGAGAACTGATCAGAGAAGTGCAATCAGCCATTGTTGATATCGAAGTTTCCAGCGAAGATTTGATTGCTAGTCTGCTCCCCTTGATAGAAACGTACAAGATCAAAGATTCTTCTACACCTGTAGCGATGGACATCAAAGCGGTAACTGGAACCAATCGTTTTTTTTACTCAGATCAGTTGGCGAGATGGATTAGCGAATTTAATGGTAAAGTCGAGACTTACACGAAGGCTGCCGATTCAAAGCCATTCGAGCGTATCCACTATCTACTCAGCCATCCCGTTACGGTAAGTGGAGTTGACTATCCCCACCTATATGGTTCTGTTGATATGCTCGGATTTGGCCAAGTCTATGACGAGCATATGGAAGCCTATCTTGCGGAGCCTGATCTACTTCATGAGTCATCAGACGAATCTGCCTACGATGATGCCGCAACCACACTAGAACTCTGCAAAAACGAAGAAGCAAAATATGCCAGTTTGTACAGCCGTAACCCCACGAATGCATCTATCAAGCAGTATCTTGACGAGATTAGAGCGCATATTAAGACGATTTCGTTCAAAGGAAAACCAAAAGCCAAGACCGAAACAACTAAGCTTAAAAACAAGCTCAAAACAACACTTGAAAGAGGCCTGAAAGAGCTAGAATCAGATCTTCAAGAACATTTGCGAACCCACATTCAAAAGGAAAAACAGCACATCTACTACTGCGCAAACATTACATGGACTACTGAGGAGGGGTGACAGGGATCGATGATTCTCAGTTCGACATTTATTTATTCGACGTAACGACGCTTTGACGTCACCTATCAAGCCTTTTCCCTAAAGGTGAAGGGCAGGGTATGACTCATCCAATTTAACATTCCTACCGACGCTTCGTCGTATCGACGGCCAACTACTTCAGTATCATGTTGCTAATATTGAGAGATGCCTGTATGTAGCTAGGTCTTGGCGCTCCGGTCTGTTGCCGGTCCTTTGGGGTTCGTCTTACGTTATATGGACCGTTTTCAGGCCCTACGTGGACTTCCTTACACCTTCTATAGGGCCAACATTGGTTGTGGCTTCGTTAAACTGATTGATTATTATAGGAAAAATTTTAGTGGTCACTTCTTCTCATAATCGATCGGTCGCAGGTTCAAGTCCTGCAAGGCCCACCACCACATCTTCTTTCTATTATGCAGTGCTAGTTCGCGAAAAAAGAATTCATAGCAGGGAATCTAGCGCCCCTCAAGCTTTCTTATTATCCTGCTACTAGTTTGCCTTGCTATCCTGCTTTCGCCTCCAGTACGAAGTCATTCGCTTAACTTCTACTTTTAGCACTTGCTAAAAAGGGGAGGATTACCATCTCTGATGTATCTGGTTGATCGGGAGGGGTTGTTGCTCGCTTTTCTTTTGCGTAGACATAGGGGCTCGTTGAGCTGGAAAATGGGCTTTGTGGAGGTTGTTAGTCAGTCGAGAGGGAAATGAATTGATCCAGTCGGTCATCAATTCCGGCTGGAAACACAAGGTAGTATCCGTCCCCACCATCGGTCGTGATAGTTAAGGCGATTGCCCAGATGCTGTCTAGTTGAATGGCATACTCGGGAGTGTTCAATATTTTGGTGAGTTGAGGGTTGTCATTGAGGGTCTGATCAAGATCGTCGTGCCGCTCGAGCAAAAACGAGCATGTAGTGTCCTGTTTCCAGAATGTACTGGCGGTATCGACGCTTCCGAAGGGGGAGCTCAATCAATTCTCGGTCTGGCTGTTCGAGTACAAGTGCATCGAGTGGCAGCTCTCTGATATTCTCCCGGTATGTAAACATGCTTCATGGTTCATCGCTAATCAGTGGGGCCCAAAATGACGCCTAAGACGTCGCCGACAATACCGCCAGCAGCCGTATCGACCCAGCTATCATGCCGGTAATACTCCCGCTGATGCTTAGCTCTACACTGTAGGAAGACGTATTCTCTGTCGATGTGTAGTGGATGGGCATGGGCTGTAACTCCTGGTGATTCAGGAGCATAGAAAATGACCAAAGCCCTTCAAGGGGCTTCGGTCTTCTGCTTGGTTTTCATATCTGTTTGCACTAGTAGTTGTTGCATTGGTCGCGACATACCATTCTAGCCCGGGGTAGAGGTGTTGGGAGATCTGTCTGGAGTCAGTATATGTAAGGGGCAGTAATGGCTTGTAGAGTGCAGCTGGTAAGCTGCTTTTAGGTCTGTTTTCCTGCTCGTGAGATGCCGTTCGCTGGAACTCGTTGGCATGTTTCGAGAAAGAAAGTCTATTAAACCCCGCCAGCGCTGCGTTGAATCGTCAAGTCGTCGGTTAAGGTGTTGTCCGAAGGAGAGTCTGCCGGTCCATGGCCGGGTGTAGTTCCTGATTGGGTGGTTATGAGGGTAACTTATCGTCGTAATCGGCTTTCCGGCGCATCGCTCCCTTTATGGTAGCGGTTGATAACTGACTTGCTCTTTGACGCCAGTAAATCCGGTCTTTGACCTGAAATAATCAGATGACACGGCCTGAGCGACTGTGAGATTCCAGCGGCGAAATGCTTTTTTAATGCACGATATTTCCAGCTGTCCATGAGAGCATTCATCACGAAAGCCCGTCCTTTCAGATGTTGGGTCATATTCGCAAATACACTCAACCCATATCTCGTAAGTAGACTGAAACAGTTCTTTTGCATTGATACAGAAAGAGGTGTTGTTGCCGCAATTAGGGCAAGGAGTAACCTGATTGCCTGGTTTGAGTTTTACGCGATTTCGTTTCATTTATAAGGTCGAGTTTTTTGTTTGTCTTAGATCAAAGTGCAATCGGATTGCACACGGCACATTCTCCATAATTAAAAATGACTGTATATAGGAGTTATTCCTAATTAGGTAAAGTCAGTGCCTGAATCGTCTATGTGAAACGCTGTCTCTTATCGTATTCGAGTGGATGATACTGCTCCCCATTCAATTTTCGATTAGTAGAAAATTTTCTGTAGCTTGCAATCGACGTCCCGATGCTAATACATACATCTATGATTCGACACACCATATATGTCGTTTCAGACTTGGTATTGCTTTTTTGCAGCCATCGACTAACAGCTGGTAGCAGCTATCGTGCTGAATTCTATAGTGGATTAAGCTGGATTTATAAGGGTGATTCTAGCGTCTTGAGAGGGACCTGAGGTATAAAGATCAGTGCAAATCGATATGTTGAAAGTGTATTGAAAGTGAAGGTAAAAACAACAAAGCGTGGGCGAATGGCCGTTAAATTATGAGTCGAGCGCTCTAACCAACATCTTGCTGGTGTAACCAGAGAAAAGCAGCTCTCTGGGGGACGACGCCCATAATACCGCAGGATATTATGGGCGCAACGGTCTGATTTAAAAGATTTTAATGTTCGTCAAGGAAGCTGCGCAGATGGTCTGAGCGGCTTGGGTGACGAAGCTTACGCAGCGCCTTGGCTTCAATCTGACGGATACGCTCACGGGTAACATCGAACTGCTTACCAACCTCTTCAAGAGTGTGGTCGGTGTTCATATTGATACCGAAACGCATACGCAGGACTTTCGCTTCGCGGGCTGTCAGTCCGGCCAGTACTTCTTTGGTGGCTTCACGCAGGCCTTCGCCGGTGGCAGAGTCTACCGGGGAGTCGATTGTGATATCTTCGATAAAATCACCCAGGCTGGAATCTTCATCATCACCGATCGGGGTTTCCATGGAGATAGGCTCTTTGGCGATCTTAAGGACCTTACGGATCTTATCTTCCGGCATATCCATACGTTCAGCCAGTTCTTCAGGTGAAGGCTCGCGGCCCATCTCCTGTAGCATCTGACGGGAAATACGGTTCAGCTTGTTGATCGTTTCGATCATATGCACAGGGATACGGATAGTACGCGCCTGGTCTGCAATAGAGCGGGTAATTGCCTGACGAATCCACCAGGTTGCATAAGTGGAGAACTTGTATCCCCGGCGGTATTCAAACTTATCCACCGCTTTCATCAGGCCGATGTTGCCTTCCTGAATCAGATCGAGGAACTGCAAACCACGGTTGGTGTACTTTTTAGCGATAGAGATAACCAGACGCAGGTTGGCTTCAACCATCTCTTTCTTAGCGCGGCGGGCACGGGCTTCGCCGATCGACATGCGACGGTTAACCTCTTTGATCTCATTCAGGGTAAGCTGCATTTCCTGTTCAGCCTGAACCAGTTTTTTCTGTGCTCTGCGCAGTTCGATTTCATGGCGCTTCAGGGCACGGGCATAGTCCGCATCAGAGGCAAGCAGTTTATCCAGCCATTCGCTGTTTGTCTCGTTGCCCGGGAACTCTTTGATAAACTGACGTCGCGGCATTTTTGCACGCTGGGTGCAAATCTGCATGATTGTCCGTTCCTGTTTACGGATCCGGTCAATAGAGTTGCGCACGTTGTCGACCAGCATGTCGTAAAAACGTGGTGACAGCTTTATCGGAGAAAAGGCATCGGCAAGCTCTTCAAACGCTTTAGCTGCTGTCTTGCTGCTGCGACCCTCTTTCGCTACCGCTTTCTGGTAGGTTTCATAGGTGCTGCGCAACAAGTCAAAACGTCGCTTGGCTTCTTCAGGATCAGGGCCACGCTCTTTCTCTTCGTCATCATCATCGTCAGAGTCCTCAGCCGCTTCAGCCTGCTGAGCGGCAGAAGGGATCTCTGCACCATCATCAGGATCGATATAGCCACTGAAAATATCGCTCAGGCGACCTTCTTCTTCCTGGCTTGTGTCGTAAGCTGTGAGTATGGAATCAACAGATCCGGGAAATGCTGCCAAGCCAGCCATGACTTCACGCAGGCCTTCTTCAATCCGCTTCGCTATCTCTATCTCACCCTGTCGGGTCAGCAGTTCTACCGTTCCCATTTCCCGCATATACATGCGAACAGGATCGGTGGTGCGTCCGGCATCTGATTCAACGGCTGCAAGTGCTGCGACCGCTTCTTCATCCGCTTCTTCAGCGGAGTCGCCTTCTGTCATGAGAAGGGTTTCGGCATCCGGCGCTTCTTCGGTGACCGATATACCCATATCGTTGATCATACGGATTATATCTTCTACCTGGTCCGGATCAGCAATATCTTCTGGCAGATGGTCATTAACTTCAGCATAAGTAAGGTAGCCTTGCTCCTTACCCCGTGCGATCAATTCCTTGAGGCGTGACTGCTGCTTGGAGGTATCTGACATAATTGCCCTTCAGTGATGACAAAAGTGAAAAAAATTAGCCCGACATTATAGCGATTACGGGGTGTAAATTCTACAGACCGAGGAGGCTTATGGGGATATTTCATCTATAAAAATAGACTATTTTCAATGCGCTGTGCATAAAAAACGATAACCGGAGCTTAGTTTGCTCTATAGCTCAGTAGATGGGGGTGGTTTGGTGAATTTCAATGGGATCTGGTTATTTTTCAGGCGCTTTTCTTAAGCGGCTTCCCGCTTGCTTCATTATCAGTGTGTTGAGACGCTGCTTATCCCCGGTGCTCAGGTGAGGCTGGGACTTGAGTTGCAGGATTTCCCTGTCCAGATGGCGTTCCTGTAAGCGGTTGAGGCAGTCGTTTAAAACCTGTTGCGCATTGTTTGCATCGATAATGGGGGTCTGGTGGGCGATCTCATTCAATTGTTGAATCAGAGGTTTCAGGTGGTCATGTTCCTGCCAGTCAATCGCCAGAATGCCGGGGGTGACTCCGGGGTTTTCCTGCAGATATCGGTTTAACTGATAGAGAAGCCGCTCTGTTTTATCTTCGGTGTTGGCGAGTATATCCAGATTGCCACACTGGACTGCCAGTGCTGGCAGGTGGAGCAGTATTGATATTGCTGTGCTGCCGGGGTTGAAGTGTACGGCTGAGCCGCCGGGGGGGGCTGGTCGGGATTTCTTACCACCTTTAACGAACTCTTTGCCGGACTTTCTTTCTGGCTGAAAGTGGTTTGGTTCGGGCTGGTAATCAAAGTATCCGTCATCGGAATAATCTGACTCGCCGTGGTAGTAATCCGGTTCCGGTGTGGAATGGGTGCCGGTGGTTTCCTGAAGATTATTAACGCTAATCAGCTGTTCAAGGCTGAGGCCGGTGAGTTCAGAAATTTTTTCCTGCATCATCTGTTTGAGAATGCCGGGTTGCATCTGATCGATCAGCGGCAGAGCCTGGTTGCTGAACCGGGCGCGTCCATCCAGAGAGCTCATGTCTGCGCCCTCTTCCAGTGTCTTGAAGAAGAAATCGGATAGTGGAAGGGATTCGTTTAGTCGCTGTTCAAATGCTTCGCAGCCTTCCTGTCGTACCAGGCTGTCAGGGTCTTCTCCTTCAGGCAGAAAGAGAAAGCGTGCCTGTTTGCCGTCGGTGATGACGGGCATGGTGGTGTCCAGTGCGCGTTTGGCTGCCTTGCGACCCGCTTCGTCGCCATCAAAGCAGAAGATGACTTCGGGGACCATCTTCAGGAGGCGTTCGAGGTGCTGGGCTGTGGTCGCAGTGCCCAAAGTGGCAACCGCATAGCCTATGCCGTATTGAGCCAGGCCGACGACATCCATATAGCCCTCGACGATAATCAGTCGCTCAAGATTCTGGTTGTATTTGCGAGCTTCATACAGGCCGTAGAGTTCGCGACTTTTATGGAAAGTGTCGGTTTCGGGGGAGTTGAGGTATTTGGGCTTTTCATCTCCCAGTACTCGTCCGCCAAAGGCAATAACCCGGCCACGCATATCCCGGATAGGAAACATGATCCGTTCGCGAAAACGGTCATAGTAACGATCAGAATCCTCTTTATTGATCAGCATTCCAGCCTGCTCAAGCCGGAGTTTAGTTGCCTCATCACGGGCCAGCTTTTTTAACAGGTTGTCCCATCCGGGAGGTGCGTAGCCGATACCGAAGCGGGCAGCAAACTGGCCTGACAGACCGCGATTCTTGAGGTAGTTAACCGCTATGTCTTTGCTGGGGTGTTTGCGTAGCTGCTGCTGGTAATACTCAGAGGCTTCTTCAAGTAGTGAGTAGATATCTTTTATGCGTTGTTCGCGCTGATGATCAACGGGTCCCTCTGTCTTTGGCATCTCAACGCCGGCTAGCTTGGCGAGCTCTTCTACCGCTTCGGGAAAGCTCAGGCGATCATGTTCCATGAGAAAGCCGAGGGAGTTGCCGCCCGCACCGCAGCCAAAACAGTAATAGAACTGTTTTTCATTGTTGACGGTAAATGAGGGGGATTTTTCTTTGTGAAACGGACAGAGGCCGGAATAGTTTTTTCCGGTGCGCTTGAGTTTGACTCTGGCTTCAACAATATCGAGTACGTTTACCCGTGCAAGAAGATCATCGATAAAGGATTGCGGTATACGTCCGGCCATACTGTCAGACTACCTGCTGATTTTAGGGGATAGGGTCAGCAGTTATTTTAACTATTGAGAGCGTTTTTGACGAGTTTGCTGATAGCGCCCATATCTGCGCGTCCCTGAACCTGAGGTTTAACCAGGGCCATCACTTTGCCCATATCCTGCATGTTCTGTGCGCCGGAATCGGTCACGGCCTGCGTGACAATTGCTTCCAGTTCAGCTTCAGTCAGTGGCTGAGGCAGGAACTCCCTGATGACAAGAAGTTCCTGTTGCTCGATATCGGCCAGATCATCACGACCGGCAGTGTTAAACTGCTCGATCGAATCGCGACGCTGTTTTTGCATCTTGTCCAGAATCGCGAGTACACGTGCATCGTCCAGCTCAATACGCTCATCGACTTCGATGCGTTTGAGCTCAGCCAGAATCATGCGAATGGTGCCAAGGCGCTCTTTTGCTTTCGCGCGCATGGCTGCTTTCATCTCGTCACTGATACGTTTCTTCAGTTCGGACATTTCGCTCTCCTGGCTGTATTAAGGCTGTTTAATGCGTGGTGAAGATCTTAGTACAGACGAACGCGACGCTGGTTTTCGCGCTGAACTTTCTTCAGGTGACGCTTAACAGCAGCAGCAGCCTTACGCTTACGAATAGAAGTAGGCTTCTCGTAAAATTCACGGCGACGCACTTCAGCCAGTACACCGGCTTTTTCGCAAGAACGTTTGAAACGACGCAGAGCTACGTCAAATGGCTCGTTTTCTTTAACTTTAACTGCTGGCATATAAATACCTTACCTTTCCTGTAGAAATTTAATGTCTGTTCCGCTGAGTTTAAGACACAGCTGGCCAATAAGGGCCGGTATTTTATTCTTATGATCCTGCAGTGTAAAGCCTAAATACAATGAAATGATTGTTAAAATGGATGATAATGGCGCCACATTAGCAGTCCTGCGGCTTTGCGCGCAGCTATTTCTTTGTGATTTATGAGTGAGAACCGTTAACAATGCGTGTGTTAGGAATCGAAACCTCCTGTGATGAAACCGGTGTGGCTATCTATGATAGTGAGGCTGGCCTGTTGGGTGATGCTCTCTATAGTCAGGTTGCGATGCACGCTGAATATGGTGGTGTTGTACCCGAACTGGCCTCCCGCGATCATGTGCGTAAGTTATTGCCGCTGGTTAAAGAGGTGCTGTCCCAGGCCGACACCCGGCCGGAAGAACTCGACGCTGTTGCCTACACCGCAGGGCCCGGCTTAATTGGTGCGCTGATGGTTGGGGCATCTACCGGCCGGGCAATGGCGCTGGCCTGGGGGATTCCTGCCATCGGTGTTCATCATATGGAGGGCCATCTGCTGGCGCCGATGCTGGAGCAACAGCCACCGGCGTTTCCGTTTGTCGCGCTGCTGGTTTCCGGCGGACATACGCAACTGGTTCAGGTCGAAGCGATCGGTGAGTACACGTTGTTGGGTGAATCTCTCGATGATGCTGCAGGCGAGGCGTTTGATAAAGCGGCTAAGATGCTTGGTCTGCATTATCCTGGTGGGCCGGAAGTGGCGCGTTTAGCTGAGTTAGGTGATCGCAAACGGTTTCGTTTTCCACGACCAATGACCGACCGGCCGGGTCTGGATTTTAGTTTCAGTGGTCTGAAAACGTTCACCCTGAATACATCGAATGATCTCAGAGTGAATGGTGAACTGTCTGAAAAAGACCGCCGGGACATTGCCGCTGCTTTCGAAGAGGCGGTGGTAGAAACACTGGCGATTAAGTGTCGCCGGGCACTACAGCACACTGGTTTTAAACAGTTGGTGATCGCCGGAGGCGTCAGTGCTAACCAGCGCCTGCGTGATCGTCTTGAGGTGATGGTTAAAAAGGAGCGGGCAGAGCTGTTTTACGCCCGTCCTCAGTTCTGTACTGATAATGGTGCGATGATCGCTTATGCAGGTTGTCAGCGCCTTATGGCCGGACAGCAGAGTGATTTGTCGATTCAGTGCGTACCACGCTGGCCGCTGGATACGCTCGAGCCAATTAACAAAACGTGATGCTGTCAGCTGTTGGGGTTGTCTGAGGTGTTATCGGAGGCTGTTTGTTTGCCTGGTGTAATAACTTGCTACAGCTGTCTTTCCCGGCCTCTCAGTAGGTTGCGTATATTATGATGGTGCGTTGCCAGGATAAGACTACTCATAATAATCACAGGGACAAACAGTTGAGGGGTCAGAATCCAGCTAAACACAGGGCTTAGCAATGACATGCTGACTGCCGCCAATGACGATATGCGGCGAAAGGCCAGTATTGAAAGCCAGACGGCCCCCTGTGATAGTGCCAGCCGATAGTCAAGAAACAGACAGCTGCCTAACATGGTGGCGACCCCTTTACCGCCTCTGAAATATAAAAAAACAGACCATACATGTCCGATAAGGGCAGATATCCCCACTAGAGCCTGGTTGAATGCGCTAAGGTCAGCCCACTGAGCGATAGAAACCGCCAGCATCCCCTTACTAAAATCTCCTGTCAGTGTTAACAGCGCGGCGGGGCGGTTTCCTGTGCGTAATACATTTGTTGCGCCGGGATTTCCCGAGCCCAGTTGACGAGGGTCTCCGATCCCCATAAAGTGGCAAATCAGCACGGCAAAGGGAATGGAGCCCAGCAGGTAGCCGACCAGCATAATGGTCAGCGTTGTGACCGCATCTGCTTCGATCATATTCCGGTTCCGCTGTTACGTATAAAGTAAGCTATTTTTTATAGCGCACTTCAGCTCAGGATGAAAGCTGTAACCGGTGCGACTGAGGAGTTCAGGGATGAAGAAACTGATAGTGTTGATGCTCTTGTTACTGGCAAACTATTGCTCAGCGGGTCTGAGGATGGAAGATGGGAGTCTGATCAAAGCGGGTGATAATATTGAGGCCCTCTATGCGTTCTGGGGTAGAGAGCAGCAGCGACTGGTCAGTAAACAGACCTGCAGCCATATTATTCAGCTAAAACGGGAATATTGTTCGACCCGGCGCTATATCTGGCTGCGAAATGGACGCTATATGCTGGTGCAGGTATCCGGACGTATGATTATTAAGACTGGTTGGACGCGTTCGCAAAGAGCGTTAACGGAGCCCTTCTGAGTGTTTTGGGGCAGACTGATGTTGATTGTTAGAGTGTAAGGGTTTTGTCTTGGATATTGTGTACATTAAGGGGTTAAAGGTAGAGACCGTAATCGGAATCTATGACTGGGAGCGCGAGATCCGTCAGACGGTATGTCTGGATATTAAGATGGCGACCGATATTCAACAGGCTGCGGCCTCTGAAGATATTGACAGCACCCTTAATTATAAAACGGTCTCAGATCGCTTAATCAGTTTTATTGAAACCAGCGAATTTCTTCTGGTCGAAACCATGGCGGAAGAGATTGCTCAGATCATATTAGATGAATTTGGTGTCCGCTGGCTGAAACTGAAACTGGGAAAACCGGGTGCAGTGCCAATGGCTCAGGATGTTGGTGTAATTATTGAACGGGGAGAGCGCTTCTGATGGCTCAGGTGTTTGTTAGTATCGGTAGCAATACTGAACGCGAAGTCTATATTGGTCGTTGTCTTGATGCGCTGGATGCGCGATTTGAAAAGCTGGCCTTGTCACCGGTTTTTGAAAGTGAGGCTGTCGGCTTTGACGGTGATAACTTTTATAACCTCGTTGCGTCTTTTAAAACTGAGTTGCCAGTGGGCGAGCTGAGTAAGCAGTTAAAAATGATCGAGGATGATAATGGCCGTTGCCGGACGTCACCGAAATTCAGTGGCCGGACACTGGATATTGATATTCTTACATATGATGCACTTATCGGTGAGATTGATGGTGTCACCCTGCCGCGTGGCGAGATCACTGAAAATGCATTTGTGCTATGGCCATTAGCAGAGCTGGCTCCTAAAGCCCGGCACCCTGTTTTGGCTGAGACCTACCAGCAGCTGTGGCTGGATTACGATAAGGATAAGCAATCACTGCATCCGGTGCCATTTATCTGGCGGGAGAAGGATCTTTCTGCCTGATCTGTCGGGCAGTTTTTACACGATAAAGGAGTTATACGATGGGCATGGGATCACTTGTATTTTTGGTCGTGATTGTTGCGCTGGTGTTCTACGTTGTAGCGATCTACAACCGGCTTGTAACGCTGAAGAACCGATACCAGAACAGCTTTTCACAAATTGATGTACAGCTGAAACGCCGTTATGACCTGATACCTAATCTGGTTGAAACGGCGAAGGCCTACCTTGAACATGAGCGGGGCACGCTGGAAGCGGTGATTGCCGCGCGTAATGAAGCGATGGCGGGCCTGAAAGCGGCGGCAGCAGATCCTGGGAGCGCCCAGGCGTTGTCACAGCTGGCCAGAGCGGAAGGTGGCTTGCAGGGCGCGCTGGGTAAGCTCAGTATCGTGGTAGAGGCTTATCCCGATCTGAAAGCGGACGCTAATATGCGCCAGTTGAGCGAAGAGTTAACTTCAACTGAAAACCGGGTGGCGTTCTCCCGACAGGCATTTAACGATGCGGTGACCGAGTACAACAGCTATAAGCAGAGCTTTCCTCCTGTGCTTCTGGCGGGAACATTCGGCCATGTGCGGGATGCCTCTCTGCTGGAGTTTGCTGATCGGGAGCAGCTGCAGATTGTGCCTAAAGTCAGTTTCTGACTTTGCCTGTAACACGTATCTGAGATAGGGACGGTCAATGAACTTTTATGCGGCTCAGGATCAGGCCCGCAAGAGCAGTCGCATTCTGTTGCTGCTCTTTATTCTGCTTAATATCGGGCTGGTTGTGCTGATTAACCTGCTGTTTGCCTGGTATCTCTGGGTCAGTGATGACCCTCTTGCATTACCCGACCGGGTGTTTCTTGATTATCTCAGCTGGCAGCGAATTTTTGTTGTAGCGAGCAGCATTTCGCTGCTGCTGCTGTTTGCCGCCTGGCTGAAATGGCTTGATGTAAAAAAGGGCGGCGGTGCCGTTGCGGAGATGTTTGGCGGGCAGCAGGTGCAGCCATTAACAACTGATACAGCTGAACGACGGTTAATCAACGTCGTCGAAGAGATGGCGCTGGCTGCCGGAGTGCCCGTACCCCCAGTGTATGTTATGAATAATGAGATGGGAATCAATGCGTTTGCCGCAGGGCTCGGGCTGACCGATGCGGCAATCTGTGTGACCCGGGGAACGCTGGATAGTCTCAGTCGCGATCAGTTGCAGGGGGTTATCGCGCACGAATTCAGTCATATTCTGAATGGTGATATGCGCATCAATATGCGTTTACTGGTGATGCTTCACGGTATGGTGTTTTTTGCCGAATTAGGGCGGGTATTTGCCAGTAGCCGAACCAGTTGGTGGGCCGATTCGACCCGATCTAAAAGCTCCGGTCGGGGTTATCTGGTGTTGTTGGGGCTGGGGCTGATGGTGGTCGGCTGGTGTGGAGTGATGGTTGGCAATATGCTCAAGGCTGCTATCAGTCGTCAGCGTGAATTCCTGGCGGATGCCTCTGCAGTGCAGTTTACCCGCAACCCCGAGGGGATTGGGGGGGCGCTGAAAGTGATTGGTGGCAGTCATTATCAGGGGCACCTGAACCATCCTGAATGCCAGGAAGCAGGGCATCTGTTCTTTTCAGCGGTAATGCCTGGCTGGCTCTGGTCAACTCATCCTCCTCTTGATGTCCGGATTCGAAAGGTTGACCCGCACTGGGACGGTAAATATCTTGAGCCTCAGCCCTCTCTGTATGTAGCTGAGGCAGATGCCGATAAGGCAATCAAAGCGAATCGTCCGAATGCAGAGGCCATTAATGTTCTTATCGGTACACTGGCCGGCGCCGAGCTGGTGGACTATACGGGGCAGGAGCTCTCCTTGGGGAACCCGCCGCCGTCAGACAGTGATCTTTATAACCTGGCGCGAGACCCCTATGATGCCCGTATCGTTTTGCTGGGCTTGCTGATGGATGGTGATAGTCGGGTCAGGACGCATCAGTTAACGCTGATCGGTGCTGAAGATGCTGCGCTGGCGGATCGCCTTAGTGACTGTCTGGGACGTTTTGAGAAGTTGTCCCGGTCTGAATATCTGCAGCTTATTGAGCTGACACTGCCTGCCCTGAAGTCACAGTCAGCGAATCAGTATAAATCGTTTAAGCGATTGCTGCTCAGGGTGGTTCGGGCGGATCAGCAGATTGATCTGTTTGAATGGGTGCTGTATCAGCTGGTGAGTCGCTATTGCGATGGCCATTTTGGCGCTACACGTAAACGGCAGAACCGTTATGACCACATCGATGTGCTTGCGGAACATTACGCTGTTGTGATTTCGATGCTGTCTTATCACGGCGATGTATCGGATGAGCTGGCCCTGAAAGCGTTTAATCGGGGAGCCGGCGTTGCCGGACTTTATACCCTTAAGCCTGTATCTCGCTCTGAGTGTACACGTGAACGTTTTGCCGCCTCTGTGTTGGAGCTGGCTGCGGCCACGCCATTTGTTCGACAGCGGGTGCTTAAGGGACTGGTGCAGGTGGCGCGCCATGATGGACAGATTGTACCTGTTGAACGGGAGTTGATAACCGCGATTGCTGCCGTTATGGAGAGCCCGCTGATCGGCCTTGACGAGGTTTAACGCTGTTTCTGTTTCAGCTTTAACCTGGCTTAATGGCTATAGAGTGATTTTCCACCATCCACGGCGATGATCTGGCCAGTGATGAAGTTCTGAGCGGCCAGAAATAGCACCGTTCCGGCGATATCTTCGGCTGTTCCGGCCCGTTTCAGCAAGGTTTTCTCCAGAATAGCATTTTGCTCTTCAGGGCTGATTGCTGCGTCTTCTTCGGGCCAGAGAATAGGCCCTGGAGCGACCCCGTTGACCCGGACTTCCGGTGCCATCTCTTTGGCCAGGCTGAGGGTCATCATCTGCATGCCCGCCTTCGCGATCGAATAGATTGGATATCCGGGAAGCGCTCTCTGAGCGTGGATGTCCACCAGATTGATAATGCTGCCGTGTTGCTGCTTCAGGGTGTCAGCTAGTTTTGCTGACAGAAAATAAGCGGCTTTCACATTGCTGTTGATCAGATCATTCCACTGCTGATCAGTACTTTGTTCAAGCGGTGTAGGGTAAAAAGAAGACGCGTTGTTGACCAGCAGGTCGATCTGTCCCCAGCAGGCCAGTGCCTGATCTGCCAGGTCTGATACCTGTTGGCTGTCGTTGAGATCAGCCTGTAAAACTCTGGCGCTGGCGGGCTTTAATCCGTTTAATTCGTCTGCCAGCAGCGCAGCGTCTTCGGTGGAGTGGTGGCAGTGGATAATTACCCGGTACCCCTGCTGCCACAGCTGGCGTGCTATTGTTTCACCAATTCTGCGGGCGGCGCCGGTAATTAATGCGACAGGCTGTATCACTATAAAACTCCATCGATCTGTTGCTGGCAAATAGCCAGCTGAGTGCGATAAATCGCTTCACCGAGGGCTTTGCCTTTGAATCCCTGATCCATCAGCGCTTTTGGGTTTATCTGCCGGAGCGATTCGATCAGTTGAGGTAGTTGCTGTTCTACGGACTGAGTTTCGTTACAGATCACTGAGCATCCCTGAAATAACAGTTTCAGGTGTTCATCGCGCCGCAGAAGGTCAAGGTTTCTGATCAGCTCAAGCCTCTGTATGGCATCAAGCTGTGGGTAGTTGCAGAGTTGATCTAAATGACTACAAAACTGCAACGCCAGATCCCGGTACGCATTTGGAGTGCGGTGCTCGTCGCAAAATGTTCTGATATTCTGATTGCGTTGCTCTGAAGGGCTTTTCGCGAAAGCGCTGCGCAGTAGTATGGCAAACCGGACCCGGGGATCAGCCGGCTGGCTTATCGCCGTCAGGGTGTGTGGATCATTGACAGCCGGTATGAGTTCAGGAAACAGCTTTACGAGAGCATTGGCCTGCATCAGGGTAACCAGAAACTGCTCGGGTGAGTCTTCGCCCAGTGCCCGCTGAAACTCCTGCCAGACTCTTTCGGCAGTAAGGTGCTCGAGTTCATCGCCCTGTGCCAGTTGTTGCATCAGTCTGACGGTCTGCGGCGCGATGGTAAAACCAAGATTGGCATAGCGGGCCTGAAAGCGAGCAACCCGGAGAACTCTTAAGGGGTCTTCGGAAAATGCAGGTGAAATATGACGTAACACCTTCTGTTGCAGATCGCGCAGGCCATTGTAAGGGTCGGTGATATTACCTTCGTCGTCCATTGCCATGGCGTTGATCGTCAGGTCCCGGCGGATCAGATCCTCCTCCAGAGTGACGTCAGGGCTGGCGAAATAGCAGAAGCCTGCGTAGCCTTTGCCAGACTTGCGCTCGGTTCGGGCCAGAGCGTATTCTTCACCGCTGTCGGGGTGGATAAAAACCGGAAAATCTTTACCTACGGGGCGAAAGCCCTGTTGCAGCATCTGCTCGGGCGTTGCTCCGACCACAACCCAGTCCCGGTCATATACCGGATAGCCGAGCAAACTGTCTCTGACAGCCCCGCCAACCAGATAGGTCTGCATTGCTCAGCTGTTAGAACAGAGGTCAGGGCGGCTGGCTTGCCAGAGCTCGAAGCCACCGTCGAGGCTGTATACCTGGTCAAAGCCTTGCTGGATCAGAAAGCCCGCGGCGGACTGGCTGCTGAAACCGTGATAGCAACAGACAATCAATGGCGTATCCATATCTGCCGACTGGATGAAGTCATGCAGGGTATCATTGCTCAGGTGGATGGCGTTTTTAATGTGGTTTTGCTGATAACTCTGTGGGTCGCGGATATCAGCAATGACGGCGCCCTCAGAGATCAGTTGTTCAGCCCGAACGATATCGATACATTGAAAGTTATCCATCAGTTGCCGTACCTCTTTATGCTATTTACAGAAAACAGTTGCTGGTCCTCGAGTCTCAGTGCCGTCAGCTTGCCTCCCCAGACGCAGCCGGTATCGATAGCATAGACGTCTTGTCGGTCTGCTCTGCCCTCGAGTGCGGCCCAGTGGCCAAAAATAACGCGGCTTTTCTGGAATACTTTACCTTCATGGCTGAACCAGGGCAGAAAACCGCTTGGCTGGCTGGCTAGTGTGCCTTTGGCGGAAAATTCCATTCTGCCCTTACTGTCGCAAAAACGCATTCGGGTAAAGTAGTTGGTAATGGTTCTGATGCGGTCAAACCCTTCCAGTTTTCCCGACCAGCAAGCGGGCTGATTGCCATACATCCGCTTGAAAAACTCAGTCGCCAGCGTGCTTTGCAGTACCGCTTCAACCTCTTTCGAGCGCTTTTGAGCTTTTTCCAGTGACCACTGAGGGGGAATGCCAGCGTGCACCATAGTAAACCCCAGTTGTTCATCAGTAACCAGCAGGGGCTGAAAACGAAGCCACTTCATCAGTTGCTTTGCATCAGGCGCTTTTAGCAGGTCCTGAAAGGTGTCGGACCGTCTGGGTTTAATCGTGCCACTGTAAACTGCCAGCATATGCAGGTCATGGTTGCCCAGCGTCACTACGACCTGGTCGCGTATACTATAAAGAAAACGCAGTGTTTCAAGGGATTTAGGCCCCCGGTTTACCAGATCGCCAGCCAGCCAGAGCCGGTCAGTTTCAGTAAAATCGATATGCTTCAGTAGTGCCTGAAGCTCGTCGTAGCAGCCTTGAATATCCCCGATTGCATAGGTTGCCATTTACACAGTCCTCAATGCAGGGCGTTGGGAAGAGCAAGGGTAAACGGTTCTATATCAGCATTAAATGTCTCGCCGTCACTGGTTTTCATCAGGTAATGCCCCTGCATACTGCCCACCCGTGTTCCCAGTACTGTACCACTGGTATAGCTGTAGCTTTGCTGTGGTTCAATAACAGGCTGCTCGCCGATAACGCCTTCGCCCTCAACTTCCTGAGCCTGTTCATCACCATCAACAATCCGCCAGTGGCGCCGAAGCAGCTGTACTGGCTGGGGATCATTATTAGTAATGGTGATGTGATATGAAAATACGTAGCGTTTTTTCTCCGGGTCAGATTGCTCCGGTAAATAAGCTGTTTCCACATGGATAGCGATGTTATGAGATACGTCTGAGAGGATCATATAGTTTCGTTATAGGTTGTTATTTACTGCTCAGATAATCACTTATCCGGATAAAGTCGGTCAGAGCCAGACGTTCAGGTCGCAGGCCCGGATCAATGCCAAGCGCTTCAATCTCATCAGCATCAAGCAGGGGTTTCAGATTGTTCCGCAGGGTTTTTCTGCGCTGGCCAAAGGCAGTGCGGACAACGGTCTCCAGCTTGCTGATATCCTGTGCGGTATGGGGTAATTCTTTATACGGTATCAGGCGAACGATAGCCGAATCAACTTTGGGCGCCGGATCGAATGCATGGGGCGGTACGAGAAACAGCGGCTCCACCTGGCAGTAGTACTGTGCCATGATCCCTAGCCGGCCATAAGCACTGTCACCAGGTTTTGCTGCCAGTCGGTCGACCACCTCTTTCTGTAACATAAAGTGCATATCTTCAATCTGATCAGCATAGGTGAGCAGATGAAAGATCAGTGGCGTGGAGATGTTATACGGCAGGTTGCCAACCACACGTAGCTGCTCACCCTGTTGTTGCAGCGTGGCAAAGTCAAATTTAAGCGCATCGCCCTCATGAATGGCGAATTTATCGGCGTAACTGAAGAATTTTGTCCGCAGAATTGGTACCAGATCGCGGTCCAGCTCTACCACATCCAGCCGCTGGCACAGATCCAGTAACTCTTCAGTGATGGCGCCCAG
The DNA here is from genome assembly GCA_018223185.1 of Oceanospirillales bacterium. Taxonomy (GTDB): domain Bacteria; phylum Pseudomonadota; class Gammaproteobacteria; order Pseudomonadales; family Balneatricaceae; genus Amphritea. The sequence goes on along the minus strand of JAAEYW010000010.1, from coordinate 119,172 downwards.
TCCCGGGCCTATCTCTACCAGATGCTGTGTTTCACCCGGCGCAATAGCTCTGATGATCCGGCGGATAACGCCCTGATCCTGAAGGAAGTTCTGACCAAAACGTTTACGTGCTTTATGGCCTGCGGGTTTATTGCTCATTCATTGTTCCGGTGGTGTGACGGTTAGCTGACATCTCGGCAGCATAATTAATAGCCGTTAGCAGGCTGCCACAATCGGCGCTGCCAGTTCCGGCCAGATCCAGCGCTGTACCGTGGTCTACTGAGGTGCGGATAATAGGCATCCCCAGAGTAATATTAACCGCCCGGCCGAAGCCTTTGTATTTCAGTACAGGCAGTCCCTGATCATGATACATCGCCAGTACCGCATCAGCGGTATTAAGTAGTTTGTCGGTAAACAGAGTGTCCGCCGGTAGCGGGTCGCTGAGATTGTAACCCTGCGCTCTGAGCCGGTCGATGACCGGTTGAATCACCTCAATCTCCTCCCGTCCCATATGGCCACCTTCCCCTGCATGGGGGTTCAGTCCGGCAATCAGTATTCTGGGTTTTTGCAAACCAAAGCTCTGCTGCAGATCCTGTTGTAATACCGTCAGAACCTCTTCTAACAGCGTTTGTGTTATCGCTGCGGGAACCGCTGCAAGAGGCAGATGCGTTGTCGCCAGTGCTACCCGTAGCCCCTCGGTGGCCAGCATCATTACAACCTTGTTGCTGTTGGTCAGCTGTTCGAGAAACTCGGTATGACCGCTAAACGGTATGCCGGCATCGTTGATCACGCCTTTATGTACCGGGGCGGTCACCAGCGCTGCGAACTCCCCACTCTGACAGCCCTGAGTGGCGCGGGTCAGGGTGTCGAGGATGTAGCGGGCATTAGCCGGGTTCAATTGCCCGGGCTGTGCTGTTTTAACCAGGCAGACAGGTTCTATCCATAGTGTGCCAAGCGGGGTCGGGCAGACCGGCTCGTCGGCCTTGTACGGGACCAGGGTGATTGGCAGGTTGAGCTGGCGCGCCCGGGCCTGCATCATCAGAGGGTCTGCAATCACGACCAGTTGATGGTCGTGCCCCTGCTGGGCGATCTGAATGCATAGGTCCGGCCCTATGCCGGCCGGTTCGCCCGGGGTCAGGGCCAGTCTGTAGGTAGACATCTGAATTATTTAATCTCGATATAGGCCTGAGAGCGGATTTCCCTCAGCCAGTTTTGCAGCTCTTCGTTAAACTTACGCTGACGGATAGTTGCTCTGGCCTGATTGGTCTTCATCTCTTCGCCCATATCCTGCTGGCGACGATCTTCAACTTTAAGAATATGCCAGCCGAAGCGGGATTCAAACGGGGCGCTTATCTCACCTGGCTGAGTGTTGAACATTACCTCTTCGAACTCAGGCACCATCTGACCGGCCTGTGCCCAGCCCAGGTCACCTCCCAGTGAGCCGCTGCCTGCGTCGTCACTGTGTTGTTTGGCCAGCTCGTCAAAGGCAACGCCTTGCTGCAGCTTCTGGTAGATCGATTCTATTTCCCGACGGGTCTGAGCCGGGGAGCGGATTTCATTCGGGGAGAGAAGGATATGTTTTACCTTAACCTGATCAATCAGCTGTACAGAGCCGCCCTTTTTATCATTAACCTTCAGGATATGAAAACCACTGGGGCTGCGAAGGGGGGCGCTGAACTCACCGGGGCTGAGCTTTTTAACGGCCGCAGCTAACTCTTCTGGCATCTCATTCAGTTTGCGCCAGCCAATCTCACCGCCTTTCAGGGCGTTTGGCCCTTTGGAGCGAGCCACCGCAGTCTCAGCAAAATTAGCGCCGTTCTTGAGTTCTGACGTAATCTTTTCTGCCTGCTGCTGAGCTGCCTGAATCATCTGGGGAGTAGCTTGCAACGGCACTGCAATGAGAATTTGCGAAAGGTTATAAGTTTCGGCGCTTAGCTGCTCTCCCTGCTGGGAGTTGAGATAGTTGTCAATCTCCTGTTGAGAGACATTGATACGACTGTTAACAATGCGTTGCTGAATACGCTGAATAAGCATTTCGTTGCGTATCTGCTGGCGGGCCTGCGCGTAATCCTGTCCCTCGGCGATCAGTGCCTCACGGAACTGTTCCAGCGTCAGGTTGGAGCTGGCAGCGATCCGTTCCATTGATGCATTCAGTTCGCTGTCGCTGATGCGGATTCCCCGTTCATCACCGATCTGTAGCTGGATATTATCCAGAATCAGCCGGTCAAGAACCTGGCTCTGCAGGGTTTGTTCATCCGGCAGGGTGCGCCCCTGGGCGCTAAGGCGGGACTTTATCATCGCCTCCCGGTCATTCAGTTCGCTTTGCAGAACGATATCGTCGTTCACAATCGCTATGATCCGATCCAGGGGCGTATCTGCGGCACTGGCCGAGACAGTGAAACCCAGAAGAAGGGCTGCCATACCTGGCTTTAGTTTTTTTATGAGATTAGTAGTCATCATTCTCTTCACGTTCTTTAAAGCCAATAATATCTTGTAAAGCAGCATTACCGCCGCCTACTGTGCCGAGGCCTTTCAGGATAAATTGCAGAAACAGTGCACTGTCTTCTCTTCCACCGCTATCATCCTCTATCCACTGTCGGGCAGCAACCCGAACTTTCCAGCAGCAACTGGCATACTCCAGGGCCAGCAACGCTTCAGGCGTCTGAGAGTTTTCCATATCTTCCTGCCAGCGTCCCATCACCGTCCATTCTGGTGTCATTGGCCAGATGAACGATATCTCGGCCTGGCTTCGAAGGTTTTCCCGGTACCGGTAACTAAAACCGACCACTTTATTGAGCGCCGGAGTGTAGCGTACTTTGAAATTACTCTCTAACGGATTAAAGTCGCTTTTATCCAGTTCAGTATCAATCGATAGCCTGAGGTCGGAGTAAGGGTTCCAGTAAGCTTCAGCGGCGAAGTTGGACTGATCCTCTGTATCGACACTGGTATCACCGTTTAGTTGCACTGTGCGGTCAGCAAAATAATAAGCCTGTGCCAGTCCCACCCGGGCTAATTCACTGCCATCATTACGGAAGAAGCCTGAGCTGAGGCCCACAGAAATCTGTTGATTGTCACTGACTTTATCCAGCCCGGTAAAACGGTTTTCCCGGAAAAGGCCCTGATAGCTGAAGTCTGCTTCAGCGGTGTCAAAATCAGGGATGCCCTGCTGATCTTCCTGTTCGCTGTAAAGGGTGAACAGGCGGGGCTCCAGGGTCTGTGTGTAGTTGTCCTGTTGACGTTCAAATACCAGGCCTGAGTCAATACTGAAAACACCGGTTGCCCGGTCAATATTGTCGTGCTGACCCGCGACCTGATCCTGCAGGTCGTAGTGGCTTAACCAGTAACTCATTTTGGGAGTCAGGTAACCCCAGGACCAGAGCATTGGTAAGCTGATAGCAGGCTGGATATGCAGCCTGCTACCGGTAACCCGGTCAATACCGCTCAGGTCGTCGATTTTTCGATCAAAACGGGTGGCGTCGGCGAGGTAACTAAATACGACTTCCTGTCCCAGTTCATAACCGTAGTTTCCGGTTACCTGTAACTGCGGCATACGCTGATAAGGTGATTTACTATCATTAATCGTTTGATAGCTATGGGCCCGCAGTGTGGCGGACCAGTGGTTGCGGCTGTACGTTGCTTCGGCTCGCTGGTCAAGATGAGTGGAGCGATCGACTTCCAGGCTGGAGCCAAGATCATCGAAATACTTATCATCGCTGACAGCGGTGTAATCCACCAGGCTGCTCCAGGCCCCCTGACTACCCGTGTGATCTACACCAACCAGCCAGCGATCACGACCCGCCTGGTTATCATCAATTAATAATCCTGTGCTGAGAGCTTGCTGACCATAGTGGTTCAGATGACGAAACTCATTTTCCAGCAGCAATCCGCGTTTGGTGAAAACCTTTGGTGTCAGCGTATCATCGTACTCGGGAGCGAGGTTGAAGTAGTAGGGTGCAGCTAACTCCAGTCCATCAACATTGGAGTACCCGACGAAGGGGAACAAAAAACCTGAATGTCGCAGGTCGTCGATTGGAAATTCGATATATGGGAAATAGAACACCGGTGTATCGGCCACTTTCAGGGTGGCGTGACGTGCTGTACCAAAGCCCTTGTTCGGGTCAAGTACCAGAGAGCTTGAAGCTATTTTCCAGCTTTCGTCATTTGGCGGGCAGGTGGTGTAACTGCTATCTTCCATCCGTATCCGGTTATCCTTCAAGCGGATAATACGTTTGGCCTCGCCCCGCAGAGACTGTTCATGAACCACATAGTCGGCATTACTGATCACTGTTTCGCCGGTAATTGCATTAGTCTGCGCCTGAGAGCCCCTCAGTAGCAGACCTGACTCACGATACTGAATGTTACCATTCATGGTGATCTGATTAGAGACCTGATCCACTTCTGCGGAGTCACTGCGCAGGAAGTGACCGCTCTGGCGTAATTCAACATTGCCTTCAAGACGGGTCAGACCGCCCAGCTGGGTTTCTGAGCTGTCTGCATCAACTGTCAGGCTTTCGTCATCTTCCGGTGGCAGCTGAGAGTCCGGCTCTATATAGACGCCATAACAGGCTTTTGAGGCCCCGGTTATAGGGTACCAGTCCTGAGCCGCATAGCGGATATCGTTGAGGTTTGCTGTTTTTACCGGATCTTCGATAGCCGGTTGATCGCTATTCTGACTGGCCATATACAGTGCTGCGGGTGCCCTTTTTTGAGGGCTTTGTTCCGCTGACGGGACTGTAATGGGGTTGTTTTCCAGACAGGACCAGCCACCTGAGGCATTTGCTTCGCATAGCCAGGCACCGCTGATTTGCTGCTTAGATCCTGTGTCAGGTCCTGCAGCAGTGTCAGGTCCGGTACTGCTGTGTTTTGAAACCGGCAGAGGGCCTGCAGGAACAGCCTGGACTGTCTGTGAATTGTTATCAGCGAGCGGGTTGGCCCGATCCGGCTGATCACACTGCCAGCTCTGACCATTTTCCATGGTGCAGGTCCAAAGCGCATCGCGGATATCGGAATCCATTTCGGCAGCAAACAGGGCTGCGGGCATTGCAGCAACAACCGCCAATGTAAGTGTGTAGGAAGAACGTCTTGAAAACGGCATTCAGATTGTCCATTAGGAAGCGCAGAAAAAGCGTCTATTTCCCTTATCGCTAAACCTTGATTCGAGTAACATACCCTATAGAGCATGGCATGATAAAACATTCAGCTATAACAACGCTAGGGGATTGATAGATATGGGACAAAGGCTGACCGGGCTGAAACAGTGGGTCGTGCAGATTTTTACCGAGCTGAAGATAGATCTGGCAGAAGACTGGCAGTGTGTTCCGGTCTCCGGTGATGCCAGTTTCAGGCGTTATTTCCGTCTTAAAAGTCATGGTATGAGCTGGATTCTGATGGATGCTCCGCCGGAGAAAGAGAACAGCCATCCCTTTGTCTGTATCGCAAAAGCGTGGGAGCCGCTGGACATACATGCACCGGTGGTACATGCCGTGGACTTTGAACAGGGCTATATGCTGCTGTCTGATCTGGGAGATGACCTCTATCTTGGTCAGTTGAACGATGATAGTGCAGATGAACTATACAGCCGGGCTCTTGCAGCGTTGACCCGATTGCAGCAGTGCCAGGATATTGCCGGTCATCCATTGCCTTTATATGACCGGGCATTATTGCAGCGGGAGATGGATCTGTTCCGTGACTGGCTGGTGGAAGACCTGCTGGCGATACAAGTGGGGCCGGGCGTCTCACATCTGTTTGCAGAGGTATCGGAATATCTGATTAGCGCTGCACTTGAACAGCCTAAGGTCTGCGTTCATCGTGATTTCCACTCACGGAATCTGTTGGTTAATGGCGAAAATACACCGGGAGTAATTGATTTTCAGGATGCCGTAATCGGTCCGGTGACCTACGACCTGGTGTCTTTGCTGCGTGATTGCTATATCGAGTGGCCCGAGATGCGCGTCTACGGTTGGGTGGATCAGTTTGGTGAACAGCTGGTTGCCGATGGTTTAATCGAGCATTACGACCGTGAAACTTTTTACCGCTGGTTTGATCTGATGGGGGCTCAGCGGCACCTCAAGGCGGCAGGGATTTTTGCACGGCTTTGCCTTCGGGATGGAAAGCCGGGCTATCTTGCCGATATCCCCCGGACGCTTAACTATATTATCCGGGTGGCTGGTCGCTATGATAGCCTGCTCACCTTTGCCGCCTGGTTGCAGGAGGTCGTGGTGCCAGCGATGTATGCCAGTGAGCACTTTGATAACACGCAGCTGGATAAGTGGTTTAGCTGATGCGGGCGATGATATTGGCGGCGGGACTTGGCACCCGGATGAGACCGCTGACACTGGCAACGCCAAAGCCTCTGCTTCCGGTGGCGGGTAAGCCATTGATTGAATACCATATTGAACGACTGGTGGCCGCTGGAGTCTCTGATATAGTTATTAACCATGCCTGGTTGGGCGAACAGTTGGAAGCCTACATCGGCGATGGCGATCGTTTTGGTGCAGTGGTGCGCTGGTCCGCTGAATCAGAACCTCTGGAAACGGGTGGCGGAATTTTTAAGGCGTTACCGTGGCTGAGTGAAGCTGGAGAGGCTTTTTTGCTGGTGAACGGAGATGTGTTTACCAGCTATCCATTTGAACGCCTGGCGAGTCAGAGTCTGTCAGAGGAGTGTCTGGCTCATTTGGTGATGGTGTCAAATCCAGAACATAATCCGAATGGCGATTTTGCCCTGCAACACGGGGTGGTCGTTGAAACGGGTAATAATAAGTTAACCTTCAGTGGTCTCAGCTTGCTTTCCCCACAACTGTTTAATGGCTGTTCTGAGGGTAAATTCCCTCTGGCGCCTTTGCTGCGCAGTGCAATGAGGTCAGGGCAGGTGAGTGGCGAACACTATTCAGGTTATTGGCGGGATATAGGAACGCCTGAAAGGCTTCAGGAAGTCAGTGAAGATATTAACAAAGGTCGGGTAAATGTCATTTAGTAGCGAAAACGCAGGTTTCAGTCTTGGCAGACTGATCAGGAATAACCGTACGGCACTGATTATTGGTGGTCTGATCGGTCTTATGAGCGGCGGCCTTTTTGGTTTAGTGTTTGGTGCAGGCATCGCTGTGGTGCTGTCATCGGCCCTGAAGAAAGCGCTGGGTAATGCGCTTAACCCTCAGGATGCTTTTTTCAGGGCAACCTTTACGGTGATGGGAAAGCTGGCAAAAGCGGATGGACGGGTCAGTGAAGAGGAGATTCAGTATGCCCGGGAGGTGATGAACCGCATGGGGCTCAGTGATGAGCGCAGGCGTGAAGCGATGGAGCTCTTTTCGCAGGGCAAAGAGAGTGATTTTGATATTTCTGAGGTGTTGCGCCCTCTCAGTGCGTTGATCCGTTACCGTATTCCTCTGAAAATGATGTTTGTAGAGATCCAGCTGCAGGCGGCGATGGCTGATGGCAAGGTCAGTGAAGCAGAAACCATCATAATTCGTGAAGTGTGCCGCTTGCTGCAGATGTCTCAGGCGGAGATGGCCGCGCTGATGGCACGCATGCAATCTCAGTTTTCTTATCAGCAACACAGTTACCAGTCTCATCATGGCGGGTATGTCTCTGAGCAGGAACTGTTAAAAGAGTCTTATGGGGTGTTGGGTGTGGCTGAGTCTGTTTCTGATGCAGAGCTTAAAAAAGCGTATCGCCGCTTAATGAATCAGCATCATCCGGATAAACTGGTCGCCAAAGGATTACCCGAGGATATGATGCAGCTGGCGAAAGAGAAGACTCAGGAGATTCAGGCGGCCTATGACCGGATCAGAGAGGCCCGGAAAAAAAGCTGATGCTATTAAGTTCAGCTTAGTTTTGCTGCCCGGAACCCGGAGTAAGCTCCACTGCTTTAGCTTCGGGCTGTTCTGGTTTCTGGACACCTAAGACATGTGTTTTCAGAATGCCCCTGAGTTGGCGGGTTAGCCACAGAGGTTCTCTGCGAGGATCATTGCTTCGCAGGTTCAGGCGGATCTGACGGTACGCTTCGTTGCCGCTTCTTCGGGCGGTGCGCTTACGCAGTTCAGCCTGTTGCTGTCTGATGGTGGTGCCGTCAAACCACAGATCCAGTATCGGAGTATCAGCGTCTGAAATCATCTGTAACAGGTTGGGGGCGTACTCATCCATGACCGGTACCGGATTAAGCAGTATCAGAAAACGATCCTGCTGTGTTTTATCCTGCATAAAATAGTACATCGCCCAGGTGGCACCTTCACCAACCCCCAGAATGATTTTTACATCCCCTTTTAGATCAGCCAGGCGACTGGATGCCTGCTGGCCAAGTTCAGCGACACGCTTTTTGTATTCCGACATGTTTTGTTCTGAGATCGCAGTATCCGAGTCGGGTGCTGGCGCTGGTGCAACAGCGGGGTCACTTTCACTGTCGGTTGTCGTGTCAGTTTGTGTTTGAACCTGACCGGAGTCCTGCCCCGCGGGGAGTGATCGTTGCGGAACGACTTCGGCTGGTAAGCCGGGCAGAGAAATGCTTAGTGTGTTCCAGTCATATTCGGTGAGTTGAGTCCGGAGTGGGTGCACAATTGCGGGCCAGTCTGCACTGGTTGACCGGTCCGGAAAGATCAGAATGCTGCCAACGGGGGATGAGGTTGCGGCGTGTTGCAGTAATGCCAGCTGTTTCTGTCCGCCTGACTCCAGCCAGATAACGTCCGTTTCTGAATTCTGCGCCTCAGCAAGATCTTTCTGTTGTTGGTGTGACTGATCTGGCACAGCCCGTTGAGCGGTACTGGTTGTGATATTAACCGCTGTTGTCGCTGAATTTTCGATACTGTTTTTTTCGACATCATTTTGCTGTGCCGCTGGCAGGACCGAAGCTGACGTTAAAAATAGTGTGAAAATCAGAGGTTTATTCAGTTTCATGAGGGGATTATTAAAGAGCATGGCAATATTAGCAAGGGCGAAAGTCGGTTGAGTTTCAAAGCGTGCAAAGTACAATAGCCGGATTCCTCTTCCTAATACTTTCCGAGTTACGTTAATGGCTGATTATAAGATTGCTCCATCAATTCTTTCTGCAGACTTTGCCCGCCTGGGTGAAGAAGTTGAAAATGTTCTTGCAGCGGGTGCTGATTATGTCCATTTCGATGTGATGGATAATCATTATGTACCTAACCTGACAATCGGCCCAATGGTCTGTAAGGCACTGCGTAAGCACGGTATCCAGGCACCGATCGATGTTCATCTGATGGTAAAGCCGGTTGATCGCCTGATCGGTGATTTTATTGAGGCCGGTGCCAGCATTATTACCTTTCACCCAGAGGGGTCTGAACATATTGATCGCTCTCTGCAGATGATCCGTGATGGCGGTTGTAAATCAGGTCTGGTGTTTAACCCGGCAACCCCTCTGAGCTATCTGGATTATGTTCTGGACAAGGTCGATATGATCTTGCTGATGTCGGTTAACCCTGGTTTTGGTGGCCAGAAGTTTATTCCTGCTACGCTGGATAAGCTCAAACAGGCCCGTTCCATTATCGATCAGAGCGGCTACGATATCCGTCTTGAAGTGGATGGTGGCGTCGGCATCGGTAATATTGCTGAGATTGCGGCAGCTGGGGCAGACACTTTTGTGGCCGGTTCTGCAATCTTCAATACTGACGATTATAAAGCCACCATCGATAAGATGCGGGCTGAACTGGCATCTGTCAGCTAAGCAAACGTTGTAGCCTGTGACACGGATAGAACCTTCTGATGCAGTTAAGCAAATTATATAACGCCAGCTTACCCCAGCTGGTGCTGTTTGATCTTGATGGCACTTTGCTGGACAGTGTGCCGGATCTGGCGCTGGCTGTTGATCGTATGCTGGAAGCTCTGGATCTGCCGTTAGCGGGGGCGTCACAGGTACGTAACTGGGTAGGTAACGGTGCCCAGATGCTTGTAAAGCGTGCACTGGCTCACTGCGTTAGCTCCTCAGAGGGTGAGACTGAGTCCGACCGGTTTGAACAGGCGTTTGCGCTTTTTCTGCACCATTATGGTCGGTGTTGTGCCGAGCAAAGCAGACTCTATCCGGGCGTAGAAGAACTTTTATCCTTTTTGAAGGATAACGGGGTTTCCATGGGGCTGGTGACCAATAAACCGATCAGTTTTACTGAGAATTTGCTCGGGGAATTTGATCTGCAACGCTTTTTTTCTATCGTCCTGGGGGGCGATAGCCTGACGGAGAAAAAGCCGCACCCCATGCCGCTGATCTATGCGATGGAACAACTGGGCGTCTCGCCGCAGCAAACCCTGATGGTAGGGGACTCCCGCAGTGATATCAAAGCGGCGCAGGCGGCTGGTTGCCGAGTCGCTGCTGTTAGCTATGGCTATAATCACGGAGAACCTGTTTCAGCCTATCAGCCAGATCTTATTGTGGATAACCTGGTTGAACTGATCCGCTGATCTGCCGCTGTGCGCAGCTCTAGTGCGTCGAATCTATCTCTTCGAAAAGCGCCATTCTCGCAGCATTACAAACTGCGAGCACTCCGGGGTGACTCACCCGGCGCTCCAGTGATATGGCATAAAAGCGCTCACGGATATCATCCATCCGACCGATGACCTCTACGCCATATTGCCGGGTCATCTGCTGTTCAATGACGGTGGGGGCACAAAAAATACCGGCTCCGGACAGACCAAATGCTTCAATAAGCGCGGTGTCGGCACACTCAACCTTAATATCCGGTCGTATTTTATATCGCTCAAACCAGCGCTTCAGTCCAATCCCCCGCTCAGTATCGGCAGAGGGCATCAACATCGGGGCTCCTTCAAGAGAAGCGGGAAAGTGTGCCCGGTAGGTTGCCGCGACAGCCCGGGTGGCAAAAAAGCTCAGACCACACTCACCCAGCAGGTGGTTATACCCCCGAATATGAAAGCTGGCATCCAGTGGCCGGTCTGCCAGCACCAGGTCAAGCTTCTGGGTTGCCAGATCTGCCAGCAGACTGGGTAACGGTCCCTCTTCGCAGATAAGCCGGCTGGCATCATTAAGTTTCAGTGCGGGTTCCAGCAGGTGATAAGTGATCAGTTTAGGCAATACATCGGCAATACCAATGTTGAAACGCTGCTGTTTGAGATTTACCGGGTTGTGAATGCTCTGTTTGAGTTCATCGCCCAGCAGAAAGATATCTTCTGCATAGTTAAGCGCATGCTGACCCGCTTTGGTCAGTTTCAGGTTTCTGCCCCGCTTTCTGAACAGTGGGGTGCCCAGCTCATGTTCAAGCAGTTTCAGCTGCCCACTGATTGTTTGCGGCGTCAGGTGCAGTTTTTCACTTGCCTTGTTGATGCTGCCTTCCTGAGCAACCACGAGAAAGTATCGCAGGTGTTTGAAATTCATAGAGATACCGGTTGCCATTAATATAGTTCGAATAAATCTTACTATATTGTTAGTAAATTCGTATTTTATTTGTCATTTTGCTGACTATACTGTGACTTATCGGGTTTGTCATGATCCCTCAGGTTCTCCCCTACGGATCACGGTGACCGAGTTATTGATAGGTTGTTATGTAAGTAAGTTGTAAGACTCTCCTCCAGTCTTAAGTAAATGGACTCTCATCCAAATATTCACCCGGCGCCCAAGGCCGGGTTTTTTTTGCGTGGTAATTATGATGAAGAAAATAATCAGGGAGTTTTTCCAGTTTGAAGCGGCGACTGGAATTTTGCTGATTGCGGCGATGGTTCTGGCGATGATCTTTGCTAATTCGCCCTGGTCAAATGAATATTATGAGTTCTGGCATATCAAGGGGGAGGTGCGGATCGGTTCGCTGGGACTGGAAAAATCGCTACTCCACTGGGTCAACGATGGCCTCATGGCGATGTTTTTCATGCTGGTGGGTCTGGAACTGAAACGAGAGATTCAGGGTGGCCAGCTGTCAAGTTTATCTCAGGTCAGTTTGCCGGGGATTGCGGCTATCGGTGGCATGGCTGTTCCGGCGCTGGTTTTTTATCTGGTTAATATGGATGGCAGTGCAACAGATATGCGAGGGTGGGCGATACCCACTGCCACCGATATCGCGTTCGCGCTGGGCATCTTGTCGTTGCTAGGGCCCAGGGTGCCGGCCTCTCTGAAACTCTTTCTGATGGCGCTGGCGATAATGGATGATCTGGGCGCCATTATTGTGATTGCACTGTTTTATACCGAGAATCTGGCGACCCATTCATTATTGATCTCTGCGGCAGCGATCTGTGTGCTGGTACTGATGAATCGTATGGGGGTGGTGCGGGTAGCTGCCTACATGATTGTCGGCGTCGTGCTCTGGGTCAGTGTGTTGAAATCCGGTGTCCATGCGACACTGGCGGGTGTGGTGCTGGCTCTGGCGATCCCGAATAAAGATACTGAGGACGATGAGTCGCCACTGAAAAGTCTTGAACATGCGCTTCATCCATGGGTCTCGTTCGCAATTATCCCTCTGTTCGCCTTTGTTAATGCGGGGGTTGATCTGTCGGGCATCTCTTTCTCGCAACTTTTTAGCACGGTACCTCTGGGAATTCTGCTGGGTCTCGTTATTGGTAAGCAGGCGGGGGTATTTCTGTTTTCCTGGTGCTGGATCAAACTGGGTCTGGCCGAAAAACCACAGGGCGCAAACTGGTTGATGCTCTACGGTGTCTCAGTGCTGACGGGAATCGGTTTTACCATGAGTCTGTTTATTGATTCGCTGGCCTATGAAGGCGTAGAGGATCTTTATGGTGCGGCTGATCGTTTGGCGATTCTTGCCGGTTCAGTTATATCCGCAGTATCAGGCTATCTGATACTCACCTTTGCATTGCGTAATGTCCGCGATAAGGACCCTGTCGATGAAAAGGGCGAAGTAAACAGGCAGTCAGTTTAAAAAAACAGTTGCAGAGCAACTGACCCGGTTGATTCAGAGAGAGGGCTGCTATAAGGTTGGATCTCTGAATTAACGACTGTCTGGAAACATTGTGTCAGATTTGGTATCCCCGATTGAGATAAAACTCTGCGGCCTCTATGTTGGAGAGCGCTGGCGATGGCGTAACTGAGCCCCGCTTTTCAGTTATTGCGCCCGGGCGAGGTATATGTGCTATAAAAACTGCCCGGAATAGATTTCAAAACTCTGTTAACAGATTTTACAGAGTAGTTATGAGAACAGACCATGACACCTGAACAATTTGCTGAGCTGTCGGCTCAGAATTTCAATCGCATTCCTGTGGTTCGTGAAGTACTAGCGGATCTGGATACACCCCTTTCCACCTATATGAAACTGGCGAATCAGCCCTACAGCTACCTGTTAGAGTCTGTTGAAGGCGGCGAGAAATGGGGACGATACTCAATCATCGGATTGCCTTGCCGGACAGTCCTTAAAGTTTATGGCTACAGCGTCAGGGTTGAGACCGACGGTGAGGTTGTAGAGCAGTCAGAGGTTGCTGATCCGCTTGAATTTGTTGAACAGTTTCAGGCGCGCTATCGGGCCGCTGAATTGCCAGGCCTGCCACGTTTTAATGGCGGCTTGGTCGGTTATTTCGGTTATGACTGTGTCCGTTATGTGGAGCAGCGACTGGCAAACAGTATTCCCGAAGACGTAATCGGTACGCCGGATATTCTGCTGATGGTCTCCGACGAGGTAGTCGTATTTGATAACCTCAGTGGTAAGTTAATACTCATCAGTCATGCTGATCCCGGTGAGGAAGATGCTCTGGCTCAGGCTCAGTTACGTCTGGATGAGCTGGTCAGCCGGTTGCGATTTTCTGTGCCATATCATGATACTCAGCCGACGGAGCGTCGGGAAGTGTCTGAATCGGAGTTTAAATCCAGCTTTGGTGAACAGCAGTTTAAAGACTCTGTGGATCGCATCAAGGAGTATATTCTCTCCGGAGATGTGATGCAGACGGTCATCTCTCAACGGATGACAATCCCGTTTACCAGCAGCCCTCTGGATCTGTACCGTGCATTACGCTGTCTGAATCCTTCACCCTATATGTATGTTTTGCATCTGGGGGATCATCATGTGGTTGGTTCCTCTCCGGAGATCCTGGCGCGGGTGGAAGATAATATAGTGACTGTTCGGCCAATTGCCGGAACCCGCCCCCGGGGCGAGACTGAAACAGAAGATCTGGCGCTGGAAAAAGATTTGCTGGCAGACCCTAAAGAGCTTGCAGAGCACCTGATGCTGATCGATCTGGGCCGCAACGATGTTGGACGAGTTGCCGAAATCGGTAAAGTAGAGCTGACGGCTCAGATGGTGGTAGAGCGCTACTCCCATGTGATGCATATCGTCTCCAATGTTATTGGTCATCTGAAACCAGATGTTTCGGTAATGGATGTACTGCGTGCGACACTGCCGGCCGGCACCCTAAGTGGTGCGCCTAAAGTACGGGCAATGGAGATCATTGATGAGCTGGAGCCGGTTAAACGCGGTATTTATGGTGGAGCGGTCGGTTACCTTTCCTGGAATGGAAACATGGATACAGCGATCGCTATCCGTACCGCAGTGATTGAAAACGGTCAGCTGCATATTCAGGCGGGCGCGGGCATTGTCGCTGACTCAGTGCCAAGCTCTGAATGGGATGAAACAATGAATAAAGGCCGCGCTATATTTCGTGCTGTAGCGATGGTTGAGCAGGGGCTGGATAATCTCTGAGTTAAGTTAATATACTAAAGCCTCCGAAAGGGGGCTTTTTTGTGCTTGTTAAGTACTCAGTGTTCCGTTTTCTGGAAGCCTGTCTTTTTTGCGCTGGTGTCGGGTTATTTCATCCAGCTCTGATTGTTGTGACGCAGTGATATTATTTTGTTATATTGTAACAAAATAAACCATTAAAGATTTCTTCGATGTTCAGTCAGATTCCTGCCAATATTATTACCGGTTTTCTCGGAGTGGGTAAAACCACAGCCATTCAATACCTGTTAAACCATAAACCTGCTAATGAGCGCTGGGCGGTGCTGGTGAATGAGTTTGGCGAAGTGGGAATTGATGCCGGACTGTTAGCCAATGAGCGGCAGGCAACCGGGGTGTTTATGAGAGAGGTGCCCGGCGGCTGTATGTGTTGTGCGGCGGGCGTTCCGATGCAGGTGGCGCTGAGCCAGTTGATTCGTCAGGCTAAACCCGATCGCCTCCTTATTGAGCCGACAGGGTTGGGGCACCCGCTGGAGGTTGTCCGGGTGTTGCAGCAGCCGCACTATCGGGATGTTCTCGAGCTACGCAGTACTATTACGCTGGTGGATGCGCGTAAACTGGCAGATAGCCGCTATACCGAAAATGAAACCTTTAATCAGCAACTGCAGGTTGCTGATCTGGTCGTTGCTCATAAGACCGATCTCTACACCGAGACTGAGACGGAGCAGTTGATCGAATATCTGCAAACACTGGGTAGTGATGCCCCTGTGATTAACTGTAGCGACGGACAGTTCAGTCTCCAGTGGCTGGATACGGCGTCAAAACATGACTGCATGACTGAGACAGAATCTTCGCATCAACACCAACATCATGATCATTTTCAGACGGATGAACCGGTGCCTGACTGTGGTTACCTGCGTAAAGATAATCGTGGTGAAGGATATTACAGCAGTGGCTGGATCTTTAGTCCGGAGTTTGAATTCAATTTTGCTGCACTTGAAACTCTGCTGATGGGGAGCACTGCTGAACGCCTTAAGGCGGTATTTATTACCGATGAGGGGATCTTTGCTTTCAACCTTGCTGATGCAGTGCTTAAAGTTCAGGCTCTGGATGAGGTGATGGATAGCCGCATAGAGGTGATCGGTCAGCAACCGCTGGAATGGTCTGAACTTGAACAGCAACTACTTGATATTGCTGTCAGGTATTGATTGTTTTCTGCACGTTCGTCAGAGCGTGCGGTGATATCCGGCAACAAAAAAACCGCCAGCGGCGGTTTTAAAAATGGTTTTTCTAGCAAGCGGCGCAGCCGCGTCTAACCACTAGCAAGTCGCGAAGCGACGTCTAGCAATTTGTTTTAACAGCCGCCGCGGCGGCCAAAGCTTTCTGCGTGGCTTCGTTTATATCCGCTCCCCGTGCCAGTGCGACGCCCATGCGGCGTTTACCGCTGACGTCGGGTTTGCCGAACAGTCGCAACTGAGTGTCAGGGGCGGCGAGTGCGGCTTCCAGGTTAGAAAAACTCAGGGTGTTTGATTCGCCTTCAACCAGTATTACTGCGGACGCAGACGGGCCATGCTGAACGATGTTGGGTATTGGCAGACCTAAGATTGCCCGGGCGTGCAGGGCGAACTGGGACAGGTCCTGGGAGATCATGGTGACCATGCCGGTATCGTGAGGGCGGGGGGATACTTCGCTGAAGTAAACGTTGTCCCCTTTAATAAACAGCTCCACACCGAAAATGCCCCGTCCTCCAAGGGCTGTGGTCACTTTTTCTGCGATCTCTTTCGCCCGGCTAAGCGCCGTTTCGCTCATTGCCTGTGGTTGCCAGGATTCGCGGTAATCGCCATCTTCCTGTCGGTGTCCGATCGGCTGGCAAAAGCTGGTGCCCTGAATATGGCGGATGGTGAGCAGAGTGATCTCATAATCGAAATCGACAAAGCCTTCGACGATTACCCGGCCTGCGCCTGCGCGGCCACCTTCCTGAGCATAGGTCCAGCTGGTTTCGATATCGGCGGCACTTTTAATGGTGCTCTGGCCTTTGCCGGATGAACTCATAATCGGTTTAACTACGCAGGGCATACCGATCTCTGTCACGGCTTTTTCAAAGTCAGTGCGGTTGTCGACAAACTGATAATCGGAGGTGGGAATCCCCAGTTCTTCTGCTGCCAGGCGGCGAATTCCTTCACGATTCATGGTCAGCCGTGCAGCATTAGCGGTTGGCACCACAGTGAAGCCTTCCTGCTCCAGTTCTACCAGAGTATCGGTTGAGATCGCTTCAATTTCAGGGACAATATAATCGGGCTTTTCCCGTTCTATCACCCGGCGCAGTTCAGCGCCATCGAGCATTGAGAAGGTATAGGAACGATCTGCCACCTGCATAGCCGGGGCGTTTTCATATCGGTCGCAGGCGATCACTTCGCAGCCGTAACGCTGCAGTTCAATGACCACTTCTTTACCCAGTTCACCGGAACCGCAGAGCAGAATTTTAGTTGCAGAGGAAGAGAACGGTGTTCCGATAGTTGCCATGGGGGGAGTCCTGTTGAAAAAAGGGCATTATATTTCAAGATCGCTGTCAGCTCTAATTTAAACGTTCCTGGCCCGGGTAATCAGTGTCCCAGCCAGTCAATCAGTCCTTTAATGGCCACTAATAGTGCCGAGGCTCCCGATACCGTCAGAAGCAGCGGTTTAGCTGACGTGGGTTTTAGTCTGCCATCGATGAGACGCGCCAGAAAAAATCCCATAAACAGTCCGGGCAGCATCTTCAGGCTGAGAT
Organism: Oceanospirillales bacterium; assembly: GCA_018223185.1. Taxonomy (GTDB): domain Bacteria; phylum Pseudomonadota; class Gammaproteobacteria; order Pseudomonadales; family Balneatricaceae; genus Amphritea. The sequence continues at coordinate 101,862 of JAAEYW010000010.1, read as the reverse complement.
GAGCCGTGTGCCAGTCGAGACTGCCTTTAAGAACCAGCATCAGGATTGAGACCGGGGTGCCGATCAGCAGAAACGCGGCGATTTCGCTGCGGGCGGTAATCCGGTCCTGTTGTTGATATACCAGTGCAATAGGCGGCCCGCCCACCGAGGTGGCAGTGCCCGTTACGCCTGATAAGAACCCACCGATAGTCAGACTGACCGGGGTGGTCGGAATGCTGAAGCGCCACAGACTGAGCAATACGGCACTCAGTACAGAAAAGCCGAAAAACAGGCTCAGGGCATACTGAGGTAATGCCACGAGCAGGGCTGCTCCACACCAGGCTCCCGGGACTCGGGCAATAATGGCGGGCATCACCCGTCGCCAGCGCAACGCTCTGCGTTCGCGTATGACCATCATCAGTGCCAGCCCGAAGCCGACTAACAGAACCGGGCCGGGTACATACACCGGATTGATCAGATACAGCAGTGGTGCCGCCACCAGACCATAGCCGATTCCCACCACGGTTTGCAGGGCGATACCGCAGGTTACGATCAGGACAGCCAGCAGTTCTGGCAGGGTATATAACATGGTTTTGGCGCTGCGTTGCGATCAGTGAGTGGCCAGTATGCCAGTGGATGGGGTGAATCGGTATAAGAGGGTTTAAAAAAATGACCCGGTCACAGGTAGTGCCGCCTGTAACCGGATCATAGGCAGGGTCAGCCCGATTGAGATCAGGCCGACCATGCTCTTTCAGGCATGGCTAAGTCAGCGCCCACCGGCACCCTGACGGGAACGCTCACTATTTTCTACCAGAATGCCTTCGCCGATTCTATTGATTTCTGCCCACAGATTTTCATCAATATCGATACCGAAATCGACGCTGTATTCCTTGTTGAGTCTGATCTGTTCAGCACTTATATGCCGGGCATTTCGGTTGCCTTTTGACTGCTGCAGTGATGAGGCCAGATCAACCCGCGAGCTACAGATAATCGTCATCGCCTGTTTATCTGTCGCATTAGTCGACAGATTTGTGACGGCCTCACTGTAACTTGGATAGCGTTCACCCGCCTTAATTGCTGCCGTATGTTCGGTAACCGTCTGGTTGCCATTCCGCCAGTAGGCTGTGACACTGATCCCCCGGCGGCCACAGTCGGTCAGCGCTTTGAGGATAAACATCCGGTTGTGGCAGTTATGCACGGTAACCGTGGCGATGCCATTTTCCAGTGCTTTGGCATGGGCCAGATCGACGGAGGCGGCAATGCAGTTCAGAGCGCTGCGACCGTTACTATCGATAATCGCCGAAGTGCTGTCTTCGTAGATTACAGTACTCAGTGGCTTGTTGCTGTCCTCGCTGATGTAGGGCAGGGCGCGTTGCAACTCTTCAAGTCCTTTGAGTCCGTGTTTTTCCAGCCAGAGGATCATATTGGCAGCGTCTTCATAGTTGCCGACATAATAACCGGTTGCTTCAAAGCAGCGACGCAGGGCCGCTTTCAGCTCAATCATAGACACATGCATCAGATATCTCCTTCCTGTACCGGGGCCAGAGGCATAAACCAATCATCATTAAATGTGTTACCGATATCTTCCAGCAGCGGCGCCCCCTGGAACATAGTGTTGCGAACCCAGAGTTTTGAACGGGGATCAAATTTCCCTACACCAAAAAAGGCCAGTTTAGCTCTTAGCAGATGCATCGGCAGGATATCCCGGTCCAGCAGATTGGCTTGTATATCGCCGTAGATACAGCGGTTCATGCTCTGAATCCGACGGACAATACCGCGCAATTTCGGTTGCGCAACCATAAACCGGGCGGTGGAGTGGTGCGGGTATTCGGCAATGTAGTCACACAGCTGGTCATAGCATTTGCGCACGGCGTAACCCACACCCAGCGCCATCTGTTTCTCTTTACCATCTTCCTCCCGGGCATTACCCAGGCGGGGTTCCATTTTCTCTTCTGAGCGGTACCAGAAGGTATCTTTCGCCCCTTCGGCAGAAAAATCCAGCGCCAGCGCCCACTGGTAACGCTGCTCGATTACCTGCTTTAACTGTTGCAGTGGCATCACCGGATCAAGATCAAGAAACTCTTCAGCCGTATGGTAATCTTCCAGCTCGTCCACCAATTCAGGATAGAGTTCCAGCATCACTGAAACCAGCATCTCCTGACCTTGCAATGAACAGTTTTCTTCGCTCCATCTGAGCAGTGCATCCCAGCTGCCGATGCCGTTGGTTGTATATTGGCGAATCGCCTCCAGATCTTTCAGTACCTGGAGGTTATTCGCGGTTTGCCACTCATCTTCGGTGACGGTCTGTTCGGCATGAATAGCACAGCGTTCCAGCAGCTCAGGGAACTGCTGAGTAATCCGTTTGTTGATGTTGCCCAGAACCCGCACCCGGGCCAGTGCCAGTTCACGCATCTCCACCCACTGGTTTATCAGCAATGGATGGTTGATGAGGTAGGGAGCCATGCCCAGGCCTGTCGAGTTACCGATACCGAAAAAACGTTTAATTTCAGGTTGCATTGGATTGTAGGTTTCAGGTGCCTGGTGCCGGGCGATGTGTTCCGCCTGCAACAGACTGAAATTTCGCAACATCAGACAGACGAACATTTCTGCGGCGAAAGGGCGGTTGAAATCAGGGTGGCGGGTAGACACTTTTTCCCAATCAGCCATACCCAGTTTACCGCTGCCATAAACAGCAGTGGTACGGTACAGATAGCCTACGCGGGCTATCTGAGCAACATCCGGTTGTTTCCCCCGGGCTAACTGATCAACAACATAGTCGAAATTCCGGGCACTGCGATTGGCACGAGACAGAACAAATACCCGGGCATCGACCCGCCCTGCTTCCTGTTTGGGTACATTCTGGCGCAGCTTCTCCAGATAGATATCGTCTACCTGGCCATCCACCAGTGCCATGGTCAGATCCCATTGGGTGGCGATGACTCGATCGTTACGTTCGTCCGGAGAGAGATAATCGGAAAACAGAACAAAACTATAGCGTTTGTTCGGTGTTGTGATTTCATAGATGACAGTCCCGTAGCCCTGCTGATCAAGCTCAAAGCGTACGGGGTTTATCTGCCAGCGCTCGCGCATAATCCGGCGAACAAGTGTGCGCATAAAACTGAGCCGGCTCTGATGAATAGCACCCAGACGCTCCAGGTCCATGATCTGATTAACCGGGCGCAGTGGCAGTGCATTATCGCCTCTCAGGGCAGCCTGTATTGCAGCGGACGTGGTCATTATTGTTATCCTCATAAATTGCAGCACATCTTTTTTATAGTTAGCAGCATAGATGTGTCCGAAACCTTCTGGAGTGTTGGCTCCTGTTTGTGCGCCGCGGGTTTCGTTTGTAATCGTTATATGCAGGGCGCGCTACAGAGAGGATTTGAGTCTGATGGCAATACTGTTTGTACGTGCTTATTGTGTAAGTATGATCCGTAATCGTCATTTTACAGCAGCACGTTGAGTTACATCGCCGGTGTCTTATCCTTCCTGTATGTGATTTATCATGGGGTATAAAAGGGATCGCATACAAATCAGAAGGTTATATCGCTTAATAAGCAAAACTTATCAAACTGGCTCAAGCTATTATTTTTTCTATATATCCGAGATGTTCAGGACCGTATGTTACCGGAAAATTTTTCAATATCGGTTTATACCTTATTGCTTCTGGCCAGAATAAAGTCCACCAAAGCCTGTGCCGGAGGTGTCAGGGATTTATTGGTCAGTGTCACGATACCTATCCGGCGCACAACCGTGGGGGTACTCAGGGGAATAAAGCAAAGCGTTTTACTCTCTTTAGGAACCGCGTACCGGGGCAGAGTGGTGACACCAAAACCGGCCTCTAACATTGCAATCAGAGAGATCATATTGGATATATAAAATTGCGAGTGTCCAATTAAGGGTCTCGCTTCGCTATCTTCCAGCAGCCGGGAAGTACCGTTGCCGATTAGTCGGTGATTGCGTAATTCTTTCCAGTGCAGCTCTTTATAGTCAGCCAGCGGATGGTCTTTAGGACATACCACCCCGATCTGATCTTCCCAGATCGGAATAAAGGTTTTATCGCTGTGTTCCTGTTCGTGAAACAGGTGAGCAATGCCGAAATCCACCTGCTGATTCTCCACCATCCGGTACACGGCTGCAGAGTTATCGTCAAAAAAACTGATATGCAGATCGGGTGTATCGTTGACGAACTCCAGCAACAGTTCTGGTAAAACCTGACTGGCAATCGATGGCACTGAGGCAAGTCGCAGGTGGCCGGTCTTGTGTTCCGCCAGCAGCGTCATATCTTCAGCGATACGATCATGATGCTCAATCAGCTCTTTTGCTTTAGGCAGAAAATACTCGCCGAAGGGCGTTAACTCAGTTTTGGCTGTTTTGGCGTTACGCTTTTCGAATAATGATTCGCTCAGTTTGTTTTCCAGATCACGAATCGACAGTGAAATCGCCGGTTGGGTGCGGTGGGCTTTTTCCGCTGCTGCATGAAACCCTTTCAGCTCTGCTACCCAGACAAAATGACGCAGTTGAGTGATCTTCAGCTCCGGCAACATAACTACCTCCCACAACACTGTCAGGCATGACTTATTCTTTTAATAAGTAAACCTTATCGGTGGATATTATTTATTAATTATTCTTATTAAAGCACAGAGCCTATGATTGATCCATATACATTCAGGAGGTCGATATGTCTGTTTCAGTTTTCCGTAATTACATTGCAGGTGAGTGGGTTGAGGGTAATAAAGGCAGTGTGGCTAACATCAGCCCAGCCGATATTAACGATGTGATCGGTCAGTATGCTCAGGCTGATAAGGCGCAGACTGAAGCAGCGATTAGCGCTGCGGCTGTCGGTCAGGCTGAGTGGGCTAAGAGTGGCCTCGAGCAACGTTACTCCGTACTGATGGCGATTGGTGATGAGCTGATTACCCGTAAAGATGAACTGGGTGAACTGCTGGCCCGGGAAGAAGGTAAGACTCTGGCAGAAGGGGTCGGTGAAACCTATCGCTCCGGACAGTTTTTCCACTATTACGCAGCTGAAGTGTTGCGCCAGATGGGCGAGACAGCTGATTCTGTCCGCCCGGGTATAGAGATTGAAACCCGCCGTGAGCCGGTGGGTGTGGTCGGTATCATCACGCCCTGGAACTTCCCAACCGCAACCGGTGCCTGGAAAATTGCACCTGCATTGGCGTTTGGCAACGCGGTGGTCTGGAAACCCGCAAATCAGGTACCGGCGTCTGCCTGGGCGCTGACTGAGATTATCTCCCGTCAGGGGTTACCCGCCGGTGCATTCAATCTGGTGATGGGGCCGGGCGCAGACGTCGGTGATGTGCTGATTAATTCCCGTGGTATCAATGCTCTGACCTTTACCGGTTCTCTGGATACGGGTCGCAAGGTGGCTGCAGCCACCGCAGTAAACCTGGTTAAGTGTCAGCTGGAAATGGGCAGTAAAAATGCGCTGGTCGTACTGGATGATGCTGATCTGGATAACGCAGTTGAGTGTGCGGTTGGCGGTGCGTTTGGTGGCACAGGCCAGAAATGTACAGCGTCTTCCCGTCTGATTGTGACCGAAGGGATTCATGATCGTTTTGTTGCAGCGATGGTTGAGCGGATGAAGAAGCTGGTGGTCGGTCACCCACTGAAACCGGGCGTTCATATTGGTGCGGTGGCGGATGCCCGTCAGATGGAACAGAACCTTAACTATCTGGAGGTCGCTAAGAAGGAGGGCGGTAATCTGGTTTATGGCGGCGAAGTACTGACTGAAGAGACCGAAGGTTACTACATGCAACCCGCTCTGTTCACAGAAACCACTAATCAGATGACGATTAACCGTGAAGAAGCTTTTGCCCCGATTGCCTGCATTATCAGGGTTAAGGATTACGACGAGGCGCTGGCCACCCTGAACGATACCAATTTTGGTCTGACCGGCGGCATCTGCACTGAATCGCTTAAATATGCTACCGATTTTAAACGTAACGCCAAGACCGGTTGTGTGATGGTCAATCTGCCGACCGCCGGTACGGATTACCATGTGCCGTTCGGTGGCCGTAAAGATTCCAGCTTTGGCCCTCGTGAACAGGGTACCTACGCGAAAGAGTTTTACACCGTGGTAAAGACTACTTATATCCGTGGTTAACGGAGACGAATAATGCAATCAATACAAAAACAACAGCATGCGACGCTTCATTCCGGCCTGATCGTTGTTGACGGTTTACAGTATTCGAACTGGAACCGGACAATCTTCGAACAGCTGCGTGAAGGTGGGGTAACGATGGTGCATGCCACCATTGTTTATCACGAACAGATTCGTGAAACTCTGATGCGTATTTCTGAGTGGAATCGTCACTTTGAGATGCACAGCGATCTGATTATGCCGGTACGTAGCGCCGAGGATATCCGGCTGGCAAAGCAGTTGGGTAAGGTCGGTATTATGTTCGGCGCACAAAACTGCTCTCCGATCGAGGATGATATCGGCATGGTTGAGGTAATGCGCGAGCTGAATCTGATGATTATGCAGCTGACCTACAACAATCAGAGTCTGCTGGCTTGTGGTTGCTATGAGGCAGAAGACAGCGGTGTCAGCCGTTTTGGTCGTCAGGCGATCAAAGAGATGAACCGGGTGGGCATGATCGTGGATATGAGTCACAGCGGAGAGCGCAGCACTCTGGATGCGATCGAAATTTCTCAGCGCCCGATTGTGATCTCCCATGCCAACCCGCTCAGCTTTCATGAAGCAAAGCGGAATAAGTCTGACCGGGTACTCCGGGCTCTGGGTGAGTCAGGAGGGCTGCTGGGTTTCAGTCTCTATCCGTTCCATCTTAAGAACGGTCCGGACTGCACGCTCGAAGATTTCTGCGACATGGTCGCCCGTACCGCCGACATGATGGGTATTGACCAGATTGGTATAGGAACTGACCTGTGCCAGGAGCAGCCCTTGTCTGTTCTGGAGTGGATGCGCAATGGACGCTGGTCGAAGTCCATGGACTATGGCGAAGGCTCAAAAAATAACGCGGACTGGCCGCCTCCCTTGTCCTGGTTCCGTGACAGCCGGGACTTTCCGAATCTGACCAATGGCTTGTTGTCACGTGGATTCGGCAGTGACGATGTTGCAAAAATAATGGGTCTGAACTGGCTTAACTTTCTTGATGCCGGGCTGAAACCACAGTAATCCCAATTTAAAACGTTTATGGCCCGGGCCTTGAGAGTCCTGCCTGGATCATAGATTTACCTGATAACAAATAACTATAAAGATCCATCAGGAGACTACAATGAGTAACACAACTCAAGCTGCTGTCGCTGAACAGCAGATACTGAAAAACGGGGCTGGGATGGCCGGTAAAAAACTACTGGCAGGAGTGGATCTGCCGGTATTTCTGATCAGTGGTGGCGTGCTGGTACTGTTTGCCGTATTAGCCCTCTACGATATCAACATGATGTCCGGCTGGGTAAATACGGCGTTCGCAGCCTCCACTAAATATTTCGGCGCTTATTGGCAGATACTGTTGCTGTTGACCTTTGTGATCGGTTTGTTTCTGACCCTGGGGCGTACCGGTGCGGTGGTTCTGGGCGGTGTAAAAACACCGGAGATGCCGACCTTTCAATGGATCTCTGTGATCATGTGTACTTTGCTGGCCGGTGGAGGTGTGTTCTGGGCTGCCGCTGAGCCGATGGCGCATTTTACCTCTGCTCCGCCGCTATTTGCGGGTACTGAATCGGGTACCGCTCAGGCTGCCTACAACGCACTGGCACAGAGTTTTATGCACTGGGGGTTTCTGGCCTGGGCTATTCTGGGCAGTCTGACCGGCATTGTATTCATGTACCTGCATTATGAGAAAGGCTTGCCGCTGAAACCCCGTACGCTGTTGTACCCGGTATTTGGTGACAAGGTCATGACTGGTCCCTTAGGATCGATTGTTGATTCCTGCTGCGTGCTGGCAGTGGTTGCCGGTACTGTCGGGCCGATCGGCTTTCTTGGGTTACAAGTGAGTTTTGGTCTGGAAAAACTGTTTGGGATTCCTAATACCTACGCTACTCAGTTGATGATTCTGGCAGGACTGATCGGTATTTATACTCTGTCTGCGGTCAGCGGTGTCACTAAAGGAATCCAGATGCTCAGCCGGGCTAACGTTATACTGGCGGTTATCCTGATGGCGTTTATTCTTATCTTTGGCCCTACAGCATTTATTATTGATGGTTTCCTGCAATCTTTCGGCGTCTATCTGGACCAGTTTATCCCGATGGCTACCTTTCGGGCCGACACCGGATGGCTTGACTGGTGGACAGTTTTCTTCTGGGGCTGGTTCCTGGGATACGGTCCTTTGATGGCAATGTTTGTAGCCCGGATCTCTAAAGGTCGGACCATCCGCGAGATGATACTGTTGATTTCGGTGGTAGCTCCGGTGATCACCTGCTTCTGGTTTACCATTGTCGGAGGTAGTGGGCTGGCTTACGAGCTGGCGACCCCTGGTGTGATCTCTGAGCCGTTTACCGGTTTTAATTTGCCGGCGGCATTGCTGGCCATTACTGAACAGCTGCCGATGGGTTTTATGGTCTCTGTACTGTTCCTGATTCTGACTACTATTTTTGTGGCGACTACCGGTGACTCAATGACCTACGCCGTTTCAATGGTGATGACCGGTACGGATCATCCGCAAAGCTCTGTCAGAGTATTCTGGGGCATCATGATGGGGGTTGTAGCTGCCCTGCTGATCTCGATAGGTTCCGGCGGTATCTCTGCACTGCAATCATTTATTGTTGTGACCGCGGTTCCGGTATCTCTGGTTCTGTTGCCCTCGCTGTGGACCGCGCCTCAGATCGCTCGCAAGATGGCTGACGAGCAGGGGCTTTAATTAATAGCCGAAGTCAGATCGTTTCACTCGTCCGATTACAGCGTTTGTCCGAAGTCCGAAAAAGTGGACAAGTTGCCTTAGGCAACGTCGGACAAGCGTAGCGTTCGGACCTCGGTTCTTTCCTCTCTTTTTTATAAGTGAATGACTATGAAACACGCTGTAAAAACTGAACTGTTTGCCTCAAAGGCACCGCTGGAATGGGCGGTTATTGCCAATGGTCAGCTATCCACTGCGCAGATTCCTATCAATACTGAAGGTCAGGTAGTTGAGGGCGGTATCGAAGCTCAGGCACGCCAGACGATGGAAAACTTCAAACATACCATTGAAGCGGCTGAACTGACGATGGCTGATGTGACTCAGGTACTGATCTATGTGACCGACCGGAATCAGTTGCCGGTATTTAATAAGGTCTATGCAGACTATTTTGAAGCCCCTTACCCTAATCGTGCCGCGATGGTCGTCGCAGGACTGGCACGGGAAGAGATGCTTTGCGAGGTTGTTGCGTACGCTGCAGTGCCCGCGGATAGCTAACACGGCAGCCAGTGGCCAGGTAAAAAACGTTTTTCTTGTTAGAAAAAGCGTTCTGGCTTGAGTGCTTTATAACAGATTGTCCCTCGCCGATAGGCTGTTGGCGCATTGGTTAACCAGTGCGCTTTTTTTTTTGTGTGTGGGCTAATCGCAGATTCATTAGTTAATTATAATCACTACAAGCATCTTTTTTTAAGTAAGTTGTTTTTTATAAGCCTTGATAATAGTTACAGATGAATAAAGCGTGATTGATCGTTAATTATATTCATGACTGTTGATATTGACCCTCCTGATTCATCCCCCTAGAATGCACTCAGTTTTTGGTAATCCTGTTTTAAAACAGGATTTTAAACGGGAAGTTGGTGCGTACTGTTTTTTAGCGCGAATGTTTAAACAGGCAATGCCAACACTGCCCCCGCAACGGTAATCGAGTTAAGACATTGCAAAAGCCACTGTGGTCATACATGGGAAGGCGTAATGTTGGGATGATTTTCCACTCGTAAGTCCGGAGACCGGCCTCAAACACTATTCAGTCGGCATAGCGGAGGGCTAATGCAGCGGCAGCACATTCCTGTGGTTTCTGTTCTGGCTTGTTAGCTGGTTCATGTCTTGCGGTTGTCGTGTTTCTGTTCATTCCTGCGTGTTAGTGCCGTTAATTTAATTGGCGTGCGGCGGGCACGTACAGGACACTATCAGACTCATGACACAACTTTCCAGCACCGTTCTTGTAGCGGCGTGTTGTTATTCCTCTTTGGTTGTAGCTCAGCAAACAACTACCCTTAATACCGTATTGGTAACTGCTTCCCGTACTGCTCAGTCTGTTGATGAAGCACTGGCTTCAGTTACCGTGATCACGCGTAAAGATATTGAGCGCTCACAGGCAATTACGGTGGCCGATATATTGCAAAAAACACCCAGCGTGATGATCACCAACAGCGGTGGCATTGGTAAAGCGAGTAGTATTTATCTCCGCGGTACATCAACGAATGACCTGTTGATATTGGTTGATGGCATCCGTGTCGGTTCAGCTACGCTAGGGCAGGTAAGTATTGAAGAGCTTAACCTCAGTCAGATTGAACGAATCGAAATTGTTCGCGGACCACGCTCCTCTTTGTATGGTTCTGATGCTGCCGGTGGTGTTATTCAGATTTTCACCCGACGTGGTGTGGGTAAACTAACACCTTATTTTTCTGTTTCAGCCGGATCAGATGATACGTCATTAGCAAATATCGGTTTTCAGGGTGGCGATCAGAACCGTTGGTTCAATGTTGCGGCATCAGGTGTTACAACCGATGGCTTTGATGCGAAAACCTCGGGGGATGACGACGCAGACGGTTATCATAATAAAGGTTTACAGCTCCGTTTAGGGCGGCGTTTTGATGCAGGTCATGAGGTTGAAGGGCTTTTCAGCATCACCGATTCTGAAAATGAATTTGATGGCTCTTTCGCCATCAGTCCCGATCTTGGCGATACGCTGACCAAAGTACTCGCTGCACGCGGCAAAATTACTGTGTCTGAAGCCTGGCTTGTTGATTTGTCCGCAGGTCGTAGTCTGAATCAAAGCAAATCATTTGTCGGTAACGTATTTAATAGTCGTTTTGAAACCATACGTGATTCTTTTACGATTCAAAACGATGTGCTCATAGGCGATGAGAGTGAGCTTGTCTTTGGTGTGGACTACGTGAGTGATCAGATTGATTCGAGCTATACATATGCTGAGACTAAACGCCATATTTGGGCTGGTTTTGCCCAATATCAATTCGCGCTGGGCAGATCTGATTTTCAATTCAGTATACGTGTTGATGATAACGAGCAATTCGGCTCGCATACCACAGGTGGGGTAGCCTGGGGTATTCCGCTTAATGATGATATCAGTTTTATCGCCTCATACGGCACGGCCTTTAAAGCTCCATCGTTCAATGATCTGTATTATCCGAATAGCGGCAATGCTGAGTTGTCACCAGAAGAATCCGACGCTTATGAACTAAGCCTGAGAGGAAAACATAATGGTGTTAACTGGCAGGCTTCGGTTTACCAGACAACCTTTGACAATATGATTGCCTGGGCGCCGATTGCTCCTGGTTCTTCGACCTGGAAACCGAGCAATATTAATTCAGCCCGTATCCGGGGCCTGGAACTGAGTGCAGATTATCAATGGCAGCAGTGGTCGTTAGATGGAAATGTTGCTTTTATTGATCCTGAAAACCGTTCAGGTGTAAATAAAGGCAATCGCTTGCAGCGCCGTGCCGACAGGATTGTGAATATTAATATCGATCGTGATTTTGGCGCACTCGCTTTAGGTGCAACGTTGCATGCCGAAGGCCGTCGTTACACGAGCAACAGTAATACCAGTTCTTTAGCAGGCTTTGGTACAGTCGATTTGCGGGCTGCTTATCAATTCGCACCGGCATGGCAAGTCCGGGCAAAGCTGAGCAACTTACTCAATAAGCAATATCAAACAGTTAGTGGTTATAACCAGTCTGGTTCAACCGCCTTATTTACACTGGCTTATCAGCCTCAATAACATTGAATAAGAGATATCCCGCATGATGAATACTCCACAACGGTCACAATGGATGATCGGTGCATTTTTGATTTTATTGATGGCGGTCACCCGTGGCCATCACTTCGCCTCCATCGATCATTTGCCGAGTGCTTCCTGGGCTGTGTTTTTTCTCGCAGGTATCTACCTTAAACCCTTATGGGCTTTTCCGTTGCTGATTTTGGAGGCGTTTCTGCTTGATTTTGCAGCGATTACCTTTGGTGGCGTTAGTTCGTTTTGTGTAACCCCCACTTATATTATGCTGGTTCCGGCTTATGCATCGATGTGGTGGGCTGGGCGCTGGTATTCGAAGCGCCATCAGGAACAATGGCACAGCTTACGAATGATGTTCAGTAGCCTGATACTCGGTACCGCTGTTTGTCAGATTATCTCCAGTGGTAGTTTCTACTTTTATTCTGGCCGGTTTACAGATCCGACTATGGTTGAAATGATTAACCGTTTGATTAAATACTCACCTTCGCAATTTGCCGCGGTATTTTTCTATGTAGGTTTTGCTATTGCGATACACCTGTTTTTAAGTTGGTTTAACCGTACTCGTCACGCCGGGGCAAAAAACCTATGAGTGATGCTGAGTACACTGAGGAAGAGCAGCGCGAAGCACGTTATCTGGCGCGTATGAAGCGTAAAAAAGAGGTGATAGACCAATCTGTTGCACGTGCTGATCAGGATCGCGGTGTATGCCTTGTTCATACCGGTAATGGTAAAGGCAAGAGTAGCTCTGCCTTTGGTATGGTTGCGCGTGCGTTAGGTCATGGTATGCAGGTCGGTGTTGTGCAATTTATTAAAGGCGCTTTTAGTACGGGCGAAGAAGCGTTTTTCAGACGTTTCCCTGAAGTGCAGTATTACGTTATGGGTGAAGGATTCACGTGGGAAACACAAGATAAAAAACGTGATATAGCGGCCGCCACTAAAGCATGGAAACAATCTGAAGCACTGCTCAATGATGAGAATGTTGCCTTGGTTGTACTCGATGAGCTGAACATTGCGCTTAAATACCAATATGTTGATCTGCAAGCGGTTATCAGGGCTATCGAAAGTCGTCCAGTGAATCAGCATGTGGTGATTACAGGTCGTGGTGCCCCGCAAGCATTGATAGATATCGCCGATACAGTAACCGAAATGCAGGTTGTGAAGCATGCTTACCAGGCGGGTATTAAGGCACAAAAGGGCATAGAACTGTGAGTCAGTATGTGCAACAAGCGTCGCAGGCGTCATCTAAGCACGACACTGTATTATGCCCTGCATTATTTATTAGCGCGCCGGCATCTGGCCAGGGGAAAACCACCGTAACGGCGGCATTAGCGCGGCTGCACCGAAATGCCGGACGGAAAGTAGTAGTTTTTAAAACAGGGCCTGATTTTCTTGATCCTATGATTTTGGAAGTTGCCTCGGGCGAACCTGTTAACGCATTAGATTTGTGGATGGTAGGCGAGGAGCACTGCCGTGCTTTGTTACATGATGCAGCAACGCGTGCCGACCTGATCCTGATTGAGGGCGTGATGGGACTGTTTGATGGCAAGCCTTCAGGCGCAGATCTGGCCCGATTGTTTGGTGTACCCGTATTAGCCGTAATAGATGGGTCGGCAATGGCACAAACTTTTGCTGCTGTTGCCCACGGCTTGGCAACATTTCAAGATACTCTGGCGTTTTCCGGGGTATTAGCGAACCGACTGGGTAGTGATCGGCATGCCGAAATATTGCACGACAGTTTGCCTGAGTCTATTCACTGGTATGGTGGCATCAAGCGCTCTAAAGATATTGAACTTCCCAACAGGCACTTAGGCTTGCTGCAAAGCAATGAAATTAGTGATCTGGATGAGCGTCTGAATACCGCGGCTAAGATGATTTCAGCCACAGGGGCTAATGAGTTACCGCCGGCTATATGTTTTGATGCAAAACCGCTGGTAAAGGGTTCCACTGAGAATCGTGATGACTTACCTGGTGAGCAAAAGCCTGCTTTGGCCGGTGTGCGTATTGGTATCGCCAAAGATGAAGCTTTTTCGTTTATCTACCCTGCGAACATCACACTGCTCAGGCAGCTAGGCGCACAGTTGGTGTTCTTCTCGCCATTACAGGATCAGGACTTACCCGATGTGGATAGTGTCTACCTACCGGGTGGGTATCCCGAGTTATTTGCGCAAACGCTAGCTGAAAATAATGCCATGAAAAAGGCAATTAAAGCGCATGTTGATGCCAATAAGCCCCTTATTGCCGAGTGTGGCGGTATGCTCTATCTGGCAGAGTCGCTCACCGACCTTGCCGGAAACACTCAACCGATGCTGGGTCTTCTTCAGGGTAAGGTCACAATGCAGTCGCGCTTAACCGCGCTGGCGATGCAAAGCGTTGCTTTACCAGAAGGCACATTACGCGGCCATACTTACCATCATTCTTCTTTTGAAACAGACGAAGTAGCAGACTATCTGGGCGTGTGCCCTAATTACGCGCGAACATCCGAAGCCGTGTATAGAAAAGGAAATCTATATGCGAGTTACATTCATCACTATTTCCCTTCAGCAGTGGATGCTTGTACTGCTCTTTTTAAGCCTGAATGATTAGTGTAACCATCATACTGGGTGTGCTAATCGACTGGTTAGCAGGGGAGCCTAAACGCTGGCATCCTCTCGTTGGTTTTGGTTGGGTCGCGCAAAAAGTGGAGCGCATATTCAACTCATATAAGCTGCACTCGCATGGGCCTGACTCAGTTGAGCGTTTAGCAGAGTCTTCAACTGAGCTGTTAATAGATGCATCGGTAACGAAATCATCTGCAATAAAGCTTAAGTTGTTGGGTGTGGTGGCCGTTGCTCTTATGTGTTTACCACTTCCGCTTATTCTGCATTATTGGCTACATGGGATGTGGGAATCATTTGGCTTATATAGTCTGCTAAACGCGCTACTTTTGTATCTTGCAATCGGCCATCGAAGTTTATGGGATCACATTCAACCTATTACAGACGCTCTGTTTCGCCTGGATAGTGCAAGTGCACGCCACCATACTGCGATGATAGTGAGTCGTGATCCTGACGCGCTTAATATCGAAGTTTCCGCAATCGAATCGGTCTTAGAAAATGGCAGTGATGCTATTTTTGGCGCTATTTTCTGGTTTGTGATTGCGGGCGGTGCGGGAGCTGTCTTCTATCGTTTAGTGAACACCTTAGATGCTATGTGGGGGTATCGTACTGAGCGTTATTGCCATTTTGGCTGGGCCGCTGCAAAGCTGGACGACCTGCTTAATTATGCCCCCGCACGCTTAACAGCATTAAGCTATGCCATTTTATCTGATTATACTAATGCTCTGATGTGCTGGAAAAAACAAGCGTCTGCGCATGCTAGCCCCAATGGTGGGCCTGTTATTGCAGCGGGGGCCGGTGGCCTGGGAGTATTGCTGGGTGGTCCTACGCGTTACCGCGGTATTTGGCATGATAAACCGGTGCTGGGCAGTGGTGCACTTCCCCAGGCAGCTGACGTACAACGGGCCATGCGGCTGGTATCAGATAGCTTAATTCTCTGGATTTGTTTGATAGGCAGTGCCGAGTTTTTATGGTTTTTCTCCATTAATAATGGAGGAGGGCTATGACTATAGCTACTAGCATGAGTGCCCCTAATCCACCGTTTCATGGCGGACGTTTACACCAGGCGGCTCAGCAATTTGGCATTCCGGTAGAAAACTGGGTTGACCTTTCTACCGGTATTAATCCGCATAGCTATCCGTTACCTGCCGTACCTCGGGATGTTTGGCAAAAATTACCAGACGCAGGTGATAATCTGTTGGACATCGCGGCTACCTATTATGGTTCATCGCATCTGCTGGCGGTGGCCGGTAGCCAGGTGGCCATTGAGGCATTACCACGGTTGAGGTCTCATTCACGCGTGGGGATCTTATCGCCTGCGTATGCTGAATATGCTTATCACTGGAAACGCCAGGGTCACGATGTTAAAGAGCTGAGTGTTGATGAATTGGGCGCTCAGATTGCGTATCTGGATGTCGTGGTTGTTATTCGTCCGAATAATCCGACAGCAGAACTCTTGTCGTACACATTGCTAAAACGTTGGTTAAGCATACTTCAGCAGAGCAATGGGTGGTTGGTTATTGATGAAGCATTTATGGATGCGCTGCCTGAAGGTGATGAGTTTTCAATGATCACTCAAGAGCCCGAACACGGGCTGATTGTGCTGCGCTCTGTTGGTAAGTTTTTTGGTTTAGCCGGTATTCGTTTAGGGTTTGTGTGGGCTGATCCTGTTTTGTTAGCGACGTTAGCAGAACAACTAACAACCTGGTCTGTATCCAGCGTTGCTCGTTGGGCGGGAGCGGTTGCGTTACAAGACGATAACTGGACGTTATTGATGCGACAGCGCTTGGCTAAAGAGAGCCAGCAGCTCTGTACTTTACTAGCCCAATATGACTTTGAATGTGTGTCTACCCCCCTTTTTTGCACCGTGCAACTTTCTACTATTCAGAGACAATCCGTGTTGTGTGCTTATCAATACTTTGCAGAGCGCGGCATTCTTATTCGTAATTTTGAGCACCTAAAGGCATTTCGTTTAGGGCTACCCAAAAATGATATGGCATGGCGGCAGCTTGAACAGGCACTTAGTGAGTTAAAAACATGAAAAGTATTGGCACATTGATGGTTCAGGGGACAACCTCTGATGCCGGTAAAAGTACTTTAGTAGCTGGGCTATGCCGAGTGTTGTGGCGTAAGGGGTTATCGGTAGCACCGTTTAAACCTCAGAATATGGCGTTAAATAGTGCGGTAACAGCCGATGGCGGAGAGATTGGTCGTGCCCAGGCAGTACAGGCATACGCGTGTGGTTTAGCGCCGCACATTGATATGAATCCTGTGCTGTTAAAGCCTAACAGCGATACCGGCGCGCAGGTCATTATTCATGGTAAACCGCTGAATAATATGGAAGCTGCCGTATATCACGATTATAAACAAGTGGCCTGGAATGCCGTTGAGTTATCGCATCAGCGCCTGCGCTCCAGCTATCGCTATGTCATCGTGGAAGGTGCCGGTTCTCCTGCTGAAATTAATTTGCGTGAGAATGATATTGCTAACATGGGCTTTGCTGAGCGTGAAGACTGCCCGGTTATTATTATCGCTGATATCGATAAGGGCGGCGTGTTTGCGCATCTTGTCGGCACGCTGGCGCTGCTATCAGAATCTGAGCAAGCACGTGTCAAAGGTTTTGTTATAAACCGCTTTCGAGGCGATATTGCGTTATTGCAACCAGGACTGGATTGGTTGGAAGAGTACTCAGGTAAACCGGTGTTGGGTGTTCTGCCATATTTGCATGGCTTCCACCTGGAAGCAGAAGATGCTGTCGCATTGCAGCAGCCAGGGCATTCAGAGCAAGCATTGCATGTAGTTGTTCCCGTGTTACCTCATATTAGTAACCATACTGATTTTGACCCTTTGCGTTTGCATCCGTCCGTCCAGCTAACCTATGTCGGGCCAGACCAACAAATACCGGCCGCTGACCTTATCATTTTGCCCGGTTCTAAATCGGTGCGAAGTGATTTGGAATGGCTGCGAAAACAAGGTTGGGATAATCAAATCAATAAGCACCTTCGTTATGGTGGAAAAGTATTCGGTATATGCGGTGGTTTCCAAATGCTGGGTCATTCAATTGATGATCCTCATGCGATTGAAGGCGAGGCGGGGTGCTCCGAAGGACTGGGCTTACTTGCAATGGATACTCGTCTTTACCCGGATAAACAGCTATTTAATCAAACCGGTACTTTTTGTCTTGATGGTAAAGAGGCTGTCGTGGTTGCGGGTTATGAAATCCATAACGGTATTTCAACTGGTGATGCTCTGTCTGCACCCATGATACATTTCTCAGATGGTACACCTGACGGTGCTATTTCGGGCGATGGTCAGATTGCTGGAACTTATCTCCATGGTTTATTTGAATACTCGGAGGTCGTGAACCAGGTATTGCAATGGGCAGGCCTTAAAGCAATCACGCCTTTTGACTATAACGAACGTAAAGAGACAGATCTTGACAGGCTGGCTGATTCGATTGAAGCGCACCTGGATATGGAGGCTATTTATCGCCTGCTAAACACGTCGCTCAGTTCAGGAGAGTGTTAAATGATCCACTTTATTATTGGCGGTGCACGTTCAGGGAAAAGTAGCTATGCCGAAAACCTGGCCCGAAATAGCGGCTCAGATGTCATCTATATCGCAACGGCACAAGCGTATGACGATGAGATGCAACGACGTATTCAACAGCATAAGAATCAGCGCCCGGGCGCATGGGTGACTGTTGAAGAACCGATCGAAATCAGTGATGTTATTCGTAATGAAAGTGCAGTAAATAATTGTTTATTAATAGACTGCCTGACGCTTTGGGTTACAAACTTGCTATCTGCTGATAAGGATATAACAGACTATAAAGACCGGTTAGTAGATGCTATAGGCCGCGTCAAAGGTGACATTATATTGGTGAGTAATGAAACCGGAATGGGAGTTGTTCCTATGGGGGAGCTAACCCGTCGTTATTGTGATGAAGCCGGTTGGTTACATCAAAAAATTGCAGCGCTGGCAGATCAGGTTGTTTTGATGGTAGCGGGAATCCCCGTCGTTATTAAGCCTGTATCTACTGACTTTAAACACAATTCTTAATGCATTTAATCTAAAGGCAGACAGTATATGAATGGTGACTCTTCATCCGTTTCATGGCTAAACTCAGCTATAAAACCGCTTGATACAATGACGATGTATGCAGCATTAAATCATCAAGAACAGCTGACTAAACCTCCGGGCTCTTTAGGGAAATTAGAACATGTGGCTATTCGCTTAGCCGCCATGCAGGGGGCGTTATTTCCTACGGCTGATAATGTTTCTATCGCCATCTTTGCAGCAGATCATGGTATTGCTGAAGAGGGGGTATCGCTATTCCCCCAATCGGTGACTGCAGAAATGGTTAAAAACTTTTCTCATGGCGGTGCAGCCATTTGTGTTGCAGCGCGTTTTTTGAATGCTCCTATGACCGTCTACAACTTAGGTACTGTGTCGCCTATCGAAGGACTGGCTAATGTTGTCAATTGTGAGATCGCTCCGCAGACAGCCAGTTTTCTACACCAGCCTGCTATGACAGAAGCCCAGCTTGCACAAGCGATAAATATTGGACGCCAGGCAGTATTAAGTTCGTTAGATAAACAGGCCGGGCAAGGAGAGACGCTTGATCTGTTTATCGCCGGAGAAATGGGCATTGCCAATACCACATCGGCTACTGCAATTGCCGCGGTGTTACTGAATACCGTTCCTGAGAAGCTAGCAGGACCCGGTACCGGATTAGATGCTCAAGGTGTTTCTCGTAAAGCCACGATTATTGCTCAGGCTCTGAAAACACATGAAAAGGCTCTGGCGGATATCGAAAAAGATCCGTTAATGGCGTTACAGCTATTAGGTGGTTTTGAAATTTCCGCACTTACCGGTGCTTATCTCGCGTGTGCACAAGAAGGTGTGCCTGCTGTTGTCGATGGTTTTATCTGTACCGTGGCTGCCTTGGTGGCGTGTCGTATTAATCCTAAGGTGTCTGATTGGCTCATCTTATCTCACAGCTCAGCCGAACCTGGCTATCGGTTAGTGCTGGACGGTTTTGCTACGCAACAACCACTGTTGAATCTTGAATTGCGCTTAGGGGAGGGCAGTGGTGCCGCTATCGCTGTTCCACTTATCAGGCTTGCCTGTTCTTTGCACAATGAAATGTTTACGTTTACAGAAGCGGCGGTGTCTTCTTCAACAGTAAAAGCAAATATTGACGACGTAGCGCTGTAAGATGACACCGCAGGGCAATAGCAAGCATCCGCTTATTATCGATGCCTTACGACACGGAGAAACAATAAAAGGACAATGCTATCTGGGGCGTACTGATGCAGAGTTGACCGATCATGGGTGGCGTCAAATGGAAGGTACTCTGCAAGACATCAGTATTAGTGATTATGATGTTGTGATTACTTCTCCGCTCGTTCGTTGTAAGGCTTTTGCTGAACGATGGGTTGAATTGCAGGCGTCAGATACCGTATTTCTAATCACGGATTCATTAATTCAAGAATACGATTTTGGTCTTTGGGATGGCATGACAGCAGCTGATATCATGATGCACTGGGCAGATGAGTTAGCCGCTTTTTGGCGTTCTCCTGAGCAGTATCCTCCTCCTGAAGGGGAGCTGATAACTGAGTTCTTTCAACGCTTAGAGGTCTTTTTAAATGCTCAGCTAGTCAGTGGAAATCACAGAGTCCTATTAATTACTCATGGTGGTGTCATCAAAGCGCTGACGTGTTTGAATAAGAGTAAGCCGGCTTCTGGCATGTTTTTCGTTGAGGTCAGGCATGGTGAGTTACACCGGCTTGTATGGCCGCGCACATGAAGGCTTTTTTTTCTGAACAGTGGCAAGCTCTGTGTGTTGCGATGCAGTTTTTGACACAGCTACCTATTCGATTACGAAATTACCCTGATGCTCGGCTACAGGCCCTTTCGCTACTCTACTATCCACTCGTGGGCGCTGTGATTGGAGGTATTCTGTATCTGATTAGCTGGTTGCTTAATGATCAGTCACTGTATATGCAGGCATCGTTAGTACTGATTAGCTGGGTGGTGCTGACGGGGGGCTTACATCTTGATGGCTTAGCTGATAGCGCCGATGGATGGATGGGAGGGTTAGGCGACGCAGAGCGTACACTGTGTATCATGAAAGATCCTTGCTCCGGGGCAACCGGTGTTCTGGCATTGGTATTATTGCTTCTGTTGAAGTGGTCTGCACTGATAACGTTATTGGGAACCGTTACATTATTACCACTAGTGGTCGCTCCACTATTTGCCCGCCTGGGAGCTATTGTTTTGTTGGCTGGTACGCCTTATGTGAGGTCGCAAGGTATAGCTTCTTCCATGATGATTAATATGCCGCGACACCGTATTTATTCCATGGGGCTGTTAGGGGCGGTAATACTGGGGTGGATTAACCTTACATGGTTGTTGGCAATCGTTATTGTATTCTGGATCGCGCGTAGAATGATGCTAGCCCGCTTAAAAGGTACCACGGGGGATACAGCCGGAGCCTTAATTGAATTGCTGGAAGTAACCTTGCTTACTGTTGCAAGCATTGTCATGGAAAGCTGACATCCGGGCGTTTCTGAGTAACTCGGTCAGTATTACATCGGGTCTGCGTTTTTATCAGAGGGGAATTACGTCAATAACCCGACATTGCGGCTGTCTGTCCACGCGGTGTTTTACACAGTGGGCATTAGATAAAGCATTTTTCGCCTTTGCTGTGATACCCAATAACGGGTCATCTATGAGTAAGTGCGTCTCAGGCGCCTGCGAATATGCCCGCCCTTTGCTGACCGAGCAGGTTTTGCTGGTGATACAGCTCAATCACTTTGACCAGAAGTTTCTATTAGAACTGTGGAACTGTAGTGATACTGGCCGTACTTTTTTTTACGTAAAAGAGAAACCGGGGAATATAGCGGGCATTGTTTGTCAGCGGTTACAGGCCATTCTTATTCTTTCTGCCGGTATCCGCAATTGATCTATAAGATACAGTTTGAAAGACGCGTCATAAGGCTGCAGCTCAACTGCTTTTTGCATGCAGAGGATCCAGGCGTCGCTCTCGCCGTGGTTGATATCCAGGTGGCTGTGTGAGGCTGGAATATTTATGGGGCCGAAGGCTTCAGAGTATAGCTTAGGGCCACCGAGCCAGCCTGACAGGAAGAATATTAGCTTCTTTCTGGATTCGCTGAGGTCGTTCGGGTGCATATCCCGGATTCGTTTTGATTCCGGAATGTCATCCATAATGTCGTAGAAATCGTTTACCAGGAGAGTCAGACCGGTCAGTTCCCCCGCTGCTCTGTAGGAGTTGTCGCCTTCACCGTATCGGGTATTTGTGGTATTCATCAATGGATCTTATTTTTTCCACTTTGCCCATGGGTCATCATCGTTGTTTGACGAACCGCTTTGGGAATCGGGTGCTTTTCGGGCAGGTTTCCACCGTTCTTGTTTATCCCGGGCGTTTTCCTGTTTACTGGAATATCCCCCGCGCTGACCGTCAGGCTTACCGCTGCGATAGCTTTTGGTTTTACCATGCTCAGCGGCTTTTTTCGCCTGCTTTTCCCGCATGCGTTCTGCATCTTCCAGGCTGAGTTCGGCAGGTTCACGTGGAGTCTGACCTTCGGGAATAATCCGGTCTCTCGGTGACAAGGCAAACTGTTCGGATGAAACCCGTGGCAGATTTTTAAACTTATACAGGTAGAACAGTTCAACCTTTTCGCGCGCCCAGTCGGTCTTCTTGAGAAACTTCACGCTGGACTCAATACTGGGGTTGGTTTTGAAACAGTTGATGTTCAGATAGGCGTAGAGAATCTCAAAGCCGTAGTGATCAACTATCTGGGTGAGCAGCTCTTTCAAACCCAGACCATGCAGTGGGTTATTCTTGTAGTTGATCTCATCACTCATGTTTGTAATCCTGCGTCGGCCTGTAAAAGTGCCATCATACCCGTCATCAGCGATACAGAATATAGCACCGCGATCTTTAGACCCGATTAGGCGAGGTTCAGTTCTGATACAGTGAACCAACTCCGGCTTGTCGACGTAGGAGTAACTATTCAGGAGCCTTAGCGTTCGTCATGTCTGGCGACTTAAACCGGTTCTGATAGACTATTGAATCTTACTGATAAAAATCGACAAGGACTCAGAAATGCCATCAGTCAGCAATGCCATTATCCGAATTAAAAATCTGCGTTTGCGTACCTATATTGGATTTAACCCGGAAGAGCGTAAAAAGCTTCAGGATGTGGTGATCAATATTGAGATTCACTACCCGGCAGAAAAAGCGGCGATCACTGATGATGTGGATAAGGCGCTGAACTATAAAGTGGTGTGTAAGGATATTATTCAGCATGTAGAGGAAGGACACTTTCTGCTGCTGGAAAAGCTGGTCGGTGATGTGCTGGAAATAGCAACCGGCCATCCCTGGGTGACCTTTGCCAGTGTCACCATTGATAAGCCTCATGCACTGCGTTTTGCGGACTCAGTGTCACTGACACTGGAGAAGCATTGTAGCTGATTCTCTGCCGGCTTATTTCCAGCCGAGCAATATTTCGCAGTTGGTTTTTTCAGTCAGCGCCGGACGGCCGATCATCTCATCGAAGGTAGTTGGCAAAAGCATGACGGCTTTTTCAATTCTGGCATTATGAAGCAGTTCACGGATCTGGTCTGTATGGTTAAATCGAGCCGGTTTACCCTGTGCATCGGTGAGCATTACCGTTGTTCCATCCAGCTGCAGGGTGACCTGATAGATCATCCGTTCCAGTGAATGAACCGTTACCTTGTCGATGTGAGTCATTGCTTCCAGCGCGGATATCTCTAATCGGTTCATAGCAAAATCTCTTTTTCTCATGAATCGGTTTATACGCAACTGGTAGAATACAGATTACTGGTTTCCTGATTAAGTTGAATTGAGTGGCGTAACATTCAGATAAACAATGTTTCTTTGGCCAGTGATGATAATTATCTGCGCTTGGTTTCGCTGGGGCGTTCGCCAAACATACGTGAATAATCCTGACTGAAGCGGCCCATATGGGCGAAGCCCCATCGGATTGCGATCTCTGTGACCGATGAATCGGGATCCTGTCTCAGCAGTTCTTCCCGCGCTCTCTGTAACCGGACTGTCCGCAGATATTCCATTGGACTGGTCTGACGAAAATCTTTAAAACCCGCATACAGTGTCCGTACGCTGACGCCTGCCATTTCAGCCAGTTCTCCCGGTGTCAGCGACTCGTCAGCATGGCTCTCGATATACTCTTCGACCTTCTTGACATGTCGTGGAGCCAGGGTCCGGTCGGGTCTGTTCATGGCGTCGGTGTAGTTATGGGGCTGGATTGAGATGAGGGTATTGATGATCAGTTGTTCGAGTTGATGGGCGATGGCGGGTTGTGTCGTAATTGAGGGCTGATCCTGTAGCAGATGCGCCAGATACATCATCATGTTGCGCCAGATTGGATTTCGATACCAGTTCATATCGGGTTTAAATCGCAGGGGCGCGCGCACGGATCGTCCCAGTATCTGGCTGCAGGCCAATTCCACCGAGTGCCGGTCAATTCTGAACATCAGTTGGTCGCAATCCTCACTCCAGATCATGCTCAGCGGGTCGGAAGGGTTAATGACAGATGCAGTATCTGTGTCCGAAGAGATGAGGTTATTGCCGTTGTAAATGTCAGCCTGACCACAGACAGGCATCTGAATCAGATAAAACTGTTCAAGGTTGCCGGGGTCGATAACCACTTCGGCACCATATTTAAGCCGGTTAAAGCGGACATTTCCTATCGCGACTGAGTGTAAACGGGCATCCAGTTTGGACCCCCTTCCTTTAATATCCAGCAGATGAGGTTTATACATCGCTGAGACTTCTTCCCTGACCTGTTCCAGCGTACCGGAGTGTAGTGGTCAAGTAAAACTGGCCACAGTTTTGTACGCATCCCGGTACTGCTTCTCAGCAACATTCGGGGGCAAGGTATCGTTGTGATGATGCGGCCTGATCTGGCTGTAATATCCAACGATATAACTTGTTATCGATTGCTTGGCTTCACTAAATGATTGGTAGCCTGTCTCAGGCACCCATTCGCTCTTAAGGCTTCTGAAGAACCGTTCCATCGGTGCGTTATCCCAGCAGTTTCCTCGACGACTCATGCTTTGCTTAATTTGGTAGCGCCATAGTTGCTGACGGAACCTCAGACTGGTGTATTGGCAGCCTTGATCCGAGTGGAACATTACGCCTTGCGGGCGTCCTCTCGATTCAAAGGCCATCGTTAGCGCTTTGCTGGTCAATTCGCTATCAGGTGATAGCGACATCGCCCAGCCGACGGGCTTGCGAGCATACAGATCCAGCACCACGGCTAAATAAGCCCATCGCTTACCCGTCCAGATATATGTGATATCGCCACACCATACCTGGTTCGGCTTTCTGACGTTAAACTCACGACTCAGCGAGTTCGGAATGGCTGGATGCGCTGCCGTAGCTCGCTTATACGCATGCTTTGGAAGCTGATTGCTCACCAGCTTCAGTTCTTTCATCAGGCGGCCTGCCACATAGCGACTTAACGGCTCTCCTTGCTGACTGACGATGCTAGCAATACTTCTCGCTCCTGCCGATCCTCCACTTAATCGATGTGCGGCTGATACCATGACCTTGAGCCTGCGACGCTTAGGTTTGTCGGCCCTAGGCTGCTGTCGCCAGTACTTATAACTGCTGCGTTGTATCTCAAAGGCTTTACACAGAATTGCAACGGGGAAGCTCTCTTGTAGCTTGCGAACTATCGCATATTTTTCAGTTCGTCGGACATCAAGAGAGCCATACCCTTTTTTAGAATGTCTTTCTCCATCTCGACACGTTTAAGCTGTTTTTCTAACTCGCGAATGCGGCGTTGATCGGCAGTCATAGGCGAGGCTTTTGGGATACCTCCGCTGCGCTCAACCTTGAGTTGGCGCACCCACTTATCCATCGCAGATTTGCTGACGTTCATCGCCTCGCAGGCTTCTCGAACGGTATAGCCCTGGTCGATGACAAGTTGAGCTGATTCAAGACGAAATTCGGGGCTAAAAGTACGGCGTGTATTCTTGGTCATTGGTTCACCTGTAATTAGATGAGGTGATGTTATCACCTCTAATTAGGTGGCCAAATTCATTGTGCCACTACAGAGCTGAATACTAATCGCTCGGGATCACCTTTAAGCGCGTCTCTCAACCAGGGAGACAAAGTTAAGTCAGAAGACATAGATTACTACCTTATTTTTATTAATCTAAATCAATGCATCGCCTCTTATATATTGCATATTGTTGGATTTAAGTATAGTGGGGTTTGCCCTAGCTTCTGTACGATTTCCACGCATAAATCAATAACCTGCGCTAACTGGATAGTCTTCGCGCTGACCGGATGCTCAGCGTTGACGGGCGTTAAGCCGTTTCCATCAATCATTGAGCCAGATCATCTTTTCGCACCTTGTGGATAGTCCCCGCATTCTTCGGAGCGTAATTGTCTGCCTGATATTCGAGGATAAATAACGATTCGAGAAAAAGAACAACATTCAGGAGGCGTGCTATGGGCACAATGATAGATATCCAGGCAAAAGATGGCAGTGGTCGTTTCAAAGGCTATCTGGCAGTACCGGCTTCGGGAGAGGGGCCGGGTATTGTTCTGTTACAGGAGATATTTGGTATCAACGATACCATGCGTAAGGTGGCTGATTATTATGCAGAGGAGGGGTATGTGGTACTGGCTCCCGATCTGTTCTGGCGTCAGGAACCCGGTGTGCAGCTGGAATACAGCCCGGCAGAGTGGGAGAAGGCTTTCGGTTTATATCAGGGCTTTGATCAGGATCTGGGTGTTGAGGATATCGACGCGGCGATCAGTGTTCTGAAAGGACTGCCTGAGTGCAACGGCAAGGTCGGTTCACTGGGGTTCTGTCTGGGCGCCCGGTTGTCCTACCTGACGGCCTGCCGCTGTGATGTTGATGCTGCAGTGGGTTATTACGGTATGGGCATTGAAAACCATCTGCATGAGGCGGTGAATATCAGTGGCCGGCTGGTGCTGCACTTTGCCGGTAATGACGAGTATTGCCCTGCAGCGGCGCGCAACGATATCTATGCGGCGCTGGGTGATCAGGAACATGTGGAACTATATACCTATCCCGGCGTTGATCATGCGTTTGCCCGGGAGGGGTCAGAGCATTATCACAAGCCTTCGGCCCTGATGGCTCACCAGCGTTCGGTCACCGCGTTCCGTCAAGCGATCGGCCCGCACTACGACCTGTCCTATCTGTGGGATAAACATTGCGAGTATGAATTCGATACCCGCAATGTTGATGACACCATGGCGACCATGGTGGCTGAACCCTACGTCAATCACATTCCGAATATGACCGGCGGGGTAGGCTATAAGAACCTGTACCGCTTCTACAAAAATCACTTTGTTGATGTGAACCCGGCAGATACTGCGCTGATCCCGATCTCCCGCACCATTGGTGCGACACAGATTGTTGATGAACTACTGTTCACCTTCACCCATGACCGAGTTATCGACTGGATGCTGCCCGGCATCGAACCAACCGGAAAATATGTGGAAGTTCCTTTGGTGGCCGTCGTTAAGTTCCGCGGCGACAAACTGTATCACGAACATATCTACTGGGATCAGGCTTCAGTGCTGGTGCAGATTGGTAAGCTCGATCCGCAAGGACTGCCGGTTGCCGGACAGGAGTCTGCTGCCAAGCTGCTGGATGAGACCCTGCCTTCCAATACGCTGATGCCGAACTGGCCCGACAGTGAAGGGCTGGATCAAGGAGGTGCAAAATGAGCCCGCTGAATGACCGCAGTGTCATTGTGACCGGGGGCGCCACGCTGATCGGGGCGGCCGTAGCTGAGGTATTTATCGAAGCGGGTGCGAGTGTCACCGTAATCGATATCGATGTCGACGCGGGTGTTGCTCTGGCAGATCGTCTGGGAGCCAAAGCCCAGTTCATTGCCGCGGATATCACCGATGATGAGCAGTTAAGCACCGCGATAAACAGTGCTGAAACCCGCTTTGGTGGCGTTGATTATCTGATCAACCTGGCGTGCAGCTATCTGGATGAGGGGCAGGCTTCTTCCCGGGCAGACTGGCTTACCGCACTGGATATCAATGTGGTCAGCGCGGTAATGGCAGCGAATATCGCCCGCCCGCTGATGGTTAAGCGTGGTGGCGGTGCGATCGTCAACTTCAGCAGTATCTCATCACAGATCGCGCAGACCGGTCGCTGGCTGTATCCGGTCAGCAAGGCGGCGATTCGTCATCTGACCCGCAGTATGGCGATGGACTTTGCTGAAGATGGCATCCGCGTGAACTCGGTTTCTCCGGGCTGGACCTGGTCCAGGGTGATCAATGAAGTCAGTGGTGGCAACCGGGCGAAGGCTGATCAGGTGGCTGCTGATTTTCATATGCTGGGGCGTCTGGGCGATCCCCGGGAAGTCGCTGAAGTGGTGCTGTTTCTCTGTTCTCCTCAGGCCAGCTTTGTAACCGCCGCTGATTATGCGGTTGATGGTGGTTATTCCGCTATTGGCCCGGAGCAGCGTGTCCCCGCCATACCAAAACTCGCTGAGTAAGCCGGCAATAAAAATAAAATCTGGAGTAAATTTTATGTCACGTAAAATCGCAATTATAGGTGCTGGACAGTCCGGCCTTCAGACTGGAATCGGTCTGCTGAAACAGGGCTTCCAGGTCACTATGTTATCCAACCGGACACAGGACGATATCCGTTCCGGCCGAGTCACCTCAAGTCAGTGCATGTTCGATATGGCACTGAATACAGAGAGAGAGCTGGGGCTTAATTTCTGGGAAAACGATTGTCCTCCGGTTGAGGGTATCGGTCTTACGGTTCCGAACCCCGAACGTCCGGGAGAGAAGCTGATCGATTGGGCAGCGCCTATCGACAATAAAGCGCAGTCGGTGGATCAGCGTCTTAAGATGCCGGTATGGATGGATGAGTTTGTCCGTCTGGGTGGCGAGCTGGTGTTCAAAGATGCCGGTATTGAAGAGCTTGAAGAGCTGACAGCCTCACACGACCTGGTGCTGCTGGCGGCCGGTAAAGGCGACATTGTCCGACAGTTTGAACGTGATGCAGAGCGTTCAGTGTTTGATAAACCCCAACGCGCCTTAGCCCTCACCTATGTGCATGGTATGGAACCAAAAGAGCCTTTTTCACGGGTAACTTTTAACCTGATTCCGGGCGTCGGAGAGTATTTCTGTTTCCCTGCGCTGACCCTGACCGGTCCCTGCGAAATCATGGTGTTTGAAGGTATTCCGGGAGGCCCTATGGATTGCTGGGGTGATGTCGAAACACCTGAGCAGCACCTCGCCCGCAGCCTTGAAATCGTCAAAACTTACTGCCCTTGGGAAGCTGAGCGTTGCAAAAATATTCAGCTGACCGATGACAACGGTGTGCTCGCCGGTCGCTTCCCGCCTACGGTTCGTAAACCCGTATTGACTCTGCCTTCCGGCCGTAAAGTACTGGGGATGGCTGATGCGCTGGTGGTTAACGATCCTATCACTGGTCAGGGATCAAATAATGGCGCGAAGTGCAGCAAGATCTATCTGGATTCCATTATTGCCCGCGGTGATCAGGTATACGACGAAGAGTGGATGAAGGCGACTTTCGAAGCGTACTGGGCTTATGCCGAAGATGTGGTTCGCTGGACCAACAGCATTCTGCTCCCGCCAGAAGAACATACCCTCAATCTGCTGGGTGCTGCTCAGCAAGCACCGGAGCTGGCCAGAACCATTGCCAACGGCTTTAACAACCCGGTGGATCTGATGCCCTGGTGGACCAATGCCGAAGCCTGCAACCAGGTGGTGGGTGAATTTTTTAAAAAGGAGGCCTGATATGACTTCTTCGAATACACAATCGATACATGCTGCATCTGCGGTTGAAATGCCGTTGATTGATACCCGGGAACTGCGCAACACCTTTGGCATGTTTGCCACCGGCGTGACCGCCATTACAGCGCTTGGAGAGAACGATCAGCTGGTGGGAATCACCGCAAACTCTTTCTCATCGCTGTCTTTAGATCCGGCACTCATCTTATGGAGCCTGGTGCTGAGCTCTCCCAGCGTATCGGCGTTTGATGAGGGTAAATATTTCAATGTGAATATCCTCAGTCAGAGTCAGGAGGCCATCGCTATGCAACTGGCTACCCGTTCTGAAGATAAGTTTTCTGCTGTTCAGTATTGCCTGAGCCCGACAGGGGTTCCCCTGCTGGACGGTGCGCTGGCAACCCTGCAGTGCCAGGTGGAGTTTACCCGTGTTGCCGGTGATCACCTGCTGATCGTGGGCCGGGTGCTGGATTTCGACCGGGTCGATGAGGGCGAGCCACTGGTGTTTTACCGGGGTGGTTTTAAGCAGCTCTGTAACTGAACCGTACTCTACTGAGTCCGGTTGCGGCCGGACTCTGATAACACAAATAATAAGGAATAATGCCACATGAAACGTACAGTTAACTATGCAATAGGGTGTCTTATCGGGGCATCATTAATAACAACCAGTGTTCAGGCGACAGAGGGCGGTGGTTCAAACTACCCGATGGGGGCTGAACAGCTTATGGTGGGGGCTTTGCCACCTCCCGGTATTTACCCGCTGGTCTACGCTGAGCACTACGAAGCGGATGATTTCAAAGGTAATGATGGTAAAAGTCTGCCTATTAACTTCAGCCTGAAAGCCGATGTCGTGGCACCACGACTGCTTTATGTAACAGATAAGACTTTGTTCGGCGGACAGCTGTTTTTTGCCGGCTTACTGCCGCTGGTTGATCTGGATGTCTCTGTCATGGGGATGAAAGACAGTGAGTCAGGTATCGGTGATCTGGATCTGACTGCGGCGCTGGCCTTCCACCACAGTCCTCAGTTTCATACCGCTGTTGGTGTCGATGTTATTGCGCCAACCGGTGAATATGACTCCTCTCGCCTGGCCAATATCGGTCGTAATTACTGGACTGTTCAGGGTATCTACGCGGCTTCCCATATTGATCCTGCCGGACTCAACTGGGGGGTGAAAGTGATGTACGACTACAACTTCGAAAATGATGATACCCATTATCGCTCAGGCCAGGAGTTACATGCTGATTATTCCCTGGGTTATGGCGTATCACCGAACTGGGTTGTTGGAGTAGGTGGGTATGCTTATAAGCAGTTAACCGGAGATGAAGTCAACGGCACGGATATCGGCAATAAAGGTCAGGCTTTTGCGATCGGTCCTGCGATTAAATTCGATAACGGTAAAGGCTTCTTTTTATCCGTTAAGTATCAAAAAGAGATGGCCGTTGAAAACAGGCCTCAGGGTGATGCTTTCTGGATAAAAACGATTGTGAAATTTTAATCAATTAGCTGAGCCAGGAGACTGAATCAATGAATACTAATTCTAAACAAACACTGATTGAGTGGCGCAATAAGGTTGAAAGCTGGACCGACTTCCGTCCCGAAGAAAATGTATACCGGGTTGCCCGCGAGATGTTTACGGATCGTGATCTTTTCGATATTGAAATGGATCTGATCTTTGAGAATACCTGGATCTACGCCTGCCATGAGAGTCAGATAGCCAACCCTCATGATTTTTTTACCATGCAGGCGGGTCGTCAATCGATGATTATCACCCGTGATGGTAACGGTGAACTGAATGCGCTGATCAATGCCTGTCAGCATCGTGGCGCAACCCTGACCCGGGTATGTCGTGGTAATCAGTCTACTTTCACCTGTCCGTTTCATGCATGGTGCTATAAGACCGATGGCCGGCTGGTGAAAGTCAAAGCCCCCGGTGAATATCCCGATGACTTTGATAAGTCCAGCAGAGGTCTGCGTAAAGCGCTGATCAGTTCTTACAAGGGATTCGTGTTTATTAATCTTAATACAGCGTGCACTGAGTCTCTGGAAGACTTCCTTGGTGATGCCTGCATCGGTTTTGACATGATGGTGGCTCAGTCAGAGAGCGGTGAACTGGAAGTGCTGCCGGGGTCTTCATCCTATACCTTTGATGGTAACTGGAAGCTGCAGAACGAAAATGGTCTGGATGGTTATCACGTCAGTACTGTGCACTACAACTACGTTGCTACCGTTCAGTATCGCCAGCAACTGGAAACGGAGAAGCACGGTGTCGGGAAAAAGGTTCTCGATTACAGCAAGCTTGGCGCTGGCGATAAGGAAACTGATGATGGCTGGTTTGCCTTCAAAAACGGCCACACCATTCTGTTCAGTGATATGCCTAACCCCGAAGTTCGCCCGGGTTACGCCTCTGTCATGCCTCGTCTGATTAAAGAGTATGGTGAGAGCCGTGCGCAGTGGATGATGCATCGTTTACGTAACCTTAATATCTACCCAAGCCTGTTTTTTATGGATCAGATCAGCTCTCAGCTGCGAGTTGTCCGTCCGGTTGCCTGGAATAAAACCGAAGTGCATAGCTTCTGTCTGGGTGTTAAAGGCGAATCAGATGACGACCGGGAAAACCGTATCCGTCAGTTTGAAGACTTCTTTAACGTTTCCGGTATGGGCACTCCTGATGACCTGGTGGAGTTTCGCGAAGCGCAGAAAGGTTTTGAAGCGCGGCTGGAACGTTGGAATGAGATCTCCCGTGGATGTGAAAAATGGACCACTGAGCCTACCGCCAATACCGAGGCTTTAGGTATTCATCCGGCTATTACCGGCACCGAGTTCACCCATGAAGGGCTGTATGTCAATCAGCACTCTACCTGGCAGAGTTATCTGCTGCAGGGGTTGGATCGTAAGCTGCAGCAGCAGGAGGAAAAGTGATGACCACCGAAATGAAAAACGCTGCACTGCAGAGTATTGAACAGTTTCTGTACAAACAGTCCGAGCATTGTGATCGTCAGCAGTGGGATGAGTATCTGGCAACATTTGATGAGAATGCCGAGTTCCATATTCCCCAGTGGGATTCGGAGCATGTGCATACCACCGACCCTAAACGGGAGATGTCGCTGATCTACTATGCCAGCCGGGCTGGTCTTGAGGACCGGGTATTCCGCATTCGCACCGGCAAGTCGGCGGCCTGTACCCCGATGCCCCGTACCCTGCACAGTGTTAACAATGTGCAGGGTGAAGAGCAGGCGGATGGTACCTGGAAGGTGAAGGCAAACTGGGTGACGCATTTTTACCGCTTCGGTGAATCTGAAGCCTTCTTTGGCCGGGTTGAATACACTCTTCGGTCAGAAAGTGACAGTTGGAAAGTGCTTCGTAAACAAGCGATTTTATTGAACGATAAGATTCGTCATGTGCTTGATTTCTATCACGTCTGATCAGTTATCAGGTCGGTTTTAAGATCTTTAGGCTTCAGAGCAGAGCCCGCTTTTTTCCCCTTCGCGGGCTTCTGCAACGGTCTGTATGTCGTCGATTCCGGTCTTTTATCAGACGAAGATTCTCTGAGGTGTTATATGAATAAAGTTGCTTTGAATTTCAGTGACGGGCGCACCCGATTTATCGGTGTTAATGCTGGAGAAACCGTTCTTGATGCTGCCCTGCGTCAGGGTATTACGATTCCGGTGGATTGTCGTGAGGGTGTTTGTGCTACCTGTAAAGGACGCTGCAGCTCCGGGGATTACCAGCTTGAATATGTTGATGAGGATGCGCTGAGTGAGTCCGAACTCGAGCAGGGAGGTGTTCTCACCTGTCAGATGCGAGTGGCGTCTGATTGCGCTATAGAGTTTGGTTTTGAGTCAACGCTCTGCACCAGCTCCGGTCCGGAAGAGCTGGAAACGGTGATTACCAAAATCGATCTGATATCAGAGTCTGCCGCGGTGGTATACATCGATGCCAGGTCCCGCGGTGATCAGTTGGACTTCCTGCCAGGACAGTATGCGCATGTGAATGTGCCTGGCACCGAAGAATGGCGTTCCTACTCCTTTGCCTGTGCGCCAAATGAGACGAACCAGTTACAGTTTCTGATTCGGCTTCTGCCACAGGGGGTGATGAGCGATTATCTGCGTGACCGGGCACAACCGGGTGACCGGATGAAACTGAAGGCGCCGCTGGGAGCGTTTTATCTGCATCAGATTAAGCGTCCGCTGATCTTTGTCGCCGGCGGAACCGGACTGGCTGCGTTTCTCGGGATGCTCGATCAGCTGGTTGAGAATCCTGATCGTTGTGATCAGCCAATCACGCTGTTTTACGGTGTCACTCAGGTGGCTGATCTGTGTGAGATCGAACGTATCCAGCAGTTTGCAGAAAAACTGCCTGACTTCAGTTACTACAGCATCGTGATGAAAGAAAACGATGGCTGGCAGGGCCCTGTTGGAGTGGTTACCGACCTGTTTGAGGATAGCCATTTCAACGACGGCGAGGTTGATCTCTACCTTTGCGGGCCACCGCCGATGGTCGATGCCGTTAAAGGCTGGCTGGATGAGCGGGATATGGCCAATAGTGCGATCCATTATGAAAAATTCTCTGCCAGTTAACTCTGCTTTGTCTGCCAGATTCTGCTGAACAGATGGGGCTGGTTACTTTGCTGCTTTAACGCGCAGCTGCGCACACTTTCACTCAGCTATTACTCATTTCACTATCCGGATATCCTGGAAAAGGATATCCGGATATTTTTTATCCGCAGCGGTTTGTAGTCTCTATTTATTTGTTACCCCTTTATGGGGCGGTTTTCGCCTGTCATCAGTGTTATCCAGAATTAGGTTACTGTACTATAATCGCCTGTTCTTCGAGGCCATCTGCTGCTCAGTTTCGATTTATTTGGTTGATAAACCGGGTTATCTGAATAAGGCTCGATATTTTTATTATATAAATCAATAGGTTATGTATTTATATGTTGCTGATGATCGATAACTATGACTCGTTTACCTATAACGTCGTGCAATATCTGGGTGAACTCGGTGCTGATGTTAAGGTGTACCGTAATGATGAAATTACCATTGAGCAGATCGAAGCGCTGAATCCTGATCAGCTGGTTATCTCTCCCGGCCCCTGTACACCGAATGAGGCGGGTATCTCTGTTGCTGCTATTAAGCATTTTGCCGGTAAACTGCCCATTTTTGGTATCTGTCTGGGTCATCAGAGTATGGGGCAGGCATTCGGCGGTGATGTGGTGCGTGCCCGGCAGGTTATGCATGGTAAAGTCTCTCCGGTTTATCACAATAATACCGGCGTATTTAAAGGGTTGGAAAACCCTGTGTCTGTAACTCGCTATCATTCACTGGTAATCGATAAAAATACTCTGCCAGACTGTCTGGAGATCACCGCCTGGACTCAGAATGAGGATGGCTCTATGGATGAGATTATGGGCATCCGGCATAAAGAGCTGGATATTGAAGGGGTTCAGTTTCATCCGGAATCCATCCTGACTCAGCAGGGCCATGATCTGCTGCAAAACTTTCTGAATCGAGCATAAGGACAACACTATGGATATCAAAGAAGCGCTGGCGCGGGTGGTCGATCATATCGATCTGAGCCGCGATGAAATGGTTGACGTCATGCGTCAGGTCATGACCGGTGAGTGTTCTGAATCTCAGATTGCCGGTTTTCTGGTTGCTTTGCGGATGAAGAGTGAGTCGATCGATGAGATTACCGGTGCTGCTCAGGTCATGCGTGAGTTGGCAACACCTGTGAAAGCCGCATCTGCGCCTCTGGTTGATATCGTCGGAACCGGTGGCGATGGCGCCAATCTGTTTAACGTATCCTCCGCCAGTGCCTTTGTTGCTGCCGCTTGCGGTGTTCATGTGGCAAAGCATGGTAACCGGGGGGTTTCCTCCAGCAGTGGCAGCGCCGACGTGCTGGAACATGCGGGTATTAATCTGGATCTTGGCGCTGAAGCCGTTGCGCGCTGTATCGATGAAGTTGGTGTCGGGTTTATGTTTGCACCGGGTTTTCATGGTGCGATGAAACATGCAATCGGGGCGCGCCGCGCGCTGGGTACCCGCACTATGTTCAATATTCTGGGGCCTATGACCAACCCTGCCGGAGCGCAACGTCTGGTGATTGGCGTGTTTACCAAAAAGCTCTGTCGGCCGATGGCTGAAGTGATGCAGAAGCTGGGTGGTGAGCACATTATGGTGGTGCATGCGGATGACGGGCTGGATGAGATCAGCCTGGCAACCCATACCTATGTGGCTGAATTGAAAGATGGTGAAATTACCGAGTACCGCTTGTCACCTGAAGAGCTTGGGGTTGAAAGTCAGAGTCTGATCGGTCTGGTGATCGAGAGTCCGGAACAGTCGCTGGAGCTGATTAAAAAAGCATTCTCAGGTGCTGAGGATGTTGCTGCTAAAAAGGCTGTGTCTATGGTGGCACTGAATGCCGGTGCGGCGATCTATCTGAGCGGTCAGGCTTCCAGCCATAAAGAGGGTGTGGCAAAAGCGCTGGACGCTATCCGGTCGGGTGCTGCATTGAATAAAATGAAAGAGCTGGCTGACTTCAGTCAGTCGCTGAAGGACTGAGCAACGATGACTGATACACCAACCGTGCTGAAAAAGATTATCGCACGGAAATATGAAGAGATCGCCGAGCGTCAGCCTGTGGCCAGTATTGCGGATCTGAAAGCAACAATTGCTGCCCAGCAGGGCAGTGCAACTGATCCCCGTGGTTTCGTGGCCAGTATGGCGAAAACTCTGGCGCAGGGCCGTTCGGCAATTATTGCAGAAGCAAAAAAAGCCAGCCCCTCTAAGGGCGTGATTCGTGACCCTTTTGTACCGGCGGATATTGCGCGTTCATACGAGCAGGGTGGCGCCAGTTGTTTGTCAGTACTCACTGATGCTGACTTTTTTCAGGGTAGTGAAGCCTACCTGATGGAAGCGCGTGCAGCCTGTTCTCTGCCGGTTATCCGTAAAGATTTCATTGTCGACCCTTATCAGATTTACGAAGCCCGGGCGATCGGTGCTGACTGCATTCTTTTGATTGTGGCGGCGCTGGAGGACTCGCAGATGGCTGACCTCAACG
The DNA here is from genome assembly GCA_018223185.1 of Oceanospirillales bacterium. Lineage (GTDB taxonomy): Bacteria > Pseudomonadota > Gammaproteobacteria > Pseudomonadales > Balneatricaceae > Amphritea. The sequence goes on along the minus strand of JAAEYW010000010.1, from coordinate 65,487 downwards.
CCCTGGCGCTGGAGCTGGGCATGGATGTACTGATAGAAGTACATAACAGAGAGGAACTGGAACGCTCTTTGCCGATTGGTAATACTCTCGTAGGGATTAATAATCGTAACCTGCACACTTTTGAAGTGTCGCTTGATCATACCTTTGAGTTACTGGATATGGTTCCTGAAGACCGTATCGTGGTAACCGAGAGCGGTATTCTGTGCCGTGATGATGTTATTGCTATGCGTGAGCACAATGTGAACAGCTTCCTGGTGGGTGAAGCCTTTATGCGGGCAGAGAATCCGGGTGAGAAGCTGGCTGAACTTTTTAAGTGAATGTTGTTTTATAAGCGCGGCTCAAACAATAAAGTTTCAATAGAGAAGATACCGTTACTATGCAGGCAAAAGTAAAATGGGATGGCGACGTCCGTTTTAAGGGAACCACAGGTTCCGGATTTGAGATTACCCTTGATGGGGAGCTGAAACAGGGTCCGCGTCCAATGGAACTGATGCTCCTGGGTTTGGGAGGCTGCACCTCATACGATGTGATCGGAATTCTTAAGAAAACCCGTCAGGATGTGGTGGACTGTGTGGCTGAAATTGATGCCGAGCGTGCCGATGCGGTACCTGCAGTATTCACTAAGATCCATGTGAAATTTATTGTTTCCGGTCGGGGCTTGAATGAGAAGAAAGTTGAGCGCGCAGTAAAGCTCTCTGCAGAACAGTACTGCTCCGCATCACTGATGCTGGAAAAGGGTGGCGTGGCTATTACCCATAGTTTCGAGATAGTAGAGGTTGAATAAAAATAATTGTTAGAACGTCGCTGCGCGACTGGCTAGACGGAAAACTCCGTTTTCCTTGCCAGAAACAGCAGACCAGAAAACCGCCGAAAGAGGCGGTTTTTTTGTTTTAGATGGGTCTCTCAGGTCAGCGACTAAGCTAATTCACTCAGCAATACCTCAGTACTTTCAACCCGGGCATAGGCGAACGCCAGTGCCGCCATAAATGAAGCGTGTACCTGGCTGGCGGGCACGACATTGCCGTTGAATTCCTGATCCCGGGTGGCGCAGGCATCCTGTGCAACCGTGACGTTGTATCCCAGATCTGCTGCTGCACGAACACCTGCATCAATACACATGTGGCTCATCGCCCCGGCCACGATCAGGTTGTCAATGTTCAGAGTCTCAAGAACCTGCTTCAGATTAGTCTCTTTAAAACTGTTAGCGGAGTGTTTTAAAACAACCGGTTCATCGCTTTCGGCGGCAATTGTGCCGTTGATTTGTGCACCTTGCGACCCCGGCAGAAAGAAGGGGGCTTCATCTGTTTTAAATTCATGGCGGACATGTACAACCGGTAGCTGTTTTTTACGAAAAGCGGCCAGTAATTTTGCGGCGTTATCGGCAGCAAGCTGGATGTTCGACAGCTCCCATTTTCCACCGGGAAAATAGTCATTCTGGAAGTCGATTAACAGCAGTGCTGTGTTTGGCTGAATCTGCGTCATAGCTATAACCTCTGCAATAGATGTCTGTTGATGTGGCTATTATCCACCGACTCTGTGTCCTATACTGGAGTCGTTTTTGACATATTCCGGGTAATAACTGACAGTATCTGTGATCGCGATGAAAAATATCAGTATTTTAATTATTCAGTACCCCGGGGCGATGAAGTCGGCTATTGAGGGGTTGTGTGAACTATTTGAGATGGCCTCACGACTGAGCCAGGAGCAGCAACCGGGTCTGCAGTTTAATGTACAGGTGCTGGACAGTTCGGAATTGAACGGCGATGAACTCAGCCACTCTGATTCAGAGGGGGGCGCAGATAATGGGTTCAGGCCCTTTGTTACCGCGACACCTCAGGTGATAGTTTTGCCGCCCTGTCTCGTCGGAAGTTTTTATACCGAGGAGCAGCAGGTGCTTAGTCGCTGGCTTAAAACGATGCATGCTTCCGGTTCTTTGCTATGTTCTGTGTGTGCCGGGGCTTTTCTTCTGGCGCAGACCGGCTTGTTGAATCAGCGCCCGGCAACTACGCACTGGATACTGGCTGAAGCGTTGGCTACCAGGTTTCCAGAGGTGCAGGTGGATGATACTAAAATACTGATTAATGATGGCGACCTGATGACTGCGGGTGGGCTGATGGCCTGGCTGGACCTGGGGCTGGAGCTGGTGGCGCAGTTTGGTACTCCCGCCTTGATGAGGCAGTTGGGGAAGCGGCTGGTTGTTGATACTGCACCACGTCAGCAACGCTATTATCGCTGTTTTATGCCTCCGTTTGATCATGGCGACAGGGTGATTCTGAAAAGTCAGCACCATCTGCAAAACCATTGCCAGAATCCGGTCACCGTAAAGCAGCTTGCATCGGACAGTCATTTGACCGAGCGCACTTTCCTCCGCCGCTTTGTCCGGGCAACCGGTTATAAGCCAAAAGAGTACATTCAGCAGCTCAGGATCAGTAAAGCCTGCGAAGCACTGGAAGGTTCCGCTGACAGCGTTGAGGTGATCTCGCTGAATGCCGGTTATGATGATGTCAGTGCTTTCAGAAAAGTATTTATTAAAATCACCGGCCTGACTCCGCGGGAGTTCCGTGGCCGGTTTAGTGCTGAAACGTGACGTTCGTCATGAAGTTTCAACGACCGGTGATAGTCAGGGGTGCAGGGGGCGAAAAAAATTTTAAGATGCGTTAGTCTGTTTTTTTAAAAACGCTGAACCTGCAACTGTATCTGGCTATATCAGGAGGATTACGATGCTTAAACAGGGAGTTTTACTGGGGATGCTGCTGGCCTCTCCGCTGACATCTGCGGAACAGTCAGGGATCTACCTGCTGGGTGAATTTACATATAAAGGTACGCCGATCAGCAAAGTGGTGCTGCTGGAAGATAAGCGGGTAAAGGATCTGGAACAGTGTCGTGATTTTGTTCGTTATCAGATACGGGGCACCGAGCGGGGTAAAAACTATTATCGCCACTATATCCGGGCACAGAGTACCGGAGCCAATATCGTTCCCCGTTATACCTGCATTAAAACCCGTTTAAAGGTCAGTGAGTGGAATGATCATGATTTCTACGACAAGGTGTATCTGTTCGATCTGCGAAAGGGTCTGCGTTTTACGCAATTTGAGGATACCAACAGTTGTTGGGCCGGGATTCGTAAAGATCCTGATAAACACACTAAAAAATTGTTTTGCGCAAAAATGAGTCAGTCTATCTCTTCTGCCCAATAGCATAGATTTGCCATAACAGAAGCAGGAATAGTGTAGATATGTTTGTGTTTTGCAGATCTTCGCGTATAATTTCGCCTCCCGTTGGCTATGCCTCTGAGGAAACTAACTCTAACTCCTTGCTTTCTACCGTTTTTCGATGCGGCTGAAGGCTGTATAAACCGTAAGGAGCAATTAATGCGTCATTACGAAATCGTTTTTCTGGTTCACCCGAATCAGAGTGAGCAGGTTCCAGCTATGGTTGAGCGTTACACCAAGCTGATTGAAGAATCTGAAGGTAAAATCCACCGTCTGGAAGATTGGGGCCGTCGTCACCTGGCTTACCCAATTAACAAAATCCATAAAGCGCACTACGTTCTGATGAACGTTGAATGTGCTCAGGAAACTCTGGACGAGCTAACTAACATCTTCCGTTACAACGATGCGGTTATCCGTAACATGGTTGTTCGTCGTAAAGATGCGGTTACTGAAGTATCTCCAATTAAAGCTGCTGAAGGCCGTGAAGAGCGTCGTCCACGTCGCGAAGAACGTTCTGAAAAGCCTGCTGAAGGGACTGAAGCACCTGCTGCTGAAGAAACTCCTGCTGCTGATGCGCCAGCTGCTGAAGAAGCTGCTGCCGAGTAATCGGTTTAACCTATATTTAGAGGAGATATACCATGGCTCGTTTTTTCCGTCGTAGAAAATTCTGCCGTTTTACCGCTGAAGGCGTTACTGAGATCGATTATAAAGATCTGGACACCCTGAAAGGTTACATTACTGAAACCGGTAAAATCGTACCTAGCCGTATTACTGGTACTAAAGCTCGTTACCAGCGTCAGCTGGCAACTGCTATCAAGCGTGCTCGTTACGTTGCACTGCTGCCATACACTGACAGCCACCAGTAATAACGGTTAACCTGTCGCGCATATTTAACTAATTATTTAGATATACGCGCGCAGGTGATTAAACAAGTTTCAGCTTGTTGATGTCAGACATCGACAGGCGAGAGTAAAAATAGAGGTTTGCGAGATGGAAGTTATCCTGCTCGAGAAAATTGGCAAACTGGGTAGCCTGGGTGACAAGGTAACCGTTAAGCGTGGTTACGGTCGTAACTACCTGCTTCCTTTTGGGAAAGCGGTTCCTGCTACTGCAGCTAATCTGGAATCATTTGAAGCACGTCGTGCTGAACTGGAATCTGCTGCATCTGAGAAGCTGAATTCTGCTCAGACACGTGCTGCACAGCTGAACGAAATTGAACTGTCTATCGTTGCGAAAGCGGGCGAAGAAGGCAAGCTGTTTGGTTCTATCGGTACTGCTGATATCGCTGATGCGATCACAGCTTCAGGTATCGAAGTTGCTAAGCACGAAGTTCGTCTGCCAGAAGGCGCTTTGCGTCACACTGGTGAGTTCGAAGTTGCTATTCAGCTACACCCAGAAGTAACTGCTACTGTCGGCATCGTTGTTGTTGGCGAGTAAGCATTACTTTTGATCTGAAATTTTCAGATCAACGGTGAGTTAAGAAGCACTGCGTAGTATTATACTGCGCAGTGCTTTTTTCGTTTTAGACCAGTCGCATTATTAAGCTGGTATCCTGTGTGTCGAGGTATAAGGTTTTATGGATTATCTGGATCCCAATTCAGCAGATATGGAGGGTGTAAAAGTCCCTCCTCACTCTCAGGAAGCTGAGCAGTCAGTGCTTGGCGGGTTGATGCTGGATAATAACGCCTGGGATGCGGTTTCAGAGATTGTGCTGGAAGATCAGTTCTATCGTCACGATCACCGGCTGATATTCCGCACAATCGAGAAGCTGGTTAATAATATGCAGCCGATCGATGTCGTGACCATCTCGGAGGAGCTGGATCGTACCGGCAATCTGGATGCTGCCGGAGGGCTGGATTACCTGGTTGAACTGGCCCGGAATACCCCCAGTGCGTCCAATATTCGTGCCTATGCAGAGATCGTTCGTGACCGGGCGCTGCTGCGTAAGATGATCACTGTGGCTCACGAGATCGCTGAAAGTGCCTTTATGCCTGAAGGGCGTCCGGGTTCAGATATTCTCAGTGAAGCGGAACAGAAGATCTTTCAGATCGCAGAAGACCGGCCCAACGAAGGCGGTCCTGTCGGGGTGAATCCATTGCTGAAAAAAGCGGTGGATAAGATTGATGAACTGTTTAACTCCGAAGGTGCGATGACCGGTGTCACCACCGGTTTTGATGAGCTGGATAAAGCGACCGGGGGGATGCAGCCTTCCGATCTGATTATTGTTGCTGCCCGTCCTTCGATGGGTAAAACCACTTTTGCGATGAACCTGGTTGAAAATGCGCTGATGGCGCAGAACAAGCCGGTGCTGGTGTTCAGTCTGGAGATGCCCGCGGATCAGTTGGTAACGCGGATGTTGTCCTCGCTCGGGCGTATTAACCAGACGCGGGTACGTTCCGGTAAGCTTGAAGAGGATGACTGGCCCCGCCTGACCACGGCTGTCAATATGCTCAGGGATAAGCCTCTGTTTATCGATGATACTGCCGGTATTAGTCCGACAGAGATGCGCAACCGGGCCCGGCGTATTGTTCGGGAGCATGGTGATATTGCCATGATCATGGTGGATTATCTTCAGTTGATGCAGATTAAAGGGGGCAACAGCGAAGGGCGTACAGCCGAGATATCGGAGATTTCGCGCTCGCTCAAGGCGCTGGCGAAAGAGCTGGAGTGTCCGGTCATCGCCTTGTCGCAGCTGAACCGTGCCCTGGAACAGCGGCCTAATAAACGTCCGGTCAACTCCGACTTGCGTGAATCCGGTGCGATCGAGCAGGATGCTGACGTCATCATGTTTATCTACCGGGATGAGGTCTATAACGAAGATTCCCCGGACAAAGGCATCGCCGAGATAATCATAGGTAAACAGCGTAACGGCCCGATAGGTAGTAATCGTCTGGCCTTTATCGGTCAGTTTACGAAGTTTGAAAACCTCGCGCCGATGGCCTATCAGGACTATGAATAAGGATTGTGCGCCGATAGCTCCACTCAAAAAAAACCGCCATTTTTGGCGGTTTTTTGCTATTCGGGCTTATGAAAAACAGACGTGTAAATACCTTTTTCTTTAGTGAATGTCTGTTGTTAATGGGTCGTGGCGTTATTGTTAATTACTTTACTGCCGGCAACGCTTATCGCTTCAGCAAGTGTCGGAGTGAAGACCAGTTTCTGCTCAATCGGTGTCAGCCCCGCTTTTGCAATATTTTTAAGGGGCTGGAATTGCAGGTCGGCGATAATTACAAAGCTGCCTGTGTTTAATTTTGCTTCGAGAAAATGGTTCAGCGCAGAGAATCCCCCCGCATCTAAAATCGGCACCGCATCCATATAGAGAATGACGCAGCGTTTGTGCTCAGAGATCATTAATAGTTCAGAGAAGATCCTGTCGGCAGCCGCAAAAAACAGAGGGCCGCTGATTTTATAGACGCCCCAGTCTGCAGGCAGGGTTTCGGGAACGTGTTTACGGTTATCACTGATTTCGATTACCCGTGTCATCTGGGCAATATCGCGCATAAACAGCAGGGATGCGAGAACAATACCAAAGGATATTGCCACAACCATGTCGATCATTACGGTCAGAGAGAAACAGGTCAGCAATACCAGAATATCACCGGAAGGGGCTTTTTTCAGAAGCTCCATCACCTTTGGCGCCTCACTCATATTCCAGGCAACCATCAGCAGCATTGCTGCCATAGAGGCCATCGGTATATAGGCCAGCCATGGCGCTAGTATCAGCAGGCTGGCAAGCACCACCAGACCATGTATGACTGCCGCCAGAGGTGACTGAGCTCCGGCGCGGTAATTCGCCGCTGAGCGGGCGATGGCTGCTGTTGCGGTAATTCCGCCAAACCAGGGGGTCACCAGATTGCCAACGCCCTGACCCAACAGTTCGACGTTGGAGTGATGACGCTTGCCACTCATACCATCCAGCACTACGGCGCAGAGCAATGACTCAATCGCCCCCAGCATGGCGATTGAGAAGGCGATTGGAATCAGCGCGGTCAGTTTATGGAAATCCCAGTCGATTGGTTTCCCATCCGGGCCCGGTTGCATCCATGGCCAGTTGAACTCGGGGAGTGCCGGTGGAATGCCCTGTCCGACTGTGCCATCGAGCAGTTCATAGCTAAAGCGAGAGCCGATAGTCTGGATATCAAAGCCTGTAGCTGTCAGCACCAGTGACAGCGCCACTCCGACGGCGACAGCTGGCAGGTGTCCGGGAACCGGTATGCGCAGCCGGGGCCACAAAATTAATACCGCTAATGTTGTTGCGCCAATGGCAAACTCTGATGGCACCAGGGTTGGTATCGCATTGATAAGTGCCAATACCTTATCAACATACCTTTCTGGCATATCCTCCAGATTGAGGCCAAGAAAATCTTTCATCTGCAGGGTGGCAATAACAACCGCGATACCCGATGTAAAACCCAGCGTAACAGGTTCCGGTATATATTCAATCAGGCGCCCTAAGCGGCTCAGCGCCATAATAACCATCATTATACCGGCCATCAGTGATGCTATCAGCAGGCCGCTCAGTCCGAACTGTTGGGCAACCGGATACAGAATGACGACAAATGCTGCGGTGGGGCCCGATATGCTATAGCGGGAGCCGCCGGTCAGCGGGATAAGAATTCCGGCGATAATCGCGGTATACAGGCCATACTGTGGGGGCACGCCGCTGGCGATAGCCAGCGCCATCGACAGAGGGATGGCTATTATGCCAACTGTGATGCCAGCCATCAGATCCCGGTAAAGGGAGGTCAGATTGTAGCCTTCCTTAAAGGTTTCACGCAGTGCGCTGAAAGGCTTAATGCTGTGCAGATGTAAACGATGCGGCATGAGTAATTGCTCTCGCTAAATCGAGGCGGCAGACTGGCGGCGCCCCGACCTGAAGTGTGGCCTCGGACTCAGTTGAGTGGGTCGTTAGTATATGGATTACATTACATGTACATCACTGTATAAATCAATGTTAATATGATTAACATAAATTACCTTGAGGAGTTGTAATGGAGAAGAGAACAGCACGGCTGACTTTGCTCATCGATCCGAAAAAGAAAGCGACCTTTGAAAAGCTTTGTAATGCAGATGATGTCACTCCTTCGCAGATGGTGCGTAAGCTTATTCGTGATTATATAGAGGAAAAGTTGGGGCCTGAGTGGCGCGATGAAGTGTTCAGTGAAAACGAAAGTCGTGACCAGTGAGTGCTGGCGGGCATCTCAGATTGGGTCGCAGAAGAGGGGGCGGTTTGTCCCTGATGTTATAAACAGAAATAGTGTCACAAGGCTGTGAATAACTCTAGGATAACTCTGTGAAAGCCCCTCTGTATGGGGCTTTGCGGCGGTGGGTTAAAATTCATTCAGGTCTTTGTTTCTGTATTTTTTTCAACCAGTTATAGGAACTTTCTTGAGTAATTATTAAACAGTCTGGTCTGCAGTTAGTTAAACAACTTTCACTATTCTGTCTTTAAACCCATCCGGCACAGTAACGACTTTCCCTTCTGCGTAATCAAAAAATACGATACCGGTTTTAACGTGGGCAATTTCGACCGCTGTTTTCTTGTTACTGAGCAGGTAATAGATATCGCAGCCATACTTATTGAAGTCGCCAACGGTTATGTCGATCTGTATCAGGTCGCCGTAAAAACTCTCGGCCTTATAAACGATTACGGAATCGGTCATGATAATGCCCGAACCTTCGATATCCTGTTCTGTATAGTTGTGGGAGTTCAGATAACGAAGCCGTGCTTCATGAACGATGGATAATACAGAGTCGTTGCTGAGGTGGCCTGCATAGTTAACATCACTGATACGCACCGGTATTTCGGTGGTGAAACTGTAGTTTTCGGGCATATCAATTTTGATACGTGCCATAGGTAAAGCTCCTGAAATGTATAATAAAAGTCCGGTGTTTTTGTACAGAATAGTGGATGCCAAGAGATGAGTCTACGCCGATTCAACCCATATTATCGCTGCTTCTTTCCCTGGTTACTGGATCGGGTGTCTAAGGTGGTAGCACCCGAACGGGAGCAGTTACTGAGCTATGCGAAAGGGGCCGTGCTGGAGATTGGCGCAGGCACAGGTACAAGCTTTAATTGTTATCAGAGCCAGGTCTCAGAGGTGTATGCGCTTGAGCCTGATACAGGGGTAATGCAGAAAGCCCGTTCAGTTTTGTCGGGTTTGCCGGAGACTCAGCGGGACAAAATTCAGTTACTGGTGGCTGATGCGATGAATATCCCGCTGGCTGATAATCGTTTCGATACGGTTGTTTGCTTTCTTGTGCTTTGCTCTGTTCCTGAGCCACAACAGGTCTTGCAGGAGGTTTACAGAGTGCTTAAGCCGGGCGGGCAGCTGTTATTCTTTGAGCATGTGTTGTCAGATAACGTTGCGGTACAGCGTTGGCAACACCGCCTAAACCCTTTATGGCATCGTTGTGCCGGAGGGTGTCAGCTGAACCGTGAGACCGCCGGGCTGATTGTCCGGGCAGGGTTTGAGTTGCAACAGCTGAAGCGTTATCAGCATGAGGCCTTTCCGGTACTGGTAAGGCAACTGGTTACCGGAATCGCAGTTAAGCATCAGTGATGTCGTCGTTTTTCTTGGTTTTCTACCCGTGTAAAAGCAGATGCAGATAAGGACGGCATGTCATGGTCAAACAGAACTGAAAGCTCCATTTTTTTGCTTCAAATACAGGGCTTCAGTCTCCGGGTTGGGGAGTGCCGGCCCCGAATAGATTTGAACTTACTCGCTATTGCAGGTCTGAAATACTAAAATGTGCCGCTGTAAGTGCTATGGGTTCATAATATTCTGGCCCCTGCGTCTGTGTTAACGTGGTAATCAGCAGGGTGCGGATAGCGCATTATTAGTGGCTAGTGGCATCATGTAGGTAAAGAAGGGAGCGGCGTAGCGCTGTGGTAAAAGTTCGCGAAGATCATCCAATACATGCTGACGGCAGTGTCGATCTGGATCTGTGGCTGGAAAGGTTGCAGGAACAGGTTGAAGTTAAAGATATTGATACAGTTCGTCAGGCCTGTCTGTATGCCAAACAGCTGAAAGAGGAGGCTGAGCCCTCCGAGGATTCATGGAAAGACAGTGACAGTTATCTGACCGGGTTGGAGATGGCTCAGATTCTGATCGAACTGAATCAGGACCAGGATGCGCTGGTAGCGGCGATTCTGTATCGCAGCGTCCGGGAAAAACGCACTAACCTGGAAGATATCCGCCGCCGTTTTGGTCAGACAATAGCTACCCTGATCGACGGGGTGCTGCAGATGGCTGCTATCGGCAGTCGTCAGAATCCACGACGTGAGAACGTTCTGGGTCAGAGCGGTAATCCGCTGGACAACGTACGTAAAATGCTGGTCTCAATGATCGATGATGTGCGGGTTGTTCTGATTAAGATTGCCGAGCGCACCTGCGCCATACGGCGTGTGAAGAGTGACTCCCGCAAGAAACGTTATCTGGTTGCCCGGGAGGTGTTTGATGTTTATGCCCCGCTGGCTCACCGGCTGGGTATTGGTCATATAAAGTGGGAGCTGGAAGACCTCTCATTCCGTTATCTCAAACCGAATGACTATAAACAGATAGCGTCATTACTGGATGAAAAGCGGCTTGACCGCCAGCAATTCATCGAAGATTCGGTCAATATTCTTAATGCTGAGTTGAAAAAGGTCAATATTGATGGCGATGTGATGGGTCGGGCCAAGCACATCTACAGTATCTGGCGCAAAATGCAGCGTAAGAACATCGCCTTTAATCAGGTCTATGATATTCGTGCGGTCCGGATTCTGGTGCCGGAGATTCGTGATTGTTATACCGTACTGGGGATTGTGCACGGTTTATGGCGCAATATTCCGCACGAGTTTGATGACTATATTGCATCGCCCAAACCCAATGGTTACCGATCCCTGCATACCGCTGTGTTTGGCCCTTCAGGCAAGGTGCTGGAGATTCAGATCCGTACTTTTTCCATGCATGAAGAGGCCGAGCTGGGGGTTTGTGCACACTGGCTTTATAAAGGCACCGATACTCATTCTCAAAGTTCCAGTTATGAAGAGAAGATCGCCTGGTTACGTCAGGTGCTGGAGTGGACTGAGGATCTGGGGGGGACTGAAGAGTTTTCTGAGGTAATTGGCGGCGATGTGACCCATGACCGGGTCTATGTTTTCACTCCGGATGGCCATGTTGTTGATATGCCGGTTGGGTCTACTCCGGTTGACTTTGCCTACCGTGTGCACACTGAAGTGGGGCATCGCTGTCGGGGTGCAAAACTTAACGGCAGGATTGTTCCGCTGACCCGTCAGCTGCAGACCGGTGATCAGGTTGAGATTCTGACGGCAAATGAAGAACATCCGCGGCGCGACTGGCTCAACCCGAACCTGGGGTATATTACCAGTGCCCGATCCCGCGCCAAGGTTCAGCACTGGTTTAAACTTCAGGATAAAGATAAAAACGCTGCAGCCGGTAAGAAAATTATCGACCGTGAATTCCGGCGTCTGGCGCTGGATAATGCCGATCTTAATTTTGGTCTGATGGCGAAAGCGATTAACTACCGAACGCCTGATGATATGTATGCGGCTCTTGGCGCTGGTGATATTCGCCTTTCACAGGTAATCAACGCGGCGCAGCAACAGGTTGAGACTGATCATCACGATGAGCAGCTGGACCTGGCATTGCCGGGCAGTACTATCCGGCCGCCGTCTGAATATGAAGGGATCAAAATACAGGGTGTAGGTAATCTGCTGACCAGCATCGCCCCCTGCTGTAAGCCGGTTCCTGGCGATCCGATTATCGGTTATATCACCAAAAGCCGGGGCGTTTCGATTCACCGTGACGACTGTAGCAACGCTTTTCAGTTGCGTCAGCAAGAGCGGGAGCGGATCGTTGAAGTCAGCTGGGGAGAAGAGGGTGAATCCACCTATCCTGTGGATATCTATGTCGAAGCCTTTGACCGTTCCGGTTTGTTGCGGGATCTGATGATGGTAATGGCAAACGAGAATATTAACCTCATCGCTGCGAATACTCAGTCTGATAAGAAGAGCAATATCGCTTATCTGACACTGACGATTGAGATCAGCCGTCTCGAGTTATTGGGTAAGATCATGGATAAGATCAACCAGATTCCGAACGTGACGGAAGTACACCGTCAGCGCAGTGGTACGCGCTGATGCGTTATACCTTTGAGGATTTAAAAACGCTTATGGCCAGGCTGCGAGACCCTGAGGATGGTTGTCCCTGGGATCTTAAACAGAGCTTTGCCAGTATCGTTCCTCATACCCTTGAAGAGGCGTATGAAGTGGCCGATACCATCGAACGGCAGGACTGGCAGCATCTGCAGGGGGAACTGGGGGATCTGCTGTTTCAGGTGATCTTCTACGCCCGCCTGGCTGAAGAGGAACAGGGCTATGGCTTTGACGATATCGTCGATACCCTGGTGACAAAGCTGATCCGTCGTCATCCCCATGTTTTTCCTGAGGGGACACTCGCCAGCCGGCGCAGTGCAGAGCCACTGGATGAACAGCAGATCAAAGAGACCTGGGAGGCGATAAAGGCTGAGGAACGGGGCGAAAAGCCGCTTCAGGAATCCCGGGTGCTGGACGATATCCCTATGGCGTTACCCGCGCTGAATCGTGCCGATAAACTTCAGAGACGGGCTGCCCGGGTCGGGTTTGACTGGGGCGATGTGTCGCCGGTACTGGACAAAATCGAAGAGGAGATTGCTGAGCTTCGTGAAGCGATTGCTGCCGGTGATCAACTGGAGATGGAGCATGAGCTTGGTGATCTGCTGTTTGCTCAGGTGAATCTGGCCCGTCATATGGGGGTTAATCCGGAAACCGCTCTGCGTTATACCAATCAGAAGTTCACCAACCGCTTTAATTATATCGAAGACCAGGTAGAGAGTTCTTCAAAAGATTGGCAGGATTTCAGTCTTGATGAACTCGATCACTGGTGGAACGAAGCAAAGCGAAAGGGGCTTTAGCCGCAGGCGGACGGAGATAAACGATGGGGTCATTACAGTGGTTTATTCTGGCGGTGATCGTTATGGCCGGACTGGGGTTCTGGAACTATCAGCGCATTGATGGGCAGCGTAAAGAGTTGCAGGGTGCCGGATTTCAGATCTCCGATGATCTTAAGGGCAATCCCGGCCTGCTGGTCAGCACTGCTCAGCGCCAGGTCGCAGTACTCATACCTTCGGGTTACCTGCGCTTCAGCTTTGATCAGCTGAAGGGTGCAGAGATCCGTTCCCGCGATACGGCAGAGACGGAAACTGATTTCCGTATCGCTTTGCTACTTGATGGTGCGTCTGTGCCTGAAGTTGAAATACGCTATCAGAATGTCCACCGCGTTGAAATCGCCCTGAAAAAACTGCGGCAGTTAACCGGTCTTTAAACCGGGGACTCTGAAGGACTGAGACTAAGATAGTATTTGTGCTTTGCACAAACTATGTAGTATCTATAGTACTTCGCAGATATGACAGGGGACTCTGAATGACAACGCTTCACGAAGATCTGAGGGATGATGTCCGGATGCTCGGTGACTGTCTTGGGCAGACCATCGTGGCTCATAAAGGACAGGCGTTCCTGGATAAGATTGAAAAGATTCGGGCGCTCTCCAAAGCTGGCCGGTCGTCTGGCAAACCGGTAGACGATGAGCTTCTGCAAACCCTTAGCGAACTGGGTGATGATGAGCTGCTACCCGTCGCCAGAGCATTTACTCAATTTCTTAACTTATCCAATATCGCTGAAGAACATCATCGGGTTCGTCGCCGTTCCGGCGTGATGGATGTGTGTACCAGCGATTCATTCTGCGGCCTGCTCGGGCGGCTGCAACAGCAGGGGCTGAGCAAGCAACAGATTGCTGCAACTGTTCGGGATATGGATGTCGAGCTGGTTCTGACCGCCCATCCGACAGAGGTTAACCGGCGTACCCTGATTCAGAAGTTTGATGCGATTACCGAATGTCTGCAGAGGATCGACCGTGGTGAAGACCTGCGTCACCGTCTGCATGAACTGATCAGCCAGGCCTGGCACACCGATGCCATTCGCAAGCAGAGACCGACGCCGGTGGATGAAGCGAAATGGGGTTTTGCGGTGATTGAAAACTCGTTATGGGATGCGGTGCCGATTTTTCTGCGGCATATCGATCAGCAGTTGTTTGATGCCACCGGAGAGCATCTGCCTCTGAGTAGCTCACCGGTGCGGTTTGCTTCCTGGATGGGAGGCGACCGCGACGGTAACCCTAACGTGACATCCGTTACCACTGAAAAAGTATTATTGCTGTCCCGCTGGATGGCGGCCGATCTCTATATGAAAGATATAGACCGATTGCGCAGTGAATTATCGATGAACCAGTGTAGTCCTGAGCTGCGTGAGCTGGTGGGCAATCATCCGGAGCCTTATCGTGAACTGCTGCGGGAAGTGTGCGGCCATCTGACGAAAACCAAGTTCTGGACGACTGAGCGTCTGGAAGGCCGTCCGGTGGATAAAGAGGGAGTTTATATTCTTCCCCGGCAACTGTTGCAGCCATTGTTGCTGATCGATGCTTCTCTGCGCAGCTGTCATATGAGCGTTATTGCTGATGGTCTGCTGAGCGACACTATCCGCCGGGTGGCTTGTTTCGGTATGACGCTGGTGAATCTGGATATTCGCCAGAATGCAGATCGACATGCCGAAGTGCTGGATGAGCTGACCGGCTTTTACGGCATCGGTTGCTACACCGAATGGAGCGAGACCAATAAGCAGATGTTTCTGCTGAAAGAGTTGCAGGAGAAGCGTCCTCTGCTGCCCCGGGAGTGGTCACCCTCTGCCGATGTTCAGGAGGTGCTTGACACCTTCAGTGTGGTCGCCCGGGAGGAACCGAACTCCTTCGGCTCCTATGTTATCTCGATGGCCAGTCAGCCATCGGATGTACTGGCGGTTATTCTGCTGCTCAAGGAAAGCGGTATTCACTACAACATGCGCGTTGCGCCGCTGTTTGAAACGCTGGATGACCTGGATAACGCGGAAAACTGCATCCGTCAGTTACTGGCGATCCCCTGGTATAAAGCATATACCGAGGGGCATCAGGAGGTGATGATCGGTTATTCGGATTCATCCAAGGATGCCGGACAGCTGGCGGCAGCCTGGGGCCAGTACCGGGCGCAGGAAGCACTCACGAACGTGTGTAACGAGTATGATGTACACCTGACGTTGTTCCATGGCCGGGGCGGTACTGTGGGTCGTGGTGGTGGCCCCAGCCATACCGCAATTCTGGCGCAGCCTCCGGGGTCGGTGGCCGGAAGTCTGCGGGTGACTGAACAGGGTGAAATGATTCGTTTCAAGTTTGGTGTGCCTGAGATTGCAGTGCGTAATCTGGAGCTGTACACCTCAGCCACCCTTGAGGCAACCCTGGCTCCGGCTCCGGGACCGAGGCCTGAGTGGCGTCAGCTGATGGATGAGATGTCGCTGGCAGGCCTGACCGCTTATCGTGATGTGGTACGCTTTGATCCACAGTTTGTACCCTATTTCCGTTCCGCGACACCGGAGCAAGAGCTGGCGAAACTGCCGCTGGGCAGCCGTCCGGCAAAACGTAAGGCGGATGGCGGCGTCGAAAGTCTTCGCGCCATTCCCTGGATATTTGCCTGGACTCAGATCCGCCTGATGCTGCCGGCCTGGCTGGGCAGCGATGTTGCGCTTCAGCAAACTCTGGATAAAGGTCAGTTTGAGCTGGTTCAGATAATGCGCAGGGACTGGCCATTTTTCCGCTCCTATATGGATATGCTGGAGATGGTGATGGCGAAGTCAGATGGCAATATAGCCGCTTATTATGAAAAGCGGCTGGTGTCTGAAGAGCTGGCAGTTCTTGGGGCCGATCTTCGTTGTCGGCTGGCAAACACTATCGAGCTGGTGAAAAAGATTAAACAGCAGGATACCCTGCTGGAATACAGTCCGGTTATCCGCCAGTCTATCGAGGTGCGCAACCCCTATATTGACCCGTTGCACTTTCTGCAGGCAGAGCTGCTCTATCGAGACCGGAATCAGCCCGATGAACGGCTGGAACAGGCGCTGATGATTACCATGGCAGGCATCTCTGCCGGTATGAGGAATACCGGATAGACGTTGTTTCTGTTACCCTGTGTGCCTCATGTAGCGGGACACAGGGGGCGATTGAGGAGTAGATTGATGCTCTTTCCGACAGGAGTCATAACCCTGTTGGGAAAATGTTGCTGATCAGCTGATACTTATCAATCCCGGCCAACAAAAGCGGATCTTATCCTAATAGGGGGTTGCTACATTTCGCGGTTTTGACTAATCTCGAGCGTTCATTTTTACGGCTTTATGTCGTAAATATTGCAGAATAGCGAAACCAGCCTCCCGCAGTTGGCAACAGTTAGATATTGGTAGTAGACCGAATGTCCTATTGTGAGTAGCAGGCATAGGGCGATAATGTCGAATATTGCCGCGCAAAAAATCGCGCAGAAAAAAATGCGCTGAAAAATTTCAGCCGGTGGTTATCTAATAAACGGCCGGCATCAGAATTTTAAATTATAAAATTAGAAACGGAGCAATCCTTACATGCGAATTATTCTTTTGGGTGCACCGGGTGCCGGTAAAGGTACCCAGGCTCAGTACATCTGCGAAAAATATGGTATTCCACAGATCTCTACAGGTGATATGTTGCGTGCCGCAGTTAAAGCAGGCACCCCTCTGGGGATCGAAGCTAAGAAAGTAATGGATGCCGGTGGCCTGGTGTCTGATGAGATTATCATCGGTCTGGTAAAAGAGCGTATTACCGAGGCGGATTGCGCTAACGGTGCACTGTTTGATGGTTTCCCACGCACTATTCCGCAGGCTGACGCCATGAAAGAAGCGGGCGTCACGATTGATGCCGTTGTCGAGATCGACGTTGCTGACGAAGAGATCATCAAGCGTATGGCCGGTCGTCGTGTACACCCGGGTTCAGGTCGTACTTACCACGTTATTTTCAACCCACCTGCGGTTGAGGGTAAAGACGATGTAACCGGTGAAGATCTGGTTCAGCGGGAAGATGATAAAGAGGAAACCGTGCGTCAGCGTCTGGATGTATATCATGAACAGACAGCTCCCCTGATCAACTATTATAAAGGCTGGGCTGACGAGTCTCCTGAAAGTGCCCCTAAATACAACTATATCCCGGGTGTTGGCAGTGTTAATGATATCCGTGATGCAGTATTTGCCTCACTGGAAAAATAACGTTCTTTAGTGAACAAGAAAAACCGCTGCTTTGATGTATGAGTCAAAACAGCGGTTTTTTATTATCGGTTATTCCGCGATAATAGCGCTTTGCTTTGAAACGGAAATAAACAGATGTCCCAGCCCAAAACAGCAGTACTGCTGGTTAATTTAGGCTCACCAGATCAACCGACGCCCGCCGCAGTGCGCCGCTACCTCAAAGAGTTTCTTTCTGATCGCCGGGTAGTGGAAGGCGATGGCATTATGCGTCTGGTCTGGTTAACGGTGCTTAACGGTATCATCCTGACCTTCCGTCCCCGTAAGGTAGCAAAACTATATGCATCGATCTGGGATCAGGACTCGCCCCTGCGGCTGATACTCAATCAGCAGGTGGCCGCTCTGCAGCTGGCGCTGCAGAAAACGATACCTGATCAGGATATTCAGGTTTTTTCCGCCATGACCTATGGTAATCCGGGGCTGAGCGCGCGTCTGGAAGAGCTGGCACAGGCGGGTTACACTAAAATTCTGGTGTTACCGCTCTATCCTCAGTACTCGGCCACCACCACCGCCCCTATTTATGATCTGATTGCCCGGTTTCAGCAACAGGCCCGTAATTTTCCCGATATCCGTGTTGTCCATGATTACCATGATCATCCACTCTATATCCGGGCGCTGGCAGACTCCGTTAAGGCTTTCCGGGCAGATCATCCGGCAGGCGAGAAACTGGTGCTCTCTTATCATGGTATTCCGCAAGAATATGCAGATAAAGGCGATCCCTACCCGGAACACTGTCATCGCACATCAGAGCTGCTGGCTAAAGAGCTGAAGCTCGCCTCTGGTCAGTGGCAGACCACCTTTCAGTCCCGTTTCGGTCCCAAGGCGTGGTTGCAGCCCTATACCGATAAAACACTTGAGAAGCTGCCTGAGGGCGGTGTAAAGCGGGTGGATATTATCTGTCCTGCCTTCTCCGCCGATTGCCTGGAAACTCTGGAAGAGATCGCCGTGGAAAACCGGGAGGTGTTTATGGACGCCGGGGGCGAACAGTACCGGTATATTCCGGCACTGAATGCAGAACCGGGGATGATCAGCCTGCTGGTGGCACTGGTAAAACAGAACAGTTGCGGCTGGTTTTGTCAGACCTGTAACAATAACGAACTGAATGAGAAAAACGATGCGTCCTGAATATATCTTTGGTATCCACGCGGCGACCACCACCCTGCAGCGTGACAGCAAACGGGTTAAAGGGATGTGGGTGCTGCAAGGCCGGGTTGATGGGCGGATGCAGAAACTGCTGGATCTGGCAGCAGAACAAAAGCTCAGTGTTGACCGGGTCAGTCGTAAAGAACTGGATGAGATGGCTGACAACGGCGTGCATCAGGGGGTTGTTGTTGCCTGTGAACCGATTCAGGCAAAAAATGAACAGTTTCTCGATGCCATGCTGGATAAGCTTGAGGAACCCGCTTTTCTGCTGGTACTGGACGGCGTAACCGACCCTCATAATCTGGGTGCCTGTCTGCGAACAGCCGATGCCGCCGGTGTTCATGCGGTGATTGCTCCGAAAGATAAGTCCGCACCGCTTAACGCCACCGCCAGCAAAGTGGCGTGTGGTGCTGCTGAGGTGGTGCCCTATGTGCTGGTTACCAATCTGGCCCGTACCCTGAAAGATCTGCAACAGCGCGGTATCTGGATCACCGGTACCGCTGGTGAAGCCGACACCCTGATCTACGATGCCGACCTGAAAGGCCCGATGGCGCTGGTAATGGGTGCCGAAGGTCAGGGGATGCGCCGTCTTACAAGAGAGCACTGCGATTTTCTGGTGAAAATCGATATGGCAGGAGAAGTGTCCTCCCTTAACGTTTCTGTGGCGACCGGGGTCTGTCTGTTTGAGGCGGTACGGCAGAGAAAAGCTTAAGAGCAGTTGCTCGTCGCTAGACGGGGAGCAAGCTCCCCTTGCTAGAACGCTGCTGCGCAGCTCGCTAGAAAAAGTGGGTCGCAGATTTGTGGGAGGCGCGCCCTCGCGGCGATAAGCTACACTTGTTTATCAACAGTGCCGCAGACTCTACTCAGGTTGATCTCACTGCAACCTGTATCATCATCGGAACGACGATACAGGCAATCCAGAATGCTAATCTCAGGTGATTTTTAGCGGGTGAGATCAGTGTTTGATAGGTGCCCGCTATGCCGATTAAGGCAACAGGGTAAGAGAGTATAACCGGCAGTGTGAAGATATAACGATCGCTATCCAGGTAGGCTACCGAGTAGAGTCCAAAACAGGTTACTGCAGGTAGAGCAACCATGACAATAAGCTTAACGAGCCACTCTGGAATATCGGGTTTACTCACTGAATTGAAGCCTTTTTGACAAACAACTATTTATTTTCAATGTTCTGTCAACAAACTGGTTCGCTTCCTAAACGTTAAGTTATTGGAAGAAAAACAAAAAATAAGAAGGTTTTCCGGTGGTATGTAGATAGTAAAAGTACGCAGCGTAGACTTCAACTTCGAGAAGTGAGTGTCCATAAACTTTACCATAACATCGCAACTGTTATGTACTTCAAAGCGCTTCGTTTACGCATTCACCTTTTGGGAATTAAAGTCGGACGTGGTTTGGTCACCTAAAAGAACGCCCTCATTGCCAGATAGTAAACCGATATTTCAGCGAATTAGTGGAAGAATCGCGGTTTTTTGACTAAGTAGTTAATAGTCACAATGGTAATAACCACAGTGAACTGATAAACCGACAGGAGGTACTTCAAATGTTAGGTGAAGAACACTCTTTAGCGCACGATTTTCCCGATTATGAAGAGCTTATTGCTGAACTGATTCAATCAGATGAACGTTTTGCCAAAGATAACCATTATTACCAGTCCCTTGATAAACAGATTCGTGTGCTTGAACTGAATAACTCCCCCATTGATGATCTTGAAATGCATAAGTTGAAGCATGAACGGACGGAGCTTAAAGATTCGCTCTACCAGCGGCTGGTGCGCCGCGAGCAAGATCGTATCACTGGCTAGCCGCCCGGAGTTTGAACATCACTGCGCGGCCCGTCAGAAAAGCGGGAAATTCTGTAGGAGCCGCGTTGGCATGCCCTCTGGGTACCTCGCGGCGATAGAACGCTATCCCTGAACCGTTTAGAACCATTTTGTTCTTGCCCTTTCCAGCAAGGAAAACGAAGTTTTCCGTCTAGCCACTAGCAAGTTGCGCAGCAACGTCTGATCATCCGCGAAGCGGCAATCATCCGCCTCCGGCTAATACCTCCCCCGCATGCAGGGCGATCATCGCTTCCTCATTGGTGGGAATCACCCGAACCACCACTTTAGCGCTGGCTTTGTTGATTATCGCTTCACCCTCTTTATTGGCGCTCTTGTTGAGCCTGACCCCCAGCCACTCCAGCTGATCGCAGATACGTTTGCGCAGTGAGTCGTCGTTTTCACCCACGCCGCCGGTAAAGACCAGCTGATCGAGGCCCTGCAGGGCTGCGCTAAGACGACCGATCTCCAGCGCTGCGCGGTAGGCGAACATTGCGATCGCTTCTTTTGCCTCCGGCTTATCAGACCGTTCCAGTTCCATCATGTCGGAGCTGATGCCGGAGACCCCCAGCCAGCCACTCTCTTTATAGAGGAAGTTTTCCAGCTGATCGGTATCCATCTTATAGTGGCGTTGCAGATAGAGCAGGACGCCTGGATCAATATTACCGGTGCGGCTACCCATCGGCAGACCGTCTACAGCGGTAAAACCCATCGAGGACGCGATCGACTTACCTTTATTGACGGCGCACATGCTGGCGCCGGCACCGAGGTGGCAGATAATGGTTTTATCGCTTTCGGCGCCATGGCCAATCTGCTCCAGGGTTCGTTGAATATATTCATAGGACAGGCCGTGGAAACCATATTTATGGACGCCGGCTTCGGTGTACTTGCGTGGAATCGCATAGTGACGCTCAACCTTCGGCTGACCGATATGAAACATGGTATCGAAGCAGGCAATCTGTGGCAGCTGGGGTTCAAGTTGCTGGCAGGCCCGGATCAGCTTCAGGTTGTAGGGCTGGTGCAGCGGAGCCAGGGGAATCAGTTCTTCCAGCGCTTGCATGATTTTTTTGGTTATGACTACCGGTTCACTGAACGCTTCGCCACCATGAACCACCCGGTGGCCAAACGCACAGATCTGACTGTCGGGCAGTTGTTTACGTACCCACTGTATTACCAGATCCAGACACGCCTGATGGCGGTTTTCCGTAGCGAGTGCAGCCATATCGGGTTCAGATTGTTCCAGTGTTTTTCCATCACTGGAGAGCACTTTCATGACCGGCGTGTTAAGGATATTCCCCAGTTTGAACTGATAAAGACATTCTGCTTTGCTGGCATTACGGGCAAACAGGGCGCATTTAAGGCTGGAAGAACCGCCATTGACTGTCAGAATCAGACTCATGTTACTTAACTCCCTGAGGATGCAGAACCATATGAGAGGCCAGTGCACAGGATGCCAGACGTGCCAGAGTGCCATCAGAGCGACTGTTCAGAATGATCGGTGCACGGGCACCCAGTGCGATCCCTGCAGACTTGGCATTTGCCAGGTAGATCAGCTGCTTGGCAATCATATTGGCTGATTCCAGGTCGGGGGCCAGCAGAATATCGGCATCGCCGGATACCGGCGACGAGATATGCTTATCGATAGCGGCCTGCAGTGATATTGCATTATCAAAGGCCAGCGGACCATCCAGAATAGCTCCGGTTATCTGGCCCCGGTCAGCCATTTTACACAGCGCGGCGGCATCAATGGTGCTCTGCATCGTGGGTTTTACTTTCTCGACTGCGGCAAGAATAGCCACTTTCGGTTCTTTTATACCCAGTGCGTGGCAAAAATCGATCGCGTTCTGCACGATATCCCGTTTGGTCAGCAGATCAGGTGCAACATTGATTGCCGCATCGGTGATCATCAGTGGTTTGTGATAGTTTGGTACATCCAGCACAAAGATATGGCTTAGTCGACGCTCTGTACGGATGCCCAGCGTTTTGTGAATAACCGCACTCAGAAGCTCTGAGGTACCAAGATCTCCTTTCATCAGGGTCTCTGCCCGGGACTCTCTGATCAGGCTGACGGCTTGTTCAGCTGCAGCATGGCTGTGTTCTACATCAATCAGTTCATAATCATCGATATTCAGTTCACATTTGTCTGCTGCGGCTTTTATTTTAGCGGCAGGGCCCACCAGAATAGGTACGATCAGCCCGCGTTCTGCAGCCTCAATGGCTCCCAGTAAACCGTTACGCTCAACCGGGTGTACTACAGCGGTGATGACCGGACGGGCTTTAACTGCTTCTTCAATAAAGAACTCCAGCTGGTTATGGATGGGGGGCTTTTCTGAAAGAATCATTTTTACTGCTCCAGATATTCAACGGCTGGCAACCCGGGATCGCCGGGCTCAAACCTATACATTTGGCACTATAAGCATTTGTTTACACTCTATGATAAGAGTATGAACTTGTTATGACGCAGTGCAACATGCAGGTTAGCTAAAATGAGTAATTTTTGTGTAAACCGATGATTAGCTGATATATCGCACTTTCGGGATGGGTTAGTGGCTAGATCGCGGCTTCGCCGCTAGCTCGTGGCTCGAACGTCGCTACGCGACTTGCTCGAAAAAGCAAAAAAACCAGCCTTTATAGTCATTATTAAGCTATTAGGATAAAGTAAAGTCTGGTGGGTAATAGGAGTACCCGTATCATAGTCTGTGATTTTGATTAGCTGTGTAGCTCGGCTAGGCACTTAAGACAATTCAGACGGGTATTCAGGATGAACACCATCAATCCTTGATCCTTTTCTGGCAGCCCCTGTCTTTGCCAACTGAGTCACAGATTCCTTATATTGACGATTTCTACGATACATATTTTACCCATCTTCGGATGATAACGTACCTTGTAAGGTAGCAAAGCTTGCAAGCTTTAGAACCTTGAACGGGCGCAATAATAAAGTTGTTATATGCCATGGATGAAACTAAACCAATGATTCTCATCGGAGGCTCAGGTCTTGTTAAAGGTAAAGTTAAAAATTTTGGGTTAGCTCTTCGTAATGCATCAATGAAAATAGACTCACAGCTAAAATCAATTGGATGGTCTGATGAAGCACCGTTTCAAACTTTGAGTCTAATTATTCGCTATTCTCACGAAGACAGCAGAAGAGTTCATCTTGGTCGAATCAACAAAAAATATGGTGAGTTAGAGGCTTCAATAGAAACATCCATAGAAGCGCTTCGGATTGCAAAAGAGCAAGAACAATTGGAAATTTTTGTAGAAGAACTAGCTCATCAAGTGATAGCCCAAGTCAACCAAAAGTATAGTCTGGCAACGTATGGCATATAACAACTCAATAAACTCGCACACTTCGTTCGCTGGGACGCATACACGCAGGGCGGCTTCGCCATTATGCCCTACGTGCCTGCGCCCGTTATTGAAAAGTTAACGTCCGCTCTGGGTCGAAAACAGGCTTTTTGAGAAAACGGACGAGTTATGCTTTATGCGCTTTTCTCTGCTTTTTCGAGCAAGGAAACGAAGTTTCCGTCTAGCCACGAGCAAGTCGCGAAGCGACGTTCTGAATACTGAACTTGATATCTGCACGGGGCTGAGGTGTAATTCCTGAAACGTTTATAAGATGAAGGTGGGATTATGGATTGTCTGTTTTGTAAAATTCTGAATAAAGAGATTCCTGCCGATATTATCTATGAGGATGACAGGGTTGTCGCTTTCAATGATATCAGCCCGCAGGCTCCGACCCACGCCCTGATCATTCCCCGTAAACATATTGCTACGCTGAATGATATTAAACCAGATGATTGTGATCTGGTGGGGCATATGGTTATGGTGGCGGGAAAGATAGCAGAACAACAGGGTTTTGACCGGGACGGATATCGCAGCGTCTTTAACTGTAACACTCATGGTGGTCAGACAGTTTATCATATCCATCTGCACCTGTTGGGCGGCAAGCCGATGGGATGGCCTCCCTATCAGGATAAGCTTAAAACTCCCGTGTAACGTTAAAAAAAACCGCCTGTTGGCGGTTTTTTTAACGATGAAGTTGAGCCTGAAAGGATTCAGGCAACCTCTTCGGCACGGGGTCTCGGAGGGCAATGGAATTCATCGATAATCTCACCTTCGGGTGAAACTGATTCCAGATGCACATCAAAGCCCCACAGCTGGTGAAGATGTTTCAGTACTTCATCAGCGTCATCGCCTAAAGGTTGTTCATTGTGCATATAGTGGCGCAACGTCAGCGACCGGTCGCCTCTGATATTGACGTTGTATACCTGAATATTTGGCTCTCTGTTGCCGATGTTATAGCTTGCTGCAAGGTTCTCCCGAACCTTCTGATAACCCTCTTCATCATGTATGGCGCTGATCTGCATCGTGCTCAGGGTTGAGTTATCTGTGATAGTAAACAGCTTCAGCTCACGGATCATATGGGGTGAAAGATATTGCAGAATAAAGCTTTCATCTTTGTAGTTTCGCATCGCATGTTGCAGGGTTTCGTTCCAGTCACTGCCAGCAATGTCGGGGAACCACTTATAGTCTTCATTTGTGGGTTTTTCACAGATTCGCCGGATATCCCGCATCATACCGTAGCCCAGTGCGTAAGGGTTGATACCGTTGAAATAGGGCGAGTCGAACGGTGGCTGATAGATAACACTGGTGTGAGAATGGAGGAATTCCATAATAAATCCATCGGTGACCAGACCTTCATCGTGCAGATGGTTTAGCAGGGTGTAATGCCAGAAGCAGGCCCACCCCTCATTCATTACCTGAGTCTGACGTTGCGGGTAATAGTATTGGGCTATTTTTCTGACAATCCGGACAATCTCCCGCTGCCAGGGCTCCAGTAGGGGCGCATTTTTTTCAATAAAGTAGAGCAGGTTTTCTTCCGGATCTTTCGGGAAGCGGAACGCTTTATTCTCTTTAACCTGATCTTTTTTCGGAATGGTATTCCACAGCTGGTTGAGGTGACGCTGGATATACTCTTCGCGGTCCAGTAGTCGGTTTTTTTCCTCCTCGGGTGTAACAGGCTGGGGACGAAGGTAACGGTTGACCCCGTAATTCATCAGCGCATGGCAGGAATCCAGCATCTGTTCTACGGCATCCACTCCGTGGCGCTCTTCACACTTGGCGATATAGTTCTTGGCAAACAACAGATAATCAATAATAGCCGATGCATCGGTCCATGTACGAAACAGGTAATTGCCTTTGAAAAATGAGTTGTGCCCATAGCAGGCATGAGCGATGACCAGTGCCTGCATGGTCATGGTATTTTCTTCCATCAGATAAGAGATACACGGATTGGAGTTAATAACAATCTCGTAAGCCAGTCCCATCTGGCCTCTTTTATATTGCTGTTCGGTGGATACAAACTGTTTGCCAAACGACCAGTGGTTATAATTCAGTGGCATACCGACTGACGAATAGGCATCCATCATCTGCTCAGAGGTAATGATTTCGATCTGATTAGGGTAGGTGTCCAGGCCATAATGCTTTGCAACCCGGGCGATCTCCTGATCATATTGCTGGATCAGTTCGAAGGTCCATTCTGACCCGGTGGAAATAGGCTTGCGCTTCTTCATAGGGTCACTCCTTTTTTTCAAACAGCTTTCTGAATACCGGATAGATATCTGCAGGTTCAACGATTGTCTGCATGGCAAAGGTATCGCCGAACTTTTCCCGGATCTGCTCGTATTCCAGCCAGAGGTTCTGATGGGGTCCCGTGGTGATCTCCACATAGGCAAAATACTGCACCAGTGGCAGAATCCGATGCTCAAGCACTTCCCGGCAGATGTGTGAATCGCCATCCCAGTTATCGCCGTCAGATGCCTGGGCAACATAGATGTTCCAGTCGCCGGGTGGGTAGCGTTCCTGGATAATGTCTGCACTCAGATTCAGTGCGCTGGAAACAATGGTGCCTCCGGTTTCTCTGGAATAGAAAAACTCTTCTTCATCGACCTCTTTTGCGTGAGTGTGATGGCGGACAAAAACGACCTCGATTTTTTTATAGCTGCGGGTCAGAAACAGGTAGAGCAGAATAAAGAAACGCTTGGCAATATCCTTGATAGACTGTGTCATTGAGCCCGACACATCCATAACACAGAACATCACGGCTTTGGAACTGGGCACGGGCGTACGGACCAGATTATTGTATTTAAGATCAAACTCATCAATAAACGGCATTCGTTTGATTCGTTTGTTAAGTGCTTTTATCTCCTCATTGAGAGCGTTGATCTGAGTGAGGGCGTCAGGATTTGGCAGTAAGCCCTCCAGTGTTTTGATCTCGGCTTTCAGTTCACGGATTTTACGACGCTCCTTTCCCGACAGGGCTATGCGCCGGGCATTGGCCGCCCGCAATGAACGAACAACATTGAGTTTATCGGGTGAGCCAACGCTGGTAAACCCCGCCCGGCGTACCTCAAAACTGGTTGCGTCACGCAGCTGCTTTTTGATCATGTTGGGCAGTTCGAGATCCTCAAACATAAAGTCGAGAAACTCTTCCTGATTTATCTGGAAGGTAAATTCGTCTTCACCTTCCCCCTGATTACTGGCCTTCCCCTGGCCAGAGCCGCCCCCGCCCCCACCTTCGGGGCGCTTAATTTCGTCGCCGACGACGAACTCTTTATTGCCCGGAAATACCCGCTGGCGTACTCCGCCATTACCATGATGAAAGACCGGCTCGGAAATATCCTTGTTGGGGATACTGACTTCGCCACCCTGATCAATATCACGGATACTACGGGTGTTTACCGCTTCCTCTACAGCCCGCTTGATATGCTTCTTATAGCGGCGAAGAAAACGCTGCCGGTTGACGGTGCTCTTTTTCTTCGCGTTTAGGCGGCGGTCGATGATATAGCTCATACAGCGCTCTCCTGATCAGACCCGGCATAGGCAAACCCCCTTACTGGGATTTGCGCACCCTGATGTACCATTCTGACAGCAGTCGAACCTGCTTCTCGGTATAACCGCGTTCGGTCATCCGTTTCACAAACTCGCTGTGCTTCTTCTGGTCCTCAGAGGATGCTTTGGGGTTGAAGGAGATAACTGGCAGAAGATCTTCTGTGTTGGAGAACATCTTTTTCTCAATCACAGTGCGCATCTTCTCATAGCTGTTCCAGGCCGGATTTTTGCCATCATTTTCTGCCCGGGCCCGCAATACAAAGTTAACGATCTCATGGCGGAAATCTTTCGGATTGCTGATGCCTGCCGGTTTCTCGATTTTTTCCAGTTCTTCGCTGATCGCCTGGCGATTGAGAATGTCTCCGGTATCGGGATCACGGTATTCCTGATCCTGAATCCAGAAATCGGCATAGGTGACATAACGGTCGAATATGTTCTGGCCATACTCTGAATAGGACTCCAGATAAGCAGTCTGAATCTCTTTACCGAGGTATTCAATATACTTGGGTGCAATATATTCCTTCAGGTAACCGATCAGTTTGTCATGGGTTTCCTGTGGGAACTGTTGCTGTTCGATCTGCTGTTCCAGTACATACATCAGATGAACCGGGTTGGCTGCGATCTCAGATGAGTCAAAGTTGAACACCTTGGAGAGGATTTTAAACGCGAAGCGGGTTGATATTCCCACCATTCCCTCATCAACTCCGGCATTGTCTTTATACTCCTGCATCGACTTGGCTTTAGGATCGGTGTCCTTAAGATTCTCACCATTGTAGATCCGCATCTTTGAATAGATGTTGGAATTTGCCGGTTCTTTCAGGCGGGAGAGCACTGTGAACTGGGCCAGCATGTTGAGGGTGTCAGGTGCGCAGGGCGACTGAGCCAAGGAGCTGTTTTCCAACAGTTTTTCGTAGATTTTAACCTCTTCGGAAACCCGCATGCAGTAGGGAACCTTGACGATATAGACCCGGTCGAT
The DNA here is from genome assembly GCA_018223185.1 of Oceanospirillales bacterium. Taxonomy (GTDB): domain Bacteria; phylum Pseudomonadota; class Gammaproteobacteria; order Pseudomonadales; family Balneatricaceae; genus Amphritea. Next base: position 37,210 of record JAAEYW010000010.1, on the reverse strand, counting down.
GAAGGCTTCGTTGGTTTTGTTGTTCTTAAAGGTCTGCCACTCAGACTCGTTTGAGTGAGCCATGATGATACCGTCAAAGGGGATAGCCGCCATTCCTTCGGTGCTGTTGTAGTTGCCTTCCTGAGTGGCGGTCAGTAGCGGGTGCAGAACTTTAATCGGTGCTTTGAACATCTCCACAAATTCCATCAGGCCCTGGTTGGCATGACAGAGTGCGCCGGAAAAACTGTATGCATCCGGGTCGTGCTGTGGAAACTCTTCCAGCATGCGGATATCGACCTTACCAACAAGACTGGAGATATCCTGGTTGTTCTCATCGCCGGGTTCTGTTTTAGCCACCGCGATCTGGTTGAGAATGGAGGGGTAGAGTTTCACCACCCGGAACTTCGTGATATCGCCGCCAAACTCATGCAGCCGCTTGACCGCCCAGGGGGACATCAGGCCTTTGATATAGCGTGGTGGAATGTTGTATTCCTCTTCGAGGATTGCGCTATCTTCAAGCGGGTTAAACAGCCCCAGTGGCGATTCATGAATCGGAGACCCTTTAATAGCGTAAAAGGGAATATGCTCCATCAGCGATTTAAGTCGCTCAGCCAGAGATGATTTACCGCCCCCCACCGGACCCAGAAGATAGAGAATCTGCTTGCGTTCTTCGAGACCCTGAGCCGCATGCTTGAAGTAATCGACAATCTGTTCAATCGCATTTTCCATGCCGTAGAATTCAGAGAATGCAGGGTAGCGCCGGATCATCTTGTTGGAGAAGATCCTACTCAGTTGAGGGTTCCGCGATGTGTCGACCAGTTCCGGCTCTCCGATTGCTGCGAGCAGGCGCTCTGCTGCACTGGCGTAGGCCATAGGATCGTTTTTACAAATTTCGAGGTACTCCTGCAGGGAATATTCTTCTTCCTGCTTGGAGTCGTAACGTGCCTTATATCTTTCGAAAATACTCATATGCCACCTTCCTGCTATAACTGACCCGGTCGGGCTACCTTCGCATATAGCCCGCAACCTACTCAGGGCTTACAACATCATCTCTTCTTATCTCTTACTATTTCCTTAATTTCAGTTTAGTTCATGGTTAACCCGTGTGTGGTAAATCTGCTAATTTTTTTATCCTCGTTCTGGTGAATGAAGGTTTTATTAACTGATTGATTCCTTAGCTAAATCGGTCATTACTGCCCGCATAAATCGCGCCGCTTCGCCGCCGGTTGCTGCGCGATGGTCAAAGGTCAGTGAGAGCGGCATTACCCGCCGAATAGCCACTTCTCCTGCTACGGGCATGACCTGATCCCGGATCACTCCTGCGCCGAGAATTGCAACCGTAGGGGGGACGACAACCGGGCTGGCATAGCGTCCCGCAATAGTGCCAAAATTGCTCAGGGTGATGGTGCCCCCCTGAAGCTCTGATGGCGGAATAGTGCGGTCAGTAACATCTTGTCTGAGTCGGTTGAGACCCTCACGAATGTCTTCGATACTGCGGTTACCAATATCACGGAGCACCGGGACAAAAAGTCCCTGTTCGGTATCGACCGCGACACCAAGGTTTATTTGAGACAGCACTCTTCGTGCCAGTTGCTGTCCGTCAAACCAGGTGTTCAGTGCCGGTTCTGCTTTGCAGCCCGCAGCAACCGCATGTATCAGACGCATGGTAATATCCTCACCCGGGTTCCAGTCGTTGATATCAACATCTTCATGAAGGGTTACCGGAACCACTTCAGCATGGGCCAATGCCATATTCCGTGCCATCTGTTTACGAACGCCTCTTAATGGTGCAGCTTTACCATGGGCCCGGTCAGTTCTGGCCAGTCGTTCAATATCATCGCTGGTCAGCTGACCGTTGTGGCCGCTACCCTGGAGGTTTTCAGTATCAACATTGAGGCGGTTTGCCAGAGAGCGAACGGCCGGCGTCATTTTCTGACTGTGGGCTCTGGTACTTGGGGCCGCACCGATAAAAAAATCATCATCAGCGTTGCTGTTGGTTTCCCGTTTCAGCTCACCAACCACTGTGCCGCTGTCATCCTCCTCGCCAGCAAACTCGAGCAGAGGCTCGCCTGTATGGATAGTGTCTCCCGCCTGGCCAAACAGATGCGCAATGACACCATCCTGGGGTGAGGGTATCTCGATAATCGCCTTTGCCGTTTCAACTGTGGCGAGAATCTGGTCGGTTTTAACCTGATCACCTTCGTTGATTTTCCATTCAACAATTTCAGCTTCGGGTAATCCTTCACCGAGATCCGGTAGCTTGAAATATTTCATGAGAACTCCAGTGTGGCCTTCACAGCATCGACAATATCAGCAGTATTAGGCAGATAGTGATTTTCCATCCGGTAGTAAGGCATAACCGTGTCATATCCGGTTACACGGCTGACAGGGGCTTGCAGGTTGAGCAGGTTTCGCTCAGCAATGGTGGCTGAAATCTCAGCGCCAACCGCACAGCTTTTTGGTGCTTCGTGAATAATCACGCAACGCCCGGTTTTGGCCACGGATGCCAGAATGGTTTCATGATCAATCGGGTTGAGGGTGACCACATCAATCACCTCGCAGCTGATCGATTGTTCCGCCAGCAGATCGGCCGCTTCCAGCGTTTCTTTGATCATCGCTCCCCAGCTTACCAGGGTGATATCTGCCCCCTCTCTCAGGGTATAGCAGCTGTCCAGCGGCAGGGCTTCTCCGGTGTCTTCAACTATCTGAGCGTTAAGCCGGTAAATGCGTTTGGGCTCCATGAAGATGACCGGGTCAGGGTTTCTGATCGCGGCTAACAGTAAACCGTATGCCCGTTTCGGGGAGGAGGGAATTACGACCCTCAGACCCGGTATGTGCGCAAACAGCGCTTCGGTGCTTTCGGAGTGGTGTTCCGGGGCGTGGATGCCACCGCCGAAGGGCACCCGCAGCACCATCGGACAGTGCAGACGGCCCCGGGTGCGGTGGCGTAACCTGGCAGCATGACAGATGATATGTTCCATCGTTGGAAAGATAAAACCCATGAACTGTATCTCTGCCACCGGTTTGAGCCCCTGAGCGGCCATACCGACAGAGAGACCGGCTATCATCGTTTCTGCCAGCGGTGTATCCAGAACCCGCTTAATACCAAATGCTTCGCGCAGTCCGACGGTGGCACGAAAAACCCCCCCATTAACACCGACATCCTCTCCGAGAACAATCACCGAATCGTCCCGTTGCATCTCAGATTTCAGAGCGAGGTTGACTGCTTCGACCATAGTAATTGCATTACTCATGATGGCTTCCTCCAGGCTGGGCATTGCGAATCAGCCGTTCCCGCTGCTCCTTCAATGCTTCAGGTAGTTCTGCATAGAGAAAGTCGATCAGGTGCTCGACCGGTTGTGGCGGCAGTTGCAGATAGCTGTCCAGCCCCTGCTGTATTATCTGACTGACCTCTTTCTGCCAGGCTGTCTCCTGAACTTCATCCCACCATTCCCGATCATGCAGGAAGGTTTGCAGTCGCTTGATCGGTTCACGCTCCCAGGCGGCCTTGAGCTCCTCGTTACTACGATAGCGGGTGGCATCATCCGCCGTGGTATGATCAGACAGGCGATAACTGATCGCTTCGATCAGTGTTGCCCCTTTCCCTTCACGGGCATGTTTCAGTGCATCAGTGACCGACTCGTGCAGGGCGATCACGTCGTTGCCGTCCACCTGTTCACCACGGATACCGGCACCAATCGCTTTCTGAGCGAGAGTGGGGGCACCGCACTGAATTGAGCGGGGAACAGATATCGCCCACTGGTTATTGTTGATTATAAACACCACTGGCAGTTGCCAGGTTCCGGCTACGTTCAGCGCTTCCAGAAAGTCGCCTTTTGAGGTGGCTCCATCACCACAAACCGTCACTACGGCCCGTTTTTCGCCACGGATTTTGATCGCTGTAGCCACGCCCGCAGCATGCAGCGCCTGAGTGGCAATCGGCACCGCATTAGGGAAATCTTCACCCATCGCAGGAGAGGAGCTGCCACGCTCGTCACCGCCCCAGTAGCTGAGCATATCAGCCAAAGGAAGTCCTCTGAACATTTGCAGCCCATGGTTACGATAGTAGGGAACTAACACATCATCGCTTAGCATCAGGTCGCCGAGTACCACTTCAATGGCTTCGGCGCCCAACAGAGACGCATAGGTACCCATCTGGCCGGTGCGTTGCAGGGCGATAATCTTGTTGTCCAGCTGACGCAGCTGCACCATATTGCGGTAGTAACGTACCAGTTTGTCTGGCTCACCGGTCCAGTCTGGCAGCGGCTGCAACGGCTTACCTGTTTCAGAAAGAAACTGACTGTAACTGATCTGTGCCTGATATACGGTTTCCATAGCGGGTCTCCTTATGCGGCCTGATGAGCGTCCATACTGGCCTGACGGATGATCGTCCCGGCCCTGAGATCGGCAATATCGTTGGTGGGCCTGTCGTCTGCCTGGGCGTGTTTATATAATTCCAGCAGAGAGTCATAGATAGACGCGACTTTCTGACGGATGGACTGATCATGGTGGCGTGCGTGTTGCAAGGCAACGAAGATAAGTCCGCCAGCGTTAATCAGGTAGTCGGGGGCGTAGAGAATTCCGCGTCGCCAGAGGTTCTCTCCCTGACGGTCATCCGCCAGTTGATTGTTTGCCGATCCGGCGACAATGGCACAGTTAAGGCGATTAACCGTATCCGGGTTGATAATGGCCCCCAGTCCGCAGGGGCAGAAAATATCGGCGGCGACGTCGTAGATTTCATTGGCTTCGACGGCTCTTGCATTAAACTCAGCCGTGGCCCTGGCAACTTTCTGTGTATCAATATCGGCAACGGTTAACCGGGCACCGGCATTGTGCAGCAGCTTTGCCAGGGCATAACCGACATGGCCAAGTCCCTGTAGGGCAATATGAATATTGTGCAGGTCAGTGGTGCCGAAACGAAACATAGTACTGGCCTGGATACCGGCGAACACGCCCTGTGCGGTCGAAGGTGATGGGTCACCCATATCCCGGGTGCAGGTGACAAAACGGGTGTTTATAGCGATGTTGTCCATATCGCTTATCTGGGTGCCACTGTCCATCGCAGTGATATAGCGGCCATTCAAACTATCGACGAAGTGGCCAAAACTGCGCATCAGCCGGTTGCGGTCATAGAGGCCTGAGGGCTTCATAATGACCGCCTTACCGCCGCCATGGGGAAGCCCCGCAAGGGCGGCTTTATAGCTCATTCCTTTAGCCAGCCTTATGGCGTCGGTTATCGCGGCTGCGGTATCCGGATAGGTTATGAAGCGACAACCGCCAATGGCCGGGCCGCGAAAAGTGTCATGGATGGCGATAATCGCCTGCAAACCGGTATCCGGATCCTGCCAGAAGTGGAGATCCTGTAAACCGGCGCTTTCCATCTGTCTAAACATGACGGGATCCTCCGTACGCGTTTCAAACTTTGGAACTGCCTGATATGAATGGGAAGACTGATTACACTCTTCCTGCCTGGTTGCGGTCGACCTTTTGGATCGAACTATTATTTGTATATGTCCTTTTGATAGCACAGCTTTCAGGAAAGTTCAGCCTGCCGGATCAAGAGGAAAATTATTTTAGCTGGTCAGAGATGACGCTAAGCAGCTTTGCTGCAGCGCATTAACTTCAGTGATGGTAATGGGGGGAGGCCGGGTGAACGAGAGCGAAGATGAAATTATGGACACAGAAAAAAAATTCAGAAAAATTTAGCGCTTGAATATATAGAAATGATTGCTACTGCTCTGTCTTTGTTAGTTTTTTGTTTCATAAAAAATGTTTATTTATGAGTATTCTTGGTGTTGATTTTTAATTAGTAGAGTTTTTGTGCTGTTTATTGTCGATAATCAGGTGATTTTTAATATGAGGAGCGCGCGCAGTTGCTGCTGGCCTGTCTCAGTTGCATCACCCGAATGCAGGAGTCAGAAACGCTACTGTTGAGGCTCATCATCTTTTATCTCCGGCATCACTCCCTCGGAAGGCAGGCGTTCTTCAATCACCGGGTTGGACCCCGGCAATGTTATCTGCCCGACAGGCGCAGTATTCGCGATGGGGTCTGGTAACGTGTAAGGGGGATGATAGACCTGATCAAGAACCCCAAGGCTTATCCGGGGCTCTGAGTGTCCGTTATCAAGGTCCAGTGCTTTGTTGTAGGCTTCTTTAGCTAAAGCGGCATAAACCGCTTTGAGGTTTCGCTGCACCTGTGCATAACTAGGATGAGTCTCAAAGGCTTGCTGCAGTAACTCAATCGCTTTTTCGTTATCGCCCTGACGAGCGTAAATAGCGGCGAGATTGTTGTAGGGCTCAGGGGCTTCCGGATAAAGCTTAATCAGATAGTTAAAAATTTTGGCAGCGTCATCAGGCTTATTCTTATTGATCAGGGATATTCCATAGAGCAACCAGCCGTTTGGATCTCTTGGGTGGCTTGCCAGATAGCGGTTTACCTGATCAGATGCGCCATTCTCATCGCCATTGCTCTGTAGCTGTTTTACCCGTTGCAGCTCTGCTGCCAGCAATGTTGAATTGAACTGAATCCTTTCTCTGAGTTTATCTGACCTGGGCGTTTCGACGCTCATAAGGTCGTCACTCAGGGTTTGTTGTTCATCCTCTAACCAGCTGTTCAGCGCTTTTAATTTGGCGTCTAAGTCAGTCTGGTCGTCTGGAAATGACAGAGTTTTATTGCAGTCGAAATCGTTACCCGATCCGGCACTCTGGCAGTAGTTATCCTTCTGAGCCTCAGCGTTAACAGATATTAAAGCGATGAACAGGCCAAGCATCATCACCGATGTTTTTACTCTGTCAGCGGCTCTAGTGGACATGACGATTCCCTTCAGTGAAATTCTGAGCAAGGATTATAACCGTAAAATACATTTGAGAAAGCGTCTGGCTTTTTCCTGTCTCAGCGTAAAAAAAAACAGCCACTGTAAAGTGGCTGTTTTAGTGAGTCGGTCACGGTTATTGCTGTTCCCGTGCGATCGCCCGGTAAGCGATATCATCACGGTAGTAGACACCATTCCAGTTGATCTGTTTAACCAGCTCGTAGGCACGTTGCTGAGCTTCAGTGACTGAATTTCCCAGCGCGGTAGCACACAATACCCGACCACCGCTGGTAACAACCTGGCCATCTTTTTCTGCGGTACCGGCATGAAACACTTTAGTGCCTTCGGCAACCTGCTGTGGCAGAGTGATAACATCGCCCTTGGCGTAATCACCCGGATAACCGCCCGCTGCCAGAACAACCCCGACAGCGCAGCGTGAATCCCACTCTGCCGTTGTCTGATCCAGTTTGCCATCCAGCGCGGCATCACACAGTTCAACAATGCTGGACTTCAGCCGCAGCATGATTGGCTGGGTTTCCGGATCGCCGAAACGACAGTTGTATTCGATCACTTTCGGAGTACCGTCTGCCATAATCATCAGACCAGCATAGAGGAAGCCAACATAGGTATTGCCCTCTTCAGCCATCCCCTTAACGGTTGGCAGAATAACCTCATCCATAATACGCTGGTCGATCACTGGAGTGACAACAGGGGCGGGGGAGTATGCACCCATACCGCCGGTGTTGAGTCCGGTATCGCCATTTCCAGCGCGTTTATGGTCCTGGCTGGTGGCCATTGGCAGTACGTTAGTGCCGTCAACCATGACGATAAAGCTGGCTTCCTCACCGTCGAGAAACTCTTCGATAACGACCCGGTGTCCCGCTTCGCCAAATGCATTGCCAGCAAGCATATCCTGAACGGCATCTTCAGCTTCCTGCAGAGTCATCGCAACGATAACCCCTTTGCCGGCCGCCAGACCATCCGCTTTGACAACGATCGGGGCACCTTTTTCACGCAGGTAAGCCAGTGCAGGTTCGATCTCGGTAAAATTCTGATAATCAGCGGTAGGGATCTGCTGGCGCTCAAGAAAATCTTTGGTGAACGCTTTAGAACCTTCCAGCTGTGCTGCGCCCTTCGACGGACCGAAACAGCGCAGGCCTTCATTGGTAAAACGATCAACGATGCCTTCAACCAGCGGTGCTTCCGGGCCGACAATGGTCAGGGCAATGTCGTTTCCTTTAGCGAATGCAACCAGCGCATCCTGATCCATCACATCGATGGCAACGTTTTCCAGCTTAGGCTCGAGAGCAGTACCGGCGTTACCCGGTGCAACAAAGACTTTGCTAACCTTGTTGTCTTTGGCTGCCTGCCATGCCAGTGCGTGTTCGCGGCCGCCGGAGCCAATCACTAATACGTTCATATCTCTACCTTAATTCTGAAATCTTCCAATAACAGAAGAGCCAGTCGAACTGGCTCTTGTGCTGTTGATACTCTTAGTGACGGAAGTGGCGCATACCGGTGAACACCATCGCCATACCGTGTTCATTGGCTGCATCAATCACTTCCTGGTCGCGCATTGAACCGCCCGGCTGGATGACTGCTTTAATACCTGCAGCTGCAGCGGAGTCGATACCGTCACGGAACGGGAAGAATGCGTCGGATGCCATAACAGAGCCTTTGACTTCCAGGCCTTCGTCAGCGGCTTTGATACCGGCGATCTTAGCACTGTAAACACGGCTCATCTGGCCAGCGCCTATACCGATAGTCTGACCATCTTTGGCATAGACAATCGCGTTGGATTTAACATATTTGGCAACTTCCCAGCAGAACAACAGATCACGGATCTCTTTTTCAGTGGGCTGGATTTTGGTAACCACTTTCAGTTCGCTGACATCAACCATGCCAAGGTCCTGATCCTGAACCAACAGACCGCCATTCACGCGCTTATAATCGAAACGCTTGATGCGCTCGGCAGACCACTCGCCACAGGCGAGCAGACGGACATTAGGCTTCGCAGCAACGATATCGGACGCTTCCTGAGTTACGGTCGGTGCGATAATCACTTCAACAAACTGACGATCAACAATTGCCTGAGCGGTGTCAGCATCCAGTTCCCGGTTAAAGGCGATGATGCCGCCAAAAGCTGAGGTTGGGTCAGTCTGGAACGCCTTATTGTAGGCTTCCAGAATAGAGCCGCCAATCGCTACCCCACATGGGTTTGCATGCTTAACAATAACGCAGGCAGGTTCCTGAAAAGGTTTTACACATTCCAGTGCCGCATCGGTATCAGCAACATTATTGAATGACAACGCTTTGCCCTGTAACTGACGGGCAGTGGAAACGCTGGCTTCAGAAGGATTTGACTCAACGTAGAACGCGGCTTTCTGATGTGGGTTTTCGCCGTAACGCATCTCCTGAGCTTTAATAAACTGGGTGTTGAAGGTGCGTGGGAAATCGGCTGGCTCATCTACGCCGCCATCGGTGATAGCACCAAGGTAGTTGGCAATCATACCGTCATAAGCCGCAGTGTGTTCAAAAGCCTGAACCGCCAGATCGAAGCGGGTAGGGTGAGTCAGACCCTGTTTCTCGTCCAGTTCAGTAATGATCCGGTCGTAGTTAACAGCAGAGACAACGATGGCAACATCTTTATGGTTTTTAGCAGCAGAGCGAACCATGGTCGGGCCACCAATATCGATGTTTTCAATCGCCAGTGGCAGGTCGCAGTCCGGACGGGCAATGGTTTGCTCGAATGGGTAGAGGTTAACCACAACCATATCGATTGGCGTGATACCGTGTTCATTCATGATTGCGTCATCAATCCCGCGACGGCCGAGAATGCCACCGTGTATTTTAGGGTGCAGGGTTTTAACACGACCATCCATCATTTCCGGAAAACCGGTGTAGTCAGATACTTCAATAGCCGGAATGTTGTTTTCTTTCAGTAGCTTGTAAGTGCCGCCGGTGGAAAGGATCTCTACACCGCGCTGGCTCAGTGCCTGGGCGAATTCAACGATACCGAATTTATCAGACACACTGATCAGTGCGCGACGGACCGGAGTGATTTTCTGCTCTGCCATGGTTTAGTCTTCTGAGTTAAAGTTAAAAAAATAGTCGTTTACAGTAAGCCGTATTGCTTCAGCTTCTTGCGCAGCGTGCCCCGGTTCAGACCCAGAAGTTCAGAGGCCTTGGTCTGATTGTCACGGGTGTAAGTCATCACGGCTTCAAACAGCGGGGCTTCAATTTCAGCCAGTACCATCTGATATACGTCGGTTACAGGCTGTCCGTCAAGCTGACGAAAATAGTTATGCATAGAGACCTGCACGCTGTCCCGCAGGGTGCGTTCCTGCACATCGATGTTTTCTAACTGTGTCACTTGTGTATTCAATGTTTTGTTATCCACTTGCATTAACCTAAAAAAATAAACCGATATTCAGGCAGCAGCCTCTGCCTTGTCCGGTGCGGTGAAAAATGACCGGATTGCACTTAGCTGAAGTTCGGTTTCTTCTATTTTATTAAACTCATTTCTAAAACTTTCTGAGTTTTTTAATAGCGTTGAATCCTGTCTGTTTTTCAGGTACCAGCCGACATGTTTGCGGGCAATTCGTATCCCGGCGTAGTGTCCATAAAAAAGATACAGCGCTTCCAGATGTTCCAATAGTATATCCCGGACCTCTTCAGCGGCCGGGGAGGGTAGCACTTTACCCGTCGAAAGGTAATGGCTTATCTCACGAAAGATCCAGGGATTTCCCTGCGCTGGCCGACCCAGCATAACGGCATCAGCACCGGTATAATCCAGCACCTGACGGGCTTTAACCGGAGAGTTGATATCACCATTGGCAAACAGGGGGATATTGATCGCCTTGCGAATCCGGGCGATGGTGTCGTACTCGGCATCGCCCTTATAACCGCAGGCCCGGGTGCGGCCATGAACCGCAAGCGCCTGAATGCCGGCGTCTTCGGCAATCCGGGCGATGCTTTCGCCATTGCGGTTATGGGTATCCCAGCCGGTGCGAATCTTCAGAGTCACCGGCAGCTCGACCGCTGCGACGGTGGCCTGAAGAATGTCCCTGACCAGTTTTTCATCTTTCAGCAGTGCAGATCCTGCTGCCTTATTACAGACTTTTTTGGCCGGGCAGCCCATATTAATATCGATAATATGGGCGCCATTAGCGGCATTGACCCGGGCAGCCTCTGCCATCATCTCAGGATCGCCACCGGCAATCTGGACAACATTGAGACTGTCATTCTGGTCTTTCTGTAAACGATAGCTGGATTTTCGGGTGTGCCACAGACGGGTATCTGCGGTAATCATCTCAGAGACCACCATGCCCGCCCCCAGTCGTTTGCACAACCGGCGAAATGGCAGGTCGGTTACACCGGCCATCGGTGCCAGAATAACCTGACTGTCAATGGTGTGCGGTCCGATTTGAAACATGGCCAACCCCGAAATTAGAGAAATAGCTGCCCGTGGCTATCAAAATGATAACCGCTGTACTGCTGTTTGGAAGGCGGACAATAATACCCTTTCAGACGAGGAGGGCCAAGGACTTTTTGATGGTTTTTTGATCATATTGTTGTTGCAAAATGTGTTACAAAATGATCATAAACTGTAAAAAGTATGAACAGTCTGGCGCTTTTACGAAGTCGTAAATGTGACTTTTGCGTCTCTTATCTGTCTTTTTTCGCTGGGGCAGGTGCTCTCAAAGAGACTTCATAACTGAGCGCCCGTCGACCAGGATCGAGAATGTCGAAATGTATCTGTACCGTCTGCCCGGCAGGCATATTAACCGGAATTGTGGTATCTGAATTGTGTGGGTCCGGTGAATCGAGATAGTCCTCAGGCTGGAATACCCGCTCACTGATCAGTTTGCCCAGTCGATCGGAGAACGCTAACAGAATTGCCGGGTAGGGTTGGTCAGCATCCGCCCGGTTCTCCAGTAACAGGTTAACGTTCAGTACACCCTGATATTGCGAATGTTCCTGAATGACCAGTTTGTTAGTGCTGATCTGGTCTAGCATGATCGGCGTTTTCAGATGGCAGGGCAGATATTCGCATGCCAGAGTGTAGGCCGGGGTCAGCTCGGGATAGCTACTAAGGTGTTGGCGGTTGAACCAGAGGTATTGTGTCGCCAGCAGAATAGCGGTAAGCACCGATAGCACTATCCAGCCAGCGTGAGAACGGGGTTTTTCTCGGGTGGTCCGGATCATTACCGGTTCGGCACGGAATGGGCTTGCAGAATGTACTGCCGCTCTGTCAGGCTTTGATTTTATCGCTTTAGTCGTGATGGATACGCCAGGGAGTATGGCGGCGTTGCTGTCACTGGCAGGACCGATAGTAACTGGTGCTGATGCTGTGTGCGGGGGGAAGGCCGGCTCTGATTCAGGCTCTTGTTCAGGTTCATGTTCAGGTTCATGTTCAGGTTCATGTTCAGGCTTCGGTTCAAATTTTGATTCGGGCTTGGGTTCAATCTTTGATTCAGGTTCAGGCTCAGAGAAGAGCGTTTCAATATCTCTGGTCGGCAGAGATTGAGTCTGCCGATCTTCAGCGTCAATCAGAACGGGCTGCTCAGGAGGCTGCGATTGTTCTGCCAGATGCAGTAGTGCACTGACCGGTTGATCCAGATTAGGTGATTCTGAAGCGGGTTGTAGTGGCTGTGCCTGAAGCTGAGGAGAGGCATGATTAATGGCATCTGCTTCAGCGTCTGGTTGCCTTTCTTCAGCTGCGTTTCGCGGCTGACGATTCTTTTGCCTGGCAATCAGTCCGGGCAGCTGTTGCGGTAATTGTTGTCTGGCGTGCCGTCTGTTCTGTTGATCTGAGATCTGATCTGCAGTCTGTTCGGGCTCGTCATAAGCGGTGCTGTAGCGTTTATTATTGCCTTCAACAGGCCTGGCCGGAGGACTGAAGTCAGGGATTTCAATCAGATCAAACAGTGGGTCTTTATGGCTCTGATCTGTTATGACCAGTTTCTGAAACGGCTGATCCTGCGATTTTGCTAAGGGTGATAGATCGTCGAGATCATCGCAGCGGAAAACGTCGGCATTAAATACTTCCAGACAGGCACCGCAACGCACCTTTCCGCTGGCAATTTTCAGCTGCCCCTGTGTCACCTGAAACCGAGTGTGACAGGCGGGGCATTCGGTGATGATGTTGCGGCCCATGCTAAAACCGGTTAGCGCTTAACGCCTGTTATGCGAATCCAGCCCTCTTTCTCCGTAACCGGATCCAGATCAAACTGTCCACTATACGCTTCGCGCAGTTCGGCTTCCTGATCGGCCAGTAATCCGGATAAAATCAGCTGTCCGCCGGCCTTACAAAGCGACGATATAGTCGGGGCCAGTTGTACCAGAGGCCCGGCAAGGATGTTAGCGACCACCAGATCTGCCTGATCCTCAGGTGCTTTCTCCGGGAAGAAAACCTGCAGGCGGTCTTTTGGCAGTTGATTGCGTTGCAGGTTATCCAGGGTTGCATCCAGTGCCTGAGGGTCGATATCAACAGCGGTGACATGACTGGCTCCCAGCAGCAGCGCTGCGATACCCAGGATGCCTGAGCCGCAACCATAGTCGACCACTTGCTTGCCTTCCAGTTGCAGGGAGTCGAGAAATTCCAGGCAGAGGGCGGTAGTTGGGTGAGTTCCTGTACCAAAGGCCAGTCCGGGATCCAGCATCAGGTTTACCGCATCCGGATCGGGCACGGCCTTCCAGCTGGGGCAGACCCACAGGCGGTGGCCAAATTTCATCGGGTGGTAATTATCCATCCATTCCCGTTCCCAGTCCTTATCTTCAAGAATCTCAGTTTTCATCTTTGGAAAGGGGCTGTTGGGGAATAGCTGAGCATGGGATTCATGCAGAAATGCCTGAGTGGCATCCAGGTCGTGATCAGCAGAAAACAACCCGGTCAGTACTGTGTTGCTCCACAGGGGGGTGGTACCCAGATCCGGCTCGAAGATTGGTGTATCTTCCCGGTCCTGAAGAGTCACTGCGGCACAGCCGGCAGCGAGTAGCAGATCTTCATACTGCTCAGCATTATCAGGCAGGACATCGAGTTTGATCTGTAACCAGGGCATGGTGTTTTCCTTATAACCTTCGGTATATATAGTCTTTATAACAAGAGGAGCAAGCGAAAAAAAGCCTCCATCGGGAGGCTTTTTTCTGGGGATGATATCTGCAGATCAGTCCAGACCCAGTTTCTTTTCCAGATAGTGGATGTTAACTCCACCTTCGGCGAAATTAGCGTCGCGAACGATAGTCTGGTGCAACGGGATGTTGCAGCGGATGCCCTCTACAACCATCTCATCCAGTGCAATCTCCATCCTGCGCAGAGCGGTTGCCCGATCCTCACCATAGGTGATCAGCTTAGCGATAAGCGAGTCATAGTGCGGAGGCACTGTGTAACCGTTGTACAGGTGCGAATCAACCCGAACGCCGATACCGCCAGGTGCATGGAAGTGATTGACTGTGCCCGGGCATGGCATGAAGGTTTTCGGATCTTCAGCGTTGATCCGGCACTCAATGGAATGGCCCAGCAGTTTTACGTCTTCCTGCTTGAAAGAGAGAGGCATGCCTGAGGCGATACGCAGCTGCTCTTTAACGATATCGATACCGGTAACCATCTCTGAGACAGGGTGTTCAACCTGTACCCGGGTATTCATCTCGATAAAGTAAAAGTGACCATCTTCGTAGAGGAACTCGAAGGTTCCGGCTCCGCGATAGTTGATCGCAATACAGGCATCTACACAGCTCTTCAACACTTTAGCCCGCGCATCGGGGTCGATGTGAGGTGCTGGCGCTTCCTCAACAACCTTCTGGTGCCGGCGCTGCATTGAACAGTCGCGGTCATACAGATGGATCGCATTGCCCTGGCCGTCAGACAGTACCTGAACCTCAACGTGGCGTGGGTTCTCGAGGAACTTCTCCATATATACGGTTTCATCACCAAAGGCCGCTTTGGCTTCTGATTTGGTGACATAAACAGCATTCAGAAGGCTGGCTTCGCTGTGCACAACGCGCATACCGCGACCACCGCCGCCAGCAGCTGCTTTGATAATCACCGGATAACCAATTCTGCGGGCTGTTTCGATAATGATATCGCCATCTTCCGGCAGCTCACCATCCGAACCAGGAACCGTTGGCACGCCCGCTTTTTGCATCGCTTCGATGGCGGCAACTTTATCACCCATAATACGGATGGTTTCCGCTTTCGGGCCGATAAAGGCAAAGCCGCTTTTCTCTACCCGTTCAGCAAAATCAGCATTCTCCGCCAGGAAGCCGTAGCCTGGGTGGATACCCATAGCGTCGGTGACTTCTGCGGCGGCGATGATCGCAGGGATGTTCAGATAGCTTTGTGCTGAAGGAGGTGGCCCGATACATACGGCTTCGTCAGCAAGGCGAACATGCATCAGGTCACGGTCCGCTGTGGAGTGAATTGCAACCGTTTTGATGCCCAGTTCTTTACACGCCCGGAGAATTCGCAGTGCGATTTCGCCCCGGTTGGCAATAACAACTTTTTCTAGCATGTTGTAAACCTGTCTGGTGGATAGCTTAAACGATGACTACCAGTGGCTGATCAAACTCAACCGGCTGGCCGTCTTCTACCAATATTGCTTCGACCACCCCGGATTTGTCTGCTTCGATCTGATTCATCATCTTCATCGCCTCAACGATGCAGATAGGATCACCTGCTTTAACTGTCTGACCCACTTCAATAAAGGATGGTGAGCTCGGAGAAGGAGCACGATAAAAAGTACCGACCATAGGCGACAGAACAGCGTGGCCGTTGTGCGCAGGCGCGGCTTCAGCAACCGGCGCTACAGCTGCAACCGGAGCGGCTAGGGGGGCCGGAGCGACAGCAACAGGTGCCGGTGCCGCTACAACAGTTGAGCCACGGCTGATGCGAACAGACTCTTCACCTTCATGAATCTCAATCTCGTTGATGTTTGATTCTTCCAGCAGCTCAATCAGTTTTTTTACTTTGCGAATATCCATACGAATGAAATTCTCTATAAATTCAGATGTTAAAGTTTCTCAATCCGGCTAATAGCGGATTGTAATGCAAATTCATAACCCTGGACGCCCAGACCACAGATAACACCCACAGCCACATCCGACAGATAAGAATGGTGGCGAAATGCTTCACGGGCGTGCACATTGGAGATGTGGATCTCTATAAAAGGGATCGATACGCCCAGAAGCGCATCACGCAGTGCAACGCTGGTGTGGGTGAATGCAGCTGGATTGATCAGTATAAAATCCACCTGTTCGACACGGGCCTGATGGATCCGTTCAATCAGCACATGCTCGGCATTACTCTGCAGACACTCGATCTGGTGACCTGCCTGCTGAGCAAGGGTGGTTAGGCGCTGGTTAACGTCCTGCAGGGTATCGGCACCGTAAACTTCGGGCTCGCGAGTGCCGAGCAGATTGAGGTTTGGACCGTTAAGAAGCAGTATCTTAGCCATTCAACTTTTGCCTATATGACGCAGGAGCGCGTCCGATGGGTATAAAAGTAGAGTAGTTTGCCGGAAAAGCGAAACAGTGTAAACAGCTTTGCTATTTATTGTGTTTTATCATCAGTTTTCCCGACGTTCTGGATGGTTTCTGATCATAGTTCGCTTTAACTCATCCTTGCTGAAGGCTTTTGTAACGGATTTTATATGCATGTTTTCAGCCTGCTCAGGCTTTATTTTAGCGGCAGAATAAATGGCCCTGCATCAGTGATACTATAATGGTCAGTTATTTACAGCGCGGTCAGCATTGACCCGCTGTTACAAATCGGACATATTGCGGTGCAATAAGCGCTTTTTCGTTAAAGGATATACCATGGAAATGTTACAGCGGTTGTGGTTTTCGCTCTGGGATAAGCTGACAGGCGCCGCAGGTCGCGTAAAGCTGTTACGGCCGGTTTTGATTCTGCTGGGTCTATATCTGCTGATAAGTCTTGGGCTGGGTATCTGGTGGAGTCAGGAGCCGGAGCCGTTTGAAGTCAGGCCTGTGGTTATACAGACAGCCCAGGGGACAGAACAGCCGGTTGTTGGCTCAGCCACGGTGTCAACGCTGATCAGGATTACTGATACACTGCTGCAAAAGCCCGGTGGTTATCTCTCAAATGACCGGACACCTCCGGGGATCTGGCTGGATAATATTCCTCGCTGGGAATTCGGTGTGCTGGTTCAGGCGCGGGATATGTCCCGGGCGATGCGTAAAGATTTCAGCCGTTCACAGTCACAGTCGACCGAAGATGTTGACCTGAAAGAAGCCGAACCCCTGCTGCACTTTGACAATAACAGCTGGTTGCTGCCCGCCAGTGAGGGCGAGTATAAGAAAGCGCTGAAATACCTGCGTGCCTATGAGTCACGCCTGATTGACTCTCAGCAGCAGGACGCCCAGTTTTATGCCCGTGCCGATAATCTGCGCGGCTGGCTGGCAGATGTATCGACCCGTCTGGGCAGTCTGTCTCAGCGCCTCAGCGCCAGTGTCGGGCAAAAACGGGTTAATACCGACCTGGCCGGCGAATCGGCTGCCCGTCAGTCCACTGATAATGCCTCTGAACTGGAAGTGAAAACCGGCTGGCTGGAGATTGATGATGTCTTTTATGAAGCCCGTGGAACCGCCTGGGCGCTGATTCACCTTCTGCAGGCGGTCGAGGTGGATTTCGCGGATGCGCTGGAAAAGAAGAATGCGCTGATCAGCCTGCGGCAGATTATTCGTGAACTGGAAGCGACTCAGGGAACCGTCTGGAGTCCCATGATTATGAACGGCAATGAATTTGGTTTGCTGGCCAACCACTCTCTGGTGATGGCCTCCTATATATCCCGTGCTAATGCTGCAATCATAGATCTGCGTACGTTGTTAGAACAGGGTTGAGTCAGAGCTGGGGTAATCAATACCCGAAAATGTTCTTATAGCGCGTAGTCAGCGCTTATCGAAAGGGAAACTGTATGATCCGAGTTGTCTTTAATCAGAAAGGTGGTGTGGGTAAATCCAGTATCAGTACAAACCTTGCGGCGATCAGCGCCAGTAAAGGCAAGCGGACACTGGTGGTTGATCTGGATCCTCAATGTAACACCAGCCACTATCTGCTGGGCGATCTTGTGAATGAGACAGTGGGTGATATTAAAGATTTCTTTGAGCAGACCCTGAGCTTTCAGGTGCGGCCAAAAGAGATCACTGATTTTATCCATCCCACGGTGTATGACAATCTCGATCTGCTGCCCTCAAGCCCGGAGCTGGGGGATCTGCATGCCAAGCTGGAAGCTAAGCATAAGATCTATAAGCTGCGCGATGCTCTGCTTAATCTTGATCAGTATGATGCGGTCTATATCGATACACCTCCGGCATTTAATTTTTATACTCTGTCGGCGCTCTGCACTGCCGACAGCTGCCTGATTCCGTTTGATTGCGATGAGTTCTCGCGACAGGCACTTTATAGTCTGATGTATAACGTGCAGGAGACCCAGCAGGACCATAACGACAAGTTGGCGATTGAGGGAATTGTGGTTAATCAGTACCAGCCACGGGCGAATGCCTCAAAAACAATTGTCGAGACCCTGAAAGAGGATAATCTGCCGGTACTGGAGGCGAAAATCTCCTCATCGGTGAAGATGAAAGAGTCTCACAATGAGTGTATGCCGCTGATCTACTTCGCACCAAAGCATAAGCTGACACTGGAATATCTGGCTCTTTACGATGAGCTGGAGCGGCCGTAGGTAAAGGCTTGAGCAGCTGTAGCTCGTGGCTCGAACGTCACAAAAAGCGTGACTAGCCCGATGTTCGCAAGAGCCTTCTTTATTTTGGTAGGAGCGGTTTCCAGCCGCGAATGAAGATAGTCAGGTACTGCTCGCGGCTGAAAGCCGCTCCTACAGTAAAAATTGTTGTGTTGATTGGGGGCAGTCTGCGTCCGGCAACGAGCAACGCAATTTTCTACGTTTTTAAGAGAGACCTCTGATGAAAATACATGAGATCAGCCACCCATTGGTAAAACACAAGATCAGCCTGATGCGGGCTGCTGATATCAGCACACGGGCATTCCGGCAGCTGGCGGCAGAAGTCGGTGCGCTGCTGACTTATGAAGCGACCAAAGACCTGAAAACAGAAAGTTATCAGTTTGAAGGCTGGTGCGGTGAGATGACCGGCGAGCAGATCAAGGGGAAGAAGGTCACTGTTGTGCCGATTTTGCGCGCCGGTATTGGTATGCTCGATGGGGTTCTGGATCTGATACCCAGCGCCAAGATCAGTGTGGTGGGCCTGTATCGTGACGAAGAGACGCTGCAGCCAGTTACCTATTTTGAGCGTCTGACCAGTGATATGGAAGAGCGACTGGCGCTGGTGATCGATCCGATGCTGGCAACCGGTGGCTCAATGAATGCCACCATTGATATGCTGAAACAAGCGGGTTGCAGCCAGATCAAAGCGCTGGTGCTGGTCGCGGCGCCTGAAGGGGTGAAAGCGGTTAACGAGGCGCATCCTGATGTTGAGCTGTATACGGCGGCTGTGGATAGCCATCTTAACGAGAATGGCTACATTATTCCGGGGCTGGGTGATGCCGGTGATAAGATCTTTGGCACTAAATAAGGGATTATGAAATGACTCCTGAAATGAATGAAGTTCTGGACGGCAACGAGCCTGGATGGCGCACTGTCCTGGCCGGTTCACAGATGCTGTTTGTCGCGTTTGGGGCGCTGGTGCTGATGCCGCTCCTGACAGGTATGGACCCCAGTGTGGCGCTGTTTACGGCAGGTGTTGGTACCCTGTTGTTCCAGTTTGTAACTAAACGGCAGGTGCCGGTTTTCCTGGCGTCTTCATTTGCCTTTATCGCTCCGATTATTTACAGCACGCAAACCTGGGGGATGCCCGCTACACTGGGGGCGCTGTTCTGTGCCGGACTGGTGTATATGGCGCTGGCGCTGGGTGTGAAGTTACGCGGTGTCGGGTTTTTGCATCGCTTGCTGCCGCCGGTGGTGGTGGGACCTGTTATTATGGTTATCGGCCTCGGGCTGGCGCCGGTTGCTGTGAACATGGCAATGGGTAAAGCCGGGGATGGCAGTGTAGAGTTGTTTCCCTACGTTGATTCGATGATCGTTTCGATGTCTGCTTTGCTGACCACGTTGCTTGTGGCAACCTTCGGTAAAGGAATTTTTCGTTTACTGCCGATTATGGCCGGAGTGATAGTTGGCTATATCATGGCCAACTTTTTCGGCATGGTGAACTATCAGATAGTTGCGGATGCCGCCTTTATTGCCGTTCCCGCCTTTGTTTTCCCTGAGTTTAACTGGCAGGCTGTACTGTTTATGATACCGGTGGCTATTGCTCCGGCGGTTGAACATGTGGGTGATGTGCTGGCGATAGGGCATGTGACCGGTAAGGATTACATTAAAAAGCCGGGCCTGCACCGCACTCTGTTCGGTGATGGTCTGGCGACGTCTGCGGCAGCGTTGTTTGGCGGGCCACCGAATACCACCTATTCCGAGGTGACCGGTGCTGTGATGCTGACCCGCTCATTCAATCCGATGATTATGGTCTGGGCTGCAGTGTTCGCTATTTTGCTGGCCTTTGTAGCTAAGTTTGGCATCTTACTGCAAACAATTCCGGGACCGGTCATGGGGGGGATTCTCATTCTGCTGTTTGGTTCGATTGCGGCCGTGGGGCTGAATACGCTGATTAAAGCCCACGTGGATCTGGCTGAGCAGCGTAATCTGGTGATTGTCGCCACCACACTGGTGTTCGGTATTGGCGGCATGGTTGTCGGGCAGGGCGAGTTCAGTATGCAGGGCGTCAGTCTGTGTGGCGTTGTCGCTATTGTACTTAACCTGGTGCTGCCGGGCGCCAAACCTGCCGCGGATGACCTGCATGAGGAGCAGGAAGTGGTGGATGACCTGATCGACCACGTACGATAATCAGCGCCGTTCTGAAGCAGTATAATAAAACCGGCTCAGGCCGGTTTTATTATGGGTGAATTGCGGATAAGGGTATACCCTTATTTTTTGTTGAATTTTCGTGCCAATAATGGAACACTGTCGGCTGTTTTGAAGAGGATTATCTGAAATGACAATTAACAGCTTTGGTGTGGTGGGTGCAGGTCAGATGGGCGGCGGTATCGCTCAGGTTGCGGCGTGCTCCGGTTTCGATGTTGTGCTGTATGATCTTAACGAGGCAGCCCTGTCCCGTGGGATAGGGGCAATCAGTGCCAGTCTGGCGCGGATGGTGAATAAAGAGAAGCTGACTCAGGCGGAGGCCGATCAGGCACTGGTCCGTATACAGCAAACGACCGATATGGCCGATATGGCAGCGGTCGATATTGTGGTTGAGGCGGCCAGTGAAAATGAAGAGATCAAGAAAAACATCTTCCGTAAGTTAGACGAAGTCTGTAAAGCGGATGCGATTCTGGCTACTAATACATCGTCGATTTCCATTACCCGGCTGGCAGCGGTCACATCGCGTCCCGGCAAAGTGATCGGTATGCACTTCATGAATCCGGTGCCAATGATGCAACTGGTGGAAATTATCCGTGCGTTACAGACCGACAACGAAGTATTTGATGCGGTTAAACAGCTGTCACTGGATATGAGCAAAGTCCCGGTTGATGTTAACGATGCACCGGGGTTTGTTTCCAACCGCATTCTGATGCCGATGATCAATGAAGCGGTGTTCTGTCGTTATGAAAACCTGGCCTCAGCGGAAGAGATCGATACTGTGATGAAGCTGGGAATGAGTCACCCGATGGGGCCGCTGGCACTGGCAGATCTGATCGGTCTGGATACTTGTCTGAGCATTATGGAAGTGCTCTACGACAACTTCAAAGATTCCAAATACCGCCCTTGCCCGCTGCTGGTGCAGATGGTCGATGCCGGCTATCTGGGGCGCAAGAGTGGACGTGGTTTTTATCACTACGAGTAAACGCTGTATCCACTGCTCCGTATGACTGAACAGTAACAAAGCTCCTCAGCGGTGCTTTGTTACTGTCGTTTCGCTTGGCTATTTTTGTTCTGTGAATACTTCTTTGATTTTATTCTGATCTACATGCCTGGAGTAATTTGAGATTGTCGTTCTGACATCTTTATTGGCTAATAAGTCTTTTAAAGGCACTTTGACGATGAGTTCAAAGGCTTTTTTTAAAGCCTGAGGGTCTGAATGTCGTGCTGCTTTGGCTTCATTGGAACAGTCTTCTGTTAATAGCCGGGTGACCAGCGAAGCAAATGTTTTTTCTGCATCCACCAGGTTTTCTTTCGAAACATTGGAATATGATTCCAGTTCAGGATGAGCCGAAAGCGAAAAATACATCCACTTAACCAGTTCTTTGCGATCTTTACCATTCAGTGAGTCAACAAAGCAGATACCTAAGTTATTTGTTAAATCTTGCGCACTGGCATTCAGCGGAATGGAAAACAGCGCTATATAGCTGAGTGACAGTAGAAAAGTGATCGCTTTATTTTTCAAGGAGTGGCTCCTGAGGTTTTCAATTATATCGAAGCATGTCTGATTCGTTTTGCGTTTGCAATTCGCCAGATACCCTACTTTGACAGATAGCGAATGCCATCCTCCAGCCCTTCCAGGGTCAGGGGGTACATCTTTTTATCCATAATGTTGCGGATCATCTGAGTGCTGGCTGTGTAGTCCCAGTATCGCTGGTGGCTGGGATTGAGCCAGATCGCTTTGTCCCAGGTGTCCAGAATCCGTCGCAACCAGATCTCTCCGGCTTCCGGGTTGCGGTGCTCAACGCTGCCGTAACGCTCGCTGACTTCGTAGGGAGCCATCGCTGCATCACCAACGAAGATCACCCGATAATCCCGGCCATAGGTATGCAACAGGTCGAAGGTGTCGATATGCTCATTCCAGCGGCGTTTATTATCTTTCCACACCCGCTCATATACACAGTTATGAAAGTAGAAGTATTCCAGATGTTTGAACTCGGTGCGGGCGGCGGAGAACAGTTGTTCACACTGGCGGATGTACGGGTCCATTGAACCACCAACATCGAAGAACAGCAGTACTTTGGCGGCGTTATGGCGTTCCGGTACCATCTTCAGATCCAGCAGTCCGGCATTATTGGCGGTGGAACGGATTGTGTCGTCCAGATCCAGCTCATCGGCGGCGCCGGTACGGGCGAATTTACGCAGTTTGCGCAGTGCTACCTTCAGGTTGCGGGTGCCCAGTTCGACGCTGTCATCGAGATCGCGGAATTGTCGCTTCTCCCACACTTTCACCGCGCGCTTGTTTTTGCTTTCACCGCCGATGCGCACCCCTTCTGGGTTATAGCCGCTATGACCGAACGGAGAAGTACCGCCGGTACCGATCCATTTACTGCCCCCGGCGTGGCGCTCATTCTGCTCTTCAAAGCGTTTGGCCAGGGTTTCCATCAGCTTATCAAGGCCGCCGAGTTTCTCTATTTCAGCTTTATCTTCATCGCTAAGATTGCGGATGAAGTCTGCTTCAAGCCACTGCTCTGGAACAACGTTCTCAAACGGGTCAGGCAGATCGGACAGTCCTTTAAAGTAGTGACCAAAGGCCAGATCAAAGCGATCGAAATATTTCTCATCCTTTACCAGGCAGGTGCGGGCCAGCAGGTAGAAATCATCCCAGCTGGCAAACGCCAGATGGTTCTCCAGGGCTTCAAGCAGCGTCAGCAACTCTTTGATTGAAACCGGCACCTGAGCCTTGCGCAGGGTGTAAAAGAAATCGACTAACATCGGTGGCTCCCGATCAGCGGTTTTCGCGGCGAGCCATAAAGGCCAGACGCTGTAACATATGCACATCCTGCTCATTTTTCAGCAGAGCGCCGTACAGCGGTGGAATCGCCTCAGTGGGGTTGCGGTTTTGCAGCAGGTCAACGGGAATGTTGTCTGCCAGCAGCAACTTGAGCCAGTCAATCAGTTCTGAGGTAGAGGGTTTTTTCTTAAGGCCATTAATCTCGCGTACCTGAAAGAATATCTCCAGTGCTTCATTGACCAGATCTTTCTGAATGTCCGGGAAATGAACATCGACGATCTGCTTCATGGTCTCAGCATCGGGGAAGTTGATATAGTGGAAGAAACAGCGGCGCAGGAAGGCGTCCGGCAGCTCTTTTTCATTGTTGCTGGTGATGATAATTATGGGGCGGTGTTTAGCGACCACGGTCTCGCCGGTCTCGTATACACTGAATTCCATCTTATCCAGTTCGACCAGCAGGTCGTTGGGGAACTCGATATCCGCTTTATCGATCTCGTCGATCAGCAGCACCACCTGCTCGTCGGCATTGAATGCTTCCCACAGCATCCCTTTACGAATGTAGTTTTTAATGTCGTGTACCCGGTCATCACCCAGCTGAGAATCCCGCAGTCGTGAGACTGCATCGTATTCATAGAGGCCCTGCTGCGCTTTAGTGGTCGACTTGATATGCCAGCGCAGCAGTTTTTTGCCAAAGGCCAGTGCTACCTCATCGGCGAGCATGGTTTTACCGGTACCCGGTTCGCCCTTAATCAGCAGGGGGCGTTGCAGGGTGGCTGCGGCATTCACTGCCATCCGCAGATCATCGGTAGCGACGTAGCGCTCGGTACCTTCAAACTTCATCTGACTTAACCTCTGAGAAAACTGTTACCAAAGGTGATTATCTTAGCAGAAAAGCGGTATCAGGATATGGACAGCTGTTGTCTATTTAGGACAATTACCATGACTCAACAGATATGCATACTGCTATGCCTTTTGCAGAGAGTAGCCTTCCCGCTGAACCAGTATCATGGCGATCAGAACTAAAGCGATGCCCGGCAGCAGTTGCCACTGTAAAGCTGCAGAGCCGGTGAACAGGTTGAGAATGACGACAAATACCGGTGTCAGGAAACTGTAGGCAGCGACTGGTGTTGGCCCAAGCACCAGCGTGCCCAGCTGAAGCAGAAAGAAGCTGATCAGTGTAGTAAAAATGGCCAGATAGATAATCCCCAGATAAACATGGCTTTCCACCGTCCGCCATTCAATCTGATTAAGAGTGGGGAGGGACAGAAGTAATAACCAGAGAGTGCCGAAGCTGATCACCCAGAATGTCATCGTCTCCATTGCTTCGCCTGAATAGAATTTTTTAATCATCGGGTTATATGCAGCCATAAACAGGCAGCCAAGCAGAAACAGCAGGTCTCCATGATTAAGGTCCAGTTGTAGCAGATTGTTTATATCGCCGCGAAACACAATCCACAGGGCTCCGAGTGTCCCTGTCAGTAATCCTGTAGCCCGTTGTTTGCTGGTTTTTTCCCGGTTGATAAAAAATACATAGAGCGCGGTTATCGCCGGAACGATAGTGTAGATTGCGCCAGTGTTCAGAGCGCTGGTGTACCGCAGCGCTTCAAACATACACCAGAAAAACACAACTAAAGGAACACTTAACGCCGCATAGCCTGCCAGTTTGCGGGGGCCAGGAAGGTGCCAGCCATTTTTAATAAGTACATAGGGGGCAAGCATCAGTGCTGCTAACAGGAAACGCAAAAACATCATCACCTCTGGCGGCAGTCCGGAGGTGATCAGTGCGCCAACAGGAAAGGAGCTGGCGATAAGCGCTACCATTAAGAGCATCAAAAGATGGATCAGTGACCGTGGATAAGTACTTGAATAATGGCTGTGCTGGCTTTTCATAAGGCTTTTCTTTGCTTACCGTGGAGTGATAGTTTGCAGGTTAGCCTGTTTTGAATTGACTGATAATCCCTATTTCTGGAGAATAACTGTTGAGGTAAAGTAAACAATTGGTGGTTTGATGGATACTATTGGTGCAATTCCGGTCTTTGTTGCCGTGGTGCAATATGGCGGATTTTCTCCTGCTGCCCGTTTTCTGGGAATATCTAAATCTGCGGTCAGTAAACGTATATCCCTGTTAGAGCAACAGCTCGGTGTCAAACTGCTGCACCGGACAACGCGGAAGCTGAGTCTGACAGAGGCGGGTGAACACTACTTTGAACACGCCCTTAAGGCAAATCTTGCTGCCCGGGATGCGGAGGATGCGGTGGCTCAGTTGCAGGGGGAGCCGCAGGGGCGGTTGCGTATTAACACCCCGATGTCATTTGGTCGTTTGCATATGGCGCCGATGATCCCTGAGTTTCTGAAACGGTATCCAAAGATTCGTATCGAACTGGTAATGGATGACAGGACAGTTGACCTTGTCAGCGGCGGGTTTGATATCGCGATTCGGGGAGGAGTACTGTCCGACTCTACGCTGATCGCTCGACGGCTGGCACCATTAAACAGCGTGTTGTGCGCATCACCTGACTATCTGGATAACTGTGGTTATCCACAGCAGCTGGACGATCTGCTGTTGCACAACTGTCTCTCTTTCAGTTATTCAAACGATGTTAAAGAGTGGTCCTTCAGTAAGGATAATCAGCGTCACTCTGTGGTTGTGTCGGGCAGTTATCAGGTGAACAACAGCGAGGCGTTGCTGGAAGCTGTTCTGCAGGGGTTGGGGATCGCCCGGCTGCCTACATTTGTTGCCGGACCTGATATCCGCGCTGGCAGGCTGACTGTGCTGTTCCCTGAATATCAGATGCTGGCGCAGGAGATCAATGCAGTGCTGATTGAGCGTCAGTATATGCCTGCCAAAGTCCGTGCGTTTCTGGATTTTGCCATTGAGTATTTTGGCAGTGAAGTTCCTTATTGGGAGCAAGGGATCGATATAAAATCCTGATACTGTTCGCTTTTTCTCAACATTGTTTTCATAATCAGGCGGGTTATCAGCTAATAATAAACAATTTAATCTGTTCTTCATCCGTTGGCAGAGCGATAAGCGGCTCAGTCAGCCCCTTTAAACAAGATGAACAGTTAAGGATTTATTATGGACCTTTTTACCGCTATTGAAGCACGCCGCGCGATTAAGCATTACTCCGGCAACGACAGGGTCAGCGAAGTCGATTTTGAACGCATGATGAAAGCGGTGCTGCTGTCGCCTACCTCATATAATATTCAGCACTGGCGATTTGTCAGGGTGACCGATCCGCAACAGCGAGTCAGAATTCAGGACGCAGCCTGGGGGCAGACCCAGATAACCGAAGCGGCGGAACTGATTATTCTCTGTGCGGATACTCAGGCCTGGTGTGATAAGCCTCAGCGTTACTGGGCGAATACCCCTGCAGAGGTTCAGTCAGTGATGTTGCCGATGCTGGAAGCCTTTTATCAGGGCAACGGGCAGTTGCAACGGGATGAAGCGCTTCGCTCCAGTGGTATGGCTGCGCAGACGCTGATGCTGGCCGCCAAGGCGATGGGGTATGATACTTGTCCTATGATTGGCTTTGACAGTGAGGAGGTAGCCGATATTATTAATCTGCCTCCCGGCCATATCATCAGCATGATCATTACGTTGGGCAAGGCGGCTAAAGCGGCTAATCCGAGGGCAGGGCAGCTGCCTTTAGAAGAGGTGCTATTTGAAAACAGCTACTGATGTTGTTTTCGATTATAGATCCAGCTCTTTGAGCAGAGTAGTAAAACAAACTTAAAGAGGATTGTAAAAAGCCGCGTAGACCGCGAAACCTGCCCAGCTTAACAACAATAATCCCCAGCTCAACCGACTCTGCACATAGACAGTCTCTGTGACAGGTTCGGTTGTCGTATCCAGGGAATCGTTTTTTTGCGCTTGCTGTAGCTTTCGCTTCTGCTTGTCCAGCTCCCGGGATCTCTCCTTGTGACGCTTTTTATACTCCTCAATCCCTTTTTGAATCCCCTGAGCGATCAGCTTGGTCTGCTCTTTGGTCTGCCCCGGTCGCTGAGTGGCTTTGGCCACCTGCATCGCCTCGGTTACCACTTCTTTAGATACTTTATGTCTCATCGCTATAGTCACCCCCGAATATCGGTTTTATTATCACATGGATAGAGGAGTGGTTGGATGGGATCTGCGATATTTTTACTGCGGATCAGACAATCCTGTCGATAATTGCGTATTCTCTGCACTGCAACTTGTTAATTTAAAGGACTGAAACATGGCAGGCTCAAGCCTTCTTGCATTAATTGATGATATAGCAACACTTCTTGATGATGTTGCCAGTATGACTAAAGTGGCAGCGGGAAAAACCGCGGGGGTGCTCGGTGATGATCTTGCGCTGAATGCTGAACAGGTGTCTGGGGTGCGTGCAGACCGTGAGCTACCGGTTGTCTGGGCGGTGGCGAAAGGGTCGCTGGTGAATAAGATGATTCTGGTGCCCGGCGCGATGGCGATCAGTTATTTTATTCCCTGGCTGATTATTCCCCTGTTGATGCTTGGGGGACTCTACCTGTGTTTTGAAGGCTTTGAGAAGGTCGCACATAAATTTATTTACCCTGCAGACGAGGGCGCTAAGCATCATGCTGAACTGGTTTCAGCGGTAGGCAGTGATGAGGTTAATATTGTTGAGTTTGAAAAGCAGAAGATCAGAGGGGCGATTCGTACCGACTTTATTCTCTCAGCTGAGATTATTGTACTGACGCTGGGAACGGTGGCTGCTGAATCACTGTCGGTTCAGTTGGGGGTGATGCTGGGTATTTCTCTGCTGGTAACGGTGGGCGTGTATGGTCTGGTTGCAGGAATTGTTAAACTGGATGATCTTGGGCTCTACATGGTGCGTAAACCTGATGCTGCGTCGCTGACAAAAAAGGCTGGCCGGGGAATCGTTATGGCTGCGCCTAAACTGATGAAAATCTTATCGGTTGTCGGCACCCTCGCTATGTTTCTGGTGGGGGGCGGAATTCTGGTGCATGGATTACCGTTGTTGCATCACTTTGTTGAACAGCTGACGGTGGATATGAATGCGTTGCTTCACTGGCTGGTGCCGGTATTGCTGGATGGTCTGGTGGGTATTGTTGCCGGTGCAGTGGTCCTGGTGATAGTGGAAAGCGGCAAGAGGTTGTTTGGCCGGACCCATTGAGTCGCCATTAATGATGGCCTGGAATAAAAAAAACCCGCATGGCGCGGGTTTTTTACAGCCGTGTAATTGATTACTTAGCGGCTTCGTAAGCTTTCTGAGATTCAACGATAGCGGCTTTAGCTGCTTCAGCGCCTTCCCAGCCTTCAACTTTAACCCACTTGCCCTCTTCCAGACCTTTATAGTTCTCGAAGAAGTGCTTGATGCGGGCCAGCAGTAATTCTGGCAGGTCGGTTACGTCGTGAACGTCTTTGTATGCTTTGCTCAGCTTGTCGTGTGGTACCGCAACCAGTTTGGCATCTTCACCGGCTTCATCGGTCATGTTCAGTACGCCAACCGGACGGCAGCGAATAACAGAGCCAGGCACAACCGGGTATGGTGTAACAACCAGTACATCCAGAGCATCGCCATCATCGGCCAGAGTGTTGTTGATGTAACCGTAGTTCGCAGGGTAGAACATAGGCGCGGCCATGAAACGGTCAACGAAGATTGCACCAGAATCTTTGTCGATCTCATATTTAACCGGATCGCTGTCCGCTGGAATCTCGATGATTACATTGATGTCGTTTGGCAGATCATTGCCAGCAGGGACTTTTTCAAAGCTCATGTGTCGCCTTCCTGTTTAAGTGTTAAATCTGTTTGGAATCCAAAGGCCGCATTATATACGGCCCTTAGGGAGAAATTGAATACGACTTAAAGATCATAAACTGACGATTCAGTTAGTCCTTAGCGTGATATTTCATCATGGTTTCCACTTCCGCTTTTGATCCCAGACCAACGGAAACCCGCTGGTGAATCTTTTCGGGCTCTATGTCCATGATGTGTCCATAGCAGGTGGTGCTGAGGCCGCCAGCCTGCTCGATCAGAAAGCTCATAGGATTGCCTTCGTACATCAGGCGGAGTTTGCCTGGCTTGGCCGGGTCACGACTATCCCATGGATACATGAAGATACCGCCGCGGGTCAGGATGCGGTGTACTTCTGCGACCATTGAGGCCACCCAGCGCATGTTGTAGCGTTTGCCCAGCGGTCCCTCTTCACCCTGTAACAGGTCAGCAACATAGGCTTGCATTTCTGGTTCCCAGAAACGCTGGTTTGACATGTTGATGCCAAACTCCTGAGTCTGTTCAGGAATTCTGACGTGCTCTTCGGTGAGGATAAAGTCACCACCGTGGCTCAGGGTGAACATTTGTACGCCATTACCGGTGGTCAGCACTAGCACAGCGCACGGGCCGTAGAGTACATAACCGGAAGCGACCTGTTTCCGGCCGCTCTGCATAAAGGCTGCATCGTCTCCGCCGTCCATTCCTTCCGGTTTTATCAGGATCGAGAAGATGGTGCCTACCGAGACGTTGACATCAATGTTGGATGATCCATCCAGAGGGTCAAAGGTCACCAGATATTTACCATCGGGATTGCCGCCGACCGGATGGTCTTCCTCTTCAGAGGCCAGGCCTGCAACGGTCGGGTTATCAAGCAGTACAGCCTTGAGAATATCGTTAGAGATGATATCCAGTTTTTTCTGGGTTTCCCCCTGAACGTTAATGCCTTCGGATGTTCCCAAAACACCAGCCAGAGCGCCTTCGCGCAGTTTAATAGCAATCTCTTTGCAGGACAGCATCAGACTGTCAATCAGGTCAATAAGATCATCGGGAGTATCGTGGTGCTTGAGGTACTGGTTCAGCAGTCGCATGTGGCCAAAAAACCTATAGGTTCAGGAGTTAAAAAATTCGATTAATTTTACGCTGATTACACCGGTAATTACACCGCCGCATGCGTAATTAAATCAAAAAAACGAGAATTGCATCGATTGATTTCAATCCTCGGGCATTAAGCGGTGTGTTTGGTTTATATGTTCAGTTTTCTGAGGATAGTTTTTATGCTTGAAAAAGGGCATAACGCAGTCGGCTTAACTGTTATCATAGGGCGATAATTTCAGGATAAAAAAACGATCTGGAGAGTTTATCCGTGCATGTTCATATACTGGGAATCTGTGGCACTTTTATGGGCAGTCTGGCGGTGCTGGCAAAGGAGCTGGGGCACCGGGTGAGTGGCTCTGATGCTAACGTTTACCCGCCAATGAGTACCCAGCTGGAACAGCAGGGTATCAGCCTGATCGAAGGGTATGATCCGGCTCAGCTTGATCCGGCACCGGATATGATTATCGTCGGCAATGCGATGACCCGTGGAAACCCCTGTGTTGAGGCGATGCTGGCGCGTGGCTTGCCCTATACTTCAGGCCCTCAGTGGCTGTCTGATAATCTGCTGCGGGATAAGTGGGTACTGGCAGTTGCCGGAACTCACGGTAAAACCACCACCGCTACGATGCTGGCCTGGCTGCTGGAATATGCTGATATGGCACCGGGGTTTCTGATCGGCGGCGTGCCGAAAAATTTCGATCGTTCTGCTAGGGTGGGTGAGAGTCCTTTTTTCGTCATTGAAGCGGATGAGTACGACACCGCATTCTTCGATAAACGTTCTAAGTTTGTGCATTACCACCCCCGTACCCTTATCCTGAATAACCTCGAGTTTGACCATGGGGATATCTTTGATGATCTGGCGGCAATTCAGCGGCAGTTTCATCATGTCGTCCGAATTGTGCCAGCCAACGGTCAGGTGATTATGCCTGCGGGTGTCGATGCTCTGGAGCAGGTGATTGAGCAGGGCTGCTGGACACCGCTGGTGAAGACGTCGGTTGGCAATGAAACTCAGTCGGGTGTTGATGCTGAATGGCAGGCCCGGCTGCTGAAATCTGATGGTTCAGAATTTGAGGTTTTGCATGAGGGAGAGGTTGTCGGCACGGTGCGCTGGAATATGACCGGGCTGCATTCTGTCAATAACGGCCTGATGGCACTGGTGGCGGCTCGCAATGTCGGCGTGCAGATCGCGCACGGGATTGAGGGGTTGTGCAATTTTGGTGGTGTTAAACGGCGTATGGAGCTGATCGGTGAGGTGGCGGGTATCCGGGTCTATGATGATTTTGCCCATCACCCCACCGCCATCGCAACCACCCTGCAGGGAATCAGAGCGCAGGTGGGAGATGCACCGGTAATTGCTGTGATAGAGCCCCGCTCCAACACCATGCGGATGGGGATGCACCGGACCAATCTGGCTCAGTCTGCGGCTCTTGCAGACAAAGTATACTGGTATCAGCCCGCCGGGCTTGAGTGGTCTTTGCAGGATGTGGTTGACAGTTGTGCTAATCCGGCACTGTTAGCCCGCGACACCGATGAGCTTATTCAGCAGCTGGTCGCCGAGGCTCAGCCGGGCAGTCATATTGTGATTATGAGTAACGGCGGTTTTGACGGTATTCATGCCCGTCTGGTTAATGTGTTGCAGCAGAAGTGGAGCTGAAGGTGACGGATTCCTATAAAGAGAGAATAACTCTGGCGATAACGGGTGCCTCTGGAGCCCAGTATGGTTTGCGTCTGCTGGAGTGTCTGGTGGCGGCCAGGTGTCAGGTATTGGTTATGATTTCAAAAGCGGCCCAGGTGGTGATCGCTACTGAAACTGATGAAGCGCTGCCGGGCTCAGCTAAAGAGCAGGAGCTCTGGCTGACACAGCGGTTTACTGCGGCAGCCGGGCAGATCCGGGTGTTTGGCCGGGAGCAGTGGATGGCTCCGGTGGCATCCGGTTCCGGAGCGCCCAGTAAAATGGTGGTTTGCCCCTGCTCGACCGGAGCGCTGTCTGCTATTGCGACCGGCGCGAGTAATAATCTCATCGAAAGGGCCGCGGATGTGGCCCTTAAAGAGCGACGTCAGTTGATTCTGGTGCCCCGTGAGGCGCCTTACTCAGAGATTCATCTTGAACATATGCTTAAGCTTACGCGGATGGGATGTGTGGTTATCCCTGCCAGTCCCGGTTTTTATAATCGTCCCGCAACCGTTGAAGATATGGTCGACTTTGTGGTGGCGCGGATTCTTAATCAGTTGCAGATTGAACAAAAGCTGATGCCTCGCTGGGGAGAGGATAGCCTTTCCTGAGCATAGCGCTTAAAATGCAGCGCTTTTCCCGGGTTCATAGCTGAACCTGCTTTTTCAGAGATACCGGATACTACAGATGGCCAAAATTCTTGCCCTGGATACATCAACGGATGCCTGTTCTGTGGCACTTTCAGTTGATGGTGTTATTCAGGAAGATTTCCGTGTGATTCCCCGTCAGCATACCCGTCAGTTATTACCGATGGTTGACCAGATGCTGTCCTCATCAGGGCTGCGGGTCAATCAACTCGATGCTATTGCGTTTGGCCGGGGGCCCGGCTCTTTCGCCGGGATTCGTATTGCTACGGGGACGGCACAGGGGCTGGCATTTGCCGCAGATCTGCCGTTGCTTCCGGTATCAACCCTGGAGGCAATCGCTCTCAGTGCGGCGAGGGAATATAACGCTGATCGGGTGGTCAGTACCCTGGATGCCCGGATGAATGAACTGTACTGCTGCGCCTATGAGATGCGGGATGGTCTGCCCGTGGCTCTGGGAAAAGAGATTGTCAGTGCGCCTGAGAATATTGTTTTGCCTGATGGCGAGCAGTGGTTTGCAGCCGGGCGGGGCTGGATTTATCTCGAAACTATGTCGGCAGCTGTGCAACAGGCTGTCAGCTCCCCGGTGCTGGATATCTATCCGGCTGCAGGGGTGATGTGTGAATTAGCACTTGAGGCATATTTGCGAGGGGAGGGTGTCTCTGCGGAGCTGGCTCAGCCGGTCTATCTGCGTGATGAGGTCTCCTGGAAGAAAATAAGTGAACAAAAAAAGAAAAACCAGCAATAGCTAAGCCAGTCAATAAAGGCCCGAATATAGAGGCCGGTACTATTAGACCGGTACTATTAGACCGGTACTATACAGTCAGCAGCGTGCAGCCATTAAATTTACAGATTTACAATATTAGCAGGGGATGTGTTTATCATGGATTGGTTTGAGGTAGTGTTTCTGGCTTTGCTGCAGGGCCTGACAGAGTTTTTACCGATCTCAAGTTCAGCGCATCTGATATTGCCATCACAGCTGTTTGGCTGGGTTGATCAGGGGCTGGCTTTCGATGTGGGTGTACATATTGGTTCGCTGACGGCGGTCATGATCTATTTTCGTGAGGATATCTGGCGCATGATTGTCGCCTGGACCGGCAGTCTGGCCGGACGGGGTAAGACAACCGACTCAACGCTGGCCTGGTATGTGATCTGGGCAACAGTGCCTGCGGTGGTGATGGGGTTTGTATTTAATTCTGCCGTTGATCACTATGGCCGCAGTATTCTGGTAATCGCCGGAACGACACTGATATTTGGTGCGCTGCTCTGGTGGGCTGATTTCAGTCGTACTGAGGTGCGTCCACTGGAGAAAATTACCCTTAAAGATGCGGTTATTATCGGTCTTGCTCAGGCGGTAGCGCTGATTCCCGGTACTTCCCGTTCCGGTATCACGATTACTGCGGGGTTAATGCTGGGGCTTAACCGGCAGTCGGCGGCGCGCTTTTCATTCCTGTTGTCCGTTCCCGTGATTCTTGGAGCCGGGTTGCTGAAAGGGCTGGAGCTGATGAAAACCGGCACTGCAGATCAGTGGACGATGGTGGTTGGCGGTACGGTGCTCGCTGCTATCAGTGCCTATGCCTGTATCCATCTGTTTCTGAAGTGGCTGGACAAAATCGGAATGTTGCCATTTGTGATCTACCGGATGCTTCTCGGGTTTGTGTTGCTGGGTGTGTACTTTGTTGTTTAATTCGTTTGACGCAGGACGTAAGGACTCATTTTGATTCAGGATTCATCAGATTCAATGCTTGCAGGTATCGCTGTCTGTTATGCCGATGATGCGGGACAGGAAGATGCCAGTTCGCTGGCGGTCCGTTTGGGGCTGCCTCTGCTGGAGGTCTATGACCTGCGTGATGAGCAATTCTCGCAGTTGCTGATCTGTGAGTCGGGTACCCGTCGTTTGCAACAGACTGGTCGCAAGGCTCCCGGGCCGGTGTTGGCCGATTTTGTTTCGGGTGCGGTGGCGCATCGTCGCAAATTTGGTGGTGGTAAAGGGCAGATGATCGCCAAAGCTGTCGGTATTAAAGGCTCTGTTCGTCCGCAGGTTGCTGATGTGACTGCCGGACTTGGGCGGGATAGTTTTGTGCTGGCTACCTTAGGGTGTGACGTGCAGATGGTGGAGCGGTCTCCGATTATTCATGCTTTGCTGGAAAGTGGTCTGCGGCAGGCGCAGGAAGATCCGGAAGTGGCGGATATTGCTGCCCGGATGTCTCTGATTAACGCCGACAGCATCGCCTGGCTGGCTGGGCTGTCAGGCGATGCTGATAAGCCGCAGGTGGTCTATGTTGATCCGATGTTCCCACATACCGATAAGTCAGCCCTGGTGAAAAAAGAGATGCGGGTGTTCCGGGATGTGGTTGGCGATGATCAGGACTCGGCAGCGCTGCTTAATGCCGCATTGCAACGTGCTAAATACCGTGTGGTGGTTAAGCGTCCCCGTAAAGCGCCTGCTATTGTCGGGCAGGCTCCCAGCTATCAGCTCAATGGCAAATCAAGTCGTTACGACATCTACACGTTGAAAAGCCTGTCGTAAGCGGGTTGGGTAATCTTCATCGCATGATCAGTAGTGCGGCGGTGGAACGTCATCTTCCGGCGCGCTGATCAGGTCGGGGGCAAACTGTTTAACCTGCTGGTGGAGAATCTTAATGATCTGGGTCAGTCGTGCAATTTCGGCGCCCTGTTTCGCCATCTCAGCACTCATTTTATCAAGAGCGTCTTCCTGAAAAGCGATCCGTGATTGCAGATCTTCGAGTAACGGTTGTTGCTTCATATTACTTTTCTTTCCCCTTGCTGTGTTTTGCGCATAAGCAGTTAATTGGTCGCAATTATACCCTATTCCGGGGCTGTATCAGTGTTTGAGTCGCTAAGCGATTGAAAAAAAGCATAAAAGTCGGTATATAGAGAGGTCTGGGTTCTTTTTTCTATGAATCCTGTTTTTATTCAATAACTTTAATTAATTATAAGAGATCTATATGAGTGTTAATCAACTTATACGTAGTGTAGTTGTCAGCGCACTTGCCACTGCGGTTATCCTGTTTTTACAAGGTGAGCTGCCAGGTGAGGGCGGGTTGCCGTTTTTTGATATTGGCGTTGTGTTTGTGGTTGTGCTGGTTAGCTGTGTTATTGCTGGCCTGGGTTCCGGTAGTGAAGAGGAAACCGATGAAAATGATGACCGCGAGTTGGGTACGGTAAAGTGGTTTAATGTGTCAAAGGGGTTTGGCTTTATTACCCGCGAAAATGGTGATGATGTTTTTGTTCATTTTCGTAATATCCGTGGCCGGGGGCATCGCTCGTTGACTGAAGGGCAAAGTGTCAGGTTTACGGTGAAAGAGAGTGATAAAGGCTTGCAGGCTGAAGATGTCTCTGTTGCTCGCAGCTGAGATCGCTTGTCAGTGAAAAACGGGAGCTTTGGCTCCCGTTTTTTTATTTATCAGATGGCCTCTGATTAAAGGTCAGAACAGATCCAGGGCAGCGCAGCGTTGCAGCAACTGGTCCCGGCTGCAATATCCGCTACTGATGACCTTTATTCCTTTTGGGGTTTCTATGCCGAGAAAAGGAAACCCCTGAATTCCGTTTTGCTGACAAAAGCTCAGGTCTTCAAACAGAGTCTGTGCCGTTTTCTCACTACACATCTGGCTGGAGAAACGCTTGCGACTTAAACCGATCTCTTCAGCGAGTTCGGTCAGTACAGACAGATCGGAAGGATTGCGGGCTTCCTGGTAATAGGCTTTCTGAATTGCTTCAGCCATCAGCATACCAGTTCCGGTTGATATCAGGTCGGCACTGATAACCGCCCGGCAGGCCGGGTATGTGGATCGTCTCGGCTGGCATTTTTGCCAGAATTCGTGGTTAAAGTGGGTTCCGGTACGTTGTTCAATTTCATGCCAGGTTTGTGCGATCGCCTGCTGCATCTCATCTGGCATCGGTTTATCGCTATCCGGGGCGAGCCCACCCATATAACAAAATATCCTGACCCCGGGACGTAACCGGCTGATCATATCCCTCAGATGAGGCTGAAATGCATAACACCAGCTACACATGGGGTCCATTACGTAAATCAGTGCCATATACAGCTCCGTTAAGAACGCCTTAATGTTTAGTTTAGTTATATCAGATAATATTGAGTAATTAATTGAAAAGATTATTTATTTTCATTGCATTTGGTGAATTGTAACAGTAATATGCTTGCCACGTTGATGCGGGGTGGAGCAGCCTGGTAGCTCGTCGGGCTCATAACCCGAAGGTCGTCAGTTCAAATCTGGCCCCCGCTACCACAACGGAAAAACAAGACTAGCCGCCAGGTTGGTCTTTTTTTTGCCTGAAATACAGTTTGTAGATTGGTATAGAAAGCGTCGGGTTCGGCTCTTTATAAGGGCCGGAAGGCCGTCAGTTCAGATCTGTCCTCTGCTACCAACGTAATAATTAAAGGTGTGTCGTAATGACATGCCTTTTTTTGTGCCTGAAATTCGGTGGTTTTAAGTTGGTATAGAAAGCGTCGGGCTCGGCTCTTTATAAGGGCAGGAAGGCCGTCAGTTCAGATCTGTCCTCTGCTACCAACGTAATAATTAAAGGTGT